>CAYGQX010000008.1:0-76736 GCA_964352245.1 uncultured Porphyrobacter sp.
GCGCTAGCTTTAGAGCGTGAAGATATGGGCGCAGATGTGCGCGCCATGGCGCGCAAGCTGCTCGGCTGATCGGAAGCAACGCTTCACCCGAATCTCAATTATCAAACTGCCAATGCTGCACAAAATGCTGCGGATGCAGCGTTGCATTAAGGGGATCGAGATACACGCTGCCACCGCGGCTCATTCCAACGTGCGGATCTGTGTTTATGCTAAGCGAGGGAAATTGATGGCCCAGTTAAAAAACGCGGCCCTCTCTTTAACCCGAAAAATCAGTCAGTTCGCTATGGCTGATGACGGCAGGGGCTGCTTCCAGGGCATTCTAGCAGAAAGCATCTTATGGCGAACCAAATGTATTCGCGATCTGCGTAAGATCATCCGGCATTGTGTTAACCGGTAGTGGACATGGCGACGACGCATTGGGTAACAGCGACTATCCACGGGCGGCTTTGTGGGCCTCAACCTGGTTGCTAACGCAATCCAAGCTTAGCGCTTCGTCCGATGCATCAATGCCGTCCTCTTCCTTTGCAAAATCGAGCTCGCCATCATTGTCTAATGGACCAGTGCTCCAAGCGCCCATTGCAACGCCCCCCAATCGGCTATGCGCCAATTGGGAGGCGTCGCGATCTTATGAAAAAGGCTAGAATTATTCGGCGATTTGGGTGCCGGGTTGATCCTCAACGGTTTCCCCTGTCTCTTCATCATCGAATGATATCTTCGACAATGCCTCCTCAACAGACTTTGGATCATCAGTCGCTGCCTTGACCAAAGAGTTGAGCGAGGAGCCATCAAGGCCCAATTCTTTCATCAGCCCATCAAGCACAGGGGCCTGTGCCCGGTAGGCGAGCGCTGCTGATACTGCATCGCTGGCAAGATTGCCCGATCCGCCGCCTGCGCCATTTGCTCCCGCTGGCGCACCACCAGAACCGCCGCTGTTGGTAAGCCCATCGACCTGCACGATCTTGATCGAGTCAATCGCTTCCATCGGTTTTGCACTCTCGCGAACAACTTCTGGGAGCACTTTGAGCAAAGCAAGCTTCGTCTGCAGGCTGATCTGATCCATTGAAAGGATATTTGCCGCCTCGTTGATAGCCTGCTGACCAGCCGCTTCAACTTCGAATCGCACTCTTGCTGCCTCGGCCCGGAGCTTCTCTGCCTCGGCTTCACCTTCAGCTTCAAGCCGCAATGCAAGCGCGCGGTTGGCCGCAGCGTCCTTTTCGGCTTCGGCCTCAACCTTGACGCCGATAGCTTCACGTTCGGCTTGCTTCGCAGCTTCGATCAATTCGATCTTCTTTTGTCGTTCGGCAATCTCGCTTTCCCGAGCGGTTGCAACCTGCTCCTCGGCTTCCACTGCACGAGCACGGGCTGCGTCGGCTTCTGCCTTCGCCTGACTTTCCTCACGCGACTTGTTCTGGACTGCAATTTGCTGTTCTTGCCGTGCGATTTCGAGAGCGCGCACCTGATCGATACGGGCCTCTTCAACCAGCCTGTCCGCTTCAATCTGCTGCGCATCGACTTGTTTCTTGGCCTCAATCCGGGCTGCTTCCGCCTCACGATTGCGCTCTGCCTGTTCGCGCGCAATTTCCGAGGTTTGCGAGGCACGGCGAATTTCCACCTCTCGCTCTTGTTGCAGGCGCGCATATTCGTTGTCGCGTCCGATTTCAAAGCTGCGCGTGTCCGCTTCGAGGTTCTTCGTCTCCATCTGAACGCGCGTGTCTTGCTCAATATCGTTACGCAGTTTTTTGCGCGCTTCGATCTGCTCGGTGAGCTTGGTGAGACCTTCAGCGTCAAACGCGTTGTTCGCGTTGAAATGTTCGATGCTCGTCTGGTCAAGCCCGGTGAGCGAGACCGATTCCAGCTCCAGACCATTCATCGCGAGGTCGTTTGACGAAACCTGCTGCACCTTTTGCACGAAATCTGCGCGCTGTTCGTGCAGCTCGTTCATACTCATGCCCGCCGCAACGGAGCGCAGCGCGTCGACGAATTTACCTTCAACGAGGTCTTTCAAGAGATTGGGTTGCATAGTACGCATGCCCAGGGTTTGTGCGGCCATCGCAATCGCGCCTGCATCGGGGCGAACGCGGACGTAGAATTCCGCCTTCACGTCGATCCGCAAACGGTCGAGCGTGATCAGCGCTTCTGCGTCTTTCCTGACAACGCTCAGCACCAGAGTGTTCATGTTGACCGGCATGGTTTCGTGGAACACCGGGAACACCAGCGCGCCGCCATTCATGACGACCTTCTCGCCACCAATACCCGTTCTGACGAAAGCAATTTCCTTCGATGCCCGGCGGTAAAGCGTTGTAAGGAAAACGAAAACCCCCACTACAACCGCTACGATAATACCAAGCCAAAATGCGAGATTTATAAATCCGTCCATGTTTTCTCCTATTGTATGTCGCGCGCCGTATGGGTCCCTCGCGCGTATTTATCGTGTCCTTCAATCAAGCCCCAGCAGCTTGCTTTCATAGTGCACGCCGAAGAATGTTTCCCCTTCGCGCCGCACCAGCAGCACCGTATCACCTTCGTTCAGTTCCGCCTGCGGATCGTGCGGTTCCACCATCACAAAGTGCGGGTGGCCGTGGCGATCTTTCACCTTTGCGCGGGCAGGCGAGGCCATGCGGGCTGTCCCTGTCTGAATTTCAGCATCGCGCCGCACCAGACTATCAAGACCAACGGCGCTCGTTTCATCTTGGGGCAGGATCCGCTCCAAAGGCCGGGTCAGCACTCCATTGACCGGCAAAGCGCCAATCCCTGCGAGCAGCGCCGCCAGGGCAGGGTGCAAGGGATTGCCCAGCAGACTGATCGCCAGTTCCTGGCCTGCAACGCCGATGCCCATAAAGACGAACAGCAAGACCATGAACCAGATGAGAAACGGGACCCGTCCAATGCCAAGCAGGCTGAACGCGCTTTCAAGAAAACCACTCGGCTCAAGCCCGTCTGCTGCGCCTTCGACATCCAGGTCGATATCAACATCGCCGCCATCAAGGAAATCGCCAGCACCGATGATCTGCAAGATGACAATCAGCACCAGCAAGATCGCCGCACCTGCGAAAGGCAGGTTGTGAGGTGCGAGCAAAGTAATGTCAGTCAAATCCATATAACCCTCCCTCACAAATACCTGCCGCGAAATCGCAGCATATCACCGAAGTCCAAAGTTTTTCCCATGAATGGAGTATTAACATATATTTCGCGAAAAGAACAGAAAAATCGTATAATGCGCTCTATGAAACAAGATACGCAATTTTATTTGCTCACATACCTTGTTTTATTGCGCATCTTCCCCATATCCAAAGCTTAGCTTGGCGTAATCTTGAGCGGCAGAGACTTTAGCCCGCCCACGAAAGTGCTCGTTGCACGAGCAGGCGTGCCAGCGAGCTCGACCGCATTGATCCGGTCGAGCAAAACCTCAAAGAGTATGCGCATTTCCAACCGTGCGAGATGCAAACCGAGGCATTGGTGCGCACCTGCGCCGAAGGCTGCGTGGCGATTGGGCGAACGCGCTGCGTCAAACCTGCGTGGGTCCTCAAATTGAGCCGGATCGTGATTGGCAGAGACGTAATTGATCATCATCCAGTCACCTGCCTCGATCTGCTGCCCGCCCACTTCGACATTTTCTGCCGCCGTGCGCATGAAGTGCTGCACCGGGGTGGTCCAACGAATTGCCTCTTCCACAATACCTGAAAGCAAAGACCGATCCGCTTTCACTCGAGCAAATTGCTCAGGATCCTGTGCCAAAGCCAGCATCGCACCAGCAGTCGAAGCGCTGGTGGTGTCATGCCCGGCGGTTGCCATAATGATGTAATACCCCGCCATATCACGCGAGGGCAGCGGCTCACCATCAACCAGAGCATTGGCAATAACGCTCGCGACATCATCGGTGGGATTGGCGCGGCGATCTTCTGCCAGCGCGCCGAAATAGTCTTCAAAATTCTTCACCGCATCGGCGACAAGCTGCACGACTTGCTGAGCCGTCATATTCTCCATGCCAGTGCCGGAAAGATCGGCATCCTGCCCACCGAACAATTGCTGCGTGAGCATTTGCATGCGCGGTTCATCTTCTGGCGGGACGCCAAGGATCTGCATAACAACACGCATGGGATAAGGCCCTGCGACAGTCCTTACGAAGTCGACCTCAGGCCCGGCTTCGATCATGGCATCGACGGTGCGCGCAGCTAGGGCACGCACTTCGCCCTCAATCTGTTTCAGGTTGCGCGGCATGAACCAGTCTTGGGTCAGCTTGCGATATTTTGGGTGGATCGGCGCATCGAAGACCACCAAAGAATCCACCAACATATTCGAACCGGTTGCTGCTCTTGAAAATGCCGTCGCTTCACGCGTTGAAAACACCACCGGTTTGGGATTGTTGAGGAAGGTTTTGTTGTCCTTCGAAATCCGCATCACATCATCATACCGGGTGATGAGCCAGAACGGTTCAAACGAATCGTCTTCCGCTACGATCTTTGCAACCGGTGCCTCTTCGCGAAGCTGGTCAAAGGTATCGAGCAAGCCATCCCATTCAGCATAGCTTTCAGGCGCGATGACCTTGCGGCCAAGTTCGGTCGGGAGAATTGCAGGAGCGCTGGCCATTATGCACTCTCTTTCGCTGCCTGGGCAGCAGCGGCTTGGTATTCATCGCGAAGCTCGCGTTTGTAAAGTTTACCATTGGCTTCGCGCGGCAGATCGGGCCGGAAATCGAACAGCTTGGGCATTTTGATCCGCGCCAGATTGGGAGCCAGGAATTCGCGCAGCTCCGCTTCGAATTCATCACCAGCATCGCCCATTTCAACCGGCTGCACCACTGCAACCACTTTCTCACCCAGATCAGGATCCGGCGCGCCGATAACCGCGGCGTCCATCACCTTTTCATGAGTGACCAGCAAGTTCTCGATCTCCTGTGGGTAGATATTCACCCCGCCAGAGATGATCATGTGGCTCTTGCGGTCAGTAAGAAACAAGTAACCGTCCGCATCGACATTACCGATATCACCCAGAGTCATCCAGCCTTTGGGATGCATAGCATCGGCGGTCTTTTCGGGATCGTTGTGATAGCTTGGAAGGATGTCATTCTCGAAAAAGATCAAGCCGTCCTCGCCAACCATAACCTCGGCTCCATCAGGCCCACAAATATGCAGCTTGCCGTGGATCGCCGGACCCACGCTGCCTTTATGTGTAAGCCACTGTTCGCTTTTAATGAGGGTCATGCCGATACTCTCTGACCCGGCGTAATATTCATTAACGATAGGGCCCCACCAATCGATCATTTGCTGCTTGATTGGCACAGGACAAGGCGCTGCTGCGTGAAGCGCTCGTTTATGGCTTGATAGATCGTATCTGGATCGGAGGGCGGGATCGAGTTTCAGGAACCGCACAAAGTGTGTTGGCACCCACTGACTATCGGTCACCTTGTATTTCTCGATAGCAGCGAGAGCGGCTTCGGGGTCGAACCTTTCCATGACAACCACGGTCCCGCCCAGACGGTGCACCGTGGAAGACCAACCAATCGGGGCCGCATGATAAAGCGGGGCGGGCGAGAGATAGACCATGGTGCCATCTGCGGGCATGCCTGCCCCCATCATCGCCAATGCCATCAAGGGATTGGCCGCCTGCGGATCGGGATCTTCGGGCGGGGCGGGGCGCACGCCTTTGGGCCTGCCTGTCGTACCGCTGGAATACAGCATGACGAGGCCCGCACTTTGATGGCTTACCCGATCACCGCTTTGCGCATCCAACGCAGCGGCAAAATCAGCGTCATCGCCGGCATCCATGATCAGGATCTCCAGACCAGGGCATTGGTCTTTAATCCCATCAAGCACTGGTTCGAACTGCGTTGACGTGATGAGCAGCTTTGTCTCGCTATCCTGCAAGATATACGCGATTTCAGGCGCAGTAAGGCGTGTCGAGATCGGAACAAGCATGGTGCCAATGCGCTGTGAACCCCAGATCAGCGGGTAAAATTCCATCCTGTTCTCAAGCAGGACGCCGAACGCATCTTCTGGTTTGAACCCGCGTGAACGCAGCAGATTTGCAAACTGGTTCGAAGCTCTATCCATCTCGCCATAGGTCATCCGTTCGCCTGATCCAGCCATAATGACTGCGGGGTGATCGGGATTATTCGCCGCATGAGCGATTGGGTGCATCGCCATCATCCTCTCCTTCGAAGCGCCAGCAATAGCTGGCGCGAGCCTTTGATTCGGGATGCTAGCGCGCAGTGGTTTGCACTCAAGCGAAAAGAGAGATGGCGGCCTTGGCCAAACCGGCGGCGCATAAAAAAGGCGGCGGGAAAACCCGCCGCCTATACTCGGACACCCTCTCCAATGCCCGACCCGCTTCCAGGCGGGAAAACTGTTCCTGTCACGATCCGTGGCAGGCTAAGCGAAGCTCACTGGCCTCCGCGGCCATCGAGCTGCGCGTTTGATGCAAGCTCAGCCTGCGCTTGGGTTTCTACCATATATGGAATTGGGTTAACCGCAAGCCCATCTACACGCACTTCATAATGCAGGTGTGGCCCGGTCGAACGGCCCGTGGAACCTACGTATCCTATGATGTCGCCTTTGCGCACAGTATCGCCAGCGGCAACCGCAAGGCGCGAAAGGTGAGCGTAGCGAGTTTCAAGGTCAGCACCGTGGTCGATGCTGATATACAGGCCATAGCTCGAGAACCAATCCGCACGACCGATAAGCCCATCAGCGGTCGCATAGACCGGTGTACCTGTTGGTGCAGCAATATCGACGCCATTGTGTTTGCGACGACGCTTAAGGACAGGGTGATTGCGCATGCCATATCCGCTGCTCATCCGGCCAGCATCTAGCGGCATACGAGAAGGCACAGCCACGACAGGGCTTTCAAACGGAGCGTCCGGCCCCGTTTTGTCGAGCGAGCGCCAACTTGCGAACAATTGACGGAAGCGTTGGTCGCCCTTCATGATCTTTTCAGCCTGAGCTTCGCGCACGGGCTCTGTCACATCGGCCGCTGTCGAAGCGTTCGTGTTGGCCATGGCGGGATTGGCTGCTGCGAGAAATGCTGATGCACAAATGGCACCACATATGTTCGCGATGTTACGCTTTGCGAGCGATAGCATTTAGACCCGTTCCTCGTATATTGGCGTCTTGCGCCGACACGCTTCATCAGCGTGCACATTATTCCAAGTCACTTCATCTCGCTTTCCGCATTCTTATGATGCCGATAAACCCAGAAGTGCTGCCGAAGACCAAAAGAAAAGCCTGCGACTTGTCGAAGACTGACCTATCCGCCCGAGTCGTTAACAAGCAATCTCTTCGTAGAAACCGCGCGATAAACCGGCTGCAAGACGCGCTGAGTCGTTGAATGGTGGCTTAACCGAGCCCCGAAAATACGTCGAAACGAGCTCTTGCCAAAGTGTTTCAGCCTTTTGGCCGGCTGATTCTGCACATTTCAAAAAGTGTTTGGTGCCAAATCCGACATGCCGAATTTCATCGTCAAGAATTCGAGAAAGAATCTTGACGCCATTTTCATCGCCAGCCGCGCTAACCCTTTCCAAAGTCGCCGGAGTGACGTCAAGCCCGCGCGCCTCCAGCACCATAGGAACCACAGCTAGGCGTGCTGCGACATCGTGCTGGGTTGCGTTCGCTGCCTGCCAAAGGCCAGCATGCGCGGGCAATGCGCCATAGTGACTGCCCAAGCTTTCCAGCTTTCGGGCTAGAAGCGCGAAATGCATCGCCTCGTCGGCTGCCACAGCTAGAAAATCGCTGACGAATCCCTCACCCATCTCTTCGCCAAAGCGCCCGGCCATATCGAGCGCCAGATCAATCGCAACGAATTCAATATGAGCAAGGCTATGCCACAAGGCGATACGCCCACGTTCCGAGCCGAATTTGCCGCGTTTGGGCATTTTGTTTGGCGGCAACAATTCAGGCCGGGAAGGCCAGGCAGGTTCATCTGGCATGCTGGCGTCAAATCGCCATTCGAGCTTGCCCAGCCGCCAATCACGAGCCACTTGCCGCGCCACCATGCATTTAGCGCGCGGATTGCCAGTGAGAAGACCCGCCCGAATGGCGCTTGAGACACTTGGAGCTAAGCCGGGCATGAAAGCTACAACGCTTTGGCCGCGGTCAGCACTTCTTCTGCATGGCCTTTGACTTTCACTTTGTGCCATATTTGCGCAATCGTGCCGTCCGCGCTGATCAGATAGGTGCTGCGAACCATGCCCATGTAGGTTTTACCGTACATCTGCTTTTCGGCCCACACTCCCAGCGCATCGGAAAGCCCATTCTCTTCGCTATCGGTGGCGAGAGGCGTCTTGAGATCGTGCTTGGCGATGAAGTTTTGGTGCTTTTTTGCGCTGTCCTTGGACACTCCCAGCAATTCGACGCCCAAAGCGTCAAATTCTGATTTAAGCGCGGTAAAATCCTTCGCTTCAGTTGTGCAGCCCGGAGTGTTGTCTTTGGGATAGAAAAATACGACCAGTTTCTTACCGGCAAAATCTGACAGCTTCACGTCACCGCCGTCGGGCGTGCCCATCGCGATATCAGGCATTGCGTCGCCCACGCCAGGAAAATTACTCATTATTTGGCTCCGTTTCAGTATCAAGAATGGCTTCACCAAGAATCGATGACCAGACCCCCGCGACCCTCTGCCTCGCCTCGCTAAATGCTTGCAAGAGATCATTGTAAGATGGCTGCTCACACGCGCTCGCCAATGCAGCAGCAGCATAAGATGGAGGTTGCTGATTGCCAGGCGCGAGCAGCCGCCCTGCGACCAGCATACGGCTCATTAGATCATAATCGGCCAAGAATTGCTGAGGCAAATACCCTGCTTCAATCAAAGCTGGAATGACATCTGCCAGGTCAGGCGAATAGGCGCGAGGGTGTATTTCATAAAGCGCTGCGCCGTCATGGGTGGTGCCGCGCAATTGCAAGAAATGAACGAGAAACTCGCAATCAATTAGCCCGCCACGCGACAATTTGGCATCCAAAGGACCTGATGCCGATTTATGCCGTGCCATTTCACTACGCATCGACGTCACAGCTTCTTTCAACTCCAAGGCATCGCGCTGCTTTGCAAAGACACGCTGCATGATTAAGGATAGCTTGGCTCGCGAATCCTGCGAACCTTCAAGAACTCGCGCCCGCGTGAGGGCCATATGCTCCCAGGTCCACGCCGTTTCTTCTTGATATTTGGCAAAGGCGTCAAAGCTGACGACGAGAGGGCCTTGTGCGCCTTGTGGGCGTAGCCGCGTGTCGACCTCGTATAGCGCGCCTTGCGCTGTGGGGACGGACAAAGCGGCTATAATCCGGCTTGCGAGGCGATTGTAATACTGCGTTGCACCCAGTGGCTTTGGCCCGTCGGATTGCGCAGAAAAAGAACCCGTAAACAAGAAAACTACGTCCAGATCACTCGAATGCGTCAGAGCGCCTCCGCCAAATCGTCCAAGACCAAGCAGCACCAATTCGCTGTCCGGGATCGTCCCGTGATTAAGGGCGAATTCGCGCGTGGTCTCTCGCACAGCCAGTAGAATGGCCGCTTCTGCTGTACGCGACAGAGCAGCTCCCACATCCAAAGGATCTGCCTGCCCCTCGATCATTTGCAATCCCAAGGCGAAACGGATTTCCCCTGTAACAAGGCGGATCGCGTCAAGCAGAGCTTCGTAATCGGGACGAACCGCGCTCGCTGCGATCCGCTCCGCTATAGCAGCGGGCATTCCCGGAAGTTCGCGGGCGGTGCGATCAAGCAATGTGTCGAGCAATTCAGGCCGCCGCGCCAACTCATCGGCCAGAGCCGGCGTCAATGTGAGCGCGGCGGCCAATCGCTCGAGCAAAGCGGGGCGCGCATCCAGCAAGCGGAAAAGGTGAATGGCAGATGCGGCATGGTCCAGCACTGCCTCCCATCGGGCAACAGCGCGCATGCGATCATCGCTTTGTCCGAATGCAGCAAGGAGCCGAGGCAGAACACGGTCAAATGCCTCAAGCGCCTGTTCGCTGCGCAAACATGCATAGCGCCCATCGCGCCACCCCTTAATTCGCTGAGCAAGCGCATCCGGCTCTTCAAAACCGGCATCACTAAGCAGATTTGCCCATTCACTGCGTGCCTCGATAGGCGGGGGGGTGGGTTCAGAATATGTCTGGACAAGGCCATCATAAATCGCCGCGACCTGGCTCGTAACTGCTTCAACGTCAGCAATCAGAGCGGCACCGTCTGCCATGCCATCAAGTTGCGCAGCGTTATCAAGCGCATCGCCTCTAGGCAGCGTATGCGTTTGGCGATCATGGACCATTTGCAGTCGATGCTCGATCACGCGGAGGCGGTCATAGCTCTCTCCCAAAATCTGGGCTGTTTCAAAACCTATCCGGCCTGCATGCGCCAGAGCGTCAAGCGCAGTGCGCGTGCCCCGAACCCGCAAGGATGCGTCTCTGCCGCCATGGATAAGCTGATAAGTCTGCGCGAAAAATTCGATATCCCGAATGCCGCCGCGCCCTCTCTTGACGTCAAAGCCGGGGCCGGGCTGCTCGGCGCCTTCATGGGTTTCCCTTATGCGCCCACTGAGAGCCTGAATCTCGTCAATCGCCCCGAAATCGAGCCGATGTTGCCAGACAAATGGGCTGATCTGGTCGAGAAACTCCTCTCCCGCCGCAATATCACCGGACGCTGCTCGCGCTCGGGTGAGGGCGGCACGCTCCCAGCCAAGTGCTGCGCTTTGGTAATGGGTAAGCGCCACTCCGCGCCGCACTACAAGAGGACTGGTCTCAGATGTGGGACGCAAGCGCAGATCTACGCGAAGTACGTACCCTTCCTCGGTCGTATCAGCGAGCATAGCGACGATTTCGCGCGCATATCGCTGCGCAACTTCGCCAGCGTCATCCTTGTCGCGCCGCGAGAGTGTAGCCGGGTCATAAAGCCAGATGGGGTCAATATCTGAGGAGTAATTGAGCTCGCCAGCGCCCTGCTTGCCCAGCGCAAGAGCAATGAAACCTTCAGGATTTGGATCGCTCGTACGCTTTTCAATGGCAGCGCAAATCGCCCGGTGCATGGCTTTATCTGCAAAATCTGTCAGCTCAGCCACAACCTTGCGCAGAGGGAATGCACCGGCTAAATCGCCAATGCCTATCGCAGTTGCAAGCGCCAGTCTTTCGCGCCTGAGGGCAATTGCTGTGTCGCAGTGCTTACCCCTAGCGCGCCCCCAATCCAGTGCCGCCTCGCCTTTCCCATCCATCAGCAAGGTGACAAGGCCGGGCTGCTTTTCAAGCGACCGCGCCAGAAAAGGTGAATGCGTTTTTGCGCGCGCGATCGCTTCTTGCCAATCGTGTGTTGCCGTCTGCTTCATGGCGCTTCATTGACGTTCAAGGCGTGCTTCTGCAAGACGCTTGGCAATCATGACTTTGCCTTGTGCTGACCAATTTAGAATGCCGCCCGAATGGGCCCCGCAAGACTGGCTGTGGATAGGATTCCCGCATCTCGCTGACGAATGGCCGGGTTACCTGGAGACAGCGCAAAGGCAAATTGCAGCCTTCGCCAATGCGGTCGCAGAAAGCGGGCAGCAGGTTCGCTTACTTGTCCGCAATGATGAGAACGCCGCAAGGGCACGCAGGCTGGTGAGTGAAGCGGTCACGTTAGAACATCGCACCTATGGCGATATCTGGTTGCGCGACACCGGACCACTGATTGTGAGCTATGCCGAGACACAAAAAGCCATACGCTTCGGCTTCAATGGGTGGGGCGGGAAATATGAAATGTTGGGCGATCAGACTATCGGCACAAAGCTGGCACATGATGTCGGTTTGGGCGTTGAAAGCTCCTCAATGATCCTCGAAGGCGGCGCGATCGATGGCGATGGCACTGGTCTTGTCGCAACCACTGAGCAATGCCTGCTCAATCCGAATCGCAACCCGCGCATGGATCGCGCGGAGGTCGAGTGCGAACTCTGTGGGCACCTCGGGTTTGACCGTGTTCTATGGCTGGGTGATGGGCTCATCAACGATCACACTGACGGCCACGTCGATAACCTCGCGCGCTTTGTTGCGCCGGGCCGGTTGGTGGTTCCAGAAGCAACCGGCTCAGACGATCCCAATGCAGCAATTTATGAGGATGCAACGAGGCGCGGACAAGAATTTGGTGTTGAAATCATCCGTATTCCCTCGCCGGGCCTCATCAAGAGAGGTGGAGCGATTGAGCCTGCAAGCTATGTGAATTTTGCGATCACCACACACCTTGTTGTGGTGCCCACATTCGGCTCGCCACATGACAAGGCTGGGGTCGAAGCTATCTCCGCGCTTTTCCCCGATCGCGCGACGATCGGCCTGCCTGCTGATGCGGTCCTTGCTGGAGGAGGCGGCTTTCACTGCGCGAGCCAGCAAATGCCTTCAGTAAATAAGGCTTAACACTTCGTTAGGGTTTGAAGGCCATTTTTGAGGTGCAATGAACAAAGCCATCTCCTTTTCGCGCACCGTCTTTACAAGTGCAATATTCAAGCCTGCCGATATCTGGAGCAGCGCTGTTGTTGTAGTGTGTGGTTTAGCGCTCATTTTTGCAGGTCCTGTCCTGCCACTCTAATTTCGGCGATCCGGCCAGTAACCAAAACAGAAAATCAAACGAACTTCTCCTCACGGGCGAAATTCGTCTGGTTGATGTGAGGGTTTGAATGCGCCGAGGTCTCGTTATTGTAGCTGCAGGCTGGATTGCCATGTTAATGGCGCCGCTAGCATTGGGACAGCCATCAAGTTCATCGTCCGAACTCACTTCAGAACCCGTTCTGATTGAACTCTTCACCAGCCAAGGATGCTCCTCATGTCCGCCTGCGGATCGCCTGGCGCAAAAACTCAACCTTGATCCGGGCCTCGTCGTCATTTCCAAGCCGGTCGATTACTGGGACAGGTTGGGATGGAAAGACACTTTCGCAAAACCTTCCAATTCCGATCTCCAGCGCACCTATGCCCGGCGCGGATTGGCGGGGTATAATGGGGTCTACACTCCGCAAAGCGTCGTTGCAGGTAGCCTGGGCGAAGTTGGGTCCAAGGAAGCCGCTCTTCGAGAATTGACACAAAGAGCACGCTTTGCCAACCGCGCCGTCATTCGCTTGAAGCCAACCACAGGCGGCTTCGGTGTTGGGCTGGGAGGCACGACGAAAAGTACCGCAGATCTGGTTTTAGTCGGCGTATCGCGCCGCGAGGATGTGAAGATTGGAAGCGGCGAAAACGGTGGACGCACGGTCACATACACCAATGTCCTGATTGGTGAGACACGCATCGCCACATGGTCAGGCGGAAAAGCGAGCCACGCACTCACCACTTCGCAGATGCAGATGGCGGGTGCGGATCGCTACGCGCTTGTTCTGCGAGAACCGAACGGCGGTCCAGTGCTGGCTGCCCGCTGGGTTAACAGGTAAGGGGGCCCTTAAGCGTCTGATGGAGGTAGGATCACGAACAGAGTGATTGCGTGAAAGGCGGCAATGCACAAATTGCTTGTGACCACTGGGTTAGTAATCGTCCCGACGGTCACAGCGGTCAGCACAAAGCTATTGAGCAACATCGAAAGCGCGATCAGAATCTTCAGATGTGGCTCATAATCTGGTCGGTTCAGCCACCCAAATCGGGCGGGGTTGCGGCCTCTTTCAGCAGCGCAATCGCCTCATTGATCGCAAGCACGCGCTGCTCTTTTTCGCCGAGTGTGCGCAGTGCAACAGCGCCCTCCTCTTGCTCGCGTTTGCCAACGACCAGCATGTAAGGGACTTTGGCCAGCGAATGCTCGCGCACTTTGTAATTGATCTTTTCGTTGCGAAGATCAGCTTGTGCGCGCAGCCCGGCGGCCTCCAATTTGGCGAGCGTTTCCTGCGCATAGCCATCAATGTCGGACACGATTGGCGCCACCACTGCTTGCACCGGTGCAAGCCATGCAGGCAGACGCCCGGCATAATGCTCGATCAGAATGCCGATAAACCGCTCATAAGAGCCGAAGATCGCGCGGTGCAGCATCACGGGGCGGTGCTTGCCGCCGTCCTCGCCAATATAGGTCGCATCGAGCCGTTCAGGCAGCACGCGGTCCCCCTGGATCGTGCCCACCTGCCATGTCCGGCCAATCGCATCGGTTAGGTGCCATTCCAGCTTGGGCGCATAAAACGCGCCTTCGCCCGGCAGTTCCTCCCAGCCATAGTCATCGCTCGCCATCCCTGCTTCGGCCACGGCATCGCGCAATTCCTGTTCTGCCTTGTCCCAGTCGGCGTCAGAGCCGAGCCGCTTTTCAGGGCGCAGCGCCAGCTTGATCGCGAACTTGAACCCGAAATCAGCATAGACCTCAGCGGCGAGTTTACAGAACTTGCGTACCTCCTCGACCACCTGGTCTTCGGTGCAGAAGATATGCGCATCGTCCTGCGTGAACTGGCGCACGCGCATCAGGCCGTGCAGCGCGCCGTGCGGCTCGTTCCGGTGACAGCACCCCATTTCGCCGAGCCGGATTGGCAGGTCGCGGTAAGAGGTAATGCCTTGCTTGAAGACGAGGACATGCGCCGGGCAATTCATCGGCTTGAGCGCCATCCAGTCGGCTTCACTGGAAACCAGTTCGCCCTCATCCTCACAATTGGGGATTTCGTCGGGGATCACGAACATATTTTCGCGGTATTTGCCCCAGTGGCCCGATTGCTCCCACTGGCGTGCATCCATCACTTGCGGCGTCTTGATCTCGCGGTAACCGCCGCGATCCATTTTTCGGCGCATATAAGCTTCTAGCTCACGCCAGATCTTGTATCCCTTGGGATGCCAGAAAACGCTCCCGTGGGCGACGTCTGAGAGATGGAACAGGTCCATCTCTCGGCCCAGCTTGCGGTGATCGCGCTTGGCTGCTTCTTCGAGGTTGTGAAGGTGCTGCTTTAGCTGCTTTTTATTGAGCCAGCCGGTTCCGTAAATCCGCGTCAGCTGCGCGTTGTTCTGATCTCCGCGCCAGTATGCGCCCGCAACGCGCATGAGTTTAAACGCCTGCGGGTCGAGCTTGCCGGTGCTGGCAAGATGCGGTCCGCGGCACATATCGAGCCACGCGCCTTCGCTGCGTGGTTCGCCCGACCAATAGACGGTCAGCTCTTCGTTTTCAGGCAATTCCTTGGCCCATTCAGCCTTAAACGCCTCGCCATCCGCTTCCCATTTCGCGATCAGATCAGCGCGCGACCACACTTCGCGCACCAGAGGCTTATCGGCCTTGATGATCTCACGCATTTTCTCCTCAATCGCGGGCAAATCTTCGCTGCTGAACGGCTCACGGCTAACAGGCGCCATCACGTCATAATAGAACCCGTCATCGGTCGCCGGGCCAAACGTGATCTGCGTGCCCGGATACAGCGCCTGCACCGCCTCAGCCAACACATGCGCAAAGTCATGGCGCACCAATTCAAGTGCATCCGCTTCATCCTTCGCAGTGATTAGCGCCAGCTCGGCATCGCCATCAAACGGGCGGCCGATATCGCGCACTTCTGCCCCAGAGCCATGGTCCACCCGCGCAGCCAAAGCCGCTTTCGCAAGCCCCGGACCAATGGCCGCGGCGACATCATAAGGCGTACTGCCCGGCTCCATTTCGCGCACCGATCCGTCGGGTAGGCTGATTTTCAGAAGTTCAGTCATCGCGTTATCGTTTCCGTCTAATCTCGATTGCGCCCTGCCACAGGCAAAGCCGCAGAAAAAGGGGCGGTGTATGGGTTTGGAACCGATTTTGAAGGGAGGACACCGCGCCGCCCTTCTGGCCGGGCGGTCTGCTTCAGCGTTTAACGCGCCAACGACCGCCTCGGAACATCCGAGGTCGTAGTGGTGGTGGTCGTGGTCAGCGTATTTGCCATGCATCCGCATATAGCGGTGAAAGCACGGCCCGCCACCCTTTAGTTGATCAAACACCTCCGCGAGAGGCGGTTTCAAGAAACCCGAATGGAAAGTATGCTTGACATTCAATCGAATTAATGACAAGTGTGCTTTCCATATTAGAAAGGGAGCTTTCCTTATGGCAATTCGAAACAAAGCGATTCTGTGGGCCGTGATCATCATCATCACCGCGTTATTTCTGTCCGCCAGTGAACTCAGCCCCGGCGCGTCCTTTGGCATCATGGGCGGGATGAGCGGTGCGGCGCTTGGCATGCTCAACGGCGGCTGCAAAGCTGGCGGAAAGTGCTTGATGTGAACAGGGCAACAGAAACAAAGCCAGGGGTGCTGGGCCGCGGGCCGATATTCTGGGGTGGCTTGATGTTCTTGTCCTATGCGGCGCTAGGAGGACTGGCGATGATAGGCGGGATAGAAGGCACCACGTTGCTGATTCTGATGCTCGTTCCAATTGTCTTGATGGTTCCGCTGATGAAATCTGCCAATCAGCGCGTCGATGCTGGTGGCGAAAGCTGCATGGCCAAAGGTCAAGCGCAAAAGCGCTACATGAAGCGGGTCGCCATTTCGACGTCCATCTACATGTTTGCCATGGGCGGCCTCGTATATACCGAGAATGCTGATGACCTCGCTGAAATTTGGCGAGTTCTTGCAGCAATTCCGCCGGGCCTTGCGATCATCGGGGTCTTCTGGGCAATCGGACGGCTTATCGTGGAAGAGCGGGATGAGTTCATCAGGATGTTGGTAATCCGCCAATCACTGATCGCAACGGCACTCGCATTAAGCGCAGCAACCATCTGGGGCTTCCTAGAAGTCGCTGACGCGGTCCCACATGCCGACGCATATTGGTGGGCAGTCTTATGGTTCGCTGGCCTGGCTGTCGGAGCTGCATCAAACCGCGTCCAATATGGCGCATGGGGCGCAGTATGAGGGGGGTCGGGCAATGAACAATCGCCTCAAAGTGCTGCGCGCAGAGCGCGATTGGTCCCAGCAAGACCTGGCCGATCGTCTCGGCGTATCGCGCCAATCGGTGAACGCCATCGAGAAAGGGCGCTATGATCCCTCGCTTCCGCTTGCTTTCAGCATTTCTGAGGTTTTCGAATTGCCAATCGAAGATATCTTCAGCCGCGATTGAGAGGCGCCTCCTGAAGGGCTGGCGCTGACTGGCCTTAAGCGTGATTGGCGAGAGCATTTCGCAAAAGGCTATGTGCGTAGCTGCCCATTGAATTCGCATTCTGGTGCGGACATTGGTCGAAGGACAAACCTTAGACCTCAAGTTGCCCCGATCCTGCTTCGCTCACGATTCGTTTTGTAGCGGCTAGCCGGGTTGAACGGGTTTTGATCCCGCTCATGAAACGATATTCGGTTACCGCGCGCTGTGGTGTTAGCTCCACCATCATATAGCCGCGCTGTGATGTGTCGGCCCAGACAAGCTCCGTGTTCTCGCCCACCAGTGCTGACGCCATTTGGTCCGATGGAATGGCAGCAAGATACCCTTCAAGCCCGGGCGAGCTGACCGAACAAACGCCCAGTTCCACACCGACCCGCGCGCCGTGATGCGCCAATTCGAAGGCCCAGCCATTATGCGTGTCGCCTGCAAAGACAAGCAAGTTTGCATCCGTTTCCAAAGCAGCCTCAAACACACGATTGCGAGCGGAAGGATAGCCATCCCATGCGTCCATATTCTGCGGCAGCCCAGCCTCACTTGCTATTGTTGCAGCCGCTAACCGAATGCGAGCAAAGTCCGGAATATCATCACCAAGCAACTCAACCATCCCGCGAGGCGCAGCAAGTTTGCCAATCAAGACCTGCTGCACCAGCACTTGCCAAACGGCGCCGCGCGATTTTGACGATGCGAGACCTTCGGTCAGCCATTCCTCCTGGGTTTCGCCCAGCAATTGCCGCGTCGGATCAGCCCATGCGCCATCTCGAAAGGCAGAAAGAGCCGCGATCATTTTTTCCGGACTTTCCTTGCCTGCTAGGATCTGCGCGAGGCTAAATTGCTCCTCACGCCCTTCCAGCCGCGTATCAAGCCGGAACAAAGTCGCCAGATCGCCCAAATCATAAGACGCATACGGTTCATCGGAAACTGGCATCCAGTCACGATAGACCTGCTTGGCAATAGCTTTGCGCACAGACCATTCGCCTTCGGTGTCCGGCTGATGGTTCTGCGCACCGTCTTTCCAGCTGTCATTCGCGCTTTCGTGATCGTCCCAAATGGCAATCATGGGCAGCACCTGATGCAGCCGTTGAAGATCCGGATCAGCGCGGTATGTGGCATAGCGCAGCCGATAATCGGCCAGCGTTATGATCTCGGTATCGGGCGCGGGCGTGCCCCGCTGCGTGTTGATCTGGTCAAGCGCAGGGTATGTGCCCTCGCCATATTCATAAATGTAGTCACCCAGATGAACGGCAAGATCGGTATCGTTTGCCTCAACAGCATGGGCATAGGCGTTGAACCAGCCGAAACCGTAATTGGAACAGGAAAACACCGACATCTTGAACGCGGCAGTGGGGCCATGGGGTAAAGTGCGCGTGCGCCCGATCGGGGACCTGGTGCTATCGGGAGCAATGAAGCGGAAGAAGTACCAGCTGTCTGGGGTCAGACCGTTAGCAAAGACTTTCACACAACCATCGCGAACGGGTGACGCGATGGCCCGACCTTCGGAAATAATGCGGGCAAAATCTTCGCTCTCGCTGACTTGCCATTCAAGCTCTGTTTCAGCATCGCCAACATAACGAGTCCACAAAAGCACCCGGTCTGGCCCCGGCTCACCGCTTGCAACATTGTGCGTAAAACCGCTGCCAAAGCTGTGCGCATGAAGCGGCGTGGCTGCAATCGCAGCCCCTGCCCCTGCAAGCCCAAACAAGCCTCGTCTTGAAATGATCGCTTTCGATTGCGTTTCAGAACGGTCGGGCTGCGGCGCGACATCGGTTTTAAACATAGGTTTGACCCTTATCGCTGCGGGCAGCATTATACTTACAGGATTGCGAGCATGTGACACGAATGGCATGAGAAAAGCCATGAGCGAAACCAGATTTCACGAAATGCTTGGCGGCGCAAGAATTGCCTATCGCCGAACCCAAGGCACCGGCCCCACTCTCGTTTTCCTGCCCGGGTATATGTCAGATATGGCAGGCGGCAAAGCGACCGCTCTGTTTGATGAGGCGGTTGCAAAAGGGCGATCCGCATTGCTGCTCGATTACTCGGGTTGCGGGGAAAGTTCGGGCGATTTTGCCGATGGCACCCTGTCGAAGTGGCGCGATGAAGTGCTCGCTTTGATTGATGCCTATGTCGATGATCCGGTTTTGCTCACGGGGTCATCCATGGGAGGGTGGCTGATGCTGCTGTTGGGCACTGCGTTGGGGGAAAAACTGGCCGGCGTGATCGGCATTGCGGCTGCACCCGATTTCACCCGCTGGGGATTTGATGCGCTACAGCGTGCGCATCTCACCTCAGGCGATGTGCTTTATGAAGACAATCCCTATGGCACAGAGCCAACACCCACACATCCCGGCTTCTTCGCCGATGGACAAGCGCAATTGCAGCTCGACGGCGAAATACCGATCACTTGCCCTGTGCGCCTGCTTCATGGTCAGCGCGATGACGATGTGCCGTGGGACATCAGCCTAAAACTCGCCGCTGCTTTGCGTTCGGATGATGTACAGGTGACCTTGATAAAGGATGGAGACCACCGATTGTCGCGCGATAACGATATCGTCCAACTGAAATCGGTTGTTGGCACCTTTTACTGACAAGACCCCTTTTTTGGCGAGACCTGGCACCGTGCTTCTCACTTCGACCCTTATCGCAGCAGCCTTGCAAGTCGGACCCAATCCGACTTTGCCATACGAGATCAACCCGCATGATGATCTGCGCAATCGCCCACCACGCGAGGGCGAAATCGATCCCGCCAATCCAACAAGCAAATGGTTGGCTGAATGCCTAACAGTGCTTGAAACAGATCCAGCTCGCGCGCACACTCAGGCGCAAATCCGGCTGACTGAGGAAATAGAGCAGGATAACTCGGCCAATTATGTGGTCGCCAATCACTGCCTCGGATTGGCTTCGGTTGAGCTGGAGCTGTGGCAAGATGCGGCGACGGCATTTCAGGCCGCAAAGAACGGTTCGCCCGTTGACGATAAACGTGCGCGGGCGCGGTTCGGGACAATGGCAGGCAATGCAGCGCTCGCCGGTGGCAATCATGAACACGCATTGTGGTTATTGAACTACGCCGTGGAGGACGCTCGCGAGGCACAATCATCTACATTGGAAGCGCTCGCCGCCATCGACAAAGCGCGCGCGTTGGTTGCATTGGAACGACCTGAAGAGGGATTGGCAGCCCTTGAAAGCGCAACGCGGCTTGAACCGCAATTGAGCGAGGGGTGGCTTCTCAAAGCCACATTGCTGCGACGTATGGAGCAATTGGCCAAAGCTCAGACTGCGATTGAACAGGCTGTCACCCTTGCTCCGGTTGATAGTGAAATAGGGCTTGAAGCGGGCGTGATCGCAATCCTTTCTGGCCGCGAGAATGCAGCGCGGCAAAGCTGGCAATCAGTGATCGACACACAGCCAGAGAGCATTGCCGCTCAAAGGGCAAAGGAATACCTTGATCAGATTGGCCCCGCACAAACCGTAAACGAAGCGGTTCCCACTAAGCCGGAACCTTTAGCTGGACCGAACCCATGACGCAGTTCTCTATCCTCGATCTGGTCCCGGTTCGCGAAGGCGGTAGCGTCAGCGACGCGTTTTCAGCCAGCACAGCGCTTGCCAAAGCTGCAGAGGATCAGGGCTGCAAACGGTTCTGGGTCGCTGAACATCATGCAATGGCAGGGATTGCAGGCGGCGCGACATCGGTTGTGCTCGCGCATATTGGAAACGCCACCAACACCATCCGCATTGGGTCAGGCGGGATCATGCTACCCAATCACACCCCGTTCCAGATAGCCGAGCAGTTCGGGACACTGGACGCGCTGTTTCCGGGCCGGATTGATCTGGGCTTGGGCCGCGCACCGGGTGCAGGGCCGGAATTGCAAAAGGCATTGCGCAAGAATTTGGCCCAGGCATCGGAGTATTTTCCCAATGATGTGGTGGAGCTGCGCGCGCTTTTGACAGGCGATATCGATCTGCCGATTAAAGCGACGCCGGGGTTTGGCGCTGGGCCTGAATTGTGGATGCTGGGATCAAGCCTGTTTGGCGCGCAATTGGCGGCGAAACTGGGAATGCCCTACGCTTTTGCCGCACACTTCGCGCCCGATCATCTGGATGCGGCCTTGGAACTCTATCGCCGCGACTTCCAACCCTCACAGGCTCTCAAAAAACCGCACGTAATGGTCGCGATGAATGTCTTTACGGCAGAAAAAGAGGAAGAAGCGCGCACGCTGGCCTCCAGCCAACAGCAGAGCTTTGTTCAGCTGCGATCAGGCAAGCCGGGCAAACTGCCGCCGCCCGTCCGCGACTACACCTCGCAGCTTCCCGCCCCGCATCAGGCGATGCTGGCCCATGTTGGGCAAGCCAGCGCTGTTGGCACGCCCAAACAGGTTTCCGAGCAAATAAGCAGCTTTATCACTCGAACCAAAGCTGATGAAATTTTGCTGTGCGGGTCGACATTTAATCCCGATGCCCGCATCAGGTCACTTGAACTGACAATGGACGTGATGAAAGCGCCCATCGCGGCATAAGAACAACGATAAAATCGCAATTGCGCGCTGCCCCTTAGTAAACCTGTCCGGCAAACGCGCTATAAACGCGGCCAACAGCAATCAAACATGCTTGCGCCAGACCTTCGAACCCGCGTAATGATCGTATTATAACAACAAAGCGGGATAACAAAATTACCCGCGCGCAGGATGTCAGGAACCGTATCTATGGCCTCAAAGATGGCGAAATCGCGCAAACCTTCATCCGACAAGGGGGCCGGCAAAGCACCCGATTCCTCGCTTTTGAAACCGCTCGCAGCATCGCTCAAAGCCTCGATCCTGCCGGGCGATGTAATGCTCGATCCCAAGGGCATCGATGAAGCCGCGCGATTCCTGTTGGATGCAGGGGCTCAGCGATTGTCGCGCACATCGGTCATTACGATGGAATCGACAACAGAAGAGCGCCGTCGCCTGCAAATCGCTATCATCAATGATGACATGCCGTTTCTGGTCGATTCCATTGCGGCAACCATCACCGCACACGGGCTTGGGATTGATTGTCTTGTGCACCCTGTCATCGCCGCTTCGCGCAATTGCGAAGGCGAGCTGATCGCTCTGGCACATCCGAGTGAAGAAACCGATTACAAGCTGACCGAAAGCTACATCTACATCGAAACGCCGCGCATAGATGCGCGCCAGCGCCGCGAATTGCTTACCGCGTTGCACGCGACATTAAAGGATGTGCGCGCGGCCGTAACCGATTGGCCCAAGGCTCAAAAGGCCATGCAGCGCGACACAGCAGCAATCGGTGCAACCAGCCCCGAAGCTGCAGCGTTTCTCACATGGCTCAACAATGGAATGCTCACTCAGCTGGGACATGAGACCCGCGCACGCGACGGATCAACCAGCGAAGCCTATGGTATTTGCGGCAAGAACGCATCGCCGGTGCTCTCAGATACGTCCTATGAGCGCGCTTTTGCATGGTTCGATGATACTCCCAAAACGGCATTGGTGCGCGATCTGCTGGTGATCAAATCCAATCGCATGTCTTCGGTCCATCGCCGTGTGCCTCTTGACCTGTTTATTGTACCCAAACGGGAGAACGGCAAGACGATCAGCCTATCGGTCCACGCAGGCGTTTGGACTAGCGCAGCATTAGCCACCCCGCCAGAGGATGTCCCGATCCTGCGCGCGTCGCTGGCGCGGCTCACAACAGAGCTTGGCTTTGACAAGAGCGGCCACGCCGGGAAAGCACTCGTCCACGCTTTTACCGCATTACCGCATGATCTGATGATCGCGTTTGGCAAGGAGGATACCAGCCGCCTGACGACCGCGATGATGAGCCTTGTTGACCGGCCACGTCCGCGTCTGGTGTTGGTGCAATCCGCTTTGAAGCGCCATGTGTTTGCATTCGTTTGGCTGCCGCGTGACATGCTGAATACGCAAACGCGACTGCAGTTAGAGAATCTTCTGACACAAGAATCGAATGCAAGTGTGCTGAGCTGGAGCCTCGAAGTAGAAGGCAGCACACTAGCGATGCTCCAATTCCTGCTCGATACACGCGAAACCGATACCGAGCCCAAGGCCGCCAAAATCGAGGCCGAAATGGAAGAGCTGCTACGCGGCTGGGGCGAAGCCGTCGAAAGAGAGCTTGCCCAGACCGATGATGCCGGGCGTGCCGCCGCGATTGCCGCGCGCTATGCAGATGCATTTCCTCCGACGTACCGTGCAGAATACGGCGCCAGAGAGGCCGCTCACGATATTGCGCGGCTGCGTTCATTGAGCGCTTCCGATGACATTCCTGGCGATCATCGCGATGCACGCCTGTACCGGTTGACAAACGATGCCGATGATCAATTGCGGCTCAAAATCGCCCATCTTGAAGGTAGTCTTTCCCTTTCAGATGCGGTTCCAGCGCTTGAAAATTTCGGCTTCCGCGTTGTCTCGGAAAGGAATATCGCGCTTGATGAGGGTGCGCTTGGTACTCTGCATGATTTCCGGTTGGGCATAGGCGGTGAGACTGCCGCCAAGAGCCTGCTGAAGCGCTCCGAAATAGTTGAAAATGCCATTGCAGAGGTTTTGAATAGCGGTGCGGAAGATGATCCGTTCAACCGTCTCGTGGTTGAAGCAGAATTGGGAGCGCGCGAGGCGATGTGGCTGCGCGCAATCTATCGCTATCTGCGTCAGACCGGCATGAGCTTTACAATCTACACGGTTGTCGATGCACTGGCGTCAAACCCGGCGGTGACGAAATCGATGATCGATCTGTTTGTCGCACGGCATGATCCCGGTTTCCAAGGGGACCGGGACGAAGCTGTCAAAGGTGCGATTGAGGCTTTCGACAAGGGTCTGGCAAAAGTTTCCGCGATAAACGATGATCGGCTCCTGCGGCTTTATCGGGCAGTCATTGATGCGGTGCTGCGCACCAATGCGTTTTGCGATGCCGCACACGAAGCGCTTGCATTCAAAATTGAATCGGAACGCGTACCTGATCTGCCAAAGCCTGTGCCATGGCGCGAGATATTCGTCTATTCGCGCCGCGTTGAAGGTATTCACTTGCGGTGCGGCGCGGTCGCCCGTGGCGGTCTGAGATGGTCAGACAGACGCGATGACTTTCGCACCGAGATTTTGGGTCTAATGAAAGCGCAGCGGGTCAAGAACGCTGTGATAGTGCCAACAGGGGCAAAAGGCGGCTTTTACCCCAAGCAATTGCCCAACCCTTCGCAAGACCGCGATGCTTGGGCAGCAGAAGGCAAAGCCAGCTATAAAGTTTTCATCCGCTCGCTGCTTTCAGTGACGGACAATCTTGAAGGCTCAAAAGTCATCCACCCCAAAGACGTCGTCATTCATGATGGCGAAGATCCGTATTTCGTTGTCGCTGCCGATAAAGGCACTGCCAGCTTTTCTGACGTCGCCAATGGCATTGCCGAAGATAAAGGTTTCTGGCTGGGTGATGCGTTCGCAAGCGGCGGCTCCAAGGGCTATGATCACAAAGCGATGGGCATCACAGCACGCGGCGCATGGGTCAGCGTCCAGCGGCACTTCCTCGAATTTGACATCGACGTGCAGGAGGACCCAATCGAAGTGGTGGGCTGCGGCGATATGTCAGGCGATGTGTTTGGCAACGGAATGCTCTTGTCAAAAGCGATCAAGCTGGTTGCGGCATACGACCATCGTCACATTTTTATCGATCCCACTCCTGACCCCGCCGCCAGCTGGAAAGAGCGCAAGCGGTTGTTTGAGAAACCAAGTTCAAGCTGGGATGAATATGACAAAGACCTGATCTCTCGCGGCGGCGGCGTCTATCCACGCAATGCGAAAAGCATCAGCTTGTCCAAAACCGCAGCGAACATGTTGGACATTGAAGACACCGAAATCGCGCCCGATGATCTGGTCAGCGCCATTTTGAAAGCGCAGGTCGATCTTATCTGGTTTGGCGGCATTGGCACCTACATCAAGGCAAAGTCCGAAAATAACGCCGATGTTGGCGACCGGGCCAATGATGGCTTGAGGGTCAATGCGTGCGAGCTCCAAGCCAAGGTTATCGGCGAAGGTGCCAATCTCGGTATTACGCAGGCAGGGCGCATTGAATTTGCTTTGAATGGCGGTCGCATCAACACCGATTTCATCGACAATTCGGCTGGCGTTGATTGCTCAGACAACGAAGTGAACATCAAGATCGCGCTGGCATCGGCTGTTAGCGATGGCGGCCTGACCGAAGAGAAACGAAACAATCTGCTCGAAAAAATGACGGATGATGTCGCGCAAATTGTCCTAGAAGATAATCGTCTACAGGCGCTTGCTCTATCAATTGCCGAAGCTGGTGGAGCAAAGGCCGTTGCTTCCTACATCGCTCTCATAGAGAGGTTGGAGGATTTGGATGCGCTGGATCGTGAAACTGAGGGGCTAGCGGACAATGCAAGCCTGAAACGCCGTGCAAGCGATGGTGCCGGCATGACCCGTCCAGAACTTGCTGTGCTGCTGTCATCAACGAAGCTGGTTCTGCAAGATGCGATTGAAGAAAGCGATCTGCCCGATGATCCGGCGCTTGAAGATGATCTTATCGCCATGTTCCCCGAGCCCATGCGCAAGGATTTCAAATCAGCGATCACAGATCACCGCCTGCGCCGCGAATTGATCGCGACCGAACTTGCCAACCGAATTGTCAATTCCATGGGTCCACTCGCAGTGTTCGAGCTTGCCGAGGAGGAAGGCGCGCGATTGGAAGCGATTGCGAAGACTTTTGTCGCGGTTGATACGCTGTTCGACATGCGCGGCCTTTGGACTCAGATTGATGATGCTAAAGTGAGCGAGGCGACACGTATCGACTTGTTTGAGCGCACGGGGCTCGCTTTGCGCGCTCACATGGGGGACCTGCTCCGCACTGGCGGCGCACGCGTCGTGCCAAGCGAGCTTGCCAACGAATTGTGCGCCGGCATCGCAGACTTGGCTAAAGCCGCGGAAAACATCATCACAGGGGAAGCTCGCGATCAATCCGATGCGATGCGCCGCGAATTGACAGAAAAAGGCGCACCCAAGGACGTAGCAAACCGCGTTACGCAATTGTTCGAAATGGACGGCGCGGCAGGAATTGCTCGGCTGGCGCAAAATGCGGATGCTCCAGTGACCTCGATTGCCAGCGCCTTTACCGATCTTGGGGCGAAGCTGGGACTGGATTGGGCACAACGCACCGCTGCCATGATGGAGCCTTCTGATGTGTGGGAACGACTGTTGGTCGCAGGCCTTGCCCGCGATTTCCAGCAGATGCGGCTCGACCTGTTGCGGGCGCTTCTTGGAGGGCAAAAGATCAGCCCCGAAAACGCTGTGGAAAGTTGGGCACTGGCCAATGGCCCGTCGATCAAGCAATTCAAAAACGTGGTGGAACGCGCACAAAAGCAAAGCACGATTTCCGCTACAGCGCTCGCCCAAATCGCAAGCCAGGCGCGCAATCTGCTGGAAGCCTGATCCAATAGCCGCTTGACCTGGGGCGTATTTGCCGCAAGTCATCTGCGCTTATTGGGTATAAGAGGGTAACGGACATGGCAGCTCAGGCACGTAAAGCTGATGTTGTAATTGTCGGCACAGGCCATGGCGGCGCACAAGCAGCAATTGCCTTGCGCCAACATGGGCACGAAGGCTCTATCCTGATGATTGGCCGTGATAGTTCACCGCCCTATGAACGCCCCCCCTTGTCCAAGGAATATCTCGCTGGCGACAAAGGATTTGAGCGGATCATGATTCGGCCAGAGAAATTCTGGGCGGATAAGGGCATTGATCTGTTGCTTGGCCATGCGGTCACCGATGTCGATCCAATAGCCCACACCTTAACCTTGTCCGATGGCAGCGTGGTGGGATATCGCAAGCTTGTCTGGTCAGGCGGAGGCGATCCACGCAGATTGCCAACCCCTGGCGCCAACCAGAAAGGCGTATTCTACGTTCGCGACAAGCGTGATGCCGACGCGATGATGGAAGCTCTCGCAAACGGGTCTCGCCGTGCGATTGTAATCGGCGGAGGATATATCGGACTGGAAGCCGCCGCTGTCCTGCGCAAGCTTGGCAGTGAAGTCACTCTGATCGAGACGCAAAACCGCTTACTGGCGCGTGTCGCAGGCGTTGAGCTTTCCGAGTTTTACGCCAAGGAGCACCGCGAACAAGGCGTCGATATCAGGCTCGGGCGGGCCGTTACGACGATTGCAGGTGAAGATGGGAAGGTAAGCGGCGTCGAGCTCGACAATGGTGAGTTTATCGGCTGCGATATGGTCGTTGTCGGAGTTGGAATCGTACCCGCTGTCGGGCCACTCATTGCAGCAGGGGCCGCTGGGTCAAACGGCGTTGATGTTGATTTCTGCTGCCGCACAACGCTTGATGATGTCTACGCCATTGGAGACTGCGCAGCGCACGCCAACCCTTATGCAGAAAACGCAGTCATCCGCCTGGAATCAGTCCAGAACGCGCACGACATGGCCAACACAGTGGCTTGTGCGATCATGGGCCAGAAAGAGCCATACGAAGCATTGCCTTGGTTCTGGTCAAACCAGTATGATCTAAAGCTGCAAACGGCTGGCTTAAATCTCGACTATGATGCAACCGTTTTGCGCGGCGATCCGGCTGCTCGAAAGTTTACAGTGGTCTATCTCAAAGAAGGCAAACCCATTGCGTTCGATTGCGTGAACACCATGAAAGATTATGTGCAGGGTTCCAAAATGCTCAAAGCGGGAACTGTCCGGATTGATCCTGAACTGCTGGCCGATGCAGACGTTCAACTTAAAGAGATGGTGTAAGACGCTTAGTTGCCCACTGCGCAGCATCTGCAACCACTGGATCTGGATCATCCTTCAAATCTTCGCATGCCCCAAACAGCGCGGGATCCCCGCTATTGCCCGCTGCATAGAGGCAGTTTCTAACGAACCTGTCGCGCCCGATCCGCTTGATTGGCGAGCCTGAAAACAGATTGCGAAACGCAGCATCATCAAGGCTAAGCAATTCACCAAGCCGCGGGCTGGTGAGCTCTGCGCGCGGCAAAAAGTCGCGCATAGTGTGCGCTGTGCTTGCAAATTTGTTCCACGGGCACACGGCAAGACAATCATCACAGCCATAAATTCGGTTGCCCAAAGCTTCGCGGAACTCCTCAGCAATGGGCCCCTTATGCTCAATGGTGAGATAGGAAATACAGCGCCGCGCATCGAGGGTGTAGGGCGCAGGAAACGCATCGGTTGGGCAGCTATCAAGGCAGGCACTGCAGGACCCGCACTGATCGCGCTGCGGATCGTTCGGCTCCAATTCCAGCGTGGTATAGATCGCGCCCAGAAACAGCCAGCTGCCATGGCCGGGGCTGACTAAATTGGTGTGCTTTCCCTGCCAGCCAATTCCGGCTGCCTCGCCCAAGGGTTTCTCCATGACGGGCGCTGTATCGACGAAGACTTTGACTTTAGCATCAGGTTTTTGCGCCACCAACCACCGCGCCAATGCTTTCAGCCGTTTCTTGACCGTGTCATGATAATCCTTGCCCTGCGCATACACAGATATGCGCGCATGGCTTGGATACTCCTCCAACCGCATTGGATCGTTCGCGGGCGCATAACTCATGCCGAGCGCTATGACAGAGCGCGCCTCTGGCCATAGCCCCTGGGGGGATCGCCGGTGGTGAGCGCGCGTCTCCATCCACTCCATGGTGCCATGATGCCCTTCGCCCAGCCACTCTTCCAGCCGTTCAGCGCGCACCGGATCCTCAGCAGCGCTCGCGATCCCGCAAGCGACAAACCCCCGCTCCAAAGCGGCCTTGGCAAGGCGGATTTCAAGGGATTCTCCCTCGTTTATGGTTACCTCGGAATTAACCATGTTTGGGGTTACTCCCGTTTAGTCTCACCCGCTAATTCGCTTTGCCATGGATATGCCGGTAAGCGAACTTGTGGCTTCGCACAATCACACAGCCCCCGTCGACAGCTCTGATGTAGAGCCGGTCCTCGAAACTCGCCCTCTCGCAATTGAAGCGCGAGGTCTGGTGAAAAGCTTTGATGGGACGCGCGCTGTCGATGGCGTGGACATCGCAGTGCCCGAAGGCGCGATTTACGGCATTCTTGGCCCCAATGGCGCGGGCAAAACCACAACTTTGCGCATGCTTTTGGGCATTATTGACCCTGATGAGGGCGTGCGCCGCGTATTCGGAAATGACCGCCCGCATGATGTAGGCCGTCTGATCGGATATCTGCCCGAAGAACGCGGGCTTTACCCGGCAATGAAAGCGATTGAGGCGATTACGTTTATGGGCGCGCTTCGCGGCCTTCCCAAAGCCGAAGGACGCAGGCGCGGGCTGGAATTGCTCGAACGCCACGATCTTTCGCATGCGGCAGATCGCCAGATTCGCCAGCTTTCCAAAGGCATGGCCCAGACCGTCCAATTGCTGGGCACGTTGGTGCATCAGCCGCGCCTGGTGGTGCTGGATGAACCGTTCTCGGGTCTCGATGCCATCAACCAGGGCAAGCTGGAGCGGATGATCCGCAATCTCGCCGAAGACGGCGTAACAGTAATCTTTTCAACCCACGTCATTCACCATGCAGAGCGCCTTTGTGAAGGCGTCGCGATTATTGCAGGCGGCAAAGTGCCCTATGCTGGCAGTGTTGAGACCGCGCGCGACCGCATCCCCGCCCAAGTGCGCTTGGAAACCCGCGCTCGTGAGGGTGGCTGGACCAAAGCCCTACCCAAAGACACACGCCGCGAGGGTGATTTCTTCTACTTCTCGCTTCCTGAAACCGGCGTTGAGCCTTTGCTCAAAGACCTGATCGCGGGTGAGGCTGGCATTCTGTCGCTTTCGATCGAACGCGCAGGGCTTCACGATGCCTTCGTAGCGATTGCAGGCGAAGCGGCAGCCCGTCAGCTTGAGGCCGATCAAGCGGGAGCAAATTCATGAACCACCAAATGGCAAATATGTCCATCAAACCCCGCCTCTCTCGGCTAGAGGCCGCCTGGGTCATAGCCCGCCGTGATTTTGTTGCGGTATTGTTCAGCCGCGCGTTTTTGTTCTTCCTTCTCGGCCCACTCTTTCCCGTGATCGTTGGCGGGCTGGCTGGCAGCATTGGCGGCCAGGTTTCAAAACAAGCCTCCGTTGCAGAGATCGGCATTGCAATGAGCGCAGATGATAGCGCAGCCTTGCTTCGCGGCGCGGAGACATTGCGTCCGCAATTGGGCGGGGCCGTTCCTGCGCTTGCTGTGATTCCAGAAGCCAGCAGCGATCCCAATTTCAACGCTCGGCAGTTCCTAGAATCGCGCAAAGGCAGCTATGTCGCGATTGTAACGGGCACCATTGAGGGGCCTGAATTGGTGGGAACAGAAGGCCAAGTTGCGCGCTGGAAAGGACCGATTGGCCTCATCGCTTCCACAGGAGCGAGCGCAACTCCGCAGGCATTCCCCAAGGTCCAGACCGCTACGGTAACCAGCAGCGCGGCCTCTGAACGATCCAGCCGGATCAAAACCGCGCAAGCCTCGCAAATGGTGCTGTTCCTTTTGACCATGCTGCTTGCCGGCATGGTGCTGTCGAACCTAGCTGAGGAAAAGGGCAATAAGATCATCGAAATCCTTGCCGCAGCGATCCCGATGGATGCGGTTTTCATGGGCAAACTGTTCGCGATGCTGGGCGTTTCGTTTGTGGGTATAGCTGTATGGGGCACTGTCGGCTGGGCGTTCTGGGCCGTGGCCGAAGACGCTATCGTGACGGTGACGCAAACCGATTACCGCGATCTACCCGGCCCTGCGCTCGGCTGGCCGCTTTTTCTTGCACTCGGTATCGCGTATTTCTCCATGGCGTATTTGCTGCTTGGGTCGCTGTTTCTGACCATTGGCGCGATGGCAAATACGGTGCGCGAAGTACAGACCATGTCAATGCCGGTAACGATGATGCAGCTAATGGTCTTCTTCGTTGCCGCCTTTACCCTGACGCCAGGCGGTTCGTGGATGGAACCCTATGCAATCGCCTTCCCGCTATCTTCACCCTTTGCGATGCTTGCCCGCGCAGCGATGGATGAAACCTTGTGGATCCACGCAGCCGCGCTCGCATGGCAGGCGGTGTGGGTTGGCTTGCTCGTCAAAGGTGGATCAATCCTGTTCAAGAAGCGCGTGATGAAATCGGGCGGTGCGGGGCGCGAAAAGAAAAAACGCAAGATTTTGTTCGCGCGCAGAACAGCGGATCCTGCGCTCGAAGCTGCAGAATAGGTCTTTGATCGAAACCCGTATTGACATCGGTGTTAATTAGGGCAGGATGTCTCTCGTTGATTGGACGCGAAAGTTCAAAGACGGGAGAGAATGATGGCAACCATTGCACCACCCCAGAATCCTGCGGCACGGCCAAAGGTCCGCAATTCACCGCAGGCACACGAAGCGCTAAAAGCGCACTTCGAACAGCATCCGGAGGAACGCCCGCAGCATTCACACAAATGGGATGTCTCGCGCTCGGATATCTACTTCGAAGACAGATGGCAGCCGATCTTCAAAGACATGCAGGATGCAGGGCCACTCCATTACATCCCTGAAAGCCCCTATGGCCCTTATTGGGCTGTCGTTGGGCACAAGGCGATCCAGCATATCGAAGCCCAGCCAGAGATTTTCTCGTCCAGCTGGGAATATGGCGGCATCACCATTCTTGAACGATTAAGCGACGAACAGATTGCCGAAGAAGGCACAGACCGCCGCGAACTCCCGATGTTCATTGCAATGGATCGCCCCCAACACACCGGCCAGCGCCGCACGGTCGCCCCCAAATTCACCCCTTCGGCCATGAAAGACATGGAAGAGGAAATCCGCACAAGAACCGGCGAAACGCTCGATTCTCTCCCGCGCGGTGAAACCTTCGACTGGGTCGATAAAGTCTCAATCGAGCTTACCACTGGCATGCTCGCCATCCTGTTTGGTTTCCCATGGGAAGACCGCAGGATGCTGACATTCTGGTCGGACTGGTCAGGCGACACCGAGATTGGGGGCATTCGCGAACTGGACGAAATGCGCTGGGAATTCCTGCATGAAATGGCAGCCTATTTCCAATCGCTCTGGATTGAGCGGACGATGGACAAAGAGCCTCGCAACGACCTTATTTCCATGATGGTCCATTCCGAAGCGATGAGCCAGATGCGCCCCGAAGAATTTATCGGCAATCTGGTACTGTTGATCGTTGGCGGAAATGACACTACCCGCAATTCCATGAGTGGGTTTATCCATGCGCTCGACAAATTCCCCGATCAGCGCAAGCTGTTTGAGGAAAACCCTGACATCATCCCCAATGCGGTTCAGGAAATGCTGCGCGTCCAGACACCGCTCGCCCATATGCGCCGGACTTGCACCGAAGATACCGAAGTCTTTGGCAAGACAATCAAAAAGGGCGAGAAGGTGGTGCTGTGGTATCTTGCGGCCAATCACGAAGAAGCAATCTTCCCCGACCCGCACAAACTCGATCTCTCGCGTGAAAATGCCAAACGTCACATAGCGTTTGGATACGGCATTCATCGTTGCGTGGGAGCGCGCTTGGCCGAATTGCAGCTGCGCATCCTTTTGGAAGAGATGCACAAACGCAGCATGCGCGTACATGTCGCAGGCGATGTCGAGCGCGTGCGCGCGAACTTTGTCCATGGGTTCCGCAAGCTGGAGGTGGAAATCACCAAATTCTGAGCGCTTCGGGTCGCGAAGTGAAACTTTTTGGCTGTTTCACACGTAAAACATAACGAGATGGACGAAAATTCAGGATCGAAACTCATGGCAAATAGCGTGTTGCGCCGTCGCTTCCTTAGGAGCGCGGCAGGCCTTGGTATTTCCCTCCCCCTTTTGAGCGCATGCGGGGCCTCGCCTGCTCAGGCCAGAGGCAACTTCCGCATCACCAAAACTAATGCGCAATGGCGCAAGATTCTGACGAAGTCAGAATACTACATTTTGCGCGATGCAGGGACAGAGCGCGCCTACACCTCTCCACTCAACAAAGAAAAGCGCAAAGGCACCTATGTCTGCGCGGGCTGCAAAAACCGGTTGTATTCCTCAGCACACAAGTACGACAGCAAAACCGGTTGGCCGAGTTTTTACAACGCCATCGATGATGGTGCCGTGGGGACCACCACGGACTACAAGATTGGCTATCCCCGCACCGAAGTGCATTGCGCCGATTGCGGCGGGCATCTGGGACACATCTTTGGCGATGGGCCAAAGCCGACCGGCAAACGCCACTGCATCAACGGCCTAGCGATGGATTTTATTCCAGCATAACGCAGGGCGGCGATTTTATTCTGGCTTGATTACCCATGCTTTGAGCGTGCCGTCAGTGCCTAATTCCAAAGGCTCCAGCCAATCAGGCGCATCATCCCCAATCAGGCGGGCAACAAAGCCATCAGGTGATGCCTTGCGGTACAGTTTCGGCTCACCCAGGTCTGTGCAAAATACGACATGCGTGGTTCCGCGCGCGCGCAGTCTCTGTTCCGCTTCCTCCGGCGACACCATCGCCGTTTCGATGATGAATTTCATCCCATCATTGCCGCGATGATGGCCGGTTGCGATCACGCTGTGATGTGTATCGAACAAGATGCGCGGGCCGATATCCAGAGCAGCATAAAGCTCCGTCGCGGGTATAGCGTTGAGAAGCGCAGCAGTTTCGTTGATTTTGCATTCAGACTTGGTGCGTTTCTTCGGCTCCGGCTTGTTGCCTAACATGCTCGCATGCGCTTTCTCAGCGCTGGTAAACACGGCCAAAGGCAACACTGGCAGCAAAGCGCAAGCCACACCCACCATGGCCGATACGCGATAGGCTGGCCGATCCATCAAGCGGATCTTGCGAAGCCATTCGCGAATTTGCCACGCAACCGGCGGAGCGGCTAAAACACAAGCGACTGCACCAGCACGGGCCACAAATAGCGATATCAGGAAAGCGGCACACAATAGGAGCGCATAATCCGTCCAGAAACGTCGCAGCCAATCGCGTGATTGCTGCATTAGATTGATAGTCGCAAACAACCCTATTAGCGGCGTCACCGCAAACTGAAGCGCAATTTGGAAAGTCTGATGCCAAATCGGGAGACCCTCTTGCACTTTTGCATGCCAATACTTTGCGACCAATGGGTCCAGTTCCGCAAAGCCACCACCTGTGACGCATTGTGGCGCAGAAAACAGCATGATCCCGACGGCACCGCCGCCAGCCAGAGCAAAGCCACCGAGCAGGAGGCTGCGCGGAATAGGTTCGATCCTTGAAAGCACAGAAAGGACAATTGCGCCCCAACCAAACAGCGCGAGATGCGCAGGCCCGATTGCATCGCAGTAAATACGCAGATCGCCGAAGCCTTTCGTTAGAAGAAACAGAACAAAACTTGTCCCAGCAAGGCTTTGGATAGCTGTCTCCAGCCATACCCGCTCTTTTCTGTCTCGCATCCAACGCCATGCCAAAATCGCAAAGAAAGCGGCAGCCAAAGGCAAACCTTCGATCGAAATCGACAGCCAGAACGCCACGCTTGTGCCGATTATGAAAGCACCAAAACGCTCTGATCGCGCCATAAGGCCGTTCACTGCGGCAAGAATACAAACAATCTGCCAGCCATGATGATCGATCCGCATCGGGCCCAGTTGAAACACGACAGGAATGGAGAAGGCGAAAACCAGATATGTGAAATTGGCATTTTCCTGGCCCATAAGGCGCCACGCAATGCGCGCAGCAAGCATCATGGCAATGCCCATGGTGATCAGAGGAACGGACACAACCGCGACCGTTTCAGCAACTGCGACACCAAGCAAAGGTGAGAGCGCGAAGATCACTAGAACTAATGGCAAATCCACCAGCCTGGACCAGTGCATCGCGACGCCGTCATTTGCTGAATCAATCCGATATTGCGCCGTATCAAACCAGCTTTGACCGTTGATCAAATCGCGGACCTGAACGAGCCGCAGGGAATCATCAGGCCCCATCGATCCATAACTTGCGATATTACCGTAATGCACAGCAAACAAAGCCGCCGACAGCGCAAGCCAGGCCAGAAAAGTCCGGACCATGAAATCGGGCGAAAAAGAGCCAAGACGGCGTTCGATCAACATCTCGCTCATCCGTTCACTTCTGCAGTATCTTTGGTGACAGTATCGTGCGAACGAAAGACAATCTTGCTGCGGACCAACCAAGTAGCAGCAAAACTCACGATGATCGCAATGCATTTGGAAATACGCGGATCACCGCCAGCCCAATCTCCAAAACCCACAATGACCGTGGTCAGGCCAAGACCAACAAGGGCAGAAATAACAAACAACGCCTTTTGACGTGTGCGCGCCATACCACCGCTGGCAACGGTGTCTTGAAACACAGTTCGACTGGAAAGCAGCCAATGCGCCAGAATACCAAGCGAATAGCCCATAGCAGACGCTGGAGCCGCCGCTACACCCATCGACATAAGGCTCAGAAAGGCCCCGACATCAACGGCAAGCGCCCCAACACTAGCGAGCAGATAGCGCACCAGCTGGACATTGCGCAGCTTTGCAAAAACAGAGGAAAGCGTGGTGTTCATTGAGCGGGCCTGTCTGTGTCCGTTCGCTGATAAACCCGAGCGCGTCGGTCAGGCCGACTTGCGCGCAGGCTCCGCGGGTTCGTCGTCAGATTTGATCCGCTCAGGAACACCGCGAAGTGAAGTTAGTGCTGCGACCTGATCTTCGCTAAGCGGTTTGGTCTCGTTCTCTGCCAGCACCTCGGGCGCCGCGATCGTCGACTCTTCACCCTCATCGCCTGCTTCATGGTATTCCGCATCTTCATTGACACACCAAGTGTCGTAGATGCGCTTACCAGCAAGAATGTTCTCAACCGTCAGCATCGCGGTCATCATCGCGTGATCTTGATTGTTGTAGCGATGCATTCCGTTACGCCCCACAAGGTGCAGTGTAGGGTGCTTTTCTTCTAGCTCTACGCGCATGGCCTGCACGTTGGCTTCGTAATCATCGTCATAGACAGGATAAGCTTTTTCCTGACGGACAACCGCACCACTCACGACCATTTTGGGATCGCAAAGCCCCAAAATTTCCATCTCCTTGGTCGCTTGCGCCACCAGATCATCGTCAGAAGAGGACCAAAGGCCGTCACCTTCGAAGCAAAAATATTCAAGCCCGACGCAAGCCATTTCATCGTCCGGGATCATTTCGGGCGACCAGCTGCGGAAGTTCTGCACGCGGCCAACCTGTACCCGGTCATCATGGATGTAGATCCAGTTGTCAGGGAAAAGATCTTCTGATTTCACCATGAGCGCAACCGTAAGGAAATCACGATACCGCAGCTTGTTTGCTTCCAATGATGATTGCGGAAGCGGGTGAATACGCTTGGAAAGCTCGCGCATCGGCGCAGAACTGATGGCGTGTTTGGCGCGAACTTGTACTTTGCCATTGGCGCCAGAGGCAGTCATCGACCAGCCACCTTGACCATCGCTGGCAAGCTGATCGAGCCCATGGCCCATCAACACCTGACCTTTGCCTGTAGCATGGATATGATCGCGCGCAGCGTCCCACATCATGCCAGGGCCAAGCCTAGGATAACGGAAGGTTTCGAGCAGGGTTTTGACTTCCTGCCCATCATTGGGTTTCTTATTGAGTCCTAGCGAACGCTTGAGACCATCGATCACCGCGCTCCACAGCGACAGGCCCTTGATGCGTTGAGCGGCCCAATCGGCACTCATTTCATCGCACGGCATGCCCCACACTTTCTCTGTGTAGGTCTTGAAGAATATCGAATAGAGTTTTTTACCGAACTGATTGGTGGTCCAATCTTCAAAGCTTTTGACGTCTTTGATCGGGAACAGCTTGTAGCGAAGATAGCTCAGCATGCAGGCTGTCGACCGCAAGATCCCTAGGTTTGAAAGAGCTTCGAAAGCGCGCAGCGGGTAGCTGTAGAACTTGCCTTCATAATATATGCGGCTCATCCGCGGGCGTTGGATGAAATCATCAGGAAGAATTTCATTCCAAAGATCAACAACCTGCTGACTTTTCGAGAAGAAGCGGTGACCGCCAATATCAAAGCGGTATCCTTCATGCTCAACAGTGCGGCTAATTCCGCCGACATAGGTTTCGTCTTTTTCAATGATGGCAACGGTCTTGCCCTGCTTGGTCAGCAGATAACCTGCGGTGAGACCAGCGGGCCCCGCCCCAATAATCGCGACATCGACATCCAGAATGCCGTTTTGAGAATTCGTATTGGTACCAGCAGAATGCTGCGTCATGGTAGCCCCCGTAAATAAGCACCGGGCGCGCAGACCTTTGCGAACCGGCTCGTTTTCCGGAGTGAAGGAAAATGGTTAGCGAATTGTAAAGCGGGCCCGCCAAGCGTGTCCTTTTTACGAATTTCTACCGGTCGCTTTGTAAGGCTGCTCGTTTTGGGCGAGCATTGGCGATTGAAGCCGCACGCACAGCTTTGCAAGCTCACCCATCGACAAGGTGTTGTCGAACACCACGCCGTAGCAGGTGTCACGCCGCCATCTAACCTTGGCAGCAACGCTGATTAGGCCCTTTGCATCCTCTATTCCGGCCAATTGCACGGTTCGATCAATTGCAAAAAGGCCCTCGCATTCAAACCGGGCGCCTTGCTGTGAAATGTTTTCGACTACGCCATCCCAACGCTCATCTCTCACGCCGATTTGAATTGGAAAGCAAACCCCAACTCGCAGTGGACGCTTAGGATAGTCAGTCGCCTCTCCGATAAGTGTCGTCGCGTCCACCTCCTCGACAAATTGAAATTCAGCTTCATTTCCCGCAATTTTCAAAAGACGAATTTCAAAATGTCTGCCGGATGGCAACTCTAGGGCTATTTGTTGCTCATCGGGGATTTTATGAAACAAGCGCACCAGCACCCCGCTGTTTGAAACATCGCGCAATACGCAAACAAACTCCCCTTGTTTGGTGATAAGTTTAGCCGCAAGAAAAAGAGTTTTGGCCCGTTCAACGTCATGCGAGGGTAGAGTTCCTGGACCAACATTCAAAGCATCCTCGCTTCGCGCATGCTCATCTGGTCCAAGTGTTCGATAGGGGTTTGCCCAAAAGTCCATCAAACTTGCCTCACCTCACCGGCTCCGACATCCGTACCATTAAGAAGGAAGCCGCATACCCAAAGATAAGGGAAGTATGGCGAACGCAGTTAAATGCTCGGCAAGGAAAACCAACGGGTTTTTCCGTAGCTGGTCGTTGCAAAAAGCAAATAAGTTGACGCCAGTTCTTAGGGGGAGGCCATAAATCGGCGACTCCATCATATTCAAGAAGGCGGCCCCAGCCTCAAGACACCTGCGACGCAGACAATAAGGGAAGTGCACTCATTATCGGCATCATCATCCCGCGGCCTCGAATATTTGCACGGGCGGATTATCTAGGTGAAATAATGCTTGCACCATTCCTCTTTGCTGCGTTGATCATTGGCGCACTCTTCTGGTATCGCCGCAGATCCTTGCGTCTCGCGCGTGAGCAGCTCTTGGCCACTCCCCTTAGTCCAGAACAGCGCAAACTGGTGGAAAGACTGGTGCCAATTACCAAGCGGTTGCCCAGTCAGTTGCACCGAAAACTCGAGGGCAAGATAAACCTATTCCTCGATCAGATCACTTTTCATGGTCAAAATGGCATTGAAGTAAACGAAGCCATGCGCCTTTCCATCGCCGCTCAGGCCTGCCTTTTGGTCGTTAACAGCCCTGCCTGGTACGATACGCTAAGAACGGTCCTAATTTATCCTTCGGCATTCCGCACTCGCCGCAACACACATCAAGGATATATCGTCCAAGAAGAAGATCTCACCATGCTCGGCGAAAGTTGGGCCAGAGGTCCGGTGATTTTATCTTGGGACCACGCGCTTCAAGGCGGCCTTGATGCCGAAGATGGACACAATGTCGTGCTTCACGAATTCGCACACCAACTCGATAGCTTGACTGGCCATACCAACGCGATTCCCATTTTACGCAAAGGTCAGACTTATGATGAATGGGAGAAAGCTATGCTTGACGCATTCCAGCGGCACGTAGACCGCGTTGAAGAAGGACTGCCAACACTGATTGACCCATATGGCGCAAGCAACCACGAAGAATTCTTTGCCGAAGCAATTGTCGCATTCTTTGAAAAGCCGAACGCTTTGCGCCTTGAAGAACCAGCGCTCTATACGCAATTTTCAAATCTTCTGGCACTCGATCCTGCGCAATGGGCGTAAATTCCGGTGCCAAACTTTGGTGCGGGTGGCGGGACTCGAACCCGCACGATCTATAAGATCAGGGGATTTTAAGTCCCCGGCGTCTACCATTCCGCCACACCCGCTAATCGCCTAATTTGCGCAAAAGACATGATTCCCATGCGCAATGGCGTTGGCGATGCTCGATAGCCAGCACAAAGCGTCACGGCAACCGCAACAAAGCCGCCTCTTGCTATACGTGGCCTCACAACCCATTCTATCAATATCGGCCTGCTCGTCAGAGGGCCGCAACGGGACACAGACATACATGGCAGGTGACGCGCTTCACAATGGCCATTCGGTCGTTGCAACAATCCAGCCCGCAATGGTTTTGTTGGGGCTCGGTATTGGCGCGGCTGTGGCTGCGCGAATCACAAGGCTCAATCCGATTGTAGGTTATCTTGGCCTTGGCCTTGCGCTTTCTATCCTCGGATATGGCGAACTTTCTGACGGCCCAATTGTTGTCGCACTTGCGGAAGTGGGCATCATGTTCTTGCTCTTCAATCTCGGTCTTCATTTCTCACTGGGGCGAATTCGCGCCGAAGCAGGCAATATCTTTGGCTTCGGCAGTCTCCAGATGATGATTGCGGGCGGAGCGTTTGTGGGACTGTTCTACCTTGTTGGAATGACTACGGATATTAGCATCCCCCTCGAATTTGCCATTATTGCAGGGCTTGCGATGGGGCTTTCATCAACGGCGGTTGTGATCGGCCTCGTCAAAGAGCGTGGGCAGGATGATTGCCCTGTAGGACGCGCCGCACAATCCATCCTAATCTTTCAGGATATTGCTGCGATCCTTTTGCTAGTGGCAGTGGGCGCTTTGGGATCGGGCGGTGCAATGGCGCCGGCTTTAGGTGTGGCCAGCCTCAAAGCTCTAGCCGCCTTTGTCATCGCAGTCATTTTCGCACGCTATCTAACGGAGCCCTTGTTCAAAGCCATCGCAAGTGTTGGTAGCGCAGAGGTGTATACAGCGACGGCCCTGTTTATCGCCCTTGCGGCAGGATGGGCTGCAGGCATGGCTGGGCTGTCGCTTACTTTGGGCGCTTTCCTTGGCGGAATAGCGGTTGCAGATTCGCGTTATCGGATCATGGTCCAAACCGAAATCGACACGTTCAAAGGCCTGTTCTTGAGCTTCTTTTTCATCTCGGTGGGACTCTCGATTGACCCTGCTGTTTTAGCTAGCAATTGGGTCATCATTCTGATCGCTGCAGCGCTGCTAATCGCCATTAAGTGCAGCATGAACGTGTTCGCCGGGCTCGCCAATCGATGGTCAGTGCCGGGCTCTGTTCAATTGGGTTTCCTTTTGGGGCAAGGCAGCGAATTTGCGCTGGTTCTTCTGGCTCTACCCGCGCTGGCCGGGTTGGTGGAGCCTCGGCTTGTCTCTATTCTTGTAACGGCCATTGCGATCAGCCTTGCAATCACGCCATTGGTTTCGAACTGGGGACGCAGTCTGGCAGGCAAGTTGCGTCAGGGTCCGCCTGATCAAAAGCTTGCCGGCGATGATGCCCCAGTCGTCATAATCGGCCTTGCTCCGGCGGGACGCGCTGTGGCCGACGCGCTTGCTTTTAACAATATAGGGTATCTTGCAATCGAAGCAGATACCGCGCGTTTCCGGCGTTCGCTGGCCGATGGATATCACGTTCATCAGGCAAATTCTGGTGATCCTCGCAGTTGGGATGCATTGGGCATGGAGCGACGCAAAGTCGTCTTGGTTGCGACGGGCAATCACGCAATCTCGCGCGAGCTGACCCCGCTAGTTAAGGAACGCTTGCCCGGTATAGCCCGCGTTATTGCGCTCACAGACGGGGACGCAATGGATGAATTTGCAACGCTTGGCATGATGCCCGTCGATGTGACCGCTGAAGACGGTATCGAAGAAATCATCAACGCTGTGTTTGCTGCCTTGGACCAAGAGCGACGTTATCCAATCCCAAACAGAATTGATGATGACAACACGACTTTGATTGCAGCCTGATATACTTTGGATCGACCAAAGCCGTCAGTCGTTAAGACGTTTGCGAATTTCCTTGCCCGCCTTAAAATAGGGCACCCGTTTCGCCTCGACTTCCACCGCTTCTCCTGTGCGCGGATTGCGTCCAGTCCGCGCTTCTCTCTCGCGGGTAGAAAATGCACCAAAGCCGCGCAATTCCACACGACCGCCTTCGGCCAATCGTGCCGCGATTTCATCGAAGAAAATATCGACCACCTGTTCGATTTCTTCTGCGCGCAATTCAGGATTGTCCTTGTGCAGCTCTTGCAGCAGTTCGGATCTAATCATCTCTGTCTCCCCATGGCGTGCAAAGATATCTTTGCCATGCCAGCGTTGAATGCGGGTGCAATGGGCCCCGCAAAATCTAGCACCCAGACCCGATGGGCACCCCCTTGAGCAGATTAGTTGCCAGACGATTGTAAATTTCGCAAGCTCGGTCCACGCAAATGCAGCACTTTCCGGCCAGAATCAGGCTCGATTGTCCGGTTTTGGAGCAGATTGAGGCAAAAAACCCCATCCAGCGCTCAATTCGCTTCGATGAGATCGGAGGGTTGCAGGCCAAGGCGACTCATCCTCGCGCGGATTTCGGGCCATTCCTCTTGCAAGAACTGCTCTCGCTCGCTTGAGCGCAGGCGTTCAGCCGCCCCCTTGACCACATACATGCCAACTCCGCGCTGCACCTCAACCAGTCCATCATTTTGAAACTGCTGATATGCCTTTGCAACGGTAAGAGGGTTCGCCCCCCGCTCAGCTGCAAGCGCGCGCACCGATGGAAGCATCGCGCCCTCGGCATAGTCGCCTTCAATAATCGACGCGGCGATCTGATCGCGTAGCTTAAGATAGACGGGTCTGGACTGGGTCATGGCTTTACTCTCTAGGTGCCTCAGTGACATAATACAGCCATTCGCGTCAAGGAGTGGATAGGTTACATTGTGTTGCGAATTGGACCACGTGCACAGATGCGACACATTCAATGAAGTGCGGTTTCGAGTGTAACTAAGTCTTCACACTTAGAATTTGGGCGTTAGTGTGCGCGGCATTGTAGCGGGGCATAGACCCGGCGAGATTCGGGGATAGATTTCAAACATGACCACACAAGCTTTGCCAGACGGCGATAGCGCAGGCACCATTATGGGCCACCCAAAGGGCCTTTTCGTGCTCTTCTTTGCCGAAATGTGGGAGCGTTTTTCCTATTACGGGATGCGCGCCCTGCTCATTTTCTACCTGACGAAGCATTGGCTGTTTTCGGATGGCGAATCCGGGATCATCTATGGCGCGTACACGGCCTTAGTCTACATTATGCCTGTCGTCGGAGGCTATCTGGCGGATCAGTATATCGGCCAGCGAAAAGCGGTTCTGTTCGGAGCTATCCTCCTTACGCTTGGGCACCTGTTTATGGCATTCGAGGGTGAGCCAGCGTTCGGACATGACGACAACCCAATGCTTTATGTATTCTGGCTTGCCTTGGCATTGATTATCGTTGGTTCAGGCTTCCTGAAGGCAAACATTTCGGTGATCGTCGGACAGCTTTACCCGCGCACTGATATTCGCCGAGATCCTGCCTACACAATTTTCTACATGGGCATTAACGTGGGCGCGGCCGCAGGCTCGCTGCTCTGCGGCTACATCGGCGAGACCTATGGTTGGGCCTATGGCTTCGGCTTGGCGGGTATTGGTATGCTTGCTGGCCTGATCGTCTTCATCTGGGGTACGCCGCTTCTACTTGGTCGGGGCGAGCCGCCAAGACCGCTCTCAAAATCGACCGAATGGACAATGTACGCGGCCGGTGTTTTGATGGTTGGATTGTGCTGGCTGGCAATTCAGTATCAGGATCTGGTAGGCTACCTGCTTGGCGGCTTTGGTGGCGCGCTGGTACTCTATGTTCTTCTTACCGCTGTGATTAAGCTGCCTTCCGAAGAACGCGACCGTATCTTCGCCGCTATGTTTTTAATCTTAACCTCGATCGTGTTCTGGGCATTGTTCGAACAGGCAGGCTCTAGTCTAAACCTCTTCACTGATCGCCACGTGGATCGCGGGGGCGTTCCGGCTTCGGTATTCCAGTCGATCAATGCAATCTACATCATTATCCTCGCGCCTGTTTTTGCCATCGCATGGCAGTTTCTAGGACAGAAAGGACTTGAACCTTCGGCGCCACTCAAATTTGGACTGGGTGTTGTCCAAGTCGGCCTTGGCTTCCTGGTTCTAGTCTGGGGTTCGGACGTGGTCGGGCCGGAAGTCGCTGTGCCGGTCGCATTCATTTTCCTTATCTATTTGCTGCACACCACCGGTGAACTGTGCCTCTCACCTGTAGGGCTATCGGCAATGAACCGGCTTGCTCCAGCGCACATGGCATCTTTGATCATGGGCGTATGGTTCTTTGCATCGGCCACCGGAAACTTTGCAGCGGGTAAGATCGCCGAAGCCACCGGAGGTGATGGACTCACAGAAGAAGCTGGCAGGCAAGTTGTGATCGATGTCTACAATACGGTCGGCATGTATGCTGTGGGCATCGGTATCGCGGTCATCATTATCAGCCCACTGGTCAAAAAGTTGATGCACCTCGACACACTCAAAGATGATGCTGTGCTGGAAGGCGCGTCAGAAGCGGGGCTTGAGGCGCAAGAGGCAGGCATTCATCCGGCAACCCGCCCAGCCGAATAAACTTAACTGGACGGCCAGCGCGTCAAGCCATCTGGACAGCGGGTGATTTCCGCGTCAATACAGCCCCTTCTTGAAATAAGAGGGGGCTGGCCATGGCTGACACATCGCGTAATCGGATCCTCAAGCAACCGGATTGGCGATCTCGTGTCGCTGCCGGCTTAAGCGCACTTTCATTGACGGCGTGCGCAGCGACGGGTTCGGCCAATGCCTCTGCCGATAGCGCAAGCAAATCAGACGCCGAATTCGCCGCACTCAGTGTCGATGAAACGCCGTACCCTTCCACCTATGTCCGCTATCCCGGCGCACCGACCGCGCTTGTCGGTGCGACTGTCTTCGATGGCAAAGGCGCAAAGATGGAAGGCGCCACCGTTCTGTTCCAAGATGGAAAAATCGTCGAAGTATCAATGGAAAGCGCAGTGCCCGCAGGCTACGCGACCATTGATGGCACAGGCAAATTCGTTACTCCTGGCATTATCGACATTCACAGCCATCTTGGCGATTATCCATCACCCGATGTCGATGCTCATGCGGATGGCAATGAAGCGACGAGTCCCGCAACACCCGAAGTTTGGGCAGAGCATTCGGTTTGGCCGCAAGACCCCGGTTTCAGCCGCGCTCTGGCCAATGGCGGCATAACCTCATTGATGATCCTGCCCGGTTCCGCCAACCTGTTCGGCGGGCGCACAGTAACCTTGAAGAATGTACCCAGTCGCACTGTGCAAGGCATGAAATTCCCCGGCGCGCCCTACGGCCTCAAAATGGCCTGCGGGGAAAACCCCAAGCGGGTTTACGGTAATAGAGGACGCGCACCCTCAACGCGGATGGGCAATTTCGCGGTCAATCGCCAGACCTGGTTCGATGCGATTGAATACGCCAATGACGATGATCCCAAACGCGATCTTGCCAAGGAAACTCTGGTAGGCGTGCTCAAAGGCGACATCATGGTCCACAACCATTGTTACCGCGCCGATGAAATGGCGCTGGTGATGGATATGGCGAAAGAGGTCGGTTACAAAGTCACCGCGTTTCACCATGCAGTTGAAAGCTACAAGATCGGCGATCTGCTGCGCGAAAATGGTGTATGCAGCGCGATCTGGGCGGATTGGTATGGCTTTAAAATGGAGGCCTATGATGCAATCCCGGAAAACGGTGCTTTGCTCCAGCAATCGGGTGCTTGCGTTGTCATCCACTCTGATGACCAAGACGATATCCAACGCCTCAATCAGGAAGCATCCAAAGCCCGTAAAGCAGGTCTCCGAATGGGGATAGATATCTCTGAAGGAACCGCGATCCAGTGGATCACTCTAAATGCAGCAAAAGCAATGGGCATTGATGATGTGACGGGTTCACTAGAGCCGGGTAAAATGGCCGATCTGGTCTTATGGAATGGAGATCCATTAAGCGTTTATTCGCGGCCGGAAAAAGTTTGGGTCGATGGTGCGTTGATGTTCGATGCGATGGATCCCAAACGGCGGCCAGTTAGCGATTTCGAGCTCGGTCAGCCAGGTGAAGGAGATGTAAAATGATGAAGCGTCTTTTTGCCACGGCGGCTCTCGCAACAGCATTGTTCACTAGCCCGGCTAGCGCGCAGGATGTCATCATCTCCAACGCAAAACTCGCAGTGGGTGACGGCAGCGCACCGATTGATGATGCGGTGGTGGTGATCAGGAATGGAGAGGTTGTGTATGCCGGCCCTGCCCAAGGGACCACGTTCGAAATCACCCAATTGGTGGATGCGCAAGGTGCCTATGTAACACCGGGCCTGTTCGCAACGGTAACCTCCCTTGGCATTTGGGACGTCGGCGCGGTGAGCCAGTCCAACGATACCCGAGCCAGTGGTTCACCCTTTAGCGCAGCACTTGATACCGCACCTATTGTCAATCCGAACTCGCAACATGTTGCCATTTACCGCGCTGCTGGTGTCACTCGTGCGGCGGTGACCACTTTGCCTTCAGGTTCAATCTTTGCTGGACAAGGCGCTATTGTCGATCTTGGCAGCGACAGTGATCCAGTGACAAAAGCGAGAGCATTTCAGATGGTTGACCTCGGCGAAGGGGGTGCTCGTCTAGCAGGTGGTAGCCGGGCTTCGGCCTATACTTTATTCAAGGCTGCTCTTCGTGAAGCGCGCGCGCTCGCTGGTTCGCGGGGTACGCCCCAAACGACCGAGATTACCAAAGGCGACGATGTGATGCTTTCTCGCTTCGATGCGGAGGCATTGGTGCCCGTCATAAACGGTCAGCAGCAGCTTTACGTTGCAGTAGAGCGCGCCGCGGATATTCGTAGCGTTTTGGCGCTTAAGTCCGACTTTCCACGTCTTGATATTGTGCTGGTAGGTGCAAATGAGGGTTGGATGGTTGCAAGTGAAATTGCCGCAGCACGCGTGCCTGTGATTGCAGATGGGCTTGATGATTTGCCGGTAAGTTTTGCCGAGCTTGCTGCGACGCAAAGCAATATCGGGCGCATGACAAATGCAGGCGTTAAGGTCGCGATCAGCGCTTCTGGATTGCGCAATCCGCGCCGTTTGCCGCAAGCTGCGGGAAATCTTGTCGCGCTAGCCAGCGTGCCGCGCGCCAGCGGGCTTTCATGGGGTCAGGCCTTTGCCGCGATCAGTTCGGTTCCCGCTGAAATCAGCGGGATGGGGGGGCGAGTTGGTGTCCTGTCACTCGGAGCGATGGGCGATGTCGTCATTTGGGACGGCGATCCGCTCGAATTGGGAAGCGTGCCGACCAAGGTGTTCATCAGCGGGGTTGAACAACCTCTCGATAATCATCAGAGCCGCTTGAAAGAGCGCTATCGCGATCTTGATGAAACCCAATTGCCAAAGGCATATGACTGGTGAGACTATTCGCTTTTCCCGTTGCGTTATCGCTTCTTGTTTCCCCTGCTTGGGCAAAAGACACGAACCGCATTGAAGAGGCACCCGTGCGCGATGGCGCATGGCATTCAAAGCAGCAGATATATTTGCTGGGGCTCACAGCCCAAGATGGCTGGTATTTTGTCGATGGCGGCCTTCGATGGAAGTATCTCACTTATAATGGCTCACAAAAGAAGCCCTCTATCGCCGATCGGGTGACGGTCCACTACGAAGGCAAATTGCTCGATGGAACGGTCTTCGATAGCTCTTATGAGCGGGGTGAGCCTGCGACATTCGGGCTGGGACGCTTGATTAAAGGGTGGCAGCTTGCAATCCCCCAGATCGCCGTTGGTGAAACCATTGAAGTGGCGATCCCCGCCGATCTTGCTTACGGCCCAACGGGTAGCGGCCCTATTCCCGGCGGGGCGACACTGGTTTTTAAGATTGAATTGCTGGGTATTGAAGGCCAGCCAGAGACGGCAGGCACTTAGGGCCAGAGTCTTGGGGTTTCCTGATTATCGAAGAGGTGATCTGATCCCCACTTCGACATTTCAGCAAAGACTGGCTGCACCGCCAACCCGCGTCTGGTGAGAATGTAGCGCGCCTTCCTGCCTTCCGGCGGAACGCGTTCGATCAGACCGGATTCCTGCAAAATGGCGAGCCTCGATGTGAGCGCGGCGCGGTTAATGTCCAATCGCTCTATGAATTGCTCAAACCGGTCCGCGCCCAGGAACGCCTCACGCAAGATCAGCAGCACCCAGCGATCTCCCAGAATTCGAGCAGATCGACCGATAGGGCATGGCGCACGCGAGGGGCGATAGTTCTTCATGTGGTCTCAGCTCCGATTTCATCTGCATATCAGACTTGCAAGCAGAACTGGCAAGAGGCATACACATCTGGATTACAGACTTATGGAAGGACTCGCTCGATGACGAATCCGCGTTTTGATAGCCCAGAGGCTTCGCTGGCCTATATGAAAAAGGTTGCCGTCAAGGGATCAGGCTTCACGAATTGGCTTGATGTGGAGCCTTTGAGAGTTTGGGAGGGCGTGAGTGAGCTACGGCTAAAGTTGCGCCCGGAAATGACGCAGCATCATGGCTTTGCCCATGGCGCCATCGTTGGGTTGATGGCGGACAACGCCTGCGCATGGGCCGGGGCGTCGACGGTGGGCGACGTGGTTACCGGCGGCTACTCGATAAATTTCCTCCGCCCAGCGCAGGGCGAACACCTGTATTCAAGGGGTGAAGTGATCAAACCCGGCAAGCGGCAAGTTGTCGTGCGCGCCGATGTATGGGCACAGAGCGCAGGCGCTAGTCGGGTACACGTCGCCACCGCTCTGGCCACAATTATTCCCACAGGCCTTGCAAGGTGATAGTCTTCGTCCAAGTATGACGGTGAGGGAAAACGCGCAATGGATGCAAGTCTGTATGAATTGACAGCAGCCAATTTGGGATTCGTTGCGACGCATTTCCTAATGTCGCACCCATTGCGCCGCGCGATGGTGAGAGCTTTGAGTGATACCGGGCAGCAGATCGCGTATTCAGCTGTCAGCCTTGGCTTCTTTGTCTGGATCTACTTCGCCTTCAACGCAGCACCTTCGGCCGATCTTCCCGGATCAGGCACGGCGGGCTGGATTGTTGCGACTATACTGACCCTACCCGCAATGATCCTGTTTGCAGGCTCAATGATCGGCAATCCAGCACTCGGTCTTCCCGGATCGGAAGATATGGCACGTGCCAAGCCCAAAGGCGTCTTCACGATTACGCGTCACCCCATGATGTGGGGATTTGCACTATGGGCACTCTCACACATGGTGCTGTTCTGGAGCATGCGAACTATGATTACCGCCTTTGCGATGGGTTTTCTGGCGCTAGTCGGCGCTCATATGCAGGATCGCAAGAAGGAGGTACTGATGGGCGATGCGTGGGCGATTTGGGAAAACCATACGAACTTTTGGCCGCGTCTGTCAGGTTTTACACGTGCAGGCGTGATGCCCTGGGCACTCGGCCTAACCCTCTTTGTAGGGCTCAGTTGGGCTCATATTCCAATCGGCGCGATTGCAGCTGGTATCTGGCGGTGGATGCCGCTTTAACTTTCTGGAGCTGGTGACGGTTCAGACTGTGCAGGTGGCGCAAGAGCCGGCTCGACGCCGATACCCATACCTTCCAGCCATAATGCCTGAGCCTCCTGAGCTTCGCGCTCGAAAGAAAGATCATGCCCCGCCCCCTCAAACGGTTGAAATGTTGAATTTTGGGCAGCCTCACTTAGCGCTCTGCCCAGAGCGAATGGGACCACGTTGTCGTCGGTTCCATGCTGAATAAGCACCGGCGTTTTCATATCTCCAACCTTGTCGACGTTTTCGAATTTATCCCGTAAAAGCAACCGAACCGGGAAAATTGGCAAAGCATTGCTTGCCACTTCGGTTAAAGATGTGAACGGTGAAACAAGGATTAGGGCGCCTGGTGCAAATTCCTGCGCCATCTGCGTTGCGGTGCCTGATCCGATTGAGGTTCCACCGATAATGGTATCAGCTGGATCAATGCCTTGCTCGGTGAGAAACTTCATCACGGTGCGGCCATCATCGTAAAAGCCCTGTTCGGCCGGGTCCCCTGCATTGCCTCCATAGCCGCGATAGCTGGCAAGCAGCACTCCGTACCCTTTTTCCGCCAACACGGCGGTTTCCGCCCTCGAGCCTGCGAGCGAGCTCGCATTGCCATGGAACCACACCACAACCGGCTTTCCAACTTCTGGCGAGCGCCAATGGACGATTAGATCAAGGCCATCGGGTGTCAAAAGCTCCACAGCCTCAAAGCCTTGCGCGGGTTCCACGCGTTCTTGCGGCGCAGGATAGATAAATCGACTTTGCAAAGCGAAAAGGATTGCCAGAGTCGCAAGATAAGCAACAGCTATGCCGACAAGAATCCGAAAAGCCAAAATGCCCACTGCTCTATTCGCCTGCGAAGTTCGCAGAGCGCTTTTCAAGAAGAGCGGCAATACCTTCAGCGTGGTCTTTTGTCGTATGCATCATTGCCTGGGTATTTGCCGCCATTTCCAGCGCGCTGTCATAGCTTAGCTCGCGCCCTTGCCTCAGAAGCATCTTAGCCTGGCGCAGCGAATGCGGCGGCATGGCGGCAACTCTCTGAGCGAGCGCTTGAGCCTCTGACAATAAGTCGTCTGGCGCAACTACGCGGCTGACCATTCCCCAATCGAGTGCAGTCTCAGCATCAATCACATCACCTGTGAAGAACAATTCCGCTGCGCGCGCACCGCCGATCACGCGAGGCAGGATCCATGCGCCCCCATCGCCAGGGATGATACCAAGCTTAAGGAATGTAACCCCGAATTTCGCCTTCTGACTAGCAATCCGCATATCAGCAAGACACGCCACGTCGCAGCCAAGACCAATGGCCGGGCCATTTACCGCAGCAATAACTGGCACCCGTAATCCATACAATGCGCGCAGCATCTGATGGATATTGTCACGATACCCATCGGAAATAGCCGGTGTTGCGCCGCCAAACGTTCCGGTCTTATCGCGCATGGCTTTCACATCACCGCCAGCCGAAAATGCACGTCCTGCACCCGTTAGAATAACGCAGCGCGCTCCCATATCGCGATTGATCACATCGCAAATTTCGCGAAATTCATCCCCATCGCCGGGCGCTCCCAGCGGGTTCATGGTTTCCGCACGATCTATTGTCAGCGTGGTGACTGGTCCATCTTGTGAAAGAGAAATCAAGGGCATTGGAAAGCGTTAGGCGAAGTTTCGGAACAAGGCGACCCGGTTTTCGCGCAAGACAATCCGACGCAATGCGTGCAGTGTTTGTAGAAATTTGAAATACGCGCTGCGAGGGGCCGACTATGGTAATCGTAGAATGGCCGAATCGCTGGAGTTAAGCCTATGGCCACACGTACTTTTTAGAAAAGTGATTCGCATCCCGGCGTCACAGGAATACGCGAAGTCTACAAAGGAACATTTGCTTGCTCGATTTCCGCGCAATTATGATTGTGAGCCTGGCTTTAACCGCCCAAGCGCCGCTTGCTGCAAAAGCACCAGCGGACATAGCTATACCTCACGCGACAATTCTAGGCGCTGCGGGACCAGTTGTGACTGCTGCGGCGGCTCCTGATCCGGTTAAGGCTTACCCAGATATGCTAGCGATCAATTGGTCGTTAGCTCCCGGCGATTCTGCGCAGGGGGCACCTGGTGACGCATCGCAACATGTGCAGCGCGAGCTGGATGAAGACGATCCAACGCCACCGTTAAGTGACACTGACCAAGACAATGAAATTATTGTTGATGGCTCATATGGCCCACCCAAGAGCGATCCTGCCGAAGCGCTCAATTTTGAAAGTTACAGGATCACTCAAGCGGTCGATGACGCTTTCGTCGAACCAATTGCCTATGCGTACCGTGACGGACTGCCGGGACCTTTTCGCGACGGCTTAGGCAATGTCGTGCGCAATCTGGGAGAGCCGGTCAATGCGCTGAATTTCCTGCTGCAAGGCAAGATAGGCAAGTCGATCGAAACGCTAACGCGTCTGCTCATCAATTCGACACTTGGGCTGGGCGGCTTGTTCGATATTGCTGAAAAGCCGGGTATTGGCCTGCCTTACCGGCGCAATGGTTTTGCTAACACGCTGGGCTACTATGGCGTTAAACCCGGTGCTTATCTCTACCTACCGTTCACAGGCGCGACCAGTGTGCGCGATGTGATCGGCAGCGGACTGGATCAGCTCCTCCTTCCAGTGGCCGTCGGTGCACCATTTAACACGCCGGAATACACAGTGCCGTATTTTATCGTGAGCTCTTTGGACGCCCGCCTTGAAGTCGATGCAGAACTAGCACGGATTGATGCGACGGTGGACCCATATGCGGCTCGTCGTGACTCCTATCTCGCCCGGCGTGAGCGCGAGATTGCCCTGCTGCGCGGAGAGGAGCCGCCTAAGCCTCCTCTGATACTGCTGGAAGTTGAAGGCGCGATTGAGCCGGGCGATGATTATCCCGAGGAATACACAGATGGCGAAGAGGGCGAGGGCGCGCCAAGTGCACCGCCATCAGCTCTTAACTTTGAACGCGGTGCTATGATTGCGGGGCAAATCAGATAAGCTCAGTTCTCGATCACTGCAGGCTCATCATCAAGCGTGGCTTTGTCATTACCGAAAAATCCAAGTGATAGGCCCGTGAGTGTGGATGCGTAAAAAACACATTTGAATGCTGCGCTTGCGGGTTCAAAACGATCCGAATCGAACCAAGCCGAGTTTATTGCGGCAGCGCCATAGTAGTCGACAAATAATCCCTGCGCGTCTGGGCCACAAAAACGCTCAATCCGCCTTGCAAAATCGATTTCACTTGGCCCAGCATTGCGTGTCGGCAACGCCCCAAGTTCTGGCCGAGACGCGAAATACGCCTGCGCTTCCACCTCTAGGTGAGGCTTCGTCAGCTCCTGAGTGATTTCATAAAATCGCGTCAGTACACGCCTGTCAGACCAGAGTAAGATGTATCCCGACCGATCCTGCGCATGAAAGGCGCAGCGTAATTGTTGATCGGTGACTTGGGAATCGCGCAGCTCGACACTGCCATACTGAATGCTGTTATCGTAAGTGACCGAGAAATGCTGAAAGCCGCACGCGCGCAGCTCGTGGTCTATCTCCAGCATGGGAAAGCCCTCTGACCTCAGGATCCGCATGTTCCGGCGCCGCAACCTGAAGGAGGAGGACCAGCAGCATCGGCGGTTAACCCGCCACTTCCTCAACGCTGTCCGTATCGAGACCGGCCGAGTTGTGTTTCAGCGCTTTCAGCACCGTGTCTACAATTTGCGGGGCGTTCAAACCGGCCTCATCATATTGCTTATCGGGCGCGTCATGGTCTTGGAACACATCGGGCAGGCGCATTGTGCGGACCTTTAAACCGTTATCCGTCAGACCCGTATCGCTTGCAAACGTGAGCACATGCGCGCCGAGACCGCCAATCGCGGCTTCTTCAACCGTCACCACCACTTCGTGCTCGCGCATCAGACGCTCGATCAGATCTTCATCCAAAGGCTTTGCAAAACGCAGATCAGCGACAGTGGTGGAAAGGCCCTTAGCTTCCAGCGCATCTGCAGCTTTCTGGGCTTCTTCCAAACGCGCGCCCAGCGAAAGGATCGCAACTTTAGACCCTTCGCGAACGATGCGCCCTTTGCCGATCTCGAGCTTGTGCAGAGTTTCAGGGATAGGGACGCCCGTGCCAGACCCGCGCGGATAGCGGAATGCGATTGGGCCTTCGTCATATTGGGCCGCTGTGTACGTCATCAACGCCAGCTCTGCCTCATCCGCGGCTGCCATCACCACCATATTGGGCAGTGTCGCCAGATAGGTGATGTCAAAGCTACCAGCATGGGTGCATCCATCGGCACCTACAAGGCCAGCACGATCAATCGCGAACCGCACTGGCAAATTCTGGATCGCTACATCATGTACAACTTGGTCATAGGCGCGCTGAAGGAATGTCGAATAAATCGCTGCAAAAGGCCGCATGCCTTGTGCCGCCAGACCAGCAGCAAAAGTCACGCCGTGCTGCTCGGCAATGCCCACGTCAAAGGTACGGTCTGGATGCGCCTTGGCAAAGCGGTCGACGCCTGTCCCCGACGGCATGGCTGCAGTGATCGCACAAATCCGCTTGTCTGTATTGGCGATCTTTACAAGCGTATCGCCAAACACATTCTGATACGCTGGCGGGCCGGCAGAACCTTTCTGCTTCTCTCCTGTCACCACATTAAACTTGGGTACGCCGTGATATTTGTCGGCGCTTTCTTCAGCAGGTTTGTAACCCTTACCCTTGGTGGTTACGACGTGGATCAGGACCGGGCCCTCTGATGTATCGCGCACATTTTCGAGGACCGGAATGAGGTGTTCGAGATTGTGCCCATCAATTGGACCGACGTAATAAAAGCCCAGCTCTTCAAACAATGTCCCGCCGGTCACCATACCGCGGGTATATTCTTCTGCTTTCCCAATCGCATCGTGCAAGCGGCGACTCATTTTCTGAACCGCTTTGGAGGCCAGGCTGCGTAGGCCAAGATATTCCGAAGAGGAAACCATGCGTGCGAGGTATGCAGAAAGCCCACCCACTGGCGGCGCAATCGACATATCATTGTCATTCAAGATCACAACAAGGCGATTGCCAGCCTGTGCCGCATTGTTCATCGCTTCGTAGGCCATGCCAGCGCTCATCGCGCCATCACCGATGACAGCAATCCCGCGCCCGGGCTTATCATTCATCTTGTTCGCCATGGCAAAGCCAAGCGCCGCGGAGATCGAGGTGGACGAGTGCGCAGCGCCGAAGGGATCATATTCGCTTTCGGCCCGCTTGGTAAAGCCAGACAGGCCGCCACCTTGACGAAGAGTGCGAATACGGTCGCGCCTACCCGTTAGGATTTTATGCGGATAGCATTGGTGACCAACGTCCCATACCAACCGATCATCAGGAGTGTTGAACACATAGTGGATCGCCACAGTCAATTCGACTACGCCCAAACCCGACCCAAGGTGGCCGCCAGAAACGCTAACGGCATCGATCATTTCAGCGCGCAATTCATCAGATAATTGCCGCAATTGTTCAGGTTTAAGCTGTCTAAGCTCGTCCGGCGTCGGCACGGTATCGAGCAATGGTGTCTCAGGCTTTGTTGTCATAGAACAGCTCCCTACACGGCCAAGCCGTGACTGTCGATGAACGGATAAACCCCATCACTAGACCAGTTTTACCAATAATGACAACTTTACCTGACAGGCATAGTGTTAGGACACATGGACGCGGCTTGTAATGGCGTTGAAATGGGCGGAATGTCGCTATTCGCGCAATGCACTGGCGTTCCGCAATTGTGATGACCATTGTAGGGCTTGGATTCGGAGGCATATTCAATGAGTTTTTCACGCCGAGATTGGTTAAAGAGCGCGGGCGCAACTACAACTCTGCTGGCGAGCACAGTGTCAGGCAAAACTCCGGCGATTTCAGCACCAAAAAAGCATTTCATCCTGGTCCATGGCACTTGGCACGGTGGATGGTGTTGGCAATGGCTCACACCTTTTCTCACAGCACAAGGCCACCGCGTCACTGCTCCGACGCTGACAGGATGCGGCAACAGGCGACATCTGATCGGGCCAGCAGTCGGGCTCAAAACACACATCACCGATATCATCAACGCTATCGAATTCGCCGATGCTGAGGATGTCATTCTGGTTGGGCACTCATTTTCAGGCGTCACCATCACCGGGGTGGCCGATGCATTGCGTGATCGTATCACCCACCTTGTCTTCTTTGATGCTCTCATCCCAACCGACAAGCGCCGTGCAGCTGTGATGCGCGATGCTGAGACTGGCGAATATCCCGAATGGTGGGAAGCACGTGCCGCCAAATTCGAAGACGGATACAAGATGAGATTTTGGGAAGATTACCCTGTGGAAATGCTTGTTCCCAAAGAGGATGCGGTCAACATTGCGCTGCTCAAAAAACACCTCACCTGGCATCCTGCCAAACAGTGGACCGATCAACTGCAATTGGAGAATGGTGGTTGGGAAGGCCTGCCTCGCACCTGCATTCATGCAGTGGGGCAGAAATACCGTCCTTCGTCAGAGGAAATGGTGGGACCAGGGCGCGGGAAGGGTTGGAATTTCGTCGAACTCAACACAGCCCGAAATGGGTTTATGACTGATCCCCCACGCGTGGCTGACGCGCTTCTTGCGCTAATCTAGGCGCAGGCTTGGCAGATCCCGCGAACTTCAAGCACGGGTCGCTCGGCTTTAAAAAAGTTTTTGGCGGCCAGCGCGCGAAGGGTGCGGCTAATATCATCGTTGTCGATATGGGCCGCATCCCCACATTCGTCACAGACTAGAAAGATGCAATCGTGCTCACAACCAGGGTGAGTGTTCGCGAGAAACGCGTTGGAGCTTTCCACCCGTAACGCCAGATTATTCGCCACAAAGACATCAAGAATGCGATAAACACTATTTGGAGCCACACGCTTACCGCGTGCCTGAGACAATCTGTCTGCGATATCGTAGGCTGAAGCAGGGCGTTCGTGAGTGACGAGCTCAGCAAACACCGCTTCGCGCATACTGGTCCATTTCTCACCCTGCGCGCTCAAAACGCGCCCGGCCTCGGCAATCAGATCAGCACCTGTTAGGTGTGTATGTGAATGACTTATGTCGGAGGCAAGCGATGCAGCTGTCGTGTTCATCCGTTCAATATAGCGGCACAAACAAGGATTGTCAGCGGCTAGGTACTGTCCCGCAGGAAGTTTGGCCGATAATCACGCGGGAACATCGCTTTCAAATTGCGAACCTTGGGCTTGTCCCAGCGCATGATATATCCATGACGTGGATTCTTGGCCATGAAATCCTGATGATAGGTCTCGGCAGGATAAAACTTTCGATGCGCCTCGATCCGAGTCACGATGGGGCGTTTCCAAACGCCTGACTTTCCCATTTGTGCAAGATAGGCCTTCGCAACAGCGCGCTGTTCAGCATTCACAGGCACCAAAGCTGACCGGTAATGCGCTCCAATGTCGGGGCCCTGGCGATTCTTCAGGGTCGGATCGGCAACCACCGAAAAGAAAATCCGCAAAAGCTCATCATATCGCACGACATATGGGTCGTATGTGATCTTGACCGATTCGGCATGATTAGTGGTACCGGAGGTGATTTTCGAATAGGTCGCGTTGCCTGCCGCGCCGCCATGGTAACCGGAGACAGCAGACTTCACGCCTTTGACATGGCTGAAAACACCTTCAACACCCCAAAAACACCCGCCGGCAAAAATTGCGGTTTTGAGGCCAGTGCCTTCTTTAGCGATGCGCTTAGGCGCTGGCGCATTAAAGGGTTCTTCGGCAGCCAAAGCAGGCGATGCACAGCTCGTGGCAACGAGCGAAAAGGCCGCAAGGGCCATCGCAGATTTGCGCATTTATTTCTCCGTCGGGACGTCGACGATCAAGAACTCATCCGATGGTTGTGGCGCTCGTAAAGGCTCTGCTGCAGATGCCGGGGGCGCCACCTCATCAATCCACGCATCTGCATTGACTGCCGTGACAAGCAGCGTTCCAGCGACAAAGCCAAGGCCAATAAGGCGGTACAGATCGGTTGCGAAGAATTGCATGGGTCAGCTCGGAAAGTTGCGGTTCGTCTTTTTGTCCAAATATACTTAACAGGCCGTTGCACTTGCCTCACTTTCGCAAGACTGAATGCATCGGTCATGAGATATTTCGTTTGAGATCTTGCAAAAGTTACGCAGGACCGCCCAAAAAGTTGCGGAGGAGACTTTAGGGAAGTCTACGAGGCTTCCTGGCTATCATTCAGCAACTCTGCAAATCTCAGTGCAAACCTGCAAAGTCAGGGTCAATGACGGAAATGACGCATTCCCGTAAAGACCATTGCTAATCCAGCCTCGTCGGCAGCCTCGATAACTTCATTATCGCGGATTGATCCGCCGGGTTGAATAACGGCCGTCGCGCCCGCTCGCGCAGCGGCCACCAAGCCATCAGCGAATGGAAAAAACGCATCGGAAGCAACTGCACTGCCTTTAGTGCGCGGCTCGGGCCACTCATAAGTTTCAGCAGCCTCTTTCGCTTTGATCGCAGCAATACGCGCTGAATCGCGACGGTTCATTTGGCCAGCACCAATACCCGCTGTCGCACCGTCTTTGGCATAGACGATAGCATTAGATTTAACGTGCCGCGCCACAGTCCAAGCAAACAGGCAATCTTTCAATTCTTGAGTCGTCGGCTCCCGCTTGGTCACGACCTTAAGATCAGTTCCCAAGACAGCGCCATTGTCGCGCCCTTGAATCAGCATCCCGCCCGCAATGGTCTTCATCGCGAACCCGCCACGACGCGGATCGGGCAGGGCGCCACATTCAAGCAGGCGCAAGTTCTTTTTCTTGGCAAATACAACCCGCGCATCATCGCTTATCTTGGGGGCAATCACGACTTCGGTGAAAATGTCTGCGATGGCTTCAGCAGTAGTGCCGTCAAGCTCAGTGTTCACCGCAACAATCCCGCCAAAGGCAGAAACGCTGTCGCATTGCAAAGCCCCATTCCACGCATCGAGCAATGATATTCCTTGCGCGACACCACACGGATTAGCATGCTTGACAATAACGACCGCGGGGTCCTGACCTGCAAATTCAGCTGCCAGTTCCAGCGCGGCATCGGCATCATTGAGATTGTTGTAGCTAAGCGCTTTGCCCTGCAATTGCTCCGCTTGAGGGATGCCGTTTGTGCCGGTGACTTGTGGGACATAGATAGCTGCTGACTGATGTGGATTTTCACCATAGCGAAGCTTTTCAGCGCGCTTGAAGGCAAGAGGCATGGTTTCGGTAAAGGGCGTTGCTCCTAAAGCTTCTGGGCCAAGCGGGTGGGTAAAGGCATCGCCAAACGCGAACCAGTTGGCAATTGCGGCATCATAAGCAGCAGTCCGAGCATAGGCTTTGCCTGCCATGCGGATACGGAAGGCTTCGGATGTCGCACCACCATTGTTTTCTAGCTCTTCAGCTAAGGCAGTATAGTCTGCGGGATCGGTCACGATTGTCACGGCGCCATGGTTCTTGGCAGCAGAGCGCACCATGCTCGGACCGCCAATATCGATATTCTCAATGATTTCCTCGCGGCTCGCGCCTTTCGCCACCGTCGCTTCGAAAGGGTAAAGATTGACCACGACGAGATCGATTGCGCCAATTTCGTGCGCGTCCATCGCTGCGACATGCTCGGGATTGTCGCGCAAAGCGAGAAGGCCGCCATGGACTTTGGGATGCAAGGTCTTAACCCGTCCGTCCATCATTTCCGGAAAGCCGGTAAGATCGGACACATCGCGAACATCTAAGCCTGCTTCGCGCAAAGTGCTTGCAGTGCCTCCTGTGCTCACCAATTCCACGCCGCGCACCGCCAAGGCCGCGCCAAGCTCTGCCAAGCCGCTTTTATCGGACACAGAGAGCAATGCCCGCTTGATCACAATCTCGCTCACGTAATTCTTATCCCATTTTCTTGAGCAGCCAGGAGAATTGCCCGCCGCCACGCGAAGTCAGCCCCTCGATCACCAGTTGCTCAGTTGGATTGGCACGGCCAGCGCTGTCGACCCAAAGGCTGTCTTCACAAGACAGCTCGACGTCACCGACGCCCGCCCCGTCACCGCGCAGACGAAAATGCCAAAGTTTGCCATTGGGAAGCAGCAAAGCGGCCCCGCGCCCATCTTCCGACATATGCGCTTCTACGCCCGCGCCTAGGTGGAACCGGATTGCGAAAGCAACCTTGCCGTTCTTGCCTTTGCGCGATGCTGGGATCAAAATGTCCTCCCCAGCCAGTTCGCTGCCATCAGCGCGCAATGACAGAATGCGGCGATGCGAAAGGCCGAACCGAGTAGCGTAGCCATCATGCGCACCCGACACCCGCGTCGCTTCCCGGCCACCGCCCGCAAGATTTCGGTGCTCGACATCCACAGCCTCAACACCCTTGCCCATTTTGCCATGAAGAAGGACAGCTGTGGAATTGGCGTTGTCGAGCACAAGGGTGGAATGCGCAGCGGTGGCCCTTAGACCCTGCCCTATGCGCGCAGGCACCTGTCCGCCAGCAAGCGCAGACCCCCCGCAATTCACGATCACACGGCTTGGTCCATCCGACATCTCAAAGGCAAGAGTGGAGGCGCACCCGAGTCTGGAGAACCGCGCACGCGGTGGCGGAGCTGCATCAAATTGAACCAAAGTATCGCCGCCGCGCATCCGCTGGAAACCCCAATGCTCTGCTTCTGCAAGAGGGCGAGTGCGGACACCGGTTGCCGCGATCACGGCCGATACCCGGTCTGCAGAAATGGCATGTTGGCCCTGCCACGAGCCCAAAGCGCCATCGCCATGCCGCAGCGCGAGAAGCGGCGGGACCAACAATTCGCGCATCACGACAAGTGCGTTGGGCACTTCTTCGTCCACTGCTTCATAGCAAGCGATGAGATCGGTCAGCACGCAGATTGTGTCCATTTGAACCGATGGGCAGCGCGACAAAACACCGCCATCCGCCCCAATAAGATCACCCAATGCCCGGATCAAACCTGCTTCGCCGTAGAGTTTGCGAGGGCGGCCTTCGGGAAGCAAAAGGCCCGACGCGACAACCGCAGCCCAGCCCGCGACTTCGCCAAATCCGGTGCTGGAACGCGCCGTTTTGCGATCAAGCCAATTGGCAGTTTCCTCAATCGCTGCGAGCAGCCTGCGGCGAAGCGCATCATTTCCGGCACCAAGAATAATAGGCGCATAAACCAGCCAAGCCATCAGCCGAAGGCCTGTTTTTTCAACTTCCCAGGCCGCCCCTTTCCCGACCTGTCGATTTGCATCGAGCCACAGTCCTGTGATGCGCTCTGCAACACTGACACAATCGGCACGCGGCGCACTGGCAGCAAGATCTGCCAACCAACTGAACGAATGAATACAGCGCTCGATACCTGGGCTTTGCCGTGTCACGCCCGAAAAATCGACCTGTCCGATCGGAGCCTTGACCGAATGAACGAGAAAGTGACCGGCGCGCAAGGCAACGCCGGATGCGCGATTGCCAATATTGGGCGTCGTAACTGTCGCTAGCAATCGAACAGGAGCAGGCCTGCGAAACGGAGCGGCCAAAACGCGTCCTGGCACACCCATGCGATACGCAAGCCGGATTAGCGCTTCACCAGGCTTTGCACGCGGGGCAACAACATCAGTAAGCGCAAGTGCACGCGAGGGCTCAACCGCATCCTCCACGCGGGCCGCATCCGGGCCATCAAACAAATCCTGCGGATCATCCCCCTCACTTAACGGGATCGCCCTTTCATCCGCCACACCTTCGACCTGCTCCGTCTTCGCCTCATTCGTGTCGCGAAACAGTTCTTGCATCATGCATTCCCCTTTAATGCAGCGATATTGGCGGCATATTGACCCGAACCGCCCTTAAAAGTGGCTGACCCTGCCACGAGAACATCGGCGCCCGCTGCCACGCATTGCTTTGCGGTTTCAGCATTAACGCCGCCATCAACTTCAAGATATATTTCACGCCCCGTCGCATCGATCATCGCGCGGATTTCTGAAATCTTGGCAAGCTGCGATTGAATAAAACTCTGCCCGCCAAAGCCGGGATTGACGCTCATCACCAGGATCAGATCGACCATATCCATCAGGTTATCGAGAACAGAGACTGGCGTTCCAGGATTGAGCACCACGCCCGCCTTACACCCAAGAGTGCTGATGGCCTGAACTGTGCGGTGGACATGCGGCCCTGCTTCTGGGTGGACCGTGATAATGTCAGCTCCCGCATCGGCAAAGGCTTGCAGATACGGGTCCACAGGAGAAATCATCAGATGCACATCAAACGGCTTTGTGGTGTGTGGCCTTAACGCTTTTACTACATCAGGACCAATGGTGAGATTCGGCACGAAATGCCCGTCCATCACATCGATATGCACCCAATCGGCACCCGCAACATCAATCGCACACACTTCCTCGCCGAGACGCGCAAAATCGGCTGAGAGAATAGATGGAGAGATCAAGGGTGTGGATGACATGGCGAAAGCGCCCTTTCGTGCGCACTAACGCCATAAGCCAGCGCGGATTCGCCTCACAAGCGGAAGAAGTCAGCTTTCTGCATGTTTTCCACGGCGCTACGGCTATCTCGGCAAAGTTTGGCTGATGTTTACAAGCTCAAACACCAAATTCAGCGTTAATTCACCGGTGCGCGCACAAATACACTTCCACATTACAAAAAGGTCCGGCGTAAATTTGCCGCGATGCTTGATCACTTTTAACTGACGGATTTTAGTCATGATGTCTTTCGCGGCCCTTCGGGGCGCTTGCACTCTTGCGGGGTTTGCCGCTCTAACGCTTTCGCCCCTGGCACCTGCTGCGCCGGCGATTGCGCAAGTCGCCTATGGCCAAGAAATCAGCAACAATCTGCGCGCCTGTGCTCCCGGTTCCGGGCCTGCTGTGCGTGTGACCATCCGCGGTATCAAAAGCTCTACTGGAACAATACGCCTGCAAAGCTACCGTGCAATCAAGTCAGAATGGCTTGAAAAAGGTCGCTGGATCAATAGGATAGAAGTCCCGGCACGCAAGGGTACAATGACGATTTGTATGCCTGTGCCAAAGGAAGGCAATTACGCTTTTGCCGCGCGCCATGATGTGAACGGGAATAGCAAAACCGACATACGCACAGATGGTGGAGCGATGTCGAACAATCCATCAATCAATATCTTCAACCTTGGCAAGCCTGGCGTGGACAAAACTCGTTTCACAGTGGGCAAATCGGTCAAAAAGATGACAATCAACATGCTCTACATTGCCTAGGTTCATTCCGAGCGTCTGCGGTGATGCTGCCAAAGCAGTCGCGCTGCTTCAGGTGCTGCAAGCAAAGGAAAGCGCTCTTGAAGTGGGCCGACTTTCATTTCCCGCCCGGTATGCCGCTTAATCTTCCATGCCGCATAACGAGCCGCGCCCTCGAATGTCGTGGTGGCTTTGGCAAGCCGCAATACATTGAGCGGTTTGCCCAGCCGCCGCCGAAGCTTCCACCAAGCAATGATTTCACGGCGACGCGCAGGTTCTAAGTGAGGGGTGATGCAGAGACCATCCCTAGCAAATGCAATTCCACCGGCTGTCAGGGCAGCGGCCAACAAACCATCGAAATGCGCTGTATTCTTAGTGAGGATGTCTTCCTCTCTTCCGGCCTTTTCGACTCGCAGCTCGGCCTTGTAGGTCGCCCGGAACAAAGCGCGCCAGTAATCACCCTCTTCGCCGGAGCTTGGTCCAAGAGCCACCGCCAGGCGCGCCGCAGTGATCGAAGCTGCCTCGATTCCGGCTGTCACACGCTCTCTCGCCACCTCATCGGCGAACCATATCAATCCGCTAGGCTGGACGAACCTTGCCCAGATGGTTGTGTCGAACAAATCACCCATTGCCGCTTTGACAAAAGTGTCAAGCGTCATCTCGGCAACCTTTGCACGCAGACCAACACCGCCTTGCTCGCGCTCATGATAGCTCACGCGTGGCCAAATGCGCGGGTCATCATTATCATCAAACAGCAGATAGAAATCGAGCACACCTTCTAGCTCGCCTGTGCGCAGATTTGAACCGTAGAAGATCACTGCACAAGCTCCGCGTTCCTGTGCCAAATCGCGTGCAAACCCAGCCACTGGCGCGCGTGCAGGGCTGACCAATTGCCGCGCTATCCGGGTCAATAAGGGCTCATTGTCTGCCATTCAAAACGCGTCTTTATGGAACGGCGAAACGCAAGCTTGGCCCAGATTCGAGAGTATACTCGCCACCCGGGAAGGCCTCTCCATCGAGAATAAACGGCTCCTCGAGCTTCAGCGAAAGGCTTGATACGGCCAATTGATGGATGCCGCGCCGTCGCAAACCTCTCTTGATGAGTCCCAAGAGTATTGCTGGAATCAGCGCGGTCGTACGCCTCGAAATCTGATCAACCGCTAGTACTTTGAATTGCGTGGGTGCCGCCGTTTGAACGGCGCCAAACGGGTTGATGCCGGCGGGCAGCTTATCGAGGCTCGAGGCAAACAACAATTGCCGGCGAGTTTCATCACCTTGTCCGCTATGTCCTAATGGTGCTTTGCGTGAACCGATACCGATTTGCATAGCTGCCCCGCGCCGCCATTCGTTAGCGCGGCCTGCGGTTAATGACTGCAACAAGGCCCAAAGCGCTGTTGTGCCGACAGCCAAAGAGTTAAACGCGCCCATCCGGTGTGCGGACTGACCGGATTGCGTCGCTTTGGTAAATGCTCCTGCGCCTAGGATAAAACCGAAGACAGGATAGCCACTTTGCTCGCTCGTTGGCGAACCACTCGACAGCGCCAATGGGCGACGTTCAATCAACGACCTTTGTTGAAATGCCTTGATCGCATCATCGATATCCCAGTCGAGCGGGATTGATAGGTTGTGTGCCAGCGCATTGGTTTTGCCCCTCGGCAAGACGGCAAGGACTGGCCAATTATCGCCAAAGACCTCATATCCGCATGTCAGAACATCGCGCACGGTCCCATCGCCGCCATCAATCGCGAGAAGATCAATTCCTTTGGCGGAAAACTCTGCCAGCGCCTGAGGCAACGCCGAACGATCACCAGGCTCCGCGATGTGGATGTTGGGGCCAAAATCGCGGCTCAACTCCGCTTCAGATGCAGCGGCGAGCTTGTTTTGGTGGCTACGCGGATTATGAATTACACCAACACGCGGCATAGGCGCGCCATGCAATCCTGGTGAAACAGGGCTACGCTCATTGGCCGCCGCATCACGATCGGCAGCTTGCCATCCAGGCAGACGCGCAAAATCGTAAATTGAGCCGGCCATGTTGGTCCCTTTAAAAGGCTTCACATCATAACAAGGAGTGATGCCCAATGACACAATTGCATTAACCTGTCATGTTATGGTGCGCCAAACCTCTCGATCAAGCAAGATAGACTAGAACGGCTCGAAGATTTACCATTGGCCTTGGCGAATGTGTCTTCTCGGTACTAGCGTGGGGCGACGGCACGTTATAGTCTGATATTCATGCTCACTCAGAACCTTCTCGAATCCGCGCGCAACCATGCTGATGATATTACAGCCCTTCGCCGGGCAATCCATTCAGAACCAGAATTGGGTCTCCATTGTCCGCGAACCATGGAAAAAGTACATGATGCGCTGGCCGATTTGCCGCTGACTTGGCGTGAGGGCACTTCGACAAGCGGTGCGATTGCAACTTTGGTAGGCGGCAAAGCGGGTCCCCAAACCAAACGCGTGTTGCTGCGCGGTGATATGGATGCGCTGCCGATGGATGAGAAGACTGGGCTGGATTTCGCCTCAACCATTGCAGGGCGGATGCATGCATGCGGGCACGATACGCACACTGCCATGCTGACAGGCGCAGCACGCATATTGTGTGAGCGAAGAGATGAGCTTGCAGGCACGGTTGATTTCATGTTCCAGCCCGGTGAAGAGGGGCATCATGGCGCGCGGTATATGATGGAAGACGGCCTAATCGAACCGTTACCCGATGCCGCTTTCGCTCTGCATATTATGCCCAATGCTCCCTATGCGGTAATTGGCGGGCGTCCAGGCCCTCTTATGGCGGCAGCGGACCAGTTCACAATCACTGTAGCAGGCAAAGGGGGGCACGCCTCGATGCCGCATGATTGCGCCGATCCGATTCCGGCATCTGCTGCTATCGTATCTGCGCTTCAAACGATGGTAACGCGACGTTTCAAATCAACGAGCGCGGTGGTGGTAACGGTCACGCAAATCCATGCGGGCACCGCCCACAATATCATCCCTGATGAGGTGATGATTGCCGGCACCATCCGCACTCTGTCAGCCGAGCACCGTAGCAAAGCACATGCGCTCCTTGGCGAAACGGCCGACGCTATCGCAGCAGGCCACGGCGTCACGGCGACTACAGAAATTGAGCGAGGGTATCCTGTAACTGTTTGCGATCCGCGAGCTGTCAAACTGGGTAAGAAAGTGGTGGGTGCAATTGGCATGCAGACGGGTTGGAATGACCTGGAGGATCCGATCATGGGCGCGGAAGATTTCTCTTACGTGCTTGAAAAGGTGCCCGGTGCAATGCTTTTTCTGGGTGTAGCCAAAGAAGGTGATGACGACTGGCGTTGCGCCTGTTCACTTCACAATCCGCGTATGCATGTCGATGAAGGCGCAATGCCGCATGGCGTAGCCGTTTTGGCGGGATGTGCGATTGAATTTTTAGAGAACGGCTTTGACAACTGATACGACAGGTTCACCTGGTCGGTACAGATCTGTGTAATCCACAAGAAACATTGGGTTTAACCCCAGCGTAACGCTAACCTTTCTTCAATTCGCCATCTCCATCCGGCTATTGACCGTGCAATGAGGAAGGTGAACCGTTGACTAAATCGGGCAGCATCACAATCGAAGATGTCGCCAAAGCCGCGGGTGTCTCCCGCCAAACGGTTTCGCGCGTTATCAACTCCCAGCCCAATGTTCGCGCCAGTGTCCGTGAAAAAATCGAAGAGGCAATCGTCGAGCTTGGATATGTCCCCAATCAGGCCGCGCGGCGAATGGGAGGGTCGCGCAGTTATCTGATCCTTGCCGCTTTCGAGAAAGATGCAGTCGGGCGAGCCGATGGCCGTTTGCCGCTCGATAAAATGATGCTTGCTGGTATGAGAGCTTGCGCCAAACGCGGGTATCACTTGCTGTTCGAAGAAATCGATGATGCAGGAGATTCTGCGTTGGGGGATGCATCAAGACAAATGGCTAGAGCGCTCACATCGCTGAAACCTGACGGAGTCGTCGTGTGTCCCTCCCTGGAAAACAATGCCAGCATTCGAAATGCAATCGCACAACGTAAAATCGCAGCCGACTATCTCGGTCAGAGAAGTGAATTTGGTCGGCTTACACCGGGCCTAGATGATGGGTTTTTTTGTGAAACAGCAACAGAGCACCTACTTTCGCGTGGCCACCGCCAGATCGGATTTATGGGAGGCCTTCATGATACAGTGCGGTCTGGTCGTCGACGCGAAGGCTATCGCCGCGCGCTTGTGAAGGTCGGCAGCCGTGCACACGGCCATTTCGCATCCAGCGCCCCTTTGGGTTTTGAGGACGCATTCGATCTTGCTCGAACCTGGCTAACGCCCACAATCCGGCCGACCGCAATCATTGCTGAAACCGAAGAAACAGCGCGCGCTGTATTGCGCGCTGCGAAAAAATTGAGCATTGCCGTGCCGAACGATCTTTCGGTGCTGGTTCTCGATGACAGTGCCGGTCTTGCACATAACGAACCCCCTCTAACCGCCTTTCATCAGGCCTATCCGGCGCATTTCGCCGCTGCGTGCGAACGCTTGATCGCTAGCAATATCAAGGCACAAACAGACATGGCGAAATCCGTTCCCGAAACACGGGAGGATGGTTTCGTGCTGATTGAGAGGGATAGCGTCGCTTATGTTTCCAAAAACCTTTAATCCGGCAAACACTTGCCGCGGCGGCACATACTGTCCGCTTTATTTGCGCGCTTCTGGTCGCCCGCGACAATAAGCCATACGATGGCACGGGCTTTGCTTTATCAGAGCAATGCTCACAACCGAATTTGCTCATCAAGATTGGAAGCGCGTCCTGTTCTATATACCGGTCGTGACACCATGGTGGTTTGCTCAGGTGATCTTTCCGTTGATCCAAGCCATGTCAAAGGCTCAAGAGGTCCATGTTATGGTGCCGCCGTATTGGCAGGGCACGGGCATTGGCGCGGGGCAAGCGGCGTTGGTCTCACAAACCGATGGAGTGTTCTGGCACTTACTGGACGGCCCCAGCCATCCAGATTTGCGAGTCGATGCAAGTCAAGACGCCGAGTTACTCGACTTCGTTCACAGGCTTGCTCCTGATCTAACCCTGTGCCGGTCAGCCGACATCAAGACAACTCAGCGCTTTCCTGGTGTAGTAAAACACATGATGGAAGGCGCCGCTCCGCCATTTAAGAGCGGCCAGAACAGGATCAGGCTGGAAGACAATTTATTCGATTATGGTCTCATGCCCAGCTTCACTTGCGCTGAAGCGTCACAGCTTGATGCATTGGGAGAATTATTGTGGGCAGATCAGATCACATCGCTCATTCAGTCTCTTCCTAGCCGCACGCAATTCTGCACTGAGAATGGCCTCCCATTAAACCGCAAGATTATTGCTCTGCCACTCGAATATGAGCATCCTGAAAACTTCTTCAGCCAGCACCTGCCCTATCCCGATAATGCAGCGATGATTGGGGCCATCGCAGCGCAAATCCCAGATGACTTGGTGCTTGCCGTTACGCAGCATCCCTTGAATGAGCTCCATTCTGAGATCGGCTCGGTGCATGCTGCGGTTGCAGCGCAAGATGAACGGGTGGTTTTGCTGGACAGCGCAGAGATACAAGGCAGGAAGACCCTGACCCTCGCCTTTCATTGCGATGGAATGATCACTTGCACTTCTAAAAGTTGGGCGGCGTGCGCTGCCTTCGGCAATCCGTTAGCGCGCTTGACAGCCTTCCAGACAGGCGATTGGGTCAATGCCTATAGCGAAGTAGAGCAATTTCTGTTTGACGTTCGTGCGGGAACAGCCCGCAGACCCGATATCGATCTCGCACGTCGATGGTTTGCCTACCACTTCGCCAACTGCGCATTTGTGCCTTGCGCCACGTCAATCACCGCGCAAATCATATCCGAGTACGCTCATAATCCTCACAATCCTGCGATGTGGGAAAGTTCAATCGCAGCATATCGCGAGCAATTCGTGACTGACGAGGGAAGATAATAGTGTTTTCGCCACGCCACTTCCAAATCCAAGCTATTGTGCTGGGCAAACTGCGCTGTCAGCAATTGTTTCTAATGGAAAGAGTTGCCCCGCGAAAGAACGCCTAAGGACAATCCCGCTCACAGTTGTATCCAGTGTAATAAAAACTATGTTCTGCGATATGAGCCACCTGTTTCGCCGTCTTTCTGTTCCATTGAGCACTCTATTTGCAGTGTTGTTCGGCGTGGCATTTCCGATAGCTCAACCTGTGCACGCTAGGAATTCTGAGATCAGAGTTGTCGCCAACACCGAGCTTAACTTTGGCACATTCATGGTCTTTGGAAACGGCACTCGAACCGTCAGTTCGTCGGGGGCTGTAACAGATCAAGGTGTGGTGGCACTTGAAGGAGAACGAACCAAACCCGCTCGATTTACAGTTCTTTATGACAAGGGAAGCGGAAAGAATGAGGCAATCGATATCAGTGTAGAGATTGTTATCTCTACGCCCAATCGCATTCGCGAGAATGGGGTAAGCGCGCACCTTTCAGCATTTGAGACTAATTTGCCTGGCTACGGCAGAGTTACAACCGGGCAAGTGCTCAGGCTCCGCATTGACAATTGCCGCTCGCGGCGCTGCTCTCGTAGCTTCAACATCGGCGGCCAGTTGCATGTCACACGCCAGTTCGGTGGAAGTAATCTTGTAGTCCCGATTGAATTGGATGCTAGATTGGTTTCAGTCGAACCAGTATGAATTGCCATTTGCCAAGACGTGAATATTCGTTGTTTGCGCTGGCGACCGCGTTGCTTTGGGGCGCGATTCCTCTGTCGGTGAACGCCCATTCTGGCCGCTCAGGTCAGGGCGTAGCGCAGGCGGAGGTTGTAAAGCCTCTAAGAGCCATTCCTCTTGCAGATCTTTCATTTGGATCCATTGCAGCCAGCAACAATGTGGCTGGTAGAGTGAGTGTTGCGCCCGATGGAAGCGCTGTCGCTTACTTCAATTCTAGAAGAGCCCGATGTAGCGGGCAAATCGATTGCGCCCCGCATCGGGCTAGTTTTGAAGTGTCCGGAGAAGCCAACAGGACTTATCGCGTATCCCTCCCACGGTCCTTAATGGCCCGTGGGGCCAAAACTGGGGCGCGGCTTATTGTCGATGCCCTGCAGGTTCGCAGTCTCAACCATCCCGGCGCCTCAAATAGCGGGCGCTTGGATACAGCTGGACGTGATATATTTTTTATTGGCGGGACACTTACGATCCCGGCGGAAACTGTCACAGACACGTTCCGCGCGCAGCTTCCGATCACTGTTTCTTACAATTGAGCATCAGCACTTTTTAGTGACTGTCTGAACCGGGCCAAACCGCAGTTTTGCGCGGCTTATAGTTAATTTCGCGCCTACAGCGCATAAGGAAGATTTTAACGGGCTAAGGGGTATTACCTAGATCAACGGGAACGAATCGCTCACGCATTCCTCCGTTGGCCCGCAAAATCGGAGCGGGATCAAATTTTTGAATCTCAGGAGACCAACCTTGAAGAAATTTATTGCCATCGCTGCTGTTGCAGCAGCACTTTCGACGCCTGCTATGGCTGCTCCCGGTGACACTTCGACTGCACAAGGCGCGGCAACAGCTGAAGTCGTCGCTCCTATCACTCTCACGCACGTTGCAGCTGCTGCTCTGAACTTCGGAACTTTCACCACAGGCGACACTGGCGGTACTGTTACTGTCGATCAGTCAGGCAACGGCGTTGCTGCTTCTGACGTTACTTTGATCGGTGGTTCGGTTGAATCTGCTGATGCGTTCACCGTGGCTGGCGATGCGAGCCGCAGCTTTTCTATCACGACCACTGCCGGTTCTGTGTCAAACGGCACTGATTCCATGAGCTTCACGACTAACGCGCCAGGCACTGGAGCGCTGGACGCTTCTGGCGCAGCCGGCTTCTCTGTGGGCGGCGTCCTGACTGTTGTTGGTGGCGAATCTGCGGGCACTTACAGCGGCACTTACGATGTGACCGTCACTTATAACTAAGTTGATCGGATTTGGCGCGCGGGGCTCGGTTTAAACCGCGCTCCGCGCCCATATTGTCAACATAAGGCGACCCGTCATGCCCATCAAATGTCTATATCGGTATGGTGCCATGCTTGCTTGTGCAGGCATGTGCGTCCCAGCTGCTGCAGCACCGGGCGATTCCACTGAGGAGTCGGGTACGGCGGCGGCGGTTGTCGCTGATCCAATTACCATTCAGCGCATTTCTGACTTGCGTTTTGGCCGCTTTGCATCCCCTGGGACGGCGAGCTCTATCACAGTCAATGTGGATGGATCGTTTAGCGCTGCGGGCGAAGTCGCATCCTCGACAAATATGGCACAACCTGCAGGCGGCAGGGGACCCGCTCAGTTCACCGTCGAGCAAGCCGGGAACCGAGGCGGCACCGTCTTTATCCCTGGCGATATAACGATCACGAGTGGCACTAATTCAATGCTCATCAACAGCATTACTGCTCGTTTGGTTGTTATATCTGGCGTTGGCCGAAATCGAATATACCGCTTGGACTTAGGCGGTACATTACGCGTCAATGCAAACCAAGCGCCCGGGTCATATCTCGGGGATTTCGACGTTACCGTAATTTACAATTAACGTCGCTATTTCCTTACGAGAAATTAACCATCGCGACCGTAGAACTACCTAGTTGTTCAACGCTGATCATGGTTAGAAAAATGAAAAAACTCTCAGGGTTTCGCGCGCGCACATTGACTGCGTCTGTGTGTTTGCTGGCATTTGGTATGGCAAACTCGGCTGCGGGCCAAAATCTCTCTCTTGAAGCAGCTCAAGAAGCGCCCCAAGACGAAGCTGACTTGGCTGTACCAGCGATCCCCGAAGTCGAAGCCGGCGAAGTTCCGGAGGGGTCCGTTGGTGGAATGGGCGATATAAACCTCTATCCCAGACGCATCATAATGGACCGGCGTCAGCGCATTGCCTCCGTTGGCATTTACAACAAGACAGCCTTTAGTGGCGACTACGAGATTTCTATCACCGATATGGTGATGTTAAACACTGGAAATGTCGTGCCTTTGGACAATATTCCGCCCGGAGCGGAGGCTGGCGACGTTAAAGTCGCGAGTGAGATGCTACGCCACTCTCCGCGCCGCGTGAACTTGTTAGGAAGCGAAGCGCAGACTGTGCGCATAATGGCGAGACCATCGGCAGATTTGGCTGATGGCGAGTATCGCGCACATTTTATGGTCGTGTCTGTGCCCCAGAATGTGGATGATGGCTTCTCGATTGAAGATGCGGTTAGTGACGGCGCCGCCGATACGGGCAATGTCGGCGTCACCATTCGCCCGCGTTTCGGCATTTCTATCCCAGTGATAGTGCGCGTAGGAGATACGACGCTAGATGTTGGGCTCAAAGACATCGGCTTCGTACAGGGAGAGCGCGGCCCGCTTATGTCCTTGACCATAACACGCAGCGGCACCCGCTCCGCCTATGGCGATGTCATCGTGACAGCGCCGGGGCAAGATGAGCCCTTGGTGATCGCACGGGGCATAGGAGTCTATCCCGAAATTGAATCGCGGCAGGTGCAATTGGCTCTGAACCCCGAATTTGATCTTACTCAGCTGCAAGCAGGGATGAAGTTAACGGCTGCATTTGTCGATGACGACGTAACCCCCGGTGAAACTCTTGCTAGGCAAGAATTTGTCGTCAGGTGACCTCAATTCGCGCTTTCGGTGTTCTTGCCGCGATTGCAGCTGTGCCAGCAATCGCGAGCGGATCTTCGCTTCCATCAGCTGCCAGCCTCTTTGAGCTAGGCAGACAGGGAGCCACTACCGCTCAGCCATCAATTGCGCTTTATGAAAACGCTGAAAAGACTACAAAGCCTAAGTCATCCGGCATGGTGGCAGAGCGGATCAATGCGGATTCATCGGGGCGCCTAGGAGAACAAAAAGGCGATCCATCATCGCAAAGTGCGATCGCCCGTCCAGGCTTTACGGGACTCTACCGTGCACCGTTTCGATTCGAGCCTACGATCAGAACAGCTGCGAAAAAGCCACGCACCACAACCGCGCTAAAGGCACTTAAGGCTGAAACCACACGCGAGGTTGCAGGGCCCCCGACACAGAAAATGGCGGTGGACAAGCTTTCGTCCACCAAATTGACACAAACGCAGGCCGATCTCAACAAACGGGTTGAAAGGGCTCAGATCGCTTCGCTTTCAGGCGTGCAAATCGCTGCTATTGATCCGGGGAGATTATCGACGGCGGCCAATGTTCAAACCAATTCCTCAGCCTTTGCGCCGGTTGCACCTTCGCAAGAGAAGGCCGTCAGATCAGCAGTGCCAACTAAGCCTTTGGTCGAACCAATTGGGTTATCAGAAGTCCTGCAAGCGGCAGCGGCTTCGGTAAAATCGACGGCAATCGAAGCACCGACGATACGCCTGCCTGCAAAAGCCGTCAGAAATTCGGGAGCAACAACAATTCCCCAAAGCCGCCCCGCACTAACAGCGAACCCGGCAGCGGGCCTGCGACCCCTACCCCCCCAAGTCAGGATGAAACCTGTGAAAAGTTCACAATCTTCTACAGGTCCACCTATTCTTGCGACCTCAAAGGCAGCGCTTCAACCTCAACCGTCACTCGACCTAACACCTGGCGCCAGGACATTTCCTCTGGATGAAGACAGTCCGATCTTCACCATCAATGATGAGCTGATCCTGCAGCTGAGAGTGGAAGGCATTGATGCCAGCGATACGATTATCGCTTATGGCACACGCAGCGGCATCTATCTGCCGGTGGGAGAGCTCGCTCGAATCCTTGATTTAGCCATAAAGGTTAGCGATGACGGTAATTATGCGAATGGATGGTTCCTCAGCGAAGACCGCACAGTCACGATTGATCTCAGGCAACGCATGCTTACCACAAAGGGAGGCGTCCGCCCCCTGATGTTTGCCGAAGGACGGGCCTTTGATGGAGAAATGTTTGTACTCAGCAATGTGCTTGCAGAGTTCTTGCCGCTTGCGCTTGAACCAAACCTTAGAACGCAATCGGTGTTACTGACGACAGCAGAGCCCTTCCCATTCGAAGAGCGGATGCGTCGTGATGCCGAGCGGGCAAAACTCGGTGCTCGCCAAGCCCGGGGCGACAAAGAGCGCTGGCCACGTCAGGAGACGCCGTGGTTGGCGGCTTCGGTACCAATGGCAGATGTTGAGCTTCGAGCTGTATCGGACTCCGCACTTGGTGACAGGCTTGAAGGCGATCTGCGCCTTGCTGGCGATCTTGCCTTTATGACCGCTCAGGCATTCTTGACGACCACGACGCGCGATGGCCTTGTTGCATCTCTTATCCAATTGGGTCGCCGCGATCCTGATTCCGATTTACTCGGACCATTGAAGGCGACTGATTTCCAGTTTGGCGATGTTGCAACTTCCTCAATGCCAGTGGGCCTGCGCGGCCGTTCGGGCCGAGGCGCCTTCTTATCCAATCGCCCCTTCGAGAGCGCGTCTGCATTTGAGCAGATCGACTTGCGCGGAATCTTGCCGAATGGATACGAAGTGGAGCTCTATCGTAACGACATCCTTGTCGGATCAATCGCCAATGCGGTGAACAGCCAGTACGAATTTCTCGAAGTTCCTGTCGACTATGGACTTAATGTTTTTCGCCTCGTTTTCTTCGGCCCCCAGGGTCAACGACGTGAAGAAGTGCGAAAAATTACGGTAGGCGATGGGCGGCTCGCGTCGGGAGATCTGGAATATGAAGTAGGAGCAATCCAGCGCGGCGTTAACCTACTTGGCGTTGAAGGGCCGGACTTTAATCCAACAGAGGGTTTTGGAAACTGGCAGGCCGCAGGTCGTCTTTCCTATGGGTTAAACCCTGATATTACGGCAGTTAGCAGCCTTTCCTTTTTCGAAAACGATGGCGCGAACGATTTTATAGGTACGGCCGGTATTCGCACCGGTATTGGAGGTTTGGCGTTGCGTGCAGACGGAGCGATATCTGATAAGGGAAGCTATGCAGCAGGTATCGGGACGGCTGGTCGCGCACTTGGAGGCTCATTTACTCTATCGCATTTTGAATATGGTGGCGGCTTTGTAGACGAACTCAGAAGCAATACGCGCGATCCCATGAGGCGTGCGACCGAGCTTGATTTCAACACGAGCCTGAATCTTGGCGCCAAGACAAAGCGGAAAACGGTTCCCATCGCCGCGAGGATTCGCCACATAGAATTTGCCGATGGCAGGGTCGATACTGATGCGATTTTCCGTGGCTCCTATCGGTTGCCCGGAATGGTTGCTTCAAACACACTGGAATATGCGCGCGATGTTGGGCTGAATGGCTCAAACCTCTCCCAACTTATCGGCAATTTCGATCTGGCGACCTTCAGGCGCTCGCGAACGCAGTTTCGCGGATCAGTTGGATACAGCCTGCTCCAAGGTCCGGAAATTACCAATGTATCTGGCGCAATTGATTATCAATTTGACGATCAAACGACGGTGAGCAGCCAAGCAACCTATTCTTTCAATGGCGGTGGCCTTAATGTTGGCGCTTCGGCAATTCGTGACTTTGACAAATTCTCGCTCGCTTTTGATGGCAATTATGGCTTTGAACAGCAGTCATTTTCGTTGGCCTTCAGGCTTGGTTTTAGCTTTGGCCGCGATCCATTGCGCCAGCGCTATTTCGTTGCTCGGCCGGGCCAAGCATCGGCAGGTGCAGCTAGCCTGCGAGCCTTTCAGGATATGGATGGAAACCGAACTTTCAGTGAGGGCGATATTCCACTCAAAGACGTCGACTTTGTTGTGTTCAACAACACATCAACAACCAATGAGAATGGCATGGCGCGCCTGACACAATTAGGGAACGGCAATCGCGCCACTATCCAGGTAGATCCATCGACGCTGCCCGACATTCTGATGGCGCCCGTGGAACGCGGAGTAGAAATTGTCCCGCGTGCAGGTCGTTTTCACGTGACGGATTTCCCAATCGTCGCGTTGAGCGAAATCGAAGGTACTGTGGCGTTCAAGGATGCCGAAAACGGACGCGGGGTTTCGGGGCTGCGGCTGCAGCTTATTGATGAAAGCGGCGAGATAGGAGGCGCAGTGCGCTCAGAGCGAGGCGGTTACTTCTATTTCGAACTCATTAAGCCCGGAACCTACAAACTCGCGATTGATCCGGCTCAAGCCAAAAGGTTGGGCATCTGCATACTCGACGAGCCGCAAGTGGCTGCCGAACCATCAGGTGGAATATATTCGCTAAAAGCCAGCGTAAGATCCTGCCCTGATCCTGAATCAACCCCCTAAGGAACGAGAGCTAGCCAGCCGCAAGCTGTATGGTGAGCGAAATAATCGAAAGCAAATGCCAAAAACCATCAGTACTGACGAATAAACCCGAGTTCGTCAGACGAACATGCAGCAAAAAGCGGACCGATGCAGATTTGTGGACGGAGTTTCACTCGACGGCTGCAAAGCAAGGTAGAGTTCTGAACTTCACGCCTTTTTTCGAGGGTTCATCTGGAAACTTTGACCAAGAGCCACCCCATAAACTTGAGAATGATGAACAGTTTCCCCGAAATGATTCATTGGCGCGGCATGCCGCCAAAATTAAAGCTGATGATTTTTAGTGTGCCTATGTTCTGCAATCCTTCACTCTGGATAGGCACGGTCCAGAACGTCAATTGCTCGCCGTACAACCTCACGATCGCTCAACTGCGCAAGGCTTTGCGCAGCAGATCCGCCATTTAGTGCGACGATGATCGGTTGGTCTAAGTGGGGTCTTAGGTTCAACCACTGATTGAAGTGGCCAAGAGGATGACCGGTATCGGACGTGTAGAGCCACGTTTCATCGTCCCAGAAGGCGTCTTCAAACCTCAGGTAGATCTTATCGAGCGTTCCCATGCCGATTCTGGAAATCGCCGCCAGCTTTGCGTCAGGTAAAGGCGGCGCAAACTCTATTGTTTGTGCTTTGAGGACGCCCAATGGCACTGTCACCAACGCCGCATCAAACGAGAGATTATCGGCGCCTTCGATGCCGATTTGAAGCGTGTCGCTGTTTAGCGAAATGCTGTTCACTTTACGGGACAGGAGGAGTGAATAGTCCCCTTTCAGACCATCCAAAAGCTGGTCATAACCACCTGGCAGGATCACATCATTGCCCGAATAGCCATCACCATGCGTAAGGGCTTTCGGGTCGATCAGTGCAATGTCAGCCCCCAAAGAAACTTGGGCTTCTGCTTCATGGAACAACCAGTCCGGTTGCTGCTCCGGAAGCAATTTTTCCCCGCCATTTCCTCTTACTGAATAGCTTTCCTCATCGGTTGGAAGGCGCTGTACCCCTTGCATATCAGCCATCTTGGTCAGTAGGTTTCCATCTGTCCCATGAATCCAGCTCGCGCCCAAATCCAGCGGGACACCCAATTCGTCAGAAGTCCAGATTCTGCCGCCAATACGGTCGCGTGCTTCAATAAGCGTCACGCTGCGCCCGGACTTTGAAAGTAAATGGGCTGCGGTCAACCCGCTCATCCCGGCGCCCACAATGCCAATAGTCTTGGCCGAAGTCTCGAGGATCGCTTTTGCAGCTATCAACCCGGATTCATGAGCTGCATGGACGGTGCTATTGTACTGCGGGTGACAAGCTTCGCCTGCAAAGAACAAACGGTCACCGATGGGTTTGGCCAACTCGGTTCGGTCGCCGGCTTGCTCGGCCTTGGCATAATATGAGTAGGAACCAGCTGAAAACGGATCCTGGCTCCAATTGGTGCGCAGATACCCGACCAAAATCGAATTCCTGCTATTCGACATTTGGGGCGGGGCACAACTTGTGCTCATGGCAGCGGCCAAGAATGCCAGGAATTCCCTACGCTCCA
>CAYGQX010000008.1:76836-197273 GCA_964352245.1 uncultured Porphyrobacter sp.
ACTGTCAAACAATCTCATGAACCACTGAAAGTGATCCCGACACCAAAAACCGCTGGTCGGGGAAACTGGGCCAAATAAGCGCCGAAGTTCTCATCAAAGTCCGTCACATCACCAAAGCCGACAAAATCGCTACTGGTGACATTTTGCCCAAAGGCATAGAATTCCAGATTGTCGCCGTTGGTAATACCGATTGTGAAGTCGACCCGCTCATAGGAAGGGTTGCTCGCGAACAGGTCATTGTCGGGGGTTAAAAACTGTCCACCCTGAATATCTGCATTCACGCGGCCAAAGGCGGTCCAGTCGTCACTAATTTGCCGGTCAAATCCAAAAGTGGCGCCGAGGCTCCATTCTGGTGTGTAAGGCAACCTATTGTCGTTAAAGTCAAAGCCGCTGACCGGATCAGAGAAGTCTTCGAACGTTGCATCGATTGCTGAACCGCGCAGTCCAAGCTCAAGGCCTGCGTGATTGTAGCCAAGTTCAAACTCTACGCCTTTTGATTCTGCGGAGGCCGCATTCGTGACAATGTCGCGTGGCCCTGATGTGACAAGAACCTGAAGCTCCGAGTAGTCAGCCAGATAGGCTGCGATTGAATAGTTCAGTTTGCCGCCCCAAACGTAACCTTTTGAGCCGACTTCGTATGACTTGACCTCTTCAGCCTGGAAAGCCGGTGCAAACGGGTCAAATGTGTCGAAACCACCGGGTTTTTCACCTTCGGAGTATCCCCCGTAAATCGAGACATTGCTCAGGGGTCGATACGTCAGCGCAATCCGGGGCTGCCAGGAGGTAAAGGTTTCTTCGCGTAGCACATCGAGCCCGTCTGTCGGGATCGTATACCCCACATCTTCCGCAGGCAGAAAGCCGCCCGGTACTGGCGCGTTGATCACAAGTTCCTTGTTGTCGCGGGTGTAGCGCAATCCACCGGTCAAGGTCAGATTGTCGGTCAGATCGACGGCGGCTTCGCCATACAGGGCCAGCCCATGATAATCGCCGGTCGCGAAAATGAATGTGTCGGTTACTCCGTTGCCCGCGGGTGCACAGCCATCTTCATCGTCGAATTCAAAGTAGACGCACAGGTCAAAATCGCCGTAGCTTTGCACAATCTCGGAAGTGATATCCTCGCGGTACACTAGCGCTCCTGCAAGCCAGCGTACTGCTGCGCTATCGCTGGAGACCAGCCGAACCTCTTGGGTCAAAAGCGACTGATCATCGAATTGTCCGTAGTTGAACAGGAACAGGTCCGTTCCGTCGAAATCCTCGCGGTACTGGCTGTCATAACCGATTGCAGATGAAGTCGAGACAATGCTGATGTCGTTGTCGAACCTGTGCTCGAACGACAGGATCGCACCCCAGTTCTGGATATCCGAAATCAGATCATCCGCAGATACGTCGCTGAAAATCTCGTCGGTGAAATCGAACCGGTCGGAAAGATCATCGAGGTCGTCTGGCTCCTCCACGGTTTCCGTAAAGTTACGATAGAGCCATGGCTCCCCGTTATAATCCTCGTACCAACCGGTCAGGTCCAATGTCGTATCGACACCCATTTCGTAGCGAAGCGCCAAACGCCCGGTGATGCTTTTTTCTGCACCAAGATCTTCGCCGTTGGTGAGGTTTTCGACATAGTTGCCTTCCCTGCTGTAAATCACATTCCCTCTCAGGAACACGTTTTCAGAAAGGGGCACATTTCCGATCAGCGAGGTCTGGACAAGCCCGCGGCTACCCACCTCTGCGTTTGCCCGGAATTCGAGCTGGTCGTTTGGCCGGACCGGGACGAGGCTGATTGCGCCTCCGGGTGTGGCCCTCCCAAACAATGCGCCTTGAGGTCCGCGAGCGATCTCCGCTCGTTCAAGGTCTATGAAGTTCACGCCGGTGTTTTCATTTCGGCCCAGATAAACGCCGTCGAAAAACACACCCACCGTCGGATCAGACCCAATGCCATAATCTTCGGAGGCTATGCCCCGTATTGTGACCTGAGTAAGCTCGTCATTCGGATTGCTGCCGGAAACGCCGGGCACCTGACGCAGAATATCATATGCGTTGAACGAACGCTCACGGCGCAGTTCCTCCGCATCCTGAACGCTCAAAGCAATGGGGACTTGTAGCCAGTTCTGTTCTCGCTTTTGTGCAGTCACCACAATGACGGGTGGCTTAGCCTCATCATTCTGGGAAACATTGTCTTGTGCCAAACCTGCAGTCGACCAAAAAACTGTGGTCACAGATTGGGCAAGGATAAGCGATCCGCGCAGCATTCGTTTGTCTCCGATTTTGCGCTTGGTTAACGCGGAATGGTTAACGAACTGCCAGCACCGACCTGTTATCGTCAGTTTGCGTCATCTGTTTGTCCAATGAGGCGAGTTTAAAATTAATTCGCTTCTTGGTTAAGGGCTTGCCAGACTTTCACGCTGCGAGGGTATCTTTCTCGGCTTTACGCTCAAAAAGCGCTAGGACGATTTGTGCTTTCGCGCCTTGTCCAAGGCCATCGCTAGCCATCGACAGCTTACCGCCCATCGCGTTGATTGTATTGGCGCACCAATGCAGGCCTAGGCCACCTGAGGCACCCTCGCGAGTAGAATACCCTCTTTCAAAAAGGTTTTGCGCGTTTTCAGGATCAAATCCAATCCCATCGTCCGCCACATTCACATAGCAGTGCTGACCGTCTGAGCCGATTTTTGCAGTGATGGATATCGTACCCGTGTCACGGCCGGTTTTGCGGATCGCCTCGACAGCATTGGTGACAAGATTTTCGACAACTTGCGCCAGCAACACACGATTGCCCTTAACAACTACAGGCGTGTCGACGCTAACATCGGTTGCAATGTCCAAATCATCGGTAAACCGGGCCACGTTACAGGAATGGCTCAGGATTTTCGCAATCTCGCATTGCTCTTCAAACTTGGCATTTCCTTCACCACTTTGTAGAGAATTGATCGCTTCAAATGCGTTCATCAGATTTCGCGCGGCTTCTCTTACGACAAGCTGATTGTCCGCATCACGCTCTGCACGATCACTGTGCGCTGCGGCGAGAAACTGGGCAAGTTTCTCCCTACGATCTTTGTTAATGTCATCAAGCGCAAGTTCATTCAGCGCACGCTCTGTTTGAGGCGGGAATGGTATATTAACCTTGCGCTCAAGCGTTTCGAGAATGACCCGAACTGGCGCAAGGCTATTCCGCAAATTGTGCATAAGGCCGATCGCGCTTTGCGTTCTGCCAAGCGCAAAAGACTGGGATTCGAGTTTCGCACGCAATTCCTGCAGCTCTTGCGCCATGAGATTGAATTCGTGCCGCGCCGCGCCGAACTCGTCTTCTCTGGTCATACCTTGCAATTCTTGCAGTTCTCCGGAACTGCGAACTGACTTCAGATGCTCGTGAAGCTTTTGCATTGGGCTCAGAACAAGCTGACGCATTCTGAGCTGCAGAACCAACAGAATTGAGATAACCACCACGACCGTGCCTCCGAGCACCATCATCAACAGCTCTTTGGCGGCTATGGTTAGCGGGCGCGGCAAGTCTAGGACTACTTGTCCTATCGGACTGTCGTCAAAACCTAGGATCGGTGTCGAGATTTCGATGCGACTGTCGGATTTCGTCACCGCCGAAGTCTCAACTGTTTGACCCAACAAAACAATGCTGTCTGCTTGGAGCACTTCACTGACACGCTCTGCTCTTACTTCTGAAAGAACAACCAGGTACCCTGGCGGCTCTGCGCTCAGATCGTTGCGATTTATCTGCGCCGCGGCGACGGCGAACAATTGGTCCTGAAAACGAACATAGCTGTTCATTTGTTCGTCTTGCGCTAGTCGTTCGACAAAATCATATGATGTGGCGAAGTTCAGAAGGTCATTGGTGAGACCTGGCAAAGGATCTCCCGTTTCCCGGTTGAACGCGTCAACCAAATATTTCCCGTCAGAATATCGCCCGATGAACACGCCATCGACCAAGACATTGCTCAGGGAATCGTGTTCCAGATTCATCGATCGATAGTCTTCATTGAAGTCAAGGACATAGTCGTAAGTGTCATCCCACTGCCCCAAGTCCAACGATACTGCGCCTAGGTTATCCAACCTGTCTTGAATAAATGTCGCGATCCGGCCTTGGTGAGCAGCAATTTCTTCATTCTCAAGTTCATCAAACGCGTATTGAATGGTTAGATTCAGAACTACGGTGAGCAAAATGACGGCCAACGCCCCGATCACAGCTAGGTTCATCATCAACGACCTGCTGATGGGCTTCCTGATGCGGGTAGATGATGTCAGCGATTGCGGCATGCCGGAACTAACGATTCACCATCCGCAAAGCGTCCGAATTGATTTGGGCTAACGTGTCTAGCACTTCTGAACTAGGCTTCGCACGACCGAACAGGAACCCTTGCAGATGTGAGCAACCGGAAACCCTGAGGAGTTCACATTGTATATTGGATTCAACGCCTTCGGCGACCACTGAGAGCCCCAGAGCGTCGGCCAAGTGCACTACGGAACCAACAATCGCAGTACTATGGCGATCCTGGCCCAGTCCATCGATAAAGCTTTTGTCGATCTTGATACAACTCAATGCGAAGTTCTTGATATTCAAAAGGCTAGAATATCCTGTGCCAAAATCGTCCAGAGCGACTCGGTATCCTGCTGCTTCTATCTCTTGCAGCAAAGTGACTGCGCGATCGGTGTCTTCGAAGATCGCAGTCTCGGTGATTTCGATCTGAACCGAACCTGGCTGCACACCCCATTTCGCAACCTTACCGTTGAGCCAGCCGAGAAAGTCCCCACGGCGAAACTGTCGAGGTGAAAAATTTATTGAGACAAACATTTCGGGCCAGTTGAGGCTTTCACTCAGAGCCTGATCGACCACCCATTCGCCCAATTCATCGATCAACTGACTTTCTTCAGCGATTGGAATGAACACGTTTGGGGAAACCATTCCATGATCGGGACTTTCCCAACGCAGAAGCGCTTCAAACCCGGCGACCTCAAGGGAGTTGCGTTCGACAATTGGTTGGAAGTGCAGCACCAATTCGTTGCGCTCAATCGCATGGCGCAGGCCGTCTTCAACCTGTTGACGAAAACGCTGAGAGGCATCCATTTCTTGGTCAAACAGACGAACAATACCGCGACCGGCTTCCTTGGCAGCAAACAGTGCTAAATCTGCACAACGCACCAATTCCATCATTTCGCGCGACGGATAGTCACTGGGTATCATCAGGCCGCAAGATGCACCGATATTAACCGAGTTTCCAAGAATGGAAAATGTCCGCGAACACGCCGTGGTCAGTTCGTGGCAAATATCATGCGCTTTTTTTCGATCAGATTCAGGAATAATGAGCCCAAATTCGTCCCCGCCCATTCGTGCCACAATCGAGCCCTTTGGCGCTGTTTGCGAAAGGAGTTTGTGGACCGCGATCAACAGGTCATCGCCAGCGCCGTGACCAAAGGTGTCATTCACATGCTTGAAACGGTCCAGATCGATAAGCGCTAACGAAAAGTTGGATCGATCATTCAAAAGAAGATGCGCAAGCTCTGCAAAGTAGGCTTTCCGGTTGGGTGCGCCTGTTAAAAAGTCATGTGTGGCGGCATGATTTGCTCGCGCTTCACTCGCTCTTAGCTCAGCAATTTTCTGCTCTAGCAGCGCGACTTGCCCTGCGTCGAAATCCCAACGGCGGCTAAGCGCGGTCGCCATTTGCCGAACTTCTTCGGCTGCGAATGGCTTAGATATGTAGAAAATTTTGTCTGCCGGCCCGGCAACCGCCGCAATATCGGTCACTGAATGATCAGAATATGCGGTAACTATGACCAGATTGATCTGGCTGTCGATGGCGCGAATGCGCCGTGCAGTTTCTTTGCCATCGATACCCGGCGGCATCCGTATGTCGATGAAAGCAACCTTAAAAGGCTCGCCGCTTTCCTTTGCCGACCGGATAAGGGAAATCCCTTCCTCTCCTTGAGCGGCATAGTGCACATCAAAGGTCAGGTCATCGTTCGAGGCTGAGGGTCTGTCTGGGTCATCATCTCCGAAAAGGTCGTCAGCCATTTTGCTTAGCGAATCATTGTTCTGGGAGGGCGATGTGGCTTCGAGCACCTGTCGATAAGCCTCTCGAACTGAAGCTTCGTCATCAATTATCAGCAGTTTCATTCCGCAATCCCTATGGCGCAAGATTTCTGCTTATTGCCGACAATTCATCGATAATTTGTTAAGCTTAAACGACTCATCGCTTCTCCAGTGTTCGGGGCTTCGAGAGCATGGCTCAGCCTTTTCACGCTGCGGAATTGTAACGACCAGCATCGAAAGTCCGGCTGGAATGCGATCAAGGGAAAGCTGGGGGATACAAAGTGAAGCACGTTGGCTTGGCCACAAAGCGCCATTTGCCGCGCTTAATCGACGCGCGGCTCTTTCACTTCAGATGTTTTTCCTCATGAATAAACCGATGTTTCAGGAAGTGGTGAGTAAATTGCGCACAAAAGGACAATTCACGAGCATAACTTACCCCGTGAATTCGGGACATACAATTTTGATCAGTCTATAAAATTATGTTTCGGGCATAATTAATCCATCTGCGAGTTGAGCGCGTTTTCGCGGAGCTGCAGACAAAACATAACTATGTAACATTCTGAATTGAGATCTAAGTTTTACCTTCAGAGGTGAGTCGTTGGCGATCCACACATTTTGCACTCTCCAACTGGCCGAAAGTGATCTTGCTGAGCCTGAAACCTCTATCTGAAACTGCTGCCTGGATGCAGTGCGTCCGCAGAAACGGAGGTCTGCTCGCGCTTCATAGATGCGCATCTAGAAGTTAGGCCCAACCTCATATCTGGATCGTCAGCCGTGCGAGGAATGCTCGATCGAAGCGACGTTTTAACGGCTCTTCGCCCGAAACGAAGCGGTGCCAGCGACACCCCTTGTTTTCCATACTCATTCCATACGGAACGAGCGGGTCATCACTAAGCCATTGAAAAACTGGCGCACCCGACAGGATTCGAACCTGTGACCTCTGCCTTCGGAGGGAAAGGTCTACTGGCGAATCCTGCGGAAAACCGGCGGTTCTGAACCGCTACAATGTAGAACAAACCACGAATTCGCTCGGAAATCTGTGGAAACGCACCGGAACTGCACCGGAGCATCCGCGGCAAATAAGATCAGCAAGTCCGCCTACGCTGAAACGAAAAACCGCCGGGGGGACGGCAATCCCCACCAGCGGCGAATTTCATAGCTTGGCGGCTATTCGCAGAGACTACTCCACCAACGAATCGGGTGCAAGGGTAAACCTCGCGGGAGGTGCTCAATGAGCGCCTATCTGTCGCATTGTGGACTACCTGATGGCATGAGCCGCAACGAGCTCCGCCGAAAAGCCAAAATTGTACTGCGCAAGCTTGAGGGTGTGTCAGAAAAGGCGGTCGCCCTGCTCGATATCCTAATTGACAGCACACAGGACAGAGACTTCGAAGCAGGCAAGATTTGCGGATCATGGATTTCGCCTGCCACGATGGCAGAGATGCTCGATATCTCAGAGCGCCGTGTATACGAACTGGAGCGGGAGCTCGAAGCGTCAAAGGTTTTGAGACGGACTAGTGGACGACGCCCTCGCCACGGGCATCGCGCCGATTATATCCGTTACCTGTTCGGGCTCAACCTTGCGCCGCTGATTGAGCGAGCCTTGGAAATCGCCCGAGCGTACGAGGATTATCGAAAATCCAGGGAACTTCTGAACCAAGCACTGGCAGCTGGGCGTGCGCAGATTCGCGACCTCCTTTGTCGCGTCAGGGAGACTGGCGAACCTGCCGCACGCGATGCTGCAGAATCAGTACTGCCCGGCGGTAGATCGTCTCGCATCAAAAGCCTCGAGCGTCTTGAAGAAGTTGTTGAGGCATTACGAGCAATCGTCGAAAGCCTCTCAGATGTCAGTGCGCGAGATTCCGCGCACCGGACTGCGGATGAGCGCACACTCATTACAACCCATCAATCCAATTCAGAATCCTGTAGCCGCGACGCCCGGAAGGTGGCAGCCCCATCAGCTGTCACCTTCCGGCAGGCCTTGGCGGTCGCGACGCCCGAGTTCTTGGATTGCTACAAGGTTCAGTCACGGCAGGGTTGGCCGGGCCTAGCGGACGCAGCGCGACTGATTGCTGCGTCATCGTTCGACATCAACCAGCGGACGTGGGGGACAATGTGCCATCGGTGGGGCCTGGAGACGGCAGCCTTGTCAGTCATCCTCATCGATCGCCATCGCCGATTGCCTGAAAAGCACCCATGGTCCGTCAAGAAGACCGTCGGCGGATGTTTCGTGGGCTTGATGCGTAACCCACGGAACCTGATCCGGATGTTCAGGGCGAGCGAGAGCTTGACGGAGGAGCATTTCTACGAGCCGGTGCAGATCGCCAGGATAACCCGACACGATGACGCCAATCATATCGGCAATCTCATCGAGAGAATTGTGCCGACCTCCAACGAAACGGAGGTCTACCATGAGCAGCATTAGCCCGGACAGTCTCTGGGAAAACTTGCAGGACGCCAACCCGTGGTGGCCGACCTACTCGCCCACACGCACAGATGTGTTGAGCTGGCGACACGCTGCGGCGATCCTGCTGCGCGAGGTTGATCCAGAACCGATATTTGCGGCTCTGCCCGCGCTGTTCGGAGCGATTTACGATCAGACCGCCGATGCAGTTTCTGAGCGGTTGTCAGGCCCTGAAAACCGACTGACTTGGACGATCTGGTTCGACGTCTGGCTGGAGCATTTCGACCATTGGAATGACCCCGTTCGGCAGCTGGTCGAGAAGTATTGCCTGCGTGCGGATGCTGAACAATTAGCCCAAATGCTCACTCGACTTGATGGAGCATCCTTCTGCGATTTCGTACTCGATGCCTACAATCGGGACGTCATCAACCGCGTCGCATTTCAAACTGCTTTGAATGAAGAACCGCTGCCAGTCCTCAGGCTCATCGGGACGGGATGGCCGTTCGAGCGGATCGCCTTTGGCTTTTACCAGCGTTTCTGCAGAGAACTGGGCCAAGAGCCGGAAGCGGCACCTCAGCCTATGTCGGCTCTCGATCTCAACCGCGCCGGTCACCCGAATGTCTATCGGGGGAATGCTGCATGAATCAGGTCGGCACACCCACGCGAATGTTCCGGCCGTTAGGCCGGGCCCGCACGGCAGGAAATCCCATTACACTCTCAACGCGGACATCCAGACCTTCCCAGGGCTCAACGATTGGGAAAGTGAGTGGGCACGCACCACGCTACTGTGTAGCCACTGGTCGACTGTCTGAAATCCGCAGAAGTCTGCGGCACTATGGCCTAGCTAGGCCACTAGGCGGCATTCAAAAGCTCTGCGAGCAGCATTTGTCGGCTAGGCCCCCTGCCTACACGCGGCCTAGGTCTCGGAAATATAGTGGTTTTTCCGCTAGCCGCACTCGTGGCGGATACGCGCCATGAAGCAGCTGAACATCGGTCTCGATCAGGCGGACAAGGCGCGGTTCGACGCAATCGCGGCCGCCGAAGGTGTGCCATCAGCGACATTGGGACGATCGGTGCTGTTGGAGTTTTTGGCAGCGAATGACGAAGGCCGCGCGATGTTCGAACCGGCCAAGCCGCCCGTCGATCCAGATTTGGCGGTCACACTAGTCAGCAAGCTTGACCGGTTCAGCATTGAACATGATCGGATCTTGCGCTCGTTTGATCGACGCGAGCACAAGATGCTCAAGGCATTCAATGCGACCGAGGAAGCCAACCGCAACGCCGTCGAACGTCTCGGCGAGGAGCTGAGCACGAGGTTCAGTGAAGGAGCAACCCCCTTTGCCGAAATGCTTTCCGAGCACCTTGAAGAGGTCGAGCAGCTTCGGAAAAATATTCTGGCCGCTGCGCGCTCTCCTGAATGGATTGCAGACATCAATGCCAAACTCGACGCGATCGAGGCTGCGGCGCACGAACCGCGCAATCTCAACCAGTATGAAGTCGCACCCAACTGGCGGCTCCCGGCGTGGCAGCTGTGTCTCGCAGGACTCGTAGCCCTGTTCGCCGCAGCCATCGTCATCACCACGCTGGCGCGGCTGACGCCTGATAGTTGGATCGCCACACCGATGGCGCGCGCGATGTACGGCTCTGCGGATCGGGGAATGTGCGAGCTCTGGAAGGACAAGAACGAGTTCGACGCCTGCCCGGTACTGGTCCCGATGACCGAGGAGCCAGTGCCATGATGTCGCTTGGCAAAGTCGCTTCCTCCGGCGCCGCAGAATATTACGCAGCGGACAACTATTATACGCTCGAAAACGGCACCGATCACAGTCTTTGGGATGGGCGCGGCGCGCTTGCGCTGGGTCTTCAAGGCAAGGTCGAGACTGCCGCGTTCGAGCGGATACTGGAGGGCAAAATGCCCGACGCCAGCCAACTCAATGCTGCGCGCGGGGAGCACCGGCCCGGACTCGATCTTACCTTCAGCGCACCGAAGTCGGTAAGCCTTGTCGCGCTTTTGGGTAAGGACGAGCGCGTGGTCGAGGCGTTTCGGGCTTCGGTGTCGCAAACACTGGCTTGGGCCGAGAAAAATCTCGCCCAGGCCCGCGTGTGGCAAAACGGGCGACAGGTCACCGAGAACACCGGCAATCTGCTCGTTGCCAACTACCTGCACGATGTCAGCCGCGAACTCGATCCACAGTTGCATCTACATGCGGTGCTCGCCAACGCCACGCTCGCTGGCGATGGCAAATGGCATGCGCTGAAGAACGACCAGATATATCAGCATCAGCACACCCTTGGCACAGTCCACAACGCCTATCTGCGCGAGAGGCTGGAGGCGCTCGGATACGAGACCGTGGCGGCTAAGAATCCGGTCTATGGAGAGTTCGAGATCGCCGGCATCTCCCGACGGCAGATCGAAGCTTTCTCCGACCGACGCGCACAAATCCTCGATGCGACCGAAAAGGAGGGCCGCTCCTCAGCGCGTGAACGCGAAATCGCGGCGCTGGCGACGCGCCGCGGCAAAGAGCAGGACATGACCCGTGAAGAGCGCGGAAGTCTGTGGGAGGCGAAGGCGGCAAAGGTTGGTCTGAACCTGCAACCGATCATTGCCGCTGCGGTGGAACGATCGGAGCGCGGGCAGACAATCTGGGCGCGTCTGATTGAGGGCGTTCGCGGCATCCACAACAAAGGATTGGCGATTGCCGCAGCGATGGGGCTGACGCCGCGATCCGGAGACGAGCTGGTGCCCGAACGAAAGGGAGCGTTAGGCCCGCAAACCTTTGCCACTGCGCAGGCGGTGGCTTCAGCGGCACGTGATCTCAGCGAGAACGAGGCTGGCTTCGAGCGGCTCGATCTGGTGCGCACAGCGCTTGAACGGCGCGGACCGATCAACGCCGATCTCGTGGAAGCTCGCATTGCGCATCTGCAGGAGAGGGGCTTGCTCCTCGGCAATGAGCGAATGGTGACGCCTGCCAGCATGCTGGCGCTTGAACAACGCGCCGCGCGCGAAATCGAGACAGGACGAGGGGCGGTGGCGGCATTTGCAGACCGGCCAACAGCTGCATTGCAAGTTCAGCAAGCAGCGACCGGTCTCGGTATGCGACCGCTCAATAGCGGTCAGCTGGGCGCTGCGGTGGACATTCTGTCGGGCCAAGATCGGACCCATTTGGTGCAGGGTGGAGCCGGTACGGGCAAGTCGGCAGCGCTAATCCCGGTCGCCTCATTGCTGCGCGAACAGGGCAAGCAGGTCCATGCGCTGGCCATCGCCACGCGAACTGCGCGCGAGTTCGGAGAGAAACTGAGCGTTGGGGGCAAATCGGTTGCCGCCTTCCTGGCGCGGCATCGTCCGGTTCTTGACGGCACGGCCACTCCCGAACAGGCCGCGACCTCCGACCAGGAACTGCGCGGCGCATGGATTATGGTCGATGAGACCTCGCTGGTCGGCACCGAGCAATTTGAAAAGCTCGTCCGACTCGCCAATGTTTCAGGCGCCGATCGCCTCGTCATGATCGGCGACACCAAACAGCTTCAGGCGATAGCCGCAGGCAAGCCGTTCGAGGAGGCCCAGCAACGCGGAACACCGACCTCCGCCGTAACCGAAAACTTGCGCGCAGCCTCACCGCAGATGAGAAGGGTGGCCGAAGCATTGAATCGCGGGGATTTGCCGGGCGTATTTGCGGCTCTGAAGGACCGGACGCTTGAACTACAACGCCGTGAAGGCATTGAAACCGCGGCCGCATTCTGGGTCGGGAAGTCGCCGGCAGATCGCGAACAGACATTACTGCTCACCATGAGCCGCGCCATGCGCAGTGCGCTCAACTTGTCAGTGCAGGAACAGCGTGCCGACAAAGGCGAGCTGGGCAATCGGGCTCATCACCAGACCGTGCTGGACCGTGTGACGGTTACCAAAGAAGGTGCACGTCAGATGCGCGCCTATCGCGAGGGGCACATTGTCACCTTCAGCAGCAATCTGCGCTCGCAAGGCATCGGACGCGGAGAGCGTGGCCGTGTGCTTGAGCATGATGGCAAGGTGGTGAAGCTGGAAATGCAGGATGGCCGGACGAAAGACTTCGAGCCAGGACGACTTCCGCACAATCTGAAATACGATGCGGTCTCCGTCTTCGCCGAGAAGCAGATCGCGCTCCACGCAGGAGATCCGGTTCGATGGACCGCCAACGATCATGATCGTGGACTGGCCAACAGCGATATCGCCAAGGTCGAAAGCGTCGGCAAGAATGGCATCAGCGTCTCGACGAAGGACGGCGAGGTCCTCGACCTCAGACGCGGCGATCCGATGCTCGAGCGGCTCGACCTGGCTTATGCAGTCAACGCGCACATCGCGCAGGGCATGACGGCACGCGACGGCATCATGGTGCTGAGCGAGAGAGAGAAAATGCTCAACAGCGCGCGGGGCTTCCTTGTCGCAGCTACGAGATTCACTGGCGAGGCGACCCTGATCGTCGACAACGCACGTAACATCGAACGGGCCGTCACACGCAACGCCGGCGAAAAAACCAGTGCCACCGATATCGCAGACAAAAGCCCCAGCAAGATTGAGCGCGAGGCGGCCTCGGTAGCCTTGAGTGTCGGAGCGCTAGCAGCCGAACGAGGGGTTGATCCCGACCGCGAGATCGAGCGGAGCCGGTGATCATGGCCACAATCGCACATCCCCACACCTTCACATGTGAACATGAGGACCCTCGCGCATGACTACACCGCCACCCCTGAACACCCGCACAGTCGCAATCGTCAGCCAGAAAGGCGGTGCGGGAAAGACGACGCTGGCTATCCATCTGGCCGCCGCTGCAACCAGAGCAGGCCAGGTCAGCCTTGTGATCGATACAGATCCGCAGGCCAGCGCCTCGCAATGGGCCGAATGGCGGCAAGGCGCACCGCCTGAAATCATCGACAGCGCTCCGCCGCGCATTGCTGCAAAGATCGAGGCAGCATCTGAGCAAGGCGCTGATCTGATCGTTATCGACACGCCTCCGCACGCCGATCTGGCTGCCAGCAAAGCTGTCGAGTGCGCAGATCTTGTTCTGGTTCCGTGTCGTCCTAGCGCGTTTGATCTCGCGGCGATGCGCACGACCATCCGCCTGGTGGAGCTACTGGCGAAGCCTGCATTTGTCGTCTTCACCGCCGGCCCGCCCAATGCTCCGCTGATCTACGCCGATGCGATGGAACTGGTTGCCGGGTTCGGGGCACAGACCTGCCCTGTTATCCTGCCTGACCGCGCCACCTATCGTCATGCGGTTGCTGGTGGCCAAACCGTCTTTGATCTTGATCCGGCAAGCAAGGCGGCTTGCGAGATCGAACAGCTTCACAAGTGGACGTGTGAACAGCTCAACATGTTCACACCCCCACGTCCTATGGCACAAGAAAGGATCTCCGCATGAACCGCTTCGCCAATCTCGCTGATAAGCAAGCGAAGGACGATGCGACGACCGAACCCGCATCGCCTACAGTTCCCCCACAGACCCCGCCAAGCCGGGTCGGCCGCAAGGCGATATCGGGCTATTTCTCGCCCGAGCTTTCGCTGGCCATGCACACATGCGCCCGGCGCAACGGTCTCAGCCTGCAGGATCTGATGGCCGAAGCGTTCGACGATGTTCTGCGCAAATATGGCGAAAGCCCGATCGGATCGTGAAAGGAGAGACTATGAGCACCCCCAGACAATCGCGGTGCGCCGCGCGCATCGAGTTCCTGATGCTCCGATACCAGCTCGCGGCGCTCCTGGTTACCTCGGCCCTTCTGCTGAGCCCGCTTGCGATATTGCCATTTATCGGCGGCACGCTGGCATCGGCTATCTTCGCGTCCGTCACAGTTGTCTTGGCGTTCCTTGCCCAATGGCAAATCGCAAAACGTCTGTTCATGGGTCCACCCGCCAGTGCAGCGCTGATTCTTGTAGCGCGTGAGATGCTGCCGTTCGCATGCCGCGCCAAGTTCGACCACGAGTTTGCCGGAGAGCTTGAGAACTGGCGGATACCACTTTCGGCCTGGCGGGTTGTCGACCTGCATCGATCCGTTCGGCGGAAGTGGTCCAACACGCTCGACGGTAATGCAGATCTCCGCGAGCAACATCTCGCTGCGCAGATCGCGGAGGTAAATGACTGAAAGTGGGCCGAAAGCGGTCAGTCTGTTATTGTTCGATCATGAGCGAAAAGCCGACATTCTGAAAACGACCCCACTTGCGGACGTTCCGAGCGATTTCCGCTTTGCGCCCCTATTTTGTTGAGTAAGCCTTTTCCGACGCGCGCCGCAGTCGGCTGCGTGGAATGCCCAAGGCGCGAAGTGCGCCCCCTCATCCGTTCAAGCGGCTACGAGACCTAAACGCCAGAGAAAGCGGTTAAACGCACATTCCACTTGCCACATATATCAATTTGGCGGTTGTGCTTGAGGGGGCACTCGATGCTTTCGGAGCAGAAGGGGCTGAAATCGACCTTCTCAAAAAACCTTTGATTGCATTCGACCGACGCAAGCCAATTGAACTGCTGACCACACCGCCGCGCGCCTTATACGTGATCTGCCAGATGAGGCATCTGTTCTGACAATGCTCTTGTGGCTAACCAGAATGTTGAGTCATCAATACGGCGTCAACGCACTTTTGCCAGTGACACAAAAGGCGCTCCCGATCAGAAGTCTCCAAATTAGGCGCAACGCTCCGTTCGCATACCCAATTTGCAGCGATGTCATCAAGCGAGGCATAAAGTCCAAATTTCAGCCCCGCCAAATAAGATGCACCAAGCGCCGTCGTTTCCAAACCTGCCGGTAAATCGATTGGCAGGTTCAGAATGTCAGACAAACGCTGCACAAACCAACGGTTCGCGACCATGCCTCCATCTACGCGAAGTATTTGGGGCGAAAACCCGTCTCTGGCCATCGCTTTCAAAAGATCGTGCGTTTGATAGGCGACGCCTTCGAGTGCAGCGCGAGCCATCTCATCGGGGCCGGTTCTTCTCGTCATACCAAACACCGCTGCACGGGCGTTTGGAGCCCATTGAGGCGCTCCCATTCCTGTGAATGCGGGCACCATGACGACCCTTTCATGCGGCGAGGCGCGCTCTGCTCTTAACGCAGACTCCGCAGCTGTTTCGAGTATTCCAAGATCATCGCGAAGCCACTGGACTGCCGCTCCAGCGATAAATATCGAACCTTCGAGGGCATATGTTGCTTTGTTGTTGAGACGATAGGCAATTGTAGAGAGCAGCCGGTTTTCGGAACGGACGATTTCGTTGCCCGTGTTCATAATGAGAAAACAGCCCGTGCCGTAGGTTGATTTCACAGATCCGGGCGAGAAACAGGCCTGCCCTATCGCTGCAGCTTGCTGATCACCAGCGACTCCGCTGATCGGAATCACTCGCCCCAGTAAGTCTGCTGACGCTACGCCAAAATCATCCGCAGAATCCTTGACTTCTGGCAAGATCGCTCGCGGGACATTGAAAAGGCGCAACAATTCCTCGTCCCAATCCTGAGTGCGGATATTAAATAGTGATGTGCGCGACGCATTGGTGGCGTCGGTCGCATGAACGGCACCATTGGTGAGGCACCAAATCAGGAATGTATCTATTGTGCCGCAAGCAAGCTTTCCAGAAACAGCCCGCGCCCGGGCATCTCCTACGTTATCCAGTATCCAGGCAATTTTTGTTGCCGAAAAGTAAGGATCGAGCAGCAGGCCTGTTCTTTCCGTTACTTCAGCTTCGCAGCCGTCATCAGCCAACTTGCCTGTGACGTCTGCCGTGCGCCGATCTTGCCAGACGATTGCGTTGTATATGGGCTTGCCGGTCTCCCGATCCCATACGACGACGGTCTCGCGCTGATTGGAAACGCCGATCGCAACAACATCCACGCCCTTTTCGGTCGCCGATAGGAGCGCTTGCTTCGTCACCTTGAGTGTAGTCGACCAAATGATTTCCGGGTCATGCTCGACCCAGCCATCAGAAGGATAAATTTGCGGAAATTCCATTTGCGCGGACGCAATCGTTTCACCACGCTGACCAAAAACAATCGCTCGGGAACTGGTAGTACCCTGATCGATTGCGAGAATTGCAACTGATTTGTCGTCCGTCATCTAATCCCTGCTGCTTACGAGGTTGTCGACGACGGCAGGATCAGCAAGCGTGCTTGTATCACCAAGATTGCCTACGTTGCCTTCGGCGATCTTTCTCAAGATACGCCGCATGATTTTTCCTGAACGGGTTTTGGGAAGACCGGGAGCCCAGTGGATTTGGTCAGGCGCTGCCAAGGGGCCGATCTCCCTGCGAACATGCCCAATAAGCTCCCGCTTCAGATCTTCTTCGTAAGCATGGCCGGTCATTAATGTGACAAAAGCGTAGACGCCCTGTCCTTTGATATCGTGAGGAAACCCTACAACCGCAGCCTCAGCAACAGCAACAGCTTCGTGCAAGACCAGTGCGCTCTCGATCTCTGCAGTTCCCAAGCGATGCCCGGAGACATTTATCACATCGTCAACGCGGCCGGTGATCCAGTAGTGCCCGTCTTCATCCCGCCGACAACCATCGCCGGTGAAATAGTAGCCCGGATAGATTTCAAAGTAGGTCTCCCGGAACCTATTGTCGTTGTTGTAGACGCCGCGCATTTGGCCCGGCCAGGATGCTGAGATGGCCAGATTGCCAGACCCGCTGCCCTCGATCTCGACACCATTCTCGTCCAGCAGGACCGGCTTGATCCCAAAGAAAGGAAGCGTGGCTGAACCGGGCTTTGCATTCACCGTGCCGGGCAAAGGGGCAATCATGACGCCTCCGGTCTCCGTTTGCCACCACGTGTCGACTATCGCACAATTTCCCTTACCAACCTTGTGGAAGTACCACTCCCAAGCTTCCGGGTTGATGGGTTCGCCAACAGTACCCAATATCCTAAGGCTGTCTCTCGTCGACTCCTCCAGATGAACGTCACCCGCCCCCATCAAAGCCCTTAAAGCGGTCGGCGCGGTGTAGAAAATATTCACGCCATGTTTGTCGATTATGTCCCAAAAGCGACTTGGGCTTGGGTAGGTCGGCACACCTTCAAACAGGACGCAGGTCGCGCCGCTGGATAGCGGCCCATAGGTCAAATATGAGTGGCCGGTGATCCAACCCACATCAGCAGTGCACCAGAATATTTCACCTTCGCGATAGTCGAAAGCGTACTGGAATGTCGTGGTCACATAGACCAGGTATCCTCCGGTCGTGTGCAAGATACCTTTCGGAGCACCGGTCGAGCCTGACGTATATAAAACAAATAGCGGATCTTCCGCATCCATGACTTCCGGATCGCAATGAGGTGACTGGTCCTCAATCGCTTCCTCGTAGCGTATATCGCGGCCCTCGACCCAGTCGATCTGAGATCCAGTGACATCGCATACCAGGACGTGTTCAACGCTCGGCGTTTCTTTGCACGCCTCATCAACATTCGATTTGAGTGGTATTCGCTTGCCACCTCGAACGCCTTCATCGGCGGTAATAACGAGTTTGCATTCACAATCGTTGATGCGATCACGCAAGGCGGTGGGGGAGAAGCCACCAAATACCGCAGAATGGACCGCGCCGATACGGGCACTAGCAAGCATTGCGATGACCGCCTCTGGTATCATCGGCATATATAGGCAAACACGGTCGCCTTTATTTATCCCAAGCGATTTCAGAGCGTTCGAAAGTCGGCACACATGGTCGTGCAACTCTCTATAAGTAAGCGTTCTGCTCGTGCCTGGATCATCTCCTTCCCAGATAAGCGCCGCTTGATCGGCCTTTTCCGGAAGATGCCTGTCTATGCAATTGTACGAGACATTCAGCTTCGCACCTTGAAACCAATTGATGCGTCCTGCCTTAAAGTCACAGTCTGAAACCTGATCCCAAGGTTTGATCCAATCCACACAAAGCGCAGCCTGCTCCCCCCAAAAGCCCGCAGGATCCTCGATAGACCGTGCGTAGATATCCCGGTATTCTTCGGCCGAGAGGGAAGTCTGCTTTGCGCTCGGCTGTGAGACAGTGTCGCGATTTGAATCTGACATTGCCGGGTCAACCAGGCAGATTCAGGGAGCTGACCTTTTCGGCGACAGCGATGCCGAGGGCCTTATTGTTTTCCAAGTCGAAATGAATCCCGTCGATGCCGTCGGTTTCAATAAAATCGCCAGCATTCAAGAATGGTACGCCGCAGAACTTCGCCAGCGCCTCATAATGGCGAGACAATTCCGTTGTCTTTTCGTGCCCGTCTCGAAATAGCTCCTTGAACCAAGGGTGCGGCATAGGCGCCAAAGGGGGTGGCGCAATCAGCAAGGCCTGCGGAGCTGGGTAGATGGAGCCAACGCCGCCAGCGCTCCCGGCTACTTGTGACAAGAGCACTGCCATTCCCGCGGCAATCTCAAATGGCGTTCTGTTGAAATATGTCTTCGTGTCGTTCGTACCCAGCATGATAACCACCAGATCAAGCGGCAGATGCGTGGCCAAAGCTGATGGCAAATATGTTGAACCGTTAAGTCGCGGATCGGTCGGATCATCAACATTTGTTGTGCGTCCGCTCAAACCTTCTTCGACCAGTTCATAGCCACCGCCGAGCGCATCCAGCATCACACCGGTCCAGCGTTCCTGCGCAGAATATCGCGCTACCGGGACGCCCTCAATCGTTGGAATCCATCCCCAAGTCAGGGAGTCTCCAAAACACATTATACGCTTGCGCGCAGGAGTTGAGCTGTCGTTCGAGGGCATGGAGCCTCCTGTTTCAAGGGTGTCCGTATTCATTGATAGACGTCCTTACTGTATGTCGCTTAATTGTGATCAGCCGGTTCGCCATCTGTGACCCACGCCTCGTAGCGTGATCTTAGCTGAACCGAGATCCAGCCGTAAGCGAGACCAAAGACACAGTAGATTAATTCGATGATGGCGGCGGAAGCGTAGTCCGCACCTGGAACATAAGTCATGATCGCAAAGAAGGTTGCCGCCGCGATAAAAATGGCCGGGATATTATCCAACGGCGGCACTCTCTCCAAAAGCAAGCTTATGGCGACACCCAGAAAGATCGCGATTGGTGCAGCGAAGAAGGCGATTGACATGCCAGATAGCGCAACCGAACCAGCGACAATGCAGACCGCCGCAGCGACCCCATAGACGTAGGCATAAAAGACCTTAAGGCCGCCAGAGAGTTCACCACCCGCAGCAAAATATAAGGACCATGTAATGAATGCGATCCAGCCAAATCCCAAATTTTGAGGGATCGGCAAGTGCGGAGTCAGTAATTGATCCAATATGACAAGAGTAAATGCGAGCGACGCTACGATTAGCGGAATAGGCACAAATTTGCTGAACTTCATCAGAGTGCTTCTTATTTTTGGAATTGAAAGGTTAGAGGCCGGAAGCGGGAGAGTTGCTTCCGGCCTCTAATGCGCAAAACGCTTAGAACAGAGCGCTAAAACTCATATCTGAGAGTGGCCCCGTATGTACGCGGTTCATTCCAGTTGACTTGGCCAAGATTGTCGAGGCCAGGTGCAGCCAGCAAGAACAGTGGGACGCGTTCCTGGGTCAGGTTGCGCACCCAAATGCGCGCTGAAATACCCGTCTCTTCGTGGGTATAGGAAAGGTTGGCGTTCACGTTAACGAAGCTCTCCAAACGGAGCGCAGACTGGTTAAGCACGTCAACCCAGCGGGCGCCTGTGTAAGTCGCGTCTACTTGTGCGCCCCAATCGCCATTTAAGGCAAACCAATCATAACGCAGCAGCGCACTGCCAGAGAATTCAGGAGCCTCTGCCAATTCTCGGTCAGCAACAAATGTGACGTTGGGGTCTGTGAAGCTTACCCTTGGGACGTCTCTGATAACTGTATCAAGGTATCCAGCTGTGAAACTTGCAAACAGACCGTCTGTTGGCACAAGCTGGACCTCCAGTTCTGCACCCGTGATCTCAACTTCGTTATTGGAGATCAAGTTGCCGATGCCAACATACTGCGTCGCTTGGAAATCATTGTAGTCGTAGTAGAATACAGCGCCGTTTATGCGACCAGTAAAATCGGTTCCGAAGTCCCATTTCCAACCCGCTTCATATGCGTAGAGGACTTCCTGCTTATACGGAAGCAGATCGATGTCCTCCTGCCTAACATCAACAAGACCGTTGTTGAAACCGGCAGCCTTGAGGCCCCTTCTAACCGATCCGTACAGAAGAAGGTCTTGGTTCGGCTCATAGTTTAATTGCAGCGTACCAGACCAGTTTGTGTCGTTCTGTACCGTCAGGTCGCCCGCGACCTCTTCGGTAAAGATGTGTTGCGACGTACGCGAGGTCTCGCCCTCAAAGAAGCGGTGCAGTTCCGGCGTATTGAAGGCCGTAGTCCCTGCAGGCAAATCAACGGTTACAAAATCGCGGATCTGCTCAAATTTCTTCCGGTCATTGTTTATCCGAAGACCGCCAATAAAGGTGAGCGTGTCGGTCAGTTCGTACTCAATCTGACCAAAAGCTGCAAAGGAGCGGACGTTAAGATCCCAGTCAATATCGACTATGCTTGCCGAGGGAAGAGCTCCCCCGACGCCTGGCGTCAAGAAGATCGGCAGCACCAGATCGTTCTTGGCATTCTGACCGAGATAATAGAGGCCCAAGGTCCAATTCAGGCGGTCGGTGTCGCCGTTGAGGCGAAATTCCTGCGACCAGTGCTGAGAGTCAACATCCGGGCTAAAGGCGCAAGTCGGGTTTGGCGAACTGTCGCAGTCTTCAAACAATTCGAAACGCTGGTCCAAAAACCCGGAGATCGAAGTCAAAGTCGCAAAGCCGAGGTCCCACTTAAATGTGTTGAGCACGTGGTGTACACGATTAAGCGCATCATTGAGGTTGTCCTCAGAGGTGATGTTCGGACCATCGACACCCTCCAGTACCGGATTGAAACCGGCACCGTTTTCCGCAATCTCAATAATGTCGCCATCAGCAGTGCCTGCGAATATGATCGCCTGGTCACCCAAGAGACGACCTTCGGTGTTGCCGAACTCATATTTCAGAATATTCTCAAAAGTGTCAGAGGGCGCCCACCGCAGCTGCGCACGTGTAGCCGCAAAGTTTTGGTCAAGAATGTCCGGCTGACCAGGAAAGATGTTTTCGACGTAAGGGCCATGGCTCTCCGCCACACCAGACAATCGCAACTGCACCGTGTCAGATAGCGGAATGTTCAGGAAGCCATCGATCAAGACCTGCTCAAAGTTGCCGTATCCAACCTCGACTGAGCCACTGAAGCCTTCTTCGGGTTTATTCGTTATCGATTGAATTGCACCCCCGGTAGCGTTTCGCCCAAAGAGCGTGCCTTGAGGTCCGCGCAGAACTTCGACGCGCTCCATGTCAAACGTAGCAAAGTCAGAGGTACTGGCCTGAATCAGATAGAACTCATCGACAAATGGCGCGACTGATGACTCTGTGCCGTCATTGAAGTCAGTCTGCCCAACCCCGCGCACAAACATGTTAGTTGTTAGACCACGAGACGGAAAATGGCGGCGTGCGATCGCGCCTGGAGTTTGCGCAAGCACATCTGCAGCGTTTGTAAACCTTGCCGCCTGCAATTGCTCACCCGTAAAGGCAGTGATAGCGATACCAACATCTTGCGCATTTTCTTCGCGTCTTTGTGCGGTCACCACAATCTCGCCGGAGAACACCCCAGCACCCTTTCTTTCGCTGGTATCGGTTGATTGCTCATCTTGCACATCATCCGACTCATTATCCTGCGCGTAAACCGGCGCAGCAGCGGACATTGAAACTACCAACGCCGAAACCGATCCCAGCAGGGCCTTTTTCCATCTGATTTCGCTGCTCATTCTTGACATCCCTTCCCTTAAAACTTGTAGTTATACTATTGATTAGCTTACCAATTTCTTGAGGCGAATTTAAAGCCGACGCCCATCGGCCAAAGAATAACCGTCTTCTGCAATTTGCGATGCTGTCGAGCCTTGGAAGCCATTGCCCGCCATCATGAGCGCATCAGAACGATTTAAAAAAGCCGCTTCTGCGGCAACGAAACGTGCGGAGCCCTATCCAAGAAAATAGCCTCAGCTGCATCCCAAGCGTTCACCATGGTCAGACGCGGAAATGCACGGCGATCGCGTGAATGGATAAGACAAAGTCGCAGTATCCCCTCCTCTCTAAGGCGCGCGAAACGCACACCAATGACACCCGGCTCGGTCTCGGAGAATTCACACCCTCCAGCGCGGATCTTGGAAACAAGACAATCGAAGCCAAGGAATGTGCTATTCGAAAATCCATTAATTTCGAATTTGAATGATTTTTACACCTGAATTGAGTGTTTGTGGCACAAAGGCAACAGAAGCGTCGCGAGAATGCGCCTCTTGCGGCAAGTCCAAAAAGTACCGCGACTTCCAACCGTCAAAGCTGAATAAGGAACATTCACCGCCCAATGAATCCGAGGCGCACGACCTTCACACCGCTACTCTCTTTTCGGCGACCTACTCGCTGTGGCCAGCCACATAGCCGGATGCAGCCATATCAGCTTCGCATCGCGCCAGGGCTTTCGCCAGATGTTTTTGCACAGTGCTGCGCGCCAGGCCGAGTTCATCAGCCGTTTCCTGAAGTGATAACCCCTGCATCTTATTGAGCGACAAAACCCGCCTGCATTGACGCGGCAACTTGTCATATGCCAGCATAAATGCCTTCATCTTACCCTTGCCCTCCAAGGCCATGTCGGGAAGTGGTTCGGTAGAGTGAACTTTCGCAAGAACTGAATCGTCAGCATCAATCACGCCTCTACGGCCGGCAGATACGACGTGGTTGATCGCTCGATTTTTGACTGCTGCGATAAAGTAAGACTTAGGAGCAGTGATCGAGAAATTTGCCTCCAGGACTTTGGCCACAACATCGTGGACTATGTCCTCGGCAACAGCAGCCTCGCGGACGTAAGACTTCGCGACGCTCTTTAGCAAATCTGCATGTTCAACATAGGCCGTAACGACAGCGGAGTCGCACGCCCGCCTTAGTTGGACTACCGGCATAGACCCCTCCCCAGAGTGCCATTGTCACAATCTTTAAATTTTCGATATCCTACAATTCTGCACCAAGAAATAGCAACAAAAATTTTACAAGCATCGAATATGGCTGGGTTTCGCTAAAATTGACGCGGAAATTAGCTCTTTTGACCATTTGCGAACATTTTTTTGCCAGTCGATAGCACATTTCGTAGCTGCGATTGTCTCAATTGCTAGCTGGCAGGCAATGGTGGCTTTGGCGCGAACCGAGAAGGGATGAGGACTACACCATGCGCAATCACGCAAATCGCCTACCGGCTCACATTCTTGCCTTGCCAACTGACGATCCGGCCAAGTGCGGAGCTGCAAATATCGCATCGATACTTTCGGTGATGCAGGCGGAATGAGGTTCAGCGATTGCCCCTGCTTGGGGAGCGATGAGGGAAAAAGATGACGGTGCCTGACAACAGAAACAACGCAGCGATCGGTGTATGCAATGAAACCTGAAAAGCTGGACTTCGATATACTGGTGATCGGAGGTGGCATCAATGGAGCGGGAATTGCGCGCGATGCCGCAGGCCGGGGACTTTCAGTCGCGCTGTGCGAAAGAGATGATCTGGCTCAGCACACCTCATCATCGAGCACCAAGCTCATTCACGGCGGCCTTAGGTATCTGGAGCAGTTCGAGTTTCGCTTGGTCCGAGAATCGCTAATAGAGAGAGAAGTGCTCTTAAATGCGGCGCCGCACATCGTTTGGCCTTTGCGCTTCTGCCTGCCTTACGAGAAAGGCCTTCGGCCCGCCTGGCTTCTGCGTGCAGGCCTTGCCCTTTATGACCATATCGGTGGGCGGAAGAAATTACCTGCAACGAAGCGGGTCAATCTCAAGGCCCAACCCTATGCCAACACCTTAAAAGACAGGTTCAGCTTTGGTTTTGAGTACTCTGATTGCTGGGTCGACGATGCGCGCCTCGTTTCTCTGAATATCCTCGACGCAAGCGAGAGGGGCGCACGGATTTTTGCGCGCACGTCCTGTGTCGATCTTGAGCGCGATGGAGACAGATGGCGGGCGACTTTGTCCGCACAAGACGGCATTCAGTTCGACATCCGCGCAAAGGCCGTGGTGAACACCGCTGGACCTTGGGTAGAGGACGTCTTGAGAACTGCGCATCCCGGTTGGAATGGTGCAAGCGTCCGATTGATCAAGGGCAGTCATATCGTCACACCAAAGCTCTACGAAGGCGATCATTGTTTTATATTTCAGAACGCTGATAACCGAATAATCTTCGCCATTCCTTACGAAAAGCATTTCACATTGATCGGGACGACAGACATCAGCTTCTCGGGCGATCCCAAAAATGTTGAAATCAGTGAAGAGGAAGTTTCGTACCTATGCTCAGCCGCCAGCGAATACTTTCGGTTTGAGATAACTGCCGAGGATATAAAATGGACCTACTCGGGCGTTCGCCCACTCTATGACGATTCTTCGGCGACCAACTCAACCATCACCCGCGATTACGTCTTCAACATCGACGCACCCGATTCCCAACCGCCAATCCTGTCAGTATTCGGCGGCAAGATAACAACTTACAGAAAGCTGGCAGAGCACGCTCTGGAACGGCTTTCTGACCATGTTCCCCTGCCCAAAGCGGGCTGGACCCAAGACGCCCCCCTTCCTGGAGGTGACATTCCAGATGCCGATTTCGATGCATACCTGCTAGCGCTCCGGGCCGACTATCCCTGGTTGCCGACCCCAATGTTGGATCGTCTTGCCCGATCATATGGCACACGTATCACCGATGTCCTCGGATCTGCGCGCTGCATCGCGGATTTAGGCGTTGACTTTGGCAACGGCCTATTTCAGGCCGAGATTGAGTATCTGTGCTCTCATGAATTTGCTCAGACGGCCGAAGACATTCTTTGGCGAAGAACAAAGCTTGGGTTGCATCTTCGGGATGCAAAACAGAGAGATTTGGACTTCTGGCTGAGTCAACGCGCAGCTGCTTAAAAGTAGCCTTTTCTCGCTAAGGGAAGTCTACCCGATATTAGCAACGGCCCCGGGACACGGCCCTGAGGTCGCTGGCCAGACCGTTGTTACCCTATAGGGAAACACAGCCAGCCGGTTAGGACGGGACAGACGATTGAATAAAGTATCGAAACGTGAAGCGTTCATCATCGAGCTCGTGGAAGAGCGGGGCTTCGCGTCAACAGAACATCTGGTTTCAATTTGTGGTGTGACCCCGCAAACTATCCGGCGGGATATCAATCGACTATGCGCACAGAACCGATTGAAACGACATCACGGTGGCGTTTCCCGCATCTCGGCAGATCAGAATGACCCCTACAATGCACGCGTCCAATCGATGTCAGCAGGAAAGTCAGCAATCGGGCGGTTAGTCTCTCAATCGATCGACGACGGCGCTTCCTTATTCATCAACATTGGCACAACAACGGAATGCGTGGCTAAAGCATTGCTGGCGAAGTCCGATTTGAAGATTGTCACAAACAATCTTAACGTTGCCAATATATTAGCCGAAAACAAGAGCTTCGAGATCTCGGTTGCGGGTGGGGTCTTGCGCAAACGTGATCGCGGTATTGTCGGTCATATGGCCACGAATTTCATGTCGCAGTTCCGCATGCAATTTGGGATCATTGGCGTGAGCGGGATTGGCTTGGACGGGTCCTTGCTGGATTTTGACCATCGCGAGACGGAAACGGCAAAGCAGATCATCCAAAATTCCGGGACAGTGTTTCTGGTTGCTGACCACTCGAAATTCGGAAGAGGTGCCGTGGTGAGATACGGCAGTTTAGATAATGTCGATCACCTCTTTACCGATCGCGAGCCCCCAGAGGAGTTCCAAGCAGCATTATCTGCCTCCCACGTGAAGGTTCACGTTGCAGAGACTGAATTTGGCGCACGAGCTGAGACATGACATTTACCTGCAGTTGCTGTCAGTCTAATCGCGACCTGTCTAGGCTCATGACCTATTAAAACGCTTGCGCCGGAGTCAATCGGATGACTCAATAACGGCATCACCCAGGTGCTAACGGTGTCAGGGCCGTGCCTGTTGGTCGAGGCGCAGACGCGCCGGATTGATGCATATTTTCCTTCGCCACACCGCATCCCGCGTGTGGATGACCGGCGTATCGAAAGCGGTAATACCTTCCCAATCAGAAACCGCCTTCGCCGGCGTGATACGCCTCCGGTCGACTGTCCGCATAAGACTATCTGCAACCGCTTCATCTGTTGGAGCAGCCCTGGCATGTTTAACCTGATCTTCGCTGAGCTCGCGGCCGAAGGCGGCATCGCAGCAACCGTCATCTTCTGGCTGTTACAATGACCACTGAACTAAGTTGAGCAAGTCCGTCGCATTCGCGTGGGGGGCGACTGATGCATTTGTCACCGATTGAATCCGGCCCAGGAATGGCTGCTTTGAGGTTTCTGCTAGAATGATGCAGATGACCCATATTGGGGCGCAAAGCTGACGCTACCGAACCTTGTATTAGCGCCCCGTAGCCTCTGAAAAGATCGATGATCAGCGAGATCAATCGTGGAGACTTCCACCCAGTTCTGGATCGAGGAACCATGATGCCCCGAGCTCAAAGGCCGGGTTGGTTGCCGGGACGGGACCATCTGGCTCATCACAAATGTAAGGCGGGCAAGCTGCTCGCACATTTCCGCCATGGCGAAGCAGCTCGGCTGCGATTTTCGTCCTCCCGCAAAGGATGTGCAGCAACCACTCGAGATCCTCTAGCATTTGCACCACCCCGCGACCCGCGAGCGAATAATACAGGCACCTCTGGAAATCGTCGCAACGTGTCGACAGAATCCGCGCCAGCTTCGCCTTGGCACCAGCGCATTCCTCGTGAACGGCTTGAAGCGCTTCGAAGAGTTCGAGAGAGGCATAGTAGGCATCGAATGGATCGACCCCGATGCAGGCGTTCGACAGCATACGACGGGTGGGCCGGTTCGTTTCGTCCAGCGCGGCGTCTGCGAGCGTGATGTCGAGATCGAAACCGCCGAGGTCGAATGACTCAGGATTGAATGATGCAGGCATCGCTTACCCCTTTTACGCGCAGAATATGGAGAAGGAGCCCTTCAGGCAACGCTCCCACTCAGGCTGCACGTGAAATCGGGAATTGGCCGGGGTGAAGAAAGAGGAGGGGGAGGAGCGGCATCGAACAAAGGAGAAGTTCGATGTCCAAAGCAAATTTCGCGAACCGCTGGGAACTGAAGAAGCTGATCGACGCGATCGCAGAGGAAGCGGGATTGCTCGCCGGGCCCGCAGCTTATGTCGTTTACCTGATCTATGATCCTTCGCGCCGCGACCCGCATGGTCAACACCCTGGCTTGCCGCTGTATGTCGGAGAGACATCAGAACTGGCAAAGCGCTTCAAAAGCCACATGCGATGCGCGCTGGGCCTCAATGGCACCAACGGCTCGGTGCACAACGAGATCTATCGCATGGCTCAGGAAGGAGCTTTGCCCGGCGTCTTGATCTTGGAAACTAGCAAGACCCGCGCCGACAGCCTCGAGGCAGAAATCCGTTGGGCGCAGAAGTTGCTGCATCAGGGCTACCGGCTGTTCAACCGCATGCCGGGACAGGCAAAGGCGGTGAACGAGCATCAGTACCGCCACAAACAGCGCGACCGGCTATGGCGCATGACATTGGCCGAAGCGTACGCCGCCAAAATCTCGATGAGCCTCCATTGCCCGAGTGGTTGTTTCTCGACCAACGTCGATATTCGCCACTATGCCGGAGGCGATTTTCCTTACCGCCGCCTCTCGGTTCTGAAGCGGAAGTTGAAGCCATGTGGCGCATGCGGCAAACGACTGTCGGCGTCGTTCGAAGAGCCGTTCACTGTCACTTGACCTCCCATCGTTCGCTCCACCGGTCCGTCTACGCCGGACTCCGCTACGTTACCGACAGTAATAGCGGCTTCCGTCAGGATAGAACTCGGGGCTGAGCTCGGACCGTCGATACCAGCGTTCATCTCGCGTTTGCCGAGAGATCACTTGTATCATGTCACCGTTGACCTGGACGACGGGACCGCAGTTGCTTTCATCTCCCGGCTGAATTGACCGACGCCAGTTGGCCTCGCGCTCCATCTCTGCGACGATTCTAGCCATTCGAGCGTCACTTTCGGCCTGCTCTCTGGCAGCGTCTGCTTCGCGAACCCTTTGTGTCACAACGGCTTCAGGCAAAATTGCGAGGATGACAAAGCGATAATCATATGTGGTGACCCGCCATGCGGTAAACATTCCCAGCGCTTCGCCAGAAGAGGTCATGCAAATCGCGCGGGCTGGTGAATTCGAACCCCTGAGCCCAAGCCGACTGGTGGTGTCATTATACATCGCCGCATTGCTGCGCGGCTCGATGTATCCACCTTTTGCGCTGCATTCCTCAGTGAAAGCAGCTTCCGCATCCTCGGCGATCTCCTCAACCTTTCGCCCCGCCTGCCTCTTCTTGTTGTAGAACCGGTAGTCTGCGAGCAAGCGCCGTTTGCCATAGTAAAACGGGCCCTGGAAAAAGTCTGACAGTTGACCACCATCGTTCGAGGGTGGAAGGTCGGTCATGAAGTCACTCACTGTCGCGGCATTTTGTTCCAAGGCATTGGCTTGTGCAGCCGTAGGCATGGCTACCGACACGCAGCCTCCGAGAAGAAGCGCAGTGAGAAAGTACTTGGTTCGAGTCATTTACTCGCCTCCACGTTTGATTGGAGGCCCACCCAAGCCGGGTGTTAGTAACCCTGCGCACGCACAAGGCGCCGCCACCTTTAGGCGGACCTTGGACATGCGTGACGGCCACCCGGCCGAAACTGGTTCGACCGGCGCGTGCTGCTTGAGGTTACTAAGCCTCACCCGCGGGACTGACCGACGGGTGATGTTTGCTTAGGATACTTTGGAAGGAAGGTGAAGAGCGACAGATGATCTATAAAAGGCACTAAAGCGCGGAGCGAATTTGCTCCCGCACGCTTTTGCCGTCGACTTCCTTCTCGGCAAAGACATACACCCCATCGCCGCCGCTGCGAGATTGCCACAGCTCGCCAACGGCACGCTTTTCTGCGGAATCCGCGACGAGATGCCCGCCCTTGTACTCGACTACGAGAAGTCGTCCGTCCTTCAGCTTTGCGACAAAATCCGGATAGGTCCAACCACCGGCGACCGGAAGGCGAAACGCATTCGGATGCTGAGAGACGTTGCGGACCCAGTATTCAATCTCGGCCATTGCATCGATCAGCTGCGCCGCCTTGAACTCCTCGCCCTCGGCGCCGTCTTCGCCCTTGCCATCGAAACGCGGGACGCGATCCGGGCCGAGGAAATGCTTGGCGAAGGTGTATTTGGTTCCGCGATAGCTCGGCACACCGTCAAACATGCCGTCGAAGAAACGGAAGCCTTCATCGAAGGATACCTCGACTTCGGCATCAGGAGCAAAGAGGCAGGTCTGGTATGCATTCTCTCGCGCCGCCTTGCGCAGCGCGTCGACCTTGTCCTTGAGCTTGCGCGCCAGGATAAACCGGCATCGCATCAGCGCGGCGAGCGGTATTCCGCGCGATCCGGTAAGGTGCTGCACTACCGATGACAGCCACGCGAGCATTTCGCTGGCAGGCACGTCGTCCGCCCGGACCTGTTTGGCAAGCAGACGCACCAGGCTGGCTTCGCTCCAGCCATCCACTTCGATGTCGAGCAGCAACTGATCGGACTGGTCGGTCGGCTTCAGCGTCAGGTGATTGCCATCCAGGTCAATCTCGAAACCGTCCTCGGTCGCGTTGACGTCGAACTCGTCCTTGCCGAGCTGGACCGGAGCGTCCTTGAGCGACCAGTCGAAATACTCGGCGAACCGCTCACTGTCGGCGAACACCAACTCGCCCTGCACATAGGCCATCAGTGCCGGCACAACGAATTCCTCGCCCTTTTCGGCGGGAGAAGCCTTGTGAGCATGCTCGGCATTGTATTTCGCCAAGTCCTCGCGCACGCGGTTGGCGGCCGCTTGGGGAAGGGCAGCTGCAACCTGCTCGATTTCTTCGTCGCGGACGAAGCCAGTGACGACGATGGTTGCCTTGCCATCGTCATCCTTCGTGACGGCGATCTTGTCCGATGCTGCCTCGCGGGCCTTCGAAAGCTCATCGTCGCTGGCCTCGACCTCGATTCGCACCGATGGCTTGGACCTGCGTCGCGGAGCCCATAGATCGTCGGGATCGTCGCCGCCGAACTGCGGATCGGCTTCGATATTCTCTTCGGCCTCGGTTTCCTCGAAGCCCATATCGACCAAGCGGTCGCGCAGCGCCGTTGCCGCCTCGGCAAAGCTTTTGCTCACAAGGTTGGCATATGCCTTGTTGAGCTTGGCGGACTTGCGCCGCGTTGCGTAGGGCATACGCAGAACGCGGCCGAGCAACTGCTCTGCATCGGTCGAACTCTTGATGTTGGCGACCGAACAGAAAACGTAGGCGAAGGAGCAGTCCCAACCTTCCTTCAATGCCTCCTTGGTGATGACGAATTCGATCAGCGGATCTGCATTCGGATCGAACAGGTCGATCCCGTCGAGCTCCCGCTGTTCGCCGGTCGCGATGGCGATGCTGCTCTCTTCGATCCGGTGCACGTCGATCAGGTGCTGTTTGAGCACCTCAACCGTGACCTCCTGGCCCTTGTCCTGCGCCTGGAACAGCACGATGGGGCGGATGTACCCCTCGCGGTCCCTCTCCGCTTCCTCGGCCAGCTCTGCGCGTTTGGCGATGGCTGCCGTCACTGCGCCCTGCCATGTCTGGTGTTCGCCCAGCTGCACCGGCAGCTTGATCATCTGCTCGTTCTTGAGTTCGAGCGCGCTCACAGCGTGCAGGATGTTGCTCTTCTTCTGAGGTGTGGCGGTGAACTCGATCACCGCGAACGGGTTCACCCGCGACTGCATTTCGCGCGAAAGACCGGTCACCGCCTTGTGCGCCTCGTCGACGATCATAAGCGGGCGGTGGAGGTGCATCAAATTGGCGAAGCTGTAGCGGATATCGGCCGGATCGCCGCCGACCTTCTTCGCGAGATCCTCGCCCAGCGGCTCCAACCCTTTCGCACGCTTGGGCACCTTGGTGAAGAAAGGCTCCAGATCCTCCTGATGGTCATAGACCTTGCGTCCATCGGTGTTGCTGACGCGCAGGTTCTGGATCGTACCGACAAACACGCACAGATGCCGCCCGATATCGTGCGGGCGCAGGCGCAGGAAATCAGACATGTCGAAGACACGCACCGGTTCGCCGAAATGTTCGGACAGGGCCTTGCGATAGGGATGGCGCGGGTTCTGCAGCGCTTCGGTGGTCTGCTTGCGGATCGTGGTCGATGGCACCAGCCACAGCACCATCGGGAACTCCTGCCCGATATACTCCTCGGCAGCGGCGGCGATGGAATGCGCGGCGAGGATCGTCTTTCCGCCGCCAGTGGGGAGGCGCAAGCAGACATAGGGAAGCTCCTCATCGCCCAGCAGAGGTGTGTAGCTGCCGCCATAGCCGCGCAGTCGTTTGGCCTGATCCGGCTCGAACGTGATTGCCTCGTAGGCCGCTTTCGGTCCGCGCACCCTTGCATCGCGCAGGAAGCGGCGGAGCGTGCCCAGCGTTTCGCGCTGATAGGTCTTGAGCTGCATCAGCGGGCCTTCACGTCATAGGGGGTCTGTTTGAAGGTGATGCCTTCGCGCTTCAGCGCGTCGGGTCCAATCCGGCTTGCCTCGCCATAAACGATCAGGGGGCCGTCGAAGCTGTCCGCAGCGTCACGGATGATGCCGAGCGTCGTGCGGGTCAGGACGTTGCCGCCGGCCACGCTCTTGTCGCCAAGGATGCCATTGTAGAGGAGTGCGATGCCCGTGCCATCATGAGCGCCGAGGAATGGCCTCGTCGCATCGCTGGTCATCGGGGTGCCGGTTTCGGCGAACCAGATATGCGCTGCGAGCGGGGCGAACTTGATGCCCGGAGCGATGGTGCCGTCCGGGGCAAATACTTCGCCGCCGAGGCGGTAGAATGCGAAGCCACCTCCGCCTTTCCACTCAACTGCTTCGCTGATGCCGCCCTGCTCGCCTTCGATGACCTTCTTCAGACGAGGGACGCAGTGGGTATGAGCATGATCGCCCATCTCGACGCCGATCCAACGGCGACCCATTTTGTGCGCTACCGCTGCTGCAGTGCCGGAGCCGAGGAAGGAGTCCAACACAAGATCGCCGGGGTTTGTCGCAATCTCTATCACGCGTTTCAGGAGATTTTCGGGCTTCGGTGTCCCGAAAACATCCTTGTCGAAAAGCGCAACGATCTCCTTTTTCGCGTCCTGAGTATGCCCGACTTCATCGTACGGCCAATAGGTCTGCGGCACGCGTCCCTGCTTTACCTCTGACAGAAAGCGCTTGAGAGAAGGGACGTTTTTGCCATCTTTGCCCCACCATATGCGGTTGTCAGCATCCAGTGCCCAGAGTTTTTCTTCACTTATTGCCCAATACCTTCCGCTGGGAGGGCCATCGATTTTGCGCCCACCCGGGGTCGTGATTGAATAAATGCCCAAGCTGTATGGATTTCGAGCGGAAAGATTGTCGGGACGCCAGCGACCTCTCGGATCGTCATCCATGTTTTTGTAGACTTTGTCCTGATCGGGTCGCCTAGGCATTGGGTTTGGTACCCAGCTTTCGGCCTGACTTGCATACACGTGGATGTGGTCGTGATCTTCCGAGAAGTGTTTCGCGCTTGATTTTGGAGCGTAATTCTTCCGCCAAATGACATTGGTGATGAAGTTCGTTCGCCCGAATACTTCGTCCATGATGACCTTGAGGTAGTGCCCCTCATTGTCGTCGATCGACACCCAGATGCTGCCATCTTCGGCGAGCAGCTCGCGCAGCAGCTCGAGCCTCGGCCACATCATCGCCAGCCAGCGGCTGTGCTCCAGATTGTCGTCATAGTGCTCGAACGCCGAGCGCGTGTTGTAGGGCGGATCGATATAGATACATTTCACCTGCCCGCGATAATAGGGCAGCAGCGCCTTCAACGCCTCCAGATTGTCGCCCTGGATCAGCATGTTGCCGCTATCGGGATCGCCGTGGGATAGCGCATCGTCCCGCTCGAGCAGGCGATACGGAACGCTGTCCGCCGCCTTCACATCCTGCTCGCGCGTAAGCCACGACAATATCGGCATGAATTCCCCGTTGTTTTCGATCCAACATCATCCCTAGCGAAGGCATGCTTGGGGAACAATCGCCGAACGCCAATCGAGCGGGGAATCCCGTGCCGACCCCAAAGATCATACAGACCGAACCAGACAGACATGTGAATGCGAGTCGGTGTGAATAGATGTACGATTCGTGCCTGGTGGATGCACAAATCGAGCCAGGCGGGTTCAAATTTGTATCCACGTGGCCCTGTTTTTGGGGCCACCTGGGTTCAAATTCATGGCCAGTAGGGTCCTTTCGACCCGCCATTTGGGCCCAAATGCCAAGATTCACGCGAAAACCAGTCGAATCTTGCAGAATGTGCTCCTCGGAAGCTTTTCCTCCTGTTTACTGTTGATCCATCGGCACACGATCAAACGCAGTAACACACTGCGATGGAGGATAAAAATGGCAGGCGCAGGACCGACACAGGCTCGTATCGCCCGTACTGCAAAGGCTCTTTTCAGCGCTGGTTATCGGGATTTTGACCTTGAGCTGGGCCCGAAAGGGGCTGTTCGCTTCAAGGTTCGCGAAGCACAGCCCGATCAGCCAATCGTTCAGGGTGAACACAATGTCTGAACTCTCGAACTTGTTGTCCCGCTGGAATAGGCATGTCGCAGACGGACGTGGGCTGCGCCTCAAGTCTGAAGAGCTCACATTACTGCAAGCTAATGGAGTTGGAGAAATCATCTCGCGGAAGGCGTCCGCAGAATTGGAGGAGTTATGCAAGCACAGACTGAACTCTACAGCCGAGGCAACTACCGCCTCACGGAAGACAGGCGGCGTGACGGCACGCTCCGTTCGCCGAACTTCCAGATCGTCTGGTACGACCGACAAGCAAGAAGAAACCGATATCGCAGCACGGGCACGACGAGCGTGCACGAAGCGGAAGACGCGCTAGATCGGCTCTATTCCGAGCGCGAACGCGGCATCACCATTTGCCCGTGCTGCCAACGACCGCTCGAACATGTTGACAAGTACACAGTAGAACAAGGGATCGTCGATTACCTGGCCGCCAAATCGGAAGAATGCTCAAGCATTGGAGAGATGCGATCACGGCTCAATCACTTTCTTGATTTCCTCGAAGCCAAGGAGATGACGGGCCTCGACTGCAACAACATTTCGAAACGGGTCATCGGCAAGTTTCGGCGTTGGTCGAGCAAAGAGTCTGTCGTAATCGGCAAGCCGGAGAATGGCCGGACAAAAAAGCGCGCTCCATCGACGACCGAAGCCACTGTTCGCCAGCTAAAGGCCGTCGTAAACTTCGCTTTCGCCGAAGAGCACATCCTCTCGCTTGCCAGGTTTTCACCGCTTCCGCCTGAGGCAGTGGACAGCACTCCGACCTTTCGTGCTTCAATCGAGCAACTCGCAGAGATGTTCCGTTACTGCATTGAGCCGGAAACCCCAAAACACTGGGAAAGGCAATGGACTGCCAAGGAGCGAGCGGCAGCGATCGAGAGTCGACTCCCCCTGTTGCGCTTCCTCCAGTTTTCACAGGCCCGATGCGGCACATGACTTCTCGACCCTTGAGGAGCGGGAGCAATGGATTCCGGGGGCTCGCGTGCTCAAGCTCAATCCTCGAGGACGGATACAAACAAAGAAGAGAAGGCCGACGATACCAGCAGCGCGTCAGCTCGTGCCATTGTTGAATGACTCCGAAGGCCATTTTGTACCTGTCGCTAGCGTGCGAAAAGCTTTCGAGACGATGACCAAGGAAATCGGGATCTTCAGAGAACGGCAAACTGGCATGAAACTTATCCGCCGCTCCATCTCGCAGCTGGTGCGGGACAGGATCGGTGAACACCGCTGGCCACAAGGCCAAATGATGCTTGGTCACACGAAAACAACGACCAGTGATCTGTATGCGCTTAAAAAGCCATCTCATCTGGGGCTTGCTTTACGCCACACAGAAGCGATTATCGACGAGATCGAAAGTGCGATTCCGGGGGCTTTCACCGGAGTTGCACCGGAGAGAAAACCTGGAAAGGAGCACTAAATGCTTGAAAAAGCTGGCGCACCCGAGAGGATTCGAACCTCTGGCCTCTGCCTTCGGAGGGCAGCGCTCTATCCAGCTGAGCTACGGGTGCGGATCGGATTGTGATACAAACCCAATGCCGACGGATGCTTCTGCGGCATCGTATGCAGCGTTTAGCAAGACCCCATGACCATTGCCATACCATAATCACCCCGCGATCTACGCCTGATTTGTTTTATCAACCCAAGCTTGATTTGTGATCTCCGCTTTAACGCTTCGGCAAGTTTGTGCGGGGTATTTCTGCTGGCATGTCAGAACTATCACCTGCACAAACACACGCTATGCGCAATGTCGCTGCGAACTCACACGGATCGCTGGCTCAGCGCTGGAATGATCTGCATGCTCAGGCATTTCAGTTGGCAAAGCTCGCGAAGCTTGCTCCAGAACCTGACGAGACTGAATTGATGGACGTGCCTGCAATGCTCGGGGAAGCAAATGAATGGCAACGCGAACTGGCTTGGCAGGCAATAGAGGATATTGATGCGATGATGCAGCCCGGCATGGTTGCCTTGCGCACCATCCTCGCGCGCGAACAGGACCCACATGTGCCTGCACTAGCGTTGTGGCGTGAATTTCATGCCGCTCGCGGATCTGTGATCAGTCTGGCAAACGCCGGCCATTCCGAGTGACCCTTTGCTGACAAGATTTGTCTTAGGAATAGAACACAAGCCTTGACCGTGTTCACATAATGTTCCACCAGGAGCCATGGTTTCTGCCGTTCTTTCTTCACCCAATCCGGCGCTGGCCGACACAACGGCTTTGGTTCATACTTCTGCGAACGTAGCGCGCGGAATTGCCCGGCTTTTTGCTCGCAACGGCATCTGGTGCTTATCAGAGATGCCGCTTACCAATGGGCGGCGTGCGGACCTAATGGGTGTCGATTCCAAAGGACTAATTGTTATTGTCGAAATCAAGGTCTCACGCGGGGATTTATTGGGCGATAACAAATGGCCTGACTACTTGGATTTTTGCGACCGGTTTTTCTGGGGCATCCCACCGCAGTTTGATCGCACGCCGTTAGATAGTGAAACCTACCAGACTGATGTTTGCGGCGTGGTTGTTGCTGATGCGTATGATGGTGAAATTATCCGCCATGCCAGTTTGAATCCGCTCGCCCCGGCCCGGCGAAAGGCGCAGGTGGAACGATTGGCTCGTGCGGCAATGCGGCGGTATACTATGCAGCAAGATCCCGATTGTACCGCGCCTGAAAGCTAAAGTTAAGATCCCTCAAACTGGTTAAGAGTGCATCTTAAATTACGGGGTTTTGCAAAAATCCTGTCCCCTTGCAGCAAACTGCGCCATAGTGAATGTAATGCTCAGCCCAGACATTCCTGTGCCCCTGGCTCTGCTGATAGTCAGCTTTGCTGTTTCCGCGATTGTCGCGGTACGTTATTTCCTCGCCTCGGGCTTTTTTGCGTGGATCACCTCCAAGATGCGCCCCGGACTTTACGCCGGCAAGGCAAACCAGATCAGACGTGAGATAGGCTGGTCGATGGGAGCCGCACTGATTTACGGGGCTCCGGCGGGAATTGTCTTTTGGGGTTGGAATCACCACGGATGGACGCAGCTCTACACAGATCTCGCTACATATCCCCTTTGGTATATGCCCGTATCGGTTTTGATCTATCTATTCGTACAAGACAGCTGGTTTTACTTAACGCACCGCGCGATGCATCATCGGCGAATATTCAAAGTGGCACATGCAGTCCACCACAATAGCCGGCCACCAACTGCGTGGACTGCGATGAGCTTTCATCCCATTGAGGCCGTTACGGGAGCGGTCGTCGTTCCACTATTGGTCTTCGTTGTTCCAATACACCTTGCCATGGTGGGAGTTGTGTTGACGCTCGCGACGGTCATGGGAGTGACCAATCATATGGGCTGGGAAGCATTTCCGCGCTGGCTTGTTCATTCTTCATTGGGAAACTGGCTGATAACGGCAAGCCATCACGAAAAACACCACGAGGAATATCAATGCAATTTTGGCCTGTATTTTCGTTTTTGGGATCGCGTTTGCGGGACAGATCGCGGGTTTTCCAGACGAATGGCAAAACGATCGTCTGCTCAAACCGAACCAGGGCCCTCGTGAAAATACTTACCGCGATTGTCACTTTTGTGTGCGGCAGTGTCGCTTTCACCATTCCAGCATCTGCGAATGAAGTTGAGATAACCATTACTGATTTACGCTCGGACAAGGGCGTAGTGCGCGCTTGCATGACAACCAAGAAAAGCATCTTTCCGAGGTGTCGCAAAGACCCAGCTTCGCACCGCACCGTTGTCCCCGCTGGCAAGTCTGTCACCATCCGGTTCCAGGATGTAAAACCTGGCGATTATGCCATTGCTCTGCTGCATGATGAAAATGACAATGGCAAAGCGGATCGCGCGCTGGGCATGATGCCAAAGGAGGGTTATGGTTTTTCGCGCGATGCACCGGTTCGTATGGCGCCACCAAAGTTCAAAGATGCCGTTTTCAAACTTGGTGCAGAGCCCAAAAAACTGACGATTAAGATGCGGTATTTTCTTTAAGTTTGCCCGCGAAGTGAAGTCTGCATTTCCGCCTCACAAACAGTTGCTTTCATTCAGCTTTAATAGCAAATACCCTTAACACTAAAAGGATTGCGAACTTTCCCGCACAACTTAACGGGATGTTTACCACGTCACTTCAATACGGTCGTAGCAATCGATTAATAAGGGGCGAATGCAGGCCATGGACGACGTGCGCGGCACTTTCGGTACCACTGAGAATACAGATCATGCCGAAGAGTTTGAAATCTCTGAGGCAAGCACTGCGCGTGATGGCCCTCCTCCTGGCATCGGCCAAGACGAGCGGCGCATGCAAGTGCGCGCCTATAACCATTGGGCGGGTCTGCTTGGGGAACGAAACTTTCCCTCAATCGAAGAACTCAAACCAGAAGATATTCACGATTTTGGCCCTAACTCGGTCCTGCTCGACTTTTCGGTTGGGATCGAAAATCCAGCGGTTCAGTATCTTGGTGAAAAGCTTGGCGAAGAATGTGGTGCGGAAGGTCCAATCAACAAACTCTCGGACGTCCCTGCGCGGTCACTTTTAAGCCGTATAACCGACCATTACATGCAGATTCTCGCCAACGAGGCACCGATCGGATTTGAAGCCGAATTCGTTAACCGCGATGGCGCATCTATCCTTTATCGCGGTATTCTGCTGCCGTATTCCAGTGACGATCAGACCATTGATTTCATCTACGGCGTAATCAATTGGAAGGAGATGGCAAGTCAGGCGACTGCTGATGAGCTGCTACTGGAGATTGATCAAGCGCTCGAGGCAGAACCTGTTGTCGATGAAGATGAAGCACACAAACATCCATCTGACCCCGTTACCGACTGGGCATCATCGTCACTTGATGATTTTGATGAACTGTTTGGTCTAACGCCGAACAATGATGATAGGGACAATCCAATCGAAAGCGTCGGTAATGACGATGATGATGTGTTCGAGCTTGGGCTGGAGCAACTCCATGAGGATGATCTTCATACTGCAGAGGACAAAAACGGCGAAGAGAGCGAAGTAAAGCGCTCTGAGACTGCCAGCTTGCTCGATATTCGCGGTTGCGATGCTGCCTTTAGTCATGAGATCGATGAGGGCCTGGATCTACCCGATTTTGATCAATACAAGCTCGAAGACCCCGAAGCAGAGGAAGAATTTGAATCAGGAGAAGACGAGGCAGCCTATCATTTTGCCTCGCTTGCTGACTATCTCGAGACGCCAGAAAAGAAGGCGATTGATCTTGATGCAGAAGTTGAGATGAAAACACCTGGCGGCGGGCAAGCAGGTATGCAGCAAGACGCCAACGAGGACCAATTCGGCCCATCAGACGGACTGCGAGAAGAAACCGAACCATCGAGCCCGCAAGAGCTTGATGACGTACTTGATCTCGGCTCCGATGCATTTGTGATCGAGGGCGAATCAGCAAATGATGAGCCCCATTCAGCCTCTAAAGTCGGCCTGGCAGTTACATCGCCGGTGCATAATGGCGATGGCGCTAATGGTGAGGCTGGCAACACGGCAGGCGAAAACAACTCCAGCCTTTACGACCACCTCGCCTCAGCACGCGAGCTTGCACACAACGCGCTGGCGACCGAAGATCGCAGTCGCCAAGCGCTTTATGCGGCGGTAAGCCGCGCCTACGACTTTTCGCTCGCAACAAAGGAAGAACCTGAAGTTTATCGGGACCTGATCGCAGAAAGTGGGCTCTCCGTTCAAGAGCGCGCGCCCATGACGCCAATCGTGAAGCTCGTTTTTGGTAGTGAATATGACAAGACGCGCCTTACCGAGTATGCCGCCGCCCTAAGCCATGCACACCGATTGGATTTGGAAGAAGGCTCGCTTTGCGATTTCTTGGCTAAGGCTGAGGGAGGTCTCAAGGGCGTAGTTCAAGCGGAACGACGCTTGCGCCGCGAAGAGGCCGGCAAAGCAGTGGAGCCGAAAGATGCTATTCGCTCAGCACTCGCCGAGAAATTGCGTGAGCTGGAAGAAGTGGCTCTCGAGCAGCTTTCAGCCGATGGTCCGGAATTCGCATTAGTCATGGTGCGCCGTGATGGCGAAGGCGGCGTGAGCATAGTTGGTGAAATCAATGACGACTTGCCTTTGATTGAGCGCGCGGCAAAAAAGTTAGTCGGCTGATCACGCTCAACAAGGCATAAAGAAACGAGTCACACGATTTAATCCGCGAACTGCGAGTAGTTTCAGTTCCCGTTCAGATCAAAAACCGTTACGCTTCGCAACTATGGCTTCCTCATTTCCAATTTCCTATCGGACAGTTCGGTCTTACCGGATTGCTGCTTATTGTTTGGCATTGCTAGCGTGCTCACTAAGCACAATTACACCGGCCTTGGCTCAAAGTGTACTGCGTGATGCGGAAACCGAACAATTGCTGATCGATATGAGCGCGCCTCTGGTTGAGGCTTCCGAGCTAGAACCCGGTAATCTTGACTTGGTGATGATCAACGACCCCTCGATAAACGCGTTTGTCGCAGGCGGTCAGGTTGTCTATGTCCACGCTGGACTGATCAACGCGGCCGATACCGCGAATGAAGTCCAGGGTGTGATCGCGCATGAAATAGGCCACGTTACCGCTGGACACGTTGTCCGCTTCAATGAACGCACTCGGCAGGCGAACGGCATAACCATCCTATCGCTACTGCTTGGCGTTGGTGCAGCGCTCGCTGGCGCAGGCGACGCAGCTTTGGGTGCAATTTTGGCGGGACAGCAGGCGGCGCTTGGTAGCTTCCTCGCATTCAATCGCAACCAAGAGGCGGCAACCGATCTCGCAGGCGCACGCTATCTCTCAGGCGCTGGCATCAGCGGCAAGGGTATGATCAGTTTTTTTGAAAAGCTGCGTAACCAAGAAATACGGCGCGGATACAGCCAGGCTGACGAAGCCGCCTATGGCCGGACACATCCTCTGTCAGGTGACCGGATCGCGACATTGCGGGGATTGCTCGAAGAAGATCCTTCATGGGCCGTAGAGCCAGACCCAGCCTTACAGGAGCGGTTCCTGCGGGTTCAGGCCAAGCTTTACGGCTATTTGGCCGAACCATGGCAAACGCTTAATCTTTATCCCGAAAGCGACAAAAGTGCAGCGGCTCGTTATGCTCGCGCTTACGCGTATCACAAAGACGCTCAGGTCGAAAAAGCCCTCGCTGAAGCGCAGTCGTTACTAGATATGGAGGCGGAGAACCCATACTTCCTTGAATTGCAAGGACAGGTCTTACTTGAATCGGGTCGTCCAAAAGACGCACTTGTCCCACTTCGTCGGGCAACAAAATTAACGCTCAATCAACCGCTCATCGCATCAATGTTCGGTCATGCGCTAATCGCTACTGAAGATTCTGCTAACTATCCTGAGGCAGAGCGCGTTTTGCGCGCAGCTGTTTCGCGCGACCGCTTCAATCCGTTTGCCTGGTATCAATTGGGCGTCGTGTATTCCGAACGCGGGGATATACCCCGAGCGAAGCTTGCCAGTGCAGAGCAACAAGTGATGGCACGCCAATATCCGCAAGCTTTGCGCAGTGCACAGGCAGCCGAGGCAGGGCTACCACGCGGATCTCCAGATTGGATTCGCGCCCAGGATATCTCGCTCCAAGCTCGCGCTGAACTGGAACGCATTCGCGATCGACGTTGAACGCTTTAGTCTCAGGGCATCCGCTTGCTTTGCAATCTAGAAGGTAAACTTAATGCCTGCAGCTCTTCGTAATACGCTTTTGACCGCGCTCATGGCCCTGATTTTCGGGTTCCTGGGAGCCGCGACATGGTCCTATTCAGGTCTCGCCGATGCGCGGACCCAGGAATTTCTGATTTCAAACCCAGATATGCTGCCTAAGATGGCTGAGGCTTACCAAGCCCAGGAGGCGCAAAAGCGGCTCGCAGATATTGGAGAGGACATCTACGCACCATTTAGCGGCGCGATTCGTGGGAACCCTAATGGTTCAAAAATTCTCGTCAAATTCACCGATTACAATTGCATTCATTGCGAATCGAGCTTGGCCGATGTCGATCAGTTGATCAGCGAAGACCCTGATTTAAAAGTCATTTTTCGCGAATTCCCACTATTTGATGGCAGCGAAGCGGCAGCGCGTATGGCGCTCGCGGCTGGAATGCAGGGTAAATACGAAGCCTTCCATCTCGCTATGTTTGAGCGCACACCTGTGACGCCCGATAGCCTTTTGGCTGCAGCAAATGCGGCAGGCATCGATATGGCGAAGGCTGAAGCGGATATGGCATCAGAAGCGGTCACTGTTGAAATAGCCAAGAATTTCAGCTTCGCGCAAACCTTGGGATTTGATGGTACCCCGGCCTGGATTGCCGCTGGCAAACCGATCAGCGGCGCAGTTGGCTATGAACGGCTCAAGGAGGCGCTTAACAATCCGCCTGGCGCTTCTGAGGGCTAATGCACCTAACAAAGCTCGTTTTTGCTGCGTTGGTCGCCGTTGCGTCATTTGGCGCGGTCAGCACCAATGCAAACAACGCTAATCCTGACACTACCGCTATTGCTGCCTTTCAGGCCAAAGATCAGGTTCTACAAGATGTCGGATGGAAGCTGACGCGCGGCAACGCGGAGTTTTGTGATAATGCCATCCCCTCCATAGGTCTGCAATTGCAGGACTTGGCGAGCTATGGCAATCCTGAGAGTGCCCGCGCCGCACTTGGTCTGAAAGATGACTTTGCTGTGCAAACAGCGGCCCGTGGATCCCCAGCAGCACGCTCGGGCCAATTCATCGCTAACCGTGAAATCACCCACATCGGCAAGGTTGATCCCAATACTTGGGCAACGGAAAAACGTATGGCATGGCAGCGGCTGAACCGCGCGCACAATCTCATCGATTCTATCTTGGCGAATGAGGGCGCCATTTCCGTCCGCTTTGCCAATGGCACAACCACGAACGTTGAGGCAGTTCCCGTCTGCTCTACGCGATTTGAACTTGCAAGCCGCAATTCCAAGGCCGTTGCTGAAGGAAAGCGTGTGGTTGTCGGTGCAAGCTTTGTCGGCTTCTCCTACCCTGAGGAAATCTTTGCTGGCGCCGTGGCACATGAACTCGCACACAATCTGCTAAGCCACCGCTCATGGCTCGATCGCAACAAACGCAAACGTGGCCATATCAGGCTGACCGAACGAGAGGCCGATCGATTAATGCCCTGGCTGATGGCAAATGCAGGCTATAATCCACGCTCCGCATTGAAGTTCATGGAAACATGGGGTCCAAAGCATGATGGCGGCCTGTTCCGCTCCCGCACGCATGATGGGTGGGACGAACGGGCGGAGTTTATCGCAGCAGAGCTACCGAAGATCGCCAGACTGATTAAAACAACTGGCAAAGCGGATTGGTCAATCCATTTTGAGCGCGAGATTGATCCGAATTTAGGGCTTTGAGGACGGCTAAAGTTGCGCAACGCAACTTGGGCGCGATTCTATTCCAGATCCGCTGACTTGCGCCCAATGGTTGCGCGTAAGCGCCCGGAATGCGCTTTACCCCTCCTAACGCCGAAAAATTGCGCTATACAGATGCGCTATGGCCGTACTTACAATTCAGCCAGCACCGTTCTTCGCAAGCAAGAACCGCGCATTCTGGTATCTTCAGTTCGCGGGCTGGGGCGGTGCATTTCTGCTCCGTTCTGCAGCAGCGCTTGCAAATGAACGGCCGTTCGATCTGTTAGCGGTCATTCTTGTTAACACGATCACGGGCTTTTCGATCAGCCTCGTCCTCTCGGTGATCTACCGCCAGCTGATCGCACGCAAGCCTTTCATCACTTGGGGCGGTACTATGCTGGTGCTGATCGGCGCTGTTATCGTGCACGCATCCCTCGATGCATGGGTCCAGGGCATCTATTACGGCATCAGCCGAGAGACGACTTTTGCCCAGCGATTTATTGGAATTACGTATATCCCTCTCACTCTACTGGGCGCATGGAGTGCCTTGTATTTTGCTATCAACTACTTCCTAACTGTGGAGCGGCAGCAGGGCCGTTTGCAGAGCCTCGAAGCCCAAGCAACCGCTGCGCAGCTCGCCATGCTACGTTATCAGCTCAACCCCCATTTTCTGTTCAACACACTGAACTCGATTAGCACTTTGGTTTTGCTCAAGCAAACCGAGCCAGCAAATGCGATGCTCACCCGGCTTTCGAGCTTTCTTCGACACACGCTGATTACGGAGCCGGGCAGCCAAGTCACCCTGGAGCAAGAGATTGAGACCTTGCAGCTCTATCTCGACATAGAGCGGATGCGCTTTGAAGAGCGCCTGCGAACCAACTTTGAGATAGAAGAAGAAGCACTCGACGCTAGTTTACCGTCAATGTTGCTGCAACCACTGGTCGAAAATGCAATCAAGTACGCGGTTGGCCCACAAGAAGAGGGCGCGCGCATATCACTCTCGGCAAAAGTGATTGGCGGGCGACTGCGCATGAGGGTTTCGGACACCGGCCCAGGCGTTGATGGCCCCTTGCAGCACAACTTGCTTGACCTGCCAGCCCAAGCTGGTGAGCGCGACAACACCAAATCCACAGGAGTGGGTCTTGCCAATATCCGCAATCGTCTGACGCAAGCCTATGGAGAGGACCATGTTTTTGAAACCAGCTCTCAACCCGGCGGCGGTTTCACCGTGACCATTGAAATCCCTTACGAAGCAGAACGTGAGGTTGAGCCAGAACCACTGCTCGGAAACGAAATTGCCGATGGAAGCAACGTGAGCCAACCTCAGTCCTTGACTCCCGCTATCCCAAAAGATGCATCAGAAGAATCAAACGACTTCGAGACATTTATACCTTCCCCCCGCCCAATTGGACAAACACAATGACCATTAGAACCATACTCGTCGACGATGAAAAACTCGCCATCCAGGGGCTTCAGCTTCGGTTGCAGGCGTTTGAGGACGTCGAGATTATCGACACTTGCGCCAATGGGCGCGAAGCGATTCGAAAGATTAAGACCGAAAAGCCAGACCTTGTTTTTCTAGACATTCAAATGCCAGGTTTTGACGGATTTTCGGTTGTTAAAGGCGTGATGGAGATCGACCCACCCTTGTTCGTCTTCGTTACTGCCTATGAAGAACACGCGATCCGCGCTTTTGAGGCTAACGCGGTAAATTACCTGATGAAGCCCGTCGATGAAGACAAGCTCGCAGATACAATCGAACGGGTGCGTCAGCGTTTGGCTGAGAAGAAATCAACTGACGACGCCGAACAATTGCTGGGCGTTCTGGCCGAAGTCGCGCCAGATCGCGCGATTGAATTTGGCGATGATACGGGCGAGACAGCCGAGCGCTTTGAAAAACTCATTAATGTGAAAGATCGCGGGCAGATCTTCCGCGTCGAAGTCGATTCAATTGAAAGAATCGAGGCGGCAGGTGATTACATGTGCATCTACACTGCCGAAAACTCGCTTATCCTGCGCGAAACAATGAAGGATCTGGAACGTCGGCTTGACCCGCGCATCTTTCAGCGCGTTCATCGCAGCTGGATTGTCAATCTGGATCAGGTGCGCCAGGTGAAACCGCATACAAATGGTGAGTGTTTCTTGGTCTTGGATTCAGGCGCTGAGGTAAAAGTTTCGCGCAGCTACCGCGATGTTGTGGCAAGGTTTGTGCATTGATCTTCTTGCGAAGGCGCCTTTGTCTTCGCGAAATACACAGCGAATCTGAGCTGGGTCAGACTTGCGGACCTAGCGGGTCCGTTTATTGAGGATACATGGCCCAACTTACTCTGGACGGTTTCGACCTCGACGCATTCATCCGTGCAACCCTTGGCGAAGACCTTGGAAAGGGCTTCAAGGGGGGAGGCCGTGATGTAACCTCGGATAGCGTCATTCCGGCCGATGCTCGCTTTTCCGGCGTTATGGACAGCCGCGATGCAGTGGTGATTGCAGGTCTGCCGTTGGCCGAAGCCTTTTTTCTGCACCTAGACTCAGGTGTGACACTTAAGGCACTGGTCAAAGACGGAGATGCAGTCGAACCGGGGACTGATTTGATGCGGCTAACCGGCAATGCCCGCGCGCTACTCACCGCTGAGCGCAGCGCATTAAACATCGTGCAGCATCTGTCTGGTATCGCGACCATGGCGCGCGCATATGTCACGGAGATGCGCAAAGGCAGCACGACCTGCATTTTGCTCGACACACGTAAGACTCTTCCCGGTCTAAGGGTCCTTGAAAAGTACGCGACCCGGCAAGGCGGAGCGCAAAATCACCGCATGGGTCTATGGGATGCAGCGATGATCAAGGACAACCACGTCGCGGTCGCGGGCAGTGTTGGCGAGGCTGTGCGGCGCGCGCGCGATGCTGGCGTGACGCCAATCATTTGTGAAGTCGATAGGCTCGACCAGATCGAGCCGGCTTTGCAAGCTGGCGCACATCACTTGCTGCTTGACAACATGAGTCCAGATGTTTTGCACGAAGCGGTGAGTATAGTCGATGGCCGCGCCGCGACCGAGGCATCGGGAGGGATCAACCTAGACACCATTGCCGCCAAGGCAGCATCAGGCGTCGACTACTGTTCAGTTGGCAGACTGACCCAAAGCGCGCCCGCGGCCGACATCGGATTGGACTTTACCCCGATATGAAATGGCGAAAGGGTACGCGACCTTGGACGATCAGCTTGTTCGCCATCGCGTTCTTAACTGCGGCCTTGGTCAACCTCATTGGAGGGCTTAGCAATTGGCAGCTGTCGATGCTGCGCTATGCCCAATGGATGCCTTGGATTGAATGGGATGCCGACCGTGCAATGATCGGAGTGTTCAGTGAATTCACCATCGCGTTGATCCCCGTGGCATGGATCTTCGGCTTTGCCAGCCGCATTGCGTTGGGGTTGTTGACAGTGTTCACTTTGGTCAAATTGCTGAACCTGCCAAATATGATCACCGTTTTTCAGTCAGTCGGCGGCGCAGGAAGCTGGACGTATTTTATGGACCCAGCGCTGCTCGCCATCGCGATGATCTGCCTTTACCTGCCGCCAAGCAGGCACTGGTTGGCAAACCCTAGCAAGACTGCGACCGCCGTGTTTGAGTGAAGAATCGTGCGGTATCGCAATTGGTGAGAATGAAGGCGCATATGAAACCCAAGTCCATCATCTGGTTCGACTGGCTGTTTTGGGCCTCGATTCTCCTTGGCCTTGCAAGCATTGCCAATCTTTGGCCGAGAATGGCGGCTGAGTTCGACGCTGATCCTGATATTGCAGGTATCGGCCTTGGAGCGGCGATCGCCATCATTGCGATTGGCAACGGCATATCAATCTTGCTCTGGTTTTTCGCTTCTCACAAAGCAAGCAATGTGGCGCGATGGGTCTACACTATTCTTGCGGGACTGGGTGCTGTTGCTGGAGTGGTGGATTGGGAAGGGTTGCCGCCGATTGAGATCGTGACAAATCTTGCGCTTTCAGCAATCACTTTCGCCACGCTCATTCTGTTGTTCCTCCCCAAATCCAACGCTTGGTTCCGCAATGGGAATATTGGTGGGAAGGACGATATCGCGACTTTCGAATGATGCGCACGTTCGCCCTTCTGCTCGCTTTAAGCATTCCCTCCACTGCCAGCGCACAGGCCTATCAATGCCGCGTGCCTCAGGTGAGGTCTGTGCCAAATATCAATCCCGATGGCCCGGTGCGCACACTTACCACTACCGGCTACACACTAGCGCTCAGCTGGTCGCCGGAGTTTTGTAAGGGGCGCGAGAGCCAGCGCAATCACCGCATCCAATGTTCAGGCGATCATGGACGTTTTGCATTTGTCGTGCACGGACTTTGGCCGCAATCCCAGACGGGCGGACGCAGCACTTGGCCGCAATGGTGCAAAGCGCAAGGCACGCTCACCCCGGCAGAAGTCCGGCGCAATCTGTGCACGCTGCCGTCTGCACGGCTGGTGGCCAAACAATGGGCAAAGCACGGCGCCTGTATGACGAAGCGGCCCAAAACCTATTTCGCGATCACGCGCGTTCTATGGGAAGCTTTGCGTGTGCCCGAGTATGACCGGATCAGCCGCGAGAATAATCTCACCGCAGGCCGTATTCGCCAAGCCTTTGCTGATGCCAATCAAGGTGTCCCGCCGAGCGCTGTAGGCGTAAAGCTCAACCAACGTGGCTGGCTGGAAGAACTGCGTATTTGCTACAATAAGCGCTTCCGTCCCACACGCTGTGACGCAGTCCGCTTTGGCGCGAGGGACAACACGAAAGCCAAAATCTGGCGAGGGATGTGACGCCGAGGCTCAGGTAAATGAAAATTCCCGCTCCGCGGCAAGCTATTAAGTGAGCCGATTAGTCGGGGCAACCGTTCGCGCTCCAGCCGTCGACATGGCCATTAGAGCTTACGTCTGTGCGCTGATCAGTTCGCTAAACAGCTTTGCGGCATCAGCAGGATGCAGCCCTTCAAAATTGGCTGTCTGATTTCCAGCATCCCGATTGCTTGTATCATCAAGGGCGTTGCAGCGCATTTTCGGGGAAACGTAAGGTAGGCGGGGTGACAACATCATGACGGAAGCTCCATAATTCGTTTATTGTTGCGCTCCCCCTGTCCCAAAACAGCCTAGCGTAAGCATCTGCAAATACGCGCTATATTGGACCAATCGGTATACAAACCCGATGAGCCGGTGACAGGAGCGATCAACTGAGCGTCTCAATCGGCAAGGCGATGCAAAAGTATTTATTGTCAGCGTGTTAGTTGGTTAGTTGCTTCGTCTAATTCGTCGTTAGATCAAAGGCCTTTCTGGTAATCCTCCCCACCGATCCACAACACGCCATATTTTCCGCCTTTGGCTGTGCTTTTGCGATTGGTGCTGTAGAACACCGAGGTGCGAAGCACACTGCCATTGCCATATGTAAGCGTGAGGTGAGAGCCGTTAAGACTCCATCGCCCTGCATTGCCAGATCCCGCCTGGACAACGCCTGCACCAGAGCTTGCAGATTTGCGACTGGATTGTGAAAATGTACCATTTGATCGGAATGTGAATCGCTTGACTTGCGCGGTCAGCACTTGACCACCTAACGCCGTGTTTCCGCCCCCACCGATCGCCTTATACGTACCATTAAGCAAACGCGCTGATGGCAAAGGTTGCAGGCGGGCCAACAGTGGTTTTTAGCTCTGACGTGCGACCATCATCCCAACGCACATTGTACTGATCGCCTGCACGGCGCCATTGGCCAACATAACCTCGGTTTTTGCGCCTGATGCTCGCTATATCAATCGTATCCACCGCATAGCCGCCCAACCGAGCAGCCTCACCATTTTTGAGCAAAGCAGCCAGATTGTAGGTCGGGTAAGCGGCGCCACCGACTCCGTAACTGTATTCAAGTTCAAACAACACGCGCTCCACTTCAGGAAACGCAAGGGCCGCGGATTGCGGAGCGCGGTTGGGGCGAGGCTGTCTCACAGTTTCTGCTGATCTGCTGACAGATTTCGCCCCCTGCTTCCCAAGGCCGCCATTCTTGCGCTGGCCGTCTGCATCCGGGTGGCAAGGCCTGCTGCGGATTTCTCACCTCCGTGCGCCATCCCCAGCACCGTTCCATCATTTTGACGCACCGCGATAATCTTGCCTGCCATCGTCGCGTTGCGATTGACGTATTCCACATCCTGAATGTGCAAAAGGCCATCGGTGCTGTAATCTGAGCGGACAACTCGTTGTGCGGTTCCGGTCATGATCAGAGTGAACAAAGCCACATGCTCAGCTGGATCGCTGCCTTCAGGAAAAGTGCGAAACATCATCACTTCTCCGGGTGGGTTTGACTGATATATCACCAGACTGCCGCGATCCGAGCGCTCCCATCCCTCAGGCGCAACACTTTCTGGACTGGCGTAAACCGGCGCCGCAAAGGCGATCAACACCGGTGCAAGACCAAATGCTCTGGTGGACATGCCCAACCCTCCTGTGGCGTCAAGATAGCACAATTGTGTCGAAACAAGATGCACGTGGGATGAAGGGATCTGCGCAAATGGTGAGACGCTTATGGAAAGAAGGGCATCGGACATTTCACATTTGATCTAGATCAAGGTCGCGGAGCTTGCGAACCGGTAAGTATTATTCATGATCGAAATCGAAGAGCTCTCGCCAAAGGAACCAATCGCACACCGCGTCGTCTTAATCGGTGCCTTTCATTATTCGGATGCGGAGAAGGTGGTGGCTTTCGCCAAAGAACGGCTCGAAAGCGAGGAGCGCGGCAATCTATTGATTGACCTGACGTCCCTCGCCGATTTCTCGCTACCTAGCTTGGGCGATCAAATGATTCACATGCCCACCATGTTGCAGTTCGTTTGTTCACTCAACCGAATCGCATTTATTTCTGATGAGGCTTGGCTGCGCAGCGCGGCCCGGTTGGAAAGCGCGCTGCTGCCCCGCGTGGTGTACGAGGTGTACGACGATGACGAGGCCGATGCAGCACGCGCATGGGTAACAGGCAAAACAGACGAACCCCACCGCGGCGCGTTCAATGAAATGAAGCTGGACAAGCCGGGCATAGCGGCTTTCGAAGTCACCGGACGGCTGGATAGGCCAGAATCGCAGCGCGGTATCGCCATGGTCGAGGCAAGGTTGAAAGAGCCAGATTGCTCTAAGCTGATGATGGTGATCCGAAACTGGTATGGCTTTGATGCCAAGATAATCTTCAACCCAAGCCTTATGTCATCAAAATTCAGATTGATCGATGAGATTGATCGGTATGCCATTGTCGGCGGGCCAGACTGGGTCGGCACAATTGGCGAAGTGGTGGGCAAGCTGGTCAATCCTAAGATCAAGGCATTCGACTCGGATGACCTGAGTAACGCGGTTGAGTGGCTAAGCGAATAGCCCAGTCATCGCCGATCCCTAAAAAACTCCCGAAGCAATTCCGCTGATTCGCCCTCGCCAATTCCCGAATAGACCTCTGGCTTATGCAGGCATTGCTCCTGGTAAAAAACACGCGCGCCGTGTTCTACGGCGCCGCCTTTGGGATCGCTGGCGGCGTAATAGAGCCGCTCAATTCGTGCATGAGCTATTGCGCCTGCACACATCGGGCACGGTTCTAATGTCACATAGAGATCGCAGCCCGCCAGCCGCTCTTCACCCAACGCCTTGGATGCCAGCCGGATCGCGCGCATCTCGGCATGGCCAGTGGGATCGGGCGGATTGCGTGTTGCATTACCAGCAACGGAGATGATTTCGCCACGTTTCACGACCACCGCGCCAATCGGCACTTCGCCCGCATCACCGGCATCTCGCGCGGCTTGCAGAGCGGTTTGCATGGGTTCAGAGATCGGCCAGCGGTTCATTGCGCTCAATCGCTAAACCTCCGGAGGCGACGAATCAATTGACGATACGCTTAAGGCTGGCTATGCGCCGCGCTTTCGGGAACGCCCACTTGTTGGGCCCGCTGTTCAACGCGGCAATCCCGCCATTTTGACAAGATGAGAGATTATCCATGTCGCGTATTTGCGAACTGACCGGCAAAGGCCGCCTGACAGGCAACAATGTAAGCCACGCCAATAACCGCACAAAGCGTGTTTTTCTGCCAAACCTGCAGAACGTTACACTGCTGAGCGAAAAGCTGGATCGCAGCTTCAAATTCCGCGTTTCGACACACGGCCTGCGCTCAGTTGAACATAATGGCGGTCTCGACAATTGGTTGTTGAAAACGAAGGATGACAAACTCTCCACGCGCGCGCTCAAGGTAAAACGTGAGCTTAAGAAAGTTGCTGCTGCCTAGTGTTGGTTCGAGGGCTGCGAGTCCTCTTACCGATCCCATTCTAGCCGCACCATAAGTGTGCGTTGGAAGCTGGCAAAGTTATCATCCGAGATAATGTAGAGCGCGCCGTTTTCCGGCGCGTTTTGCTTTTCCGCGTCCGGGTCAGGCACCCAAGTAATGCCTTCGTAATTGTCGGTCAGTGACCCGCTGGTCATTTCCATGGCGAGCGAGCCTGTCCAAGCGCCTCCTGGAGGTATCAGGCGCGGATCGGCGACAATAATCGCCGCTTTGAACTGTGGTGGCACGCTGAACACTGCTTGCCTTAGAAGGATCGCCACTTTGCCATCGGGCAGCAGCGTCGCATCGACAGGGCGGTACTCACGATGAGAGATGAAGCGAAACGCAAAGGGGGTTCTGCCTTCATCAAACAGATCGCGCGGGAAAACCAAAGCATCATGATAACGAACGCCCTTGCTGTTACGCTCGGGCGTTTCGGAAATCACGAGGATGCGGCCATCGTTTAGCTGGACCAGCGTTTCTGCCGCCCGGTTGTTGACCCAATCTTTCATCGCGAGCGGGCGGATCTCTTGGCGCGACCCATCTTGGTCAATCCGCTCAATCACATTGCCGTGCTCATAAGCCACCCAGAGCTGGCCGCGTTCTTCATCCCAGCTGAACGCTTCAGAATCGATAAACTCAAAGCCCGTCTTTTTCTCGCGTCCGAAATACTTGAGATTGAGCGGCGCTGAAAGCGGTACGCTATTCTCTATCGGAACAGTAAGCGCCCACGCGCGATCACTTCCGGTCAAAAAAGTCCCATCGCTGCGAGCTACTAGCGCTGAAAACCCACCGAAAAAATGATGATCCGCGGTTAAGTGCCACGCACCCGTCAGGTTCAAAGGGCCGCGCAAGGATGTCTTTATCTCGGGCGATAGCTGAAGCTGCTCCACTTTAACGGCGCGCCCCTCAATTGAAAGTTGAGGGGTAGTGCGCACCCATGTCCCCGGCGCAAGACCAAGCACCACGATCAAGAGCAGTAAGATGCGGCTCATGTCTGAAAAAGAGACCTCGGAAGGATCAGCATAAGGCTGCTAGAGGAGCTTGATCAAGGCATCGGTCCAGCAAATAGCAGCGGATCAAGCCGCGCATCATTCCATTTTAGCCCCCAATGCAGATGCGGTCCCGAAGAACGGCCAGTTGACCCAACATTGCCGATATATTGACCCTGCTTAACGGTTTGACCTTTTTCCACGGCAATCTTTGAGGCATGCAGAAATGAGCTGTTCAGGCCTGCACCGTGATCAATGATAATAAGGCCGCCTTCAAGGCTAAAGCCCATGCGTGCAAGCACCACCACGCCATCAGCAGGCGCCACAAAAGGAACTCCATTGCCCGGCGCAATATCAATACCGGAATGGTAACTGCCAGGTTCACCGCGATAAATGCGCTGCCGGCCGAACTTGCCTGAAACCCGTCCAACAACTGGCCAGATGAACTTCTGCCTCCAACCCTTAGCCCCAGTCTCCTCGGCTCGCGCAGCGACAATTTCATTGTATTCCGGTTCGCGCTTTTTCCACCAGGCTTCGAGATTACGGCCGGTGCCCTTGGCTACATTAAGACGCTGGATATCCCATTGACGTGCAGAAATTGAGATGTCCTTGCGCGCAAACGTGCCGTCATTGAGGGTGGCGAGCAAGGACACTGACCCAGGCGCATCGCGATCAAATGCTGCGAAAAAGCTGCCATCTTCCGCGTATTCGAGCGGTGCATTGCCCAAAGTCGCGCGGATTGTCCCAGTGGGCACAAAACCACGGATAAAGCCACCTTGAGTAAGCTCACCTGAGAATTCAAATTCGGTCCGCGCTGGAGATGGACCAGTATCCGCACCACGCTGGATCTGCGCCGAATCTTCAGTCGTTGTAGTGGCGAGGAGCGGTTCAGGTTCCGCAGCTTCGCTTATGCTGCATGCCACAAGAAATCCAGCGCACAAGGCAAGCCCAAGCGGAGCCATCAATTTGATCCTATTCACTTGCAAGCAAACGCTTGGTCGCGATTTCGCAAGTTGCATAGGGCTCTTGGTGCTCTGCGCTCCAATACCGCAATTCTTCCAAGGGTATGATCGCTCCGCTCACGGCGCAGACCACATGTTGCCCCGGGCGCAGAACACGAAAACTGGAAGGACCGTAATAGAGTTTCGCAGCGCTATCTTTTGACGACATTAGCATAGCATGTAGCTTAGCACAGACACTCACCCAAATAAATCATCTTGGCGCGCATTAGGCGCTTTTGCAGATCGTTTTGGACGAGTGGGGGGGTGTTTGGTGGATGCGGACACGCCGTGGCCTCCGGCTGCTTGCACATCCAACGAACCATCGCGGAATTGCAAAGTTAGCGCAGCCTCTAGCGCGGCTACAGATTTTGATGTCATAGCCGTGCCTGCGCTATCTCGCACGATCGCGTAGCCACGCTCCAAAGGCTTTTCGGGATGGAGCTGACTTGCAATCCGGCTCAACGCGGAAAGGCTATCGCGTTTTGCCTGCAAAGGACGCTCGACCAAACCGGGCGTCAATCGAGTTCGCCGCAGCCGTTCAGCTGCCATATCGCAAAGCCGCTCAATCATGGCTGGCGAAAGCCGCGCGCCAATCCCGGCCAGCCGCTCTCGTCCTGTGGCCGCGCGCTCTGTCAACCCACGACTAAGCCGCTCGGTCAGTTCATCAAGCCTTTGCGTCTGGGATTGAAGAATATTTTCTGGCCGAGGCAGCCGCTGGAGCCGAGCTGCCAAACGTTCCCGGCCCAGCTCCACCGGGCGCAGCACAGCGCGGCGCTGACGATTGCCAAGGTCAGCCAAAGTCGCAATCAGATCAGCCCTTACAGGGACCGCCATTTCCGCAGCCGCCGTCGGCGTGGGCGCGCGGCGATCAGAAGCGAAATCAACAAGTGTCGTATCGGTTTCGTGGCCGACGGCAGAGATAACCGGGATCGAGCATTCCGCAACGGCGCGAACCACCGCCTCTTCATTGAAGCTCCACAAGTCTTCAATCGAGCCTCCCCCGCGCGCGACAATAACGACATCGGGCCGAGGCACCGGTCCACCGATGGGCATCTCGGAAAAGCCCCTTAGAGCACTCGCCACCTGATCAGCCGCCCCTGCGCCCTGCACCAGAACTGGCCAAACCAGAACATGGCTTGGAAACCGGTCCGCTAGACGGTGCAGAATATCGCGGATCACTGATCCAGTTGGCGACGTCACCACCCCAATCACGCGCGGCAGATAGGGAAGCTGGCGCTTGCGCTCCTCGGCAAATAAACCCTCTGACCCCAATCGCTCGCGGGTTTTCTCCAGCAGCGCAAGCAAAGCGCCCTCGCCTGCCAGCTCTAACTGCTCAATCACAATCTGGTACTTGGAGCGTCCCGCATATGTCGTAAGCTTACCAGTCGCGATGACTTCCAACCCATCTTCAGGCGCAAAATTCAGCCGCGACGTATTCCCGCGCCACATCACGCCATCCAAAACGGCTTTTTCGTCTTTCAGCGCACAATACATGTGCCCGGATGCTGCACGTTTGACGCCAGAAAGCTCTCCGCGAAGACGCACATGTCCGAACCGGTCCTCGACAGTGCGCTTTAAAGCCTGTGAAATCTCGGTGATCGAAAGCGGCTGTGCGTTGTCGCCAGGAGGAACTCGCGCTACCAGCCCATCGGAATTTTGGTCAGATGAAGGAGCGCGCGCCATGAATGTCCTGCTTTTGGGGTCGGGTGGCCGTGAACATGCGCTGGCTTGGAAGCTGGCGCAATCCCCGATTGTTGCTCGACTTTACGCTGCCCCCGGAAATCCAGGCATCGCGCAAGATGCCCAGTGCATTTCACTTGATGCAAGCGACCACGGTGCAGTGACTGAATTTTGCCGATACAATGCAATCGCCCTAGTCGTGATCGGCCCAGAGGCTCCATTGGTCGATGGCCTAGGCGACAGCTTACGAGCGGCCAGTATCGCGGTGTTTGGCCCATCAAAAGCCGCCGCGCAGTTAGAGGGGTCCAAAGGCTTTACCAAAGACCTTTGCGCGCGCGCCAATATTCCCACGGGCGGTTATGTGCGCACAAGCACACTTGATTCCGCGATCAATGCCTTGGATGACTTCACGCCGCCATTCGTGCTCAAGGCCGATGGGCTAGCCGCAGGTAAAGGCGTGGTGATTGCCGACACGCGCGAAGCGGCAGAAACGGCCTTGTCCGATATGTTCGGCGGCCAATTCGGCGAGGCTGGTGCGGAAGTCGTGATTGAAGAATTCCTCGACGGCGAGGAGGCAAGCTTCTTCGCACTCACAGACGGCAAGCATATCATCCCCTTTGGCAGCGCGCAGGATCACAAACGCGTAGGCGAAGGCGACACTGGCCCCAACACAGGCGGCATGGGTGCCTATTCGCCCGCACCGGTCCTGACGCCAGAACTGCAAGCGCGCGCCATGGCCGAGATTATCGAACCGACTGTAGCAACAATGCGTATTGAAGGTATGTCCTACTCGGGCGTGCTCTATGCAGGACTAATGTTAACTGAGGATGGTCCCAAACTAATCGAATACAATTGCCGCTTCGGCGATCCTGAATGCCAAGTGTTGATGATGCGGCTCGAGAGCGACCTGGCCGCAATCATGCTGGCCTGCGCCAACGAGGAATTGGCTGGCATTGAGGCTGAGTTTGCCAATGAAACCGCGCTCACTGTAGTGATGGCCGCAAAGGGATATCCCGCGACGCCCGAAAAAGGCGGAAGCGTTGATCTGGGCGCGGCAGAAGGCGGCAACGCAAAAGTGTTCCATGCGGGCACTAAAATGCAAGACGGCAACCTGATCGCCAACGGAGGGCGTGTGCTTAATGTAACAGCAAAAGGACACTCAGTGACCCAGGCGCATAAAGCGGCTTATGATGCAGCAAGCAAAGTGGATTTCCCGACAGGTTTCTACCGCAGAGATATCGGCTGGCGAGAGGTCGAGCGGGAGAGGAAATGATCCAATTTCGAGAAAGGCCTGAGATTGCAGAAAGCGACCTTCAGGCAGTCCACACGTTCTTGAGCTTTTACCCCTTCATCAAGGGTGTTTTCAGCCAATGGCATCCAACACCTTTTTGAAATGGACGAGAGGCAGTTCAATTACGTTGAACAATACATGATGGCTGCGAAGGCTTCCATCTTTGGCGATAGCGGCGCTTTCGAACAAATAATGCAGACCAACGATCCAGCAGTCCAAAAAAGGTTAGGTGCGCGCGTAGCCGCCTTTTGACGAGGCCAGATGGCACAGTTGGCGATATCAATTCGTTTTCAGGGCAAACCTTGCCAGGTTTTCGCAGAATTTGGGATGTCTCAGGCAGCTTCAGAAAACTGCGCCTGCCATGCTGGTAGAAGCCAATCGGCGGGATTGGAATTGGGGAAATCGCTGGCAGATTGAAGATCCTGCCAGCCATGATCCCGCTTTGGGGAAAGGCACGAATTACTTAGGTCGTATCCTTACGATGATCCGCGAAAAGTTGGCGGTAGAGTACAAAAAGATTTGCCGCCGCTTTTGATCTAAATCAATGAAGCGTGTCGATTATCAGGCGACATTACACATATGTTGGGACGCCTTTTCTATCGCTTCGTGCTTTTTATCCTGTGCGGGATTGCCGTTACCGGCTGCCAAACGTTGATGCCGCGTCAGGCGGAAACACATGGTTCACAAAACCGTGCTGTGCCCAATCTCGTGCAGGGCGTATGCGGTGATTGTCACGGTGTCGAACCGCCCTTTCTCTCACCCAATCCAAATGCTCCGGATTTTGCGACGATCGCCAATCGGCTAGGCATGAGCAGCGAAAGCCTCTCAACCTGGCTAGTAGAAGCGCATAATTATCCCGAACTGATGGATTTCGAGCTCTCCAAACACGAAGCAAAAGAAACAGCTCGTTACCTTATCAGCTTGCAAAACGAGGACCACAAGGCCGCGCGTTAACATCGGCGCAAAAGCTAGAGTTTCTCATCCATGAGCTTCTTCAAATCGGCTTCTGGGCGTGGACCATAATGCGAGATCACTTCGGCGGCCGCAATAGCACCTCTCTTGAGGCACACTTCTAGCGGAGCGCCTCTTGCATAACCTGACAGGAATCCAGCAGCGAACTGATCGCCGGCTCCTGTAGTATCGACCACTTTCTCAACGGCCTCAGCGACCACTTCGGCACGTTCGCCATGAGCAACAGCGATTGCTCCGTTCTCGCCCTTGGTTGCAACCAAAACCGGCACTTTGCCAATCAATGCTGCCACTCCGGCTTCAAAGTCACTTTCGCCCGTCAATGTCGCAAGCTCATTTTCATTGACGAACAAGATGTCAATCATTCCGTCTTCGATCATCCTGCGGAAATCATCGCCGTGGCGCTCAATCACAAAGCTTTCGCTTGCAGTAAAAGCGATCTTGCGCCCGGCCTGCCGCGCAACTTCAATTGCGCGGCGCATTGCGCGACGCGGCTCTTCGGGATCCCAGAGATATCCTTCGAGATACAGGATCGAGGCGCTTGCGATTAGCTCCTCATCCAGAGCCACAGAAGGAAGGTACTGGCCCGCGCCAAGGAACGTGTTCATCGTCCGCTCGCCATCGGGGGTTACAAAGATTAAGACGCGACCCGTTGCCGGTTCACCGATCCGCGCTTTAGTATCAAAATCAATCCCTGTCGCTCGCATGTCATGGCGAAAGACTTTTCCGAGCTGATCATCAGCCACCTGACCGATGAAAGCGCATTGCAACCCTAGTGTGGAGAGCCCAGCAAGCGTATTTGCCGCAGAACCACCTGAAATTTCCCGCGCCGGAGGCATCGCTTCGTATAATTCATCAGCACGCGCTTCATCAATTAGTGTCATCCCACCGCGATTAAGCTGAAGTTCTTGGATCAAGTCTTCCTCGCATGAGGCAATCACATCCACCACTGCGTTGCCAATGGCTATTATGTCATATCTGGGTTCGGTCACTCAATCGATCCTGTTGTGTTTCAAGTTGGGCGCGGGTTAGCCGCAAGCTTAGCCACCGGCAAGCGAAGCGAGCAATCCGACATTTGACTTAGTCGCTCCGCAACCCCATTCCAAATGACATCCATGCAGATCGTCATCCAATCAGTATTGCAGGCAATAGTTCAGCTGAGTGATGCGGCGATTGTTCGGATATTGGTCAAGACGGTATTGCTTACCGTTTTCGCGTTCATCGCGCTGGGATTTGCGCTTTGGTGGGCAATCGAGCGCTGGATCGTCTCAATCCTCCCCTCCGATTACAGCGGTTCATTGGCGGGCATCATTGCCCTATCGGTCGGTATTCTTGCCGCATGGCTGTTGTTTAGGGTCGTAGCAGTCGGTGTGTTGCAATTATTTGCCGATGAAGTGATCGCAGCTGTCGAATTAAAGCATTACCCTGAGGCAGCCGCTGCGGCACATCCGCTTCCTTTTTCAAAGGATTTGGGCAATTCACTGCGTGGGATAGGCAGGACGATGGGGGTCAACCTTTTAGCGTTACCTCTCGTGATCGCATTGGTTGTCACGGGAATTGGGCCCGCCATTGCACTTATTACCCTTAATGGTTGGCTGCTTGGTAGAGAGTTAACCGATATGGCGTGGTTACGACACTGCAAAGAAGCGCCTGAAGCTAATCCCGTGAATAAATCTACGCGTTTCTTGCTGGGTACAATCATCGCGTTGCTGATGCTGCTTCCCTTTGCAGGGCTTATTGCCCCGATTATTGGCGCGGCTGCGGGCACACATTTGGTACATCGTGCATTGCAACAAAGATAGCTCTGAGGCCAAGGGCATAAAGGATACTCAAGCCATGCGGCATGCTTACATTCTTGGAGCAGCATTGTCTCTTGCAGCATGCGCGGGAGGCTCTGTGGGAAGCTCCTCCACCACCCAAAGCGCAAAGACAACGCGCGCGCAGATCCCGCCACCAGTTCTTGTTCCCTCGCTGGCAGTACGCGAAGCAGGGTTGCAAGAAATCATCGGAGCAAGCGGACCCGCTCTTGTGAAAAGGTTTGGTAAAGCGAGAATCGATCTCAAAGAAGGGAACGCTCGCAAACTGCAGTTCGCAGGCGAAGAATGCGTGCTCGATATCTTTCTCTACCCCTTGCAAAGCGGGCAAGATCCCGTCGCCACTCATATTGAAGCACGAAATCGAAAAACTGGCGAGGCATCTGATCAGGCCGTTTGCGCTGGCATTCTTGCACAATAACTCCTGCGGTAACTCCGTCTTAAGCGTCTTTATGGCATGGTAAAATCTAAACAACGTTTTTCGACCAGGAAACCGCTAAGCCATGACCACGCATTTTACCGAGCTTGCCCGCCGTGCTGCTGACGATGGGACTGTCTGTGCCGATGAAGTGCTGGCCATGCGCCGACAGGGCTGGGGCGATGGGATCATTGCCCGCGATGAAGCAGAAGCCTTGTTTGCGCTCAACGATGCGCTTGATGATAGGACCGATGAATGGTGTGATTTCTTTGTCGAGGCGATTGGAGAATTCGTCCTAAATGGGACCCCGCCGCGCCTGCAATGTGATGATGCAGAGGCCCGCTGGCTGATCGACAAAGTCGATCACGATGGTGTGCTGGAAAGCATGGTTGAGCTTGAAACATTAGTGCGGATTATCGAACGCGCTGAAAACACCCCGAACACACTCAAAGACTACGTTCTTAAGCAGATTGAACGCGAAGTGCTAACAGGCACTGGCCCCACTCGCTTCGGAGGTGAATTATCAGCGACGCACATTAGCACGGCTGAATGCAACGTTTTGCGCCGTGTCATCTTTGCCAGCGGCGGACATGGTCCCGCAGCGGTCACTCGTTTCGATGCCGAGATGCTTTTCCGGCTTAAGGACGAGACTTTGGCTGACGCCAATGCTCCCGAATGGGATGATCTCTTCGTTGACGGCGTTGCAAATTACCTCAAAGGCTTCACCATGGCCCACGCGCAACTAGGCAATGGCCGCCGATTGGAACTTGAGCGCTTTATTGCTGACAATAAAACCAATGTCGGCCGCTTGGTGGGTGGCATGATCCGCGAAGCTCCCAAAGTCGCCAACAATGTCGCCAACGTTTTGGGCGTTGTTTTCGGCAAACGCCAAGGCGGCGGTGTTTCCGAGGCGGCGGGAGAAAAGATTGTCGCTCAATCGGTGAAGGGCGCTGAAGTGACCGAAGCAGAACTCGACTGGCTTGATTCCATGGTCAATGCCGATGGCGAACTCGACGATCTGGAAAAACGCTTGATCAAAAGACTTGAGAAAGAGAGCTAAGCCCCAGCGACGCGAATTCTGAGTTTATGAGGCCGCGCCAACGACGCTGTCTGTGTGCATAGAAAGCTCTGGCGAACAGAGCGATAAACCTTTGAGTATCCCTACATCCACTGCCATACGATCGGTGTATGCGGTGGCTGTGCCATCCACCGAACGGGTACATCTGGGCCCGTTATTCGCTGTCTTGCCAGTGACAGAGGAAAACCAGACTAACTGATCGATAAAGAATGCACTATCGGTGCAGCAATATTCTGCAAAAGTAACGAAGTTTGAACACGTTCCCAAACTTCATCGGGGGGAGCAATCTAATCGGGTCGAAAGCACAATGGCTTTCGGCATCAGACCATAAAACTCTCACCGCAGCCGCATGCCCCTTTGGCATTGGGATTGTCGAACACAAATCCTGCTGTGAAGTCATCCTCAACCCAGTCCATCGTCGATCCCACGAGGTAGAGCACGCTGGCTCCGTCGATGTAGAAAGTGCCGCCGGGCGTTTCGATTTTCTCGTCGAACTTCGCCTCTTCGGTGATGTAATCGACCGAATAGGCAAGGCCAGAGCAACCTCGACGAGGGGTTGAGAGCTTCACGCCGATTGCATCATCGGGCGCTTTACTCATCAGGTCCGCGATCCGTTCTTCTGCCCCAGCGGTCAGTATTACCGCTGCGGGGCGTTCTTTAATCATTGTCGGCATTAGAGCATCCCCAATTCGAGCCGGGCTTCGTCAGACATTTTTTCAGGCGACCAAGGCGGGTCCCATACCAGATTGACCTCAGCATCGCGGATTCCGGGTACAGAGGATGCGCGCAATTCGACTTCGCCTGGCATCGTTTCGGCCACCGGGCAATGGGGCGTTGTGAGTGTCATTGTGACTGTCGCGTCAGCCTCGTCATCCACCTCGACACCATAAATCAAGCCAAGATCATAGATATTGACCGGGATTTCAGGATCGTAAATCTCCTTAAGAGCGTCGACCACAGCCTGCTGTAATTCGCCACCATCCCGTGCTGCCGCATTGCCTTGCGGAGCGGCTGCGAGAAAGCCATCCAAATAGTCTCTTTCACGCTTAGGCGCTGATTCTGCTGGCGAATCATCGATAACATCGGAAACGCGCGCGCGAGGCGGCTTGACAGTGCCGTCATTGGAAACAGAGCTTGCCACAAGGTCTCGCTTTTCTTTTGGTGTATTCATCATGCTTTCCCAAAAATCCGTTTCGTCCGCGCTATGCCCTCAATCAGAGCATCGACATCCGCCTCGCTTGAATAAGCGCCAAAGCTGGCGCGTGCAGTGGCCGGGACACCGAGATAATCCATCAAAGGCTGCGCGCAATGGTGCCCGGCGCGGATCGCGACATTGGCTTCATCAAGAATGGTGCCCAGATCATGGGGGTGGATGCCGTCAATCGCAAAGCTTACGATCCCAGCGCTGTCAGCAGGACCAAAGAGCGTTACGTCATTCATTGTGCCAAGCTCATTGCGCAGGCGCGAAACCAATTTCGCTTCGTGGGCGTAAAGGCAATCAAGCCCGATGCCGCTCACATAATCAGCAGCAGCGGCAAACGCGATGGCCTCGGTAATGGCGGGCGTACCCGCTTCGAAGCGCTGAGGAGCTGGGGCGTAAGTAGTCTTTGCGAAAGTGACGCGATCAATCATTGCTCCGCCACCTTCCCATGGGGGCATGTCAGCAAGAATTTCGCTGTGTGCCCAAAGCGCACCTATACCAGTAGGGCCGTAAAGCTTGTGCGCTGAAAAAACATAGAAATCGCAATTCAGCGATGTCACATCAACTGGCATGTGCGGCGCGGACTGGCAGCCATCGAGCAGCAGTTGTGCTCCCACTTTGTGCGCCATCGCCGCCGCCCGGGGGGCATTGAGCACACTACCGAGCACATTTGATACATGGCCGAAAGCAACGAGCTTATGTCGCTCCGTCAGCATGGCCTCGGCAGCATTGAGGTCGATTTGGTGATCGTCAGTTAGCGGGCACACATCGATATACGCACCAACACGCTCAGCCAACATTTGCCAAGGGACGATATTGGAATGATGCTCGAGCTGAGAAAGGAGGATACGGTCGCCAGCGGCAATGTTCGCCTGACCCCACGTGTTCGCTACAAGGTTGATCGCTTCGGTGGCGCCGCGCGTGAAGACCAGGTCGTTTTCTTGACCGCCAATGAAACGCGCAATCGTGCGCCTTGCCCTTTCATAGGCCGCCGTCATTTCCGCTGAGCGCGCATAAACGCCGCGATGAACGGTCGCATAATCCTCGCCCATCGCGCGGGCCATCGCCTCGATCACCGCCTGCGGCTTTTGCGAGGTCGCAGCCGTATCCAGATAATGCCACGGCGCACCGTCCCGGCCTATCAGGCCAGGAAAGTCAGCGCGGCGCAGATCGCCAGCGTCGCGGGTCAAGGAAGCGGGCGCGTTCACAGCGCGCTCCTCTCCAGCGCGGCCAGCGCTACATCTAGCAGCCGCGCCTGCGCATCAGTGTCGCCCATTGCCACCAGAGCATCGCCGAGAAAGGCCTGCACGAGGAGACGCTGCACCACATCGGGAGCAATCCCGCGTGCGGCCATGTAATACCGTGCGCTCTCGTCGAGCTGACCCATGGTCGCGCCGTGTGCGCATTTCACATCGTCGGCGAAAATCTCGAGTTGAGGCACGGCGTTTGCGCTCGCGCCTTTTTCCAGCAGCAACGCTTTGAAGTCCTGCGCAGCGTCAGTCTTTTGCGCATGGCGCGCGACGTTAATCTCGCCCAGGAAATTGCCAGAGGCGGTGCCCCAATGCACGCTGCGCACGGTTTGATTACTGGTCCCGTCGGGCTCTGCATGCACTGTCTTGGTGACAAATTCGCGGGTGGCATCGCCGCCGCCAATCGTCACGCCGCCAAACTCGAAATGCGCGGCGCGCGCCAACGTAACCTCGATCTCTAGCCGAGCTGAGCCGCTGGCTGCGTTCACCGCGAAGAACTCTGCCCGCGCGCCTTCGCCCAGCGCAACACGCAACCGCATAATCGCAGGCACATCGCCGTCCAGCACAAAGGTCTCGCGGTGGGTCTCGCCCGCTGCCACGGAAACCTCGCGCCAAGTGTTCAGCGCCTCAGCGCCAATCGCTTCTGCCGCGGAAATATCGGCATAGCGCCAGGCCTCATCGCGCCGAGTTGGGAGGATGGCCGCTTCAGGCATCAGCTAGGGCTCCACCTACAAAAGCATCATAGCCTTCTTCCTCCAGTCGCAGCGCAAGCTCAGGTCCGCCCGTTGCGACAATCCTCCCGCCGGCCAGCACGCTAACCCGGTCAGGCTTCACGACATCAAGCAGACGCTGGTAGTGCGTAATCAGCAGCACGCCCTTATCAGGGCTGCGCATGATCGAATTGATACCTTCACCCACCACGCGCAGAGCATCGATATCAAGGCCGCTATCTGTCTCATCCAGCACCGCAAAGCTGGGATCGAGAATGCCCATCTGCACCATTTCTGCGCGCTTCTTCTCGCCGCCTGAGAACCCGACATTCACCTGCCGTTTGAGCATGTCCATGTCCATTTTGAGGAGCGAGGCTTTCTCTTTCGCAAGTTTGAGGAATTCCCCGCCTGAAAGCGGTTCTTCTTCGCGATATTTGCGCTGCGCATTCAAGGCCTCGCGCAGAAACTGCACGTTTGAGACACCGGGAATTTCGACTGGATATTGAAAGCCGAGGAACAGGCCAGCGGCGGCGCGCTCATGCGGGTCGAGATCCAGCAGATCTTGGCCCATGAACTCCACGCTGCCGCCGGTCACTTCGTAACCTGGCTTTCCGCCCAGCACATTGGCGAGCGTCGATTTGCCCGCCCCATTTGGGCCCATGATTGCGTGAATCTCTCCCGCAGCAACCTCGAGAGTGAGGCCCTTAAGGATCGGTTTTGCACCATCGCGGCTTTCGACTTCGGCGCAAAGGTTGTTAATAGCCAACATTGGCAGGCTCCTGAGAGGGGGATGGAGATGTTTCGGTTTGTACGGCCGCATCGCGGGCAAAGGCGGCATCGCGTTCTGCAATTTGTGCTGCATATTGCCGCTGACGCTCTTCAGCCGCGCGCATTTGCAAAGTGAACTGCTGGTCAAGATTGCGGCCACGCTGGATATGGATATAGCCCAGCGTGTCGAACGCTTCGGTCACCTGTTCAGGCGGCATTGTATCTGTGCGCCCGCGCCTCGCCAGAACTGCGTTCGACCGCAAAATCCCCTCGGCACGTATTTCTGCGCAGCGAGGAAGGGCAGCGCGATGCTGTTCTTCAACATTAGGCCTGCCATCAAAAATGAGATTGGTATGCTCAAGACAATTTTTATAGTCGGTGACATAAGGCTGCATCGCGATGTCGTATGTCAGCTCCCATGTTTCAGGCAGCTTGGTGTATTCGGTGCCGCCCAGCACGCTCTCACTATCGGTGCTGGTCGTCTGGACGCTAGCAGCAAGCATGGCGGTCAATGTAAAAGTTGTCAGCATCACAGCTCAATCCCGTTCCTGTATGCCTGATTCAGCGGGCGATTTCGGGCGAGATGGAGTTGAAGCGCGGCGGTGCTCGGCTCTGCGCTCATGCTTATCATCAATCCTCTGGCGCATTCCCAGTGTGATGCGAGTGAGCACAGCATCCATATTTTCGAGGATTTCAGACGCCTTGATCCGCATCACTTTTATGCCGACAGCCTCCAAACTTTTGTCACGGCGAGAGGCGAGCTGTTCGTTATCGCCCTCTTCAAAGATATCCACCGCCATGCCGAGTGAATGGCAGTTAAAATCGACAATCGCGCTGCCGATCACGGCGTGGCGCTTGAAAGTGTGCCGGCCCAGATCCGCAGTAGAGAACCGTTTGGCGAGCGCCTTGTGAGCCTCAGAAGAGAACCGCCGCCGCTCACGCGCCTGCGCGTGCAATTCATCGAGGCGCTTATCCGAGATTTTCCACCCGCGACCCTTTTTGTTGAGGGTCTCGCCAGGGTCGGGTTGTTCCGACTGCGGTTTAAGGCCAAGAGTCTTGCGTTCACTCACCCAACTGACCCCTCAAGTGAAATCGCCAGCAACTTCTGCGCCTCGACCGCAAATTCCATTGGTAGTTCTTTTAGTACATCCTTGGCAAAGCCATTCACGATGAGGGCTACTGCTTCTTCTTCGTCGAGCCCGCGTTGCTGCGCGTAAAACATTTGTTCGTCGGATATTTTTGAAGTTGTCGCTTCGTGTTCTATTTGTGCGCCGGGGTTTTTCACCTCGATGTAGGGAACCGTGTGCGCGCCGCATTCATCGCCCAACAACAGGCTGTCGCATTGGGTGAAATTACGCACGCCATCAGCATTGGGGCCAACCCGCACAAGGCCCCGGTAGGTGTTGTTCGACTTGCCTGCCGAAATACCTTTCGAGATGATGGTCGAGCGCGAGCCCTTGCCATTGTGGATCATCTTCGTACCCGTATCGGCCTGTTGGAAATTGTTCGTGACGGCGACCGAGTAAAATTCGCCCACGCTGTCTTCGCCGTTCAACACACAGGATGGATATTTCCACGTCACTGCGCTGCCGGTCTCCACCTGGGTCCAGCTGATCTTGGAGCGGTCACCCTGGCAAAGCCCGCGCTTGGTGACGAAGTTGTAGATGCCGCCCACGCCTTCAGAATTGCCGGGATACCAGTTCTGAACCGTAGAATACTTGATCTCAGCATCCTCCATCGCGACCAATTCAACGACAGCGGCGTGCAGCTGGTTTTCATCGCGCATCGGCGCGGTGCACCCTTCCAGATAACTTACATACGAGCCCTTCTCGGCAACGATCAGCGTCCGTTCAAACTGGCCGGTGTTCTCGGCATTGATGCGGAAATACGTGCTGAGCTCCATCGGGCAGCGCACGCCTTCGGGCACGTACACAAAGGTTCCATCGGAAAAGACCGCGCAATTCAGCGCTGCAAAGTAATTGTCGCGCACGGGCACTACGCGGCCCAGCCATTTTTTTACGAGTTCGGGATATTCCTTGATCGCCTCTGAGATCGACAGGAATATCACGCCCGCTTTCTTCAGTTCCTCGCGGAATGTGGTGGCCACGCTGACGCTGTCGAACACGGCATCAACCGCGACCTTTTTCGCGCCTTTTACCCCGGCCAGCACTTCTTGCTCACCTAGCGGAATACCAAGTTTGTCATAAACGGCCTTGATCTCCGGATCGAGATCATCGAGCGAGTCCAGCTCCACTTTCTTGGTGGGTGCAGCGTAATAATACGCATCCTGATAATCAATTTTGGGATAGCCGACTTTGGCCCAATCCGGCTCTTCCATCTGTTCCCACATGCGGAAAGCTTTGAGCCGCCAATCGAGCATCCATTCCGGTTCGCCCTTTTTGCCCGAGATAAAGCGGACAGTGTCTTCATTGAGGCCTTTTTCGGCGAACTCGGTATCAATATCAGCGGACCAGCCGTGCTCATATTCTGCGGCCGCTGCGGCTGCGTCTTTTGCGTCCTGATCCATTTCAGGCTGATCCATTTCGGGAGTCTGGAGATCGAGATTGTCGGTCATGCCGCTTCTTCTTTGGTTTGGAGAGAGGGGGTAGAGGCAGGTGCCGTTTTTGGATCACCGCGCAATTGATTAAGCGTAATGCCAGCAAGCGCGCCGCGCATCGCGTTGTTTATGATGGGCCAGTGCGGCTTCATTGTGCAGCCAACCTCAAAATCGCAGTCTTCGCCGTGGACGCATGCTGTAAGCGCAATCGGGCCTTCGACCGCCTCGACGATATCGGCGATTGTGATGGCCGCCGCCGGGCGGGCAAGCTGCAAGCCACCACCCACACCGCGCACTGAGCGCAAAAGGCTGGCAGCAGTCAGTTTGGAGACAAGTTTCTGCACGGTCGGCACTGGCAATCCCGTTTCGCTCGCCAATTCAGCCGCACTCACACGCCCATCGCCGCAATGCGATGCGGCCTGGAGCATGGTAATCACGGCATAATCGGCAAGGTTGGAAAGGCGCATATCACCCTGTGCAAAGGCCCGTTATTGCGAGCCATTCTTAAATCGGACCAATTGAGTCGGATTTCAAATACGCCCAGATTGGTCCGATTTCAAGGCCAATCCTTTAGTCAATCTGATTCTGATTTCCCAATGGTGCGATACGGCGGGATACGATCGAGACTTTGCAAATGAGTCAGTCTTTCAAACATCGATCCGCCAATGCCTCCGAGACGAGCAGGCGTGAATCCGCAAAATCGACGGATTTCCCGGATCATATGGGATTGGTCAAAGAAAGCTTCAGCAATCTCCGCCTCAGCCTCGGCGGTCAGATCAGACTGCGCCAGAAAATTGGCGGCTCGCACTGCCCTGAACTTTCGCGCCAACCCCTTGGGCGCAAAACCGAAATATCGCTGTACCAACCGCTCGATCTGGCGGCGCGAATATTCGGGATCATCAACCAGATATTCGATCGGAGGATTGAGGGAAGAGCCAAGCCAGCCAAGAACCTTATCAACCACCCTTTCATGCGAGGGCGGGACCGGTTTCAAACGTGCCGCGATCCAGTTCGCCAGCTCGATACAAGCGTCTTGTGTTGATACTTCTCCTGATAATCGCCGCGGAGCCAAATCGTCGGCAAACCGATCAATATCGCCGCCCAAAACTTCGCTCGCATTTATAAAGCGATTGCCATAATCCTTTACCGAAACCTGCGTTAGCGCAGCCCAACCGTGCGGCGAAAGCGATGCGCCAATACACCAAAGCGGGCCGTCTGCCGTGTAAGGCACGGCCACTTCGAACGCATTGAACAAGGCGGGTTTGCCCTCGACTGCATCTACGCGATCTCCAAATTTGCCTGAGACACCCCCTCGTATCGTCACGAAAACTTGACCAAGGGCGCCCGGATGGCGATCTTCGAAAGGCTCGTAGAGATGGCGAAGCTCAAACAGTGCTAGAATATATCGCTCCAGCCCTTTGGGAGGATCAAAGTATTTCAGCTCAAAATGCTCATTGCTGGCATCATGGATGAGCTCAAGGCTGGGAGTTGGGGTTGACTGCATCATACAAGAAAGTGGGGCGATTCAGTCAATTTGGCAACATTGCGACTGAATCGCCCACAGTGTCATTTGGGTAAAACACTGCAAAGCCTGGAGTGTTCGGCTCACTGCGCCACAAATACGCAAAAAATCCGAGGGTCCATTGCATTCTAGCGACATTGCGCGGGGCGGGCGCAAATAGGCCGACGACTAGGCGCCCTTTTGTGCTTTCACCCAGGCCTTCACATTCTCTTCCAAAATCGACAACGGCACCGGCCCTGATAGCAACACCGTGTCGTGAAAGCCGCGATAGTCGAAGTCATCACCCAGCTCTTTTTGAGCCATGCTGCGCAATTCCATGATCTTCAACTTGCCGATCATGTATGCCGTCGCCTGGCCGGGAGTTGTAATGTAGCGCTCGATAGCCTTGACGATGTCGCCTTGCGGGTTCGGGGTGTTGGTTTTGAGGTAATCAATCGCTTCTTCGCGCGTCCATTTCTTTGAATGGATGCCAGTATCAACAACCAGTCGGCACGCACGCCACAATTCCATGCCCAGCCGCCCGAAATCGGAATAGGGGTCTTGGTAAAAGCCCATGTCTTTGCCCAATTCCTCTGTGTAAAGGCCCCAGCCCTCGGTGTAAGCTGTCCACCCGCCATAGCGGCGAAACGGCGGCAGATCGCCAAGTTCGGTTTGCAGCGCGCGCTGTAAATGGTGGCCGGGAAACCCTTCGTGATAGGCGAGCGCTTCCAGCTCATTCTTCGACATATCGCGCAGATTATACAGATTCACGTAATACGTGCCGGGTCGCGATCCATCTGGCGCTGGGCCTTGATAGAAGGCTTTCCCTGCGCTTTTTTCGCGGAACGCTTCGACCGGCTTGATGATCATTTTGGCTTTGGGAAGACGGCCGAAATATTCGGGCAATTTTTCTTCCATCGCATCCAGTTTGGCCTGCGCATCTGTGAGGTATTCCTCGCGCGTATCATAGAAGAATTGATCGCCCGTGCGGGTGAATTCGAAAAAGTCCTGCAAGGAGCCATCGAACCCTACCTTCGCCATGATTTCGCGCATTTCGCCATGGATGCGCTCGACTTCGCGAAGGCCGATATTGTGAACTTCGTGGGCTGTAAGATCGGTGGTGGTGTAGCGCTTTAGCTGCGCGGCGTAATAGGCATCGCCGTTCGGCAGACGCCACACGCCATCATCGGTCGGAGCAAACGCCTGCTGGCGCTTCATTTCATCAAGCAGGCGCTTGTATGCGGGAAGGGCGGACTTGCTCCAGGAATCGCGAGCCACTTCAAACATGATTGACAGCTGTGCACCGTCCGTTGCCGTTTCGTCTTCACTAACCTCTAGCTTATCCAGTTTGGCCTTGAGGTCTTCCAGCACGGCATTGCCATCACCAGCAGCAATCAATGCTTCAAGATCAGCGATGATGTAGGGGTAAACCCAATCAGGCGGCATCACGCCCGCATCTGCTCGCTTGCGCGCTTTGGCAGTCAGCGCATCCAATTGCGGTCCCATTCCCTTGATGCGCGACACATAGGCCAGGGCATCTTGTTCGCTGCTCACTCGGTGAATGTTGATGAGGAACGCGGGCATCTGCGTGTGCGGCCCGCGGCGGTGATCGAAAATATAGCCCAGATCGCGGAACGGATGCATCATTTCGGACAGATTGGCCGCCTCGACAAACAGCCGGTACGACATGGCATCCTCAGCCGACAGCGCAGCAAGATCGAAACGCTCCTGCATTTGTTTGGCAACATCTTGAGTAAGCCGAAACTGCGCCATATCCGCTGCATCCGACGGGTCATTCCATCGCGCATAATCTTCATCGCGAATGCCGCGATAAGACTTGGTCTGCGGGCTCATAGCCAGCTGCGCGGTGTTGTATGTCTCAAACAATTCAGCAAGCGCAGCCGATTGGTTCTCAGATTGCGCGATCTCGCTTTGATCATCGACATCGGCATAGGCAGGTGCCGGTATGGTCGCCAATGCGCACATGCTGGCAGCGCTTAAAAGCCATGTCTTCATCAATTTGTCCTTTCAGGTTTCTTTGCCGATTTCCACGAGCGGGCGCAGCATGTCTGAGTCCGCCCCCCAGCGTTCATCAAGCTCGCGCAAATTGCGCGGCGCGATCATTTCATTGAGGAATGGGCTGTCATCATTGCCCAACCGCGCAGGCGTGCGCCCAACGAACCGGTTGATCTCGCGGATCATATGCGACTGGTCGAAAAAGGCATCGCCCAAAGCTGCTTCGTAGTCTGGAGTCAGTGAGGGAAATGACAACAAAGCTGCTGCGCGCAAAGCCCGATACTTGCGAGCAATGTCCTTTGGTGGAAGGCCAAAATACCGCTCCACCAATCTTTGCACCTGGCGCTCAGAATACGCGGCTTGTCGCATCAGATCACTTACATCCGGATTAAACGAAGATCCCAGCCATCTGTTCACAAGCCGGATTAAATCAACATGGCGTGAATTAAGCGGCTTTGCTGTGCGAGCAATAAACTCGCCCACTTCCAACGCGCCTTCGCGCCCCGTCATGCTCCCGCCCAGATAGGCCGAGACAATTCGCTCTCCGAGCTTCTCCACCTCTTCGCCAAGGACATCGCGCGCGGCCACCAGCCGGTTGCCATACTGTCCCGCGTGAAGTCCTGTTAAAGCGGCCCAACCCAAGGGCGTCAGCGCAGCTCCCATAATGTGCATCGGGCCATCGACAAAGAAAGGGGCTGCATTCGCAAGCGGCGTGAGCATAGAAACCTTGAAATTGGGATCTATGTGCCCTTCGCGAAAATGCATGTGACCGTTCCCACGCGCAAACAGGCTGAGGTGCCCCACGGAAGAAGGCTGGATATCGCGGATGACTTTTTCATCGCAGCGGAAATGATAGAGGGTCGTGATGTAATCACTCACCGCGGCCGGCGGCGCGATATAATCAATTGCAATAAGCGAAGAGGCAGTCAGTTCCAGATCAGAATCAGACACAGCCTTGGCAATATCCTTGCGCGTCGCGTTCTGTTTGTCTGGGGTGGTCTGCTTCATCGCTCTTGCTCTTCTGAGCGAGCATTAGGCGGTCTTGTTTTGTTTTGACACAAAAAAAGGGCGGCCCCATTTCGGGACCGCCCATTTGAGTTGAGGAACTCTTCGCATTGCTGCTCCGAGCCCTTCGGGTCGCAGGAGTTGATCTAGACGCGGAAAATGCAGGAGAATTGTATGCAAACGACAAGGTTGAATACTGAGGTAAATTTGTTCGATTGTTAACCACCCTTGCAAACCATGCACGCCGCCAAAGTTAGGGGGTTAGCTCGGGAATGCCCCATCCAATCCTTACTCTCGACAGCAGAAAAAAATTTGCCATACCCCCGGTCCATGCTCTTCAAATTTCTCAAACCAGCCCTTTTTGCGCTCGATTCGGAGGTCGGACACCGCCTCGCCATTGCCGGATTGCGAGTCTTGCCGAATCACTCAACCCCAAAAAGAGGCAATGAGAACGGCCCTTTGGCGATAGAAGTGGCAGGCCTATCCTTCCCAAATCCTGTCGGTGTGGCCGCCGGTTTCGATAAAGATGCCGAAGTCCCCGATGCGCTGCTTGGGCTTGGGTTCGGGTTTACAGAGGTGGGATCCATCACACCGCGCCCGCAAGCAGGCAATCCCAAGCCGCGCCTTTTCCGATTGGTTGAAGATAGAGCGGTGATCAATCGGATGGGCTTTAACAATGCCGGTGCTAACGCTGCACTTGCGCGTCTGGAAGCGCGCGCGGGCAGGCCGGGTTTGGTCGGGATTAATATCGGCGCCAACAAGGATTCCGATGATCGCATTGCTGATTATGCCAAAATGGCCGGATGGATGGCTCCTTTTGCAAGCTATCTGGCAGTCAATGTTTCAAGCCCCAACACGCCGGGCTTGCGTGCTTTGCAAGATGAAGGCGCCCTAAGCGCTTTAATTGACGGTGTGCTCGCTGCATGTGATAGCGCCTGCTCTCCATCACCCCCTCCGGTATTCCTGAAAGTTGCACCCGACCTTGAGCCTGCAGACGTGGATGCGATCGCTCGGATTGCGCTGGATAAAAAGCTGGGCGCGCTGATCGTTTCCAACACGACAATTTCGCGCCCAGAGCTGCGGTCTCATCATGCCGGCGAGACAGGGGGCCTTTCTGGCGAACCCCTGCGGAATCTTGCACTTCAGCGTGTGCGCGATTTTCGCAAGGCGACAGGGGGCGAAATGCCTCTGATCGGTGTCGGCGGGATTGCTTCGGCACAACATGCATGGGACCGGATCAAGGCAGGCGCTAGCCTTGTGCAGCTTTATTCAGCCATGGTCTATGAAGGACCAGGTCTTGGCGCAGATATTGTCAAAGGTCTGGAACGATTGATGCACCGCGATGGCTTTACGCGGCTTGCCGATGCGGTGGGAAGCGAATAGCAAAGGCTGGATGAAAACCTTTGCATTCTTGGCGACAGTCGCCTTCACACTATCAGCCTGCACCGCGGCCAATCCGCAGACCATCCCGCTTGAGGGCGTCGAGGACACCAAATTTTTAAAAGGTGGCGCGGTCAGTTCGGCTGACCCCCGCGCCACAGCAGCAGGTGAAGCGATCCTTGAAAAAGGCGGCTCCGCTACAGATGCCGCAATTGCGGTTATGCTGGCGCTAACCGTGGTGGAACCGCAAAGCTCCGGCATTGGAGGAGGCGGCTTTATGGTGCGCGCCAGCGAAAATGGCATCATCACCTATGATGGCCGCGAAACTGCGCCTGCCAGCGCAACTGGCGCACGCTTTCTGGATCAGGATGGCGAGCGCCTGCCTTACGAAAAACGAGTGCTTTCCGGCCTAAGCGTCGGCGTACCGGGCAATGTGGCACTCGCTGCAAAGGCGCACGCTGAACACGGCAAGCTGCCTTGGGCCGATCTGTTCCAACCCGCCATCGCTTTGGCACGCGGCGGCTTCAAGATGAACCGCCGCTTGCACAATTCAGTAAAATCCCGCGCGGAACGCGCAGGCAAGACGGACGCGGCCCGCGCAATCTATTTTGGCGCTGATGGTAAGCCGCTCCCCGTTGGGTCAATCATCAAAATCCCCGCATTGGCGAAAACATTTGAAGCGATTGCCGCAGATGGTCCTGACGCAATGTACAAGTTGCGCGCCAGCGAACTGGCTGAATATGTTGCTGGTGAAACCCCGCAGGATGGGAAGCTTTCTGAAAGCGACATCACATCCTACACGCCCAAAACCCGCGATGCAGTTTGCTATCGTTATCGCACCTACAAAGTGTGCGGAATGGGTCCGCCATCATCGGGCGGAATTGCAGTGGCTCAAATGCTAGGACAACTGGAACGCTTTGATGTTGCCAGTATGGGACCAGAAAGCGCCGAGTTTTGGCATCTCTTCCTTGAATCACAGCGCATTGCCTATGCTGATCGCGAAATGTATATTGGCGATGCGGATTTTGTCGATGTGCCTGTCGATGGCCTTATAGACCGCAATTACATCGCTTCGCGCTCGGCCTTTATCAACCCTGCCAAAGCGCTTGAAAAAGCCGAAGCCGGCATTCCACCCGGCGCGCCGCTTGCCCGCGCAGACGGGGATGAACCGCCAGAAAACGGCACGACGCACTTCTCTGTCACCGACGGCAATGGCAATGCCATCAGCTACACATCGACGGTCGAAGGAGCTTGGGGATCGGGCCTGTTTTTCGACGGCTATTTCCTAAACAATGAGCTCACCGATTTCAGCTCTTCACCGGAAATCGACGGAAAGCCTGTCGCCAACCGGGTTGAGGGCGGCAAGCGCCCGCGCTCTTCCATGGCGCCCACAATCGTTTTCGATGACAAGGGCGAGGTTATACTGGTGATCGGCGCGGCTGGAGGCCCGACCATCCCTGTGCAGGTGGCGCGGTCTGTGATCGGTGTGCTTGATTTTGGAATGACCGCCGAACAGGCCTTGGATCTGCCGCTGATTATGGCTTTCGGTTCTACGGTGATTTCTGAAAAAGGCAGCGTAATCGAAAGCATGGCGAGCGAATTTGAAGCGCGCGGCCATGGCGAGATACGGTTTATCTCACGGCGCGGAAAAACCAACGCTTTGCGCCGCATGCCAAATGGCGGCTGGGAAGCGGCCAGCGATCCGCGCGTCGCGCCCAATCTCGGCTACGAACCGGCGGTCGTTGATCCAGCGGTCGATCAACCCTGAGCCGCAGGATATCGCGCAGGATGCAGCCCTCGATATTTCTGGCCAAACTTGCCGCTACGGCAATGAAAGCCTATTTTGGACCTGAAGACGCGATCTTACCACGCAAGGAAACCCGGCATAGACCGGGGTGACCAAGGCGCAAAAACCGCCTTTTAAGGAGCCATTTCCCGTGCACGCCCCCACCCCTTCAACCAGCCTGCCCATCAGTGATCGGCCGATCGTCAATCCGTCCGATGACCCCATGCTGCAGGATATTGATAGCGCCGCAAACCTCGTTGATCTGTTTTTGAAGCGCGCCGATGCAAAAGGTGATGCACCTTTCCTCGGGAGCAAAAAGGACGGACAATGGACCACGCAAAGCTGGCGCGAAGTCACGCACAAAGTATGCGTGCTTGCTGAAAGCTTGCGGGCTTTGGGCCTTGGTGATGGTGATCGCGTGGCGCTGGTCTCTGAAAACCGCCCCGAATGGTGCATTGCAGATCTTGCGATCATGGCAGCGGGTTGCATTTCGGTTCCGACTTATACCACGAACACACAGCGCGATCACGCCCATATCCTCGATAATTCCGGCGCGCGCGCAGTCATCGTGTCGACCGAGAAACTGCTCGGTCCACTGGTCGGTGCGATTGGGTCAACCGGGTTGATTGAACATGTGATCGGAATTGATGATCTGCATCGCAGCCAGTCGCCAGGCTTTGAATATCACAGCTGGGACGATTTGGTGACGGGCGACTATTCCAAGGCACGCAAAGCCGTCGATGACCGGATCGCCGGGATAGCGCGCGAGGCCACTGCCTGCCTGATCTATACGAGCGGCACAGGCGGCGCTCCGCGCGGCGTAAAACAACACCACGGCGCAATCCTGTGCAATGCAGCCGGCGCTGCCGAAGTGCTCATCAACGATTTCGGTGTTGAGGATGAACGGTTCTTGTCCTTCCTGCCGCTGTCCCACGCTTATGAGCATTCGGGCGGGCAATACCTGCCAATCGCAGTCGGAGCAGAAATCTTCTATTCTGAGGGTCTCGAAAAACTCGCTTCGAACATTGAGGAAACCCGGCCAACCTTGATGGTGGTTGTCCCACGCCTGTTCGAAGTTTTGCGCACGCGCATTATGAAACAGGTGGAAAAGCAGGGCAAAGTTGCGCGCTTCATGATGGGCAGCGCTTTGAAGATCAGTGAGAAATCGAAAGAGGGCAAAAAAAGGAAGCGCGACCGTCCGCTGGACCTCATCGTTGAAAAAACCCTCCGCCCAAAAATCCGCGCTAAATTTGGGGGGCGTTTGAAAGCGCTGGTATCGGGCGGCGCGCCGCTCAACCCTGATGTCGGCAATTTCTTCGACGCAATGGGTCTCACCATGCTGCAGGGTTATGGCCAGACAGAGGCCGGCCCTGTCATCAGCTGTAATCGACCTGCAGCGGGTCTCAAGATGGACACGGTGGGACCACCGCTGCGCCATGTGCAAGTCAAGATTGCCGATGATGGCGAAATCCTGTGCCGGGGCGAGCTGGTAATGCACGGCTATTGGCGCAACGAGGCAGAAACCGCGCGCACCTTGCAAGTGGATCCCAACGAACCCGATGGCCGCCCATGGCTGCATACAGGCGATATTGGGCACCTCGATCACAAGGGGCGGATTGTCATAACCGATCGCAAGAAAGACATGATCGTCAATGACAAAGGCGACAATGTCGCGCCGCAAAAGATCGAAGGCATGCTGACCCTGCAGCCGGAAATCGCACAAGCGATGGTGTCAGGTGACAAGCGGCCTTATGTCGTTGGCCTGATTGTGCCCGATGCCGAATGGGCGCTGGAATGGTCGCGCGCAAATGGAGAGAAATTCGATCTTAATGCGCTGCAAGATCTCCCCGCTTTCAAAAAAGCAGTTCGTGCTGCTGTCGACCGGACCAACAAAGACCTCTCGGTGATTGAAAAGGTGCGCAAATTTGAATTTACCGATGAAGCATTCTCAATCGAGAATGAAGAAATGACGCCTAGTATGAAAATCAGACGCCATAAGATCCGCGACCGGTATCAGGTGCGGATTGATGGGATGTATTGAAAGTTAGTTGCTGCGCAGCAACTTCATCAATTCAGCGTCATTTCGAATATTTTGCACGTGGTCATGAAATAGATCGGCCATCGTTGCTGACCGCTTTGAGCACTTCAAAGCGCTCCTGATCTGACCAAACTCTGTCCGGTGAAACATCATTTTTGTCGAGCGGTAGATGGCGGGTTACACAGACTGGGCTCTGATCTTCATCAAACAGGACGCGCAATGTGGCGTGGGCCAGCATATGACGAATGGGTCGCAAAGATTTCCAACGAGCAATACGCCGATCAAGGCTCTTGCACCGCCGATTTTCGCTATGCGACAGACGTTTTCGCAACTCTGCAATGCTAGTCAGAGCCCCGTTCTTGATTGGCAGATCAAGCGCGAGGCACAGCTCACCAATGGCCTGCTCGGCTTTAGCAAAGTTGCTTAAGACCTGTGCCAGCCACCTTTGCGCATCTGCAATGTCAGGTTGTGGCGCCGGTTTGTTGATTGGGACGATTTCGCTCAAACCGCCTCAACATCCTCGACATATTCGGGGAAGAAGCTCGGTGCGCGATCTGACCAGCCTGCTGCCATGGCAGCTGCTTCGCTTAAGCTTTGCAACAATACCTTACGCTGCTCGGGCTCGATCTGCGGCAAAGCAGATGCGGCGCAGAACACCGATGGCAGATAATTGCGGACCTTTGCGCCGATCAATCGTTCATAAAGAAACCGAAAGGCAGAAAAGCTGCCGATCTGTTCCTGGCCCAGATCAAACGCCGCCATGCGCACGGCTGTGCCCATAAAGCTCTCAATCTCACTGGGTGCATTGCTGGACGGGACCAGTTCGCGCAGCGCGATCACATCGCGATAGGCAACATATTGGCGGCGGATCGCAATACAATCGCGCTCACCTCTGCCCCAAAGCTTGAATGCATCGCCGCGTGCTAGGCCGATATCAAGGCTCCGCTTGATATAACGCTGTTCGTCGGGCGTGAAGCTCGCGAATTCGCGCATCTCTGCGATAGTCGTGGATGCAGAGTAGGTCGTCGGCATTGTTGTCTCCCCGGTGTGTGGGAGCCTTTTGCCTCGAATGTGGTTAACAGCCGGTAAGCATACACCGCTCAAATCCCGGAAAGGGAAACCCTCTAGCCTGGCTTCATGCATTGCATTGCGTTTGGTGTTGCGTTTGATCCGTCGGCTAGATCAGCCCGGCCAGCGGACTTGAAGGATCAGCATATTTGCGCCGACCCATCCGTCCAGCGAGATACGCTTCGCGGCCGCTTTCAACTGCCAGCTTCATCGCGCGCGCCATGCGGATCGGGTCTTTCGCCTCGGCAATTGCGGTGTTCATCAAGATGCCATCACAGCCCAGTTCCATGCCGACCGCGGCATCGCTCGCAGTGCCAACTCCTGCATCAACAAGAACGGGGACATTTGCACCTTCGACAATCAATCGGATAGTCACCTGATTTTGAATGCCAAGACCTGAGCCAATAGGCGCACCAAGCGGCATGATAGCCACCGCGCCTGCTTCCTCCAATTGTTTGGCAGCAATCGGATCATCGACGCAATAAACCATCGGAAGAAAGCCTTCTTTGGCCAGCACTTCGGTGGCTTTTAATGTCTCTCGCATATCGGGGTAAAGCGTGCGCGCCTCGCCCAGCACCTCGAGTTTGACGAGATCCCAGCCGCCAGCCTCACGCGCCAGCCGCAATGTGCGAACCGCATCCTCTCCGGTAAAGCATCCGGCCGTATTGGGCAGATAAGTGATCTTTTTGGGATCGATGAAATCGGTGAGCATCGGCGCTTTGGGGTCAGAGACATTCACCCGGCGAACTGCAACCGTGACAATGTCCGCGCCGCTTGCTTCGAGCGCGGCGGCGTTTTGTTCAAAATCTTTGTATTTGCCCGTGCCGACAATCAGGCGGGATTTGAATGTCCGCCCGGCAACTTCCCACGTATCGTCTGGCAAAGTGTTTTCCATGTGATCCCCGCCGCCCACAAAATGGACGATCTCCAGCGTGTCGGCCGAATTCAAAATCGCGTCTTCCAGGGTTGAGCGCGCAACTATTTCGCCATTGCGTTCAACGGCAACTTTCTCAACCGCCAAGTCAAGCTCGCGAACAAGGTCGGCGATGGTCAATGCAGAGGTTTGGCGAGATTCGCCATTCAGAGTGATCGATTTGATGTCAGTCATGATGCTGGAAATAGAGCCTTAAACCGCTCAAGCAACCACGGTTTTGAGGAGAAGCGCTCAGACTTTGCTGGATCGCAGGTTGAGAACATGACCATACGCCACCAGCGCAACACCAATAGTGGTCAGAACAAGCTCACCATTGCCATGCGGCACCAGCAGCCCCGCACCCATCGCGCCAAGCCCCGCGATTGCATAAACAGCCGGACCAGTCTTGCGGTGCACCAAAACGCCCCAGCCGATTGCGATTGTCGCAAAGACAAAAGCCACCAAGAGCCCGATTTCATGAATTTCTGGCGCGAGGAAGAAATGGCCGCCCATACCCAAACCCGACACCACAACAATTGTCGCCAGGCAATGCAGGGCGCAAAACCCCGCCAGAGCGAGCCCGACACGGTCAAGCCGCTGGCGCAATTGGGTTTGGAGTGATTCCATTGATGTGCATCTATGTGATACTGTATCATATAGCAAGCGAGAGTTTGTCTTGATGCCAACTTGCAACCATCGCAAAGGTCTATGCGACAATGGAACTTGCATGACAGGTCTTGAGAGCACATTTATCCGCCCAATCATGGCGAGTGTCATACCATCATCCAGGCCAATGCAAGTGGCTGGCCAAAACAGTGCCTCTGGGGCACGGCCGCTTTCCCTTGCCATTTGGCTGGAATGCGTGGCGGCGTTCGTGGTTTGTATTGTCCTTGTCGGCGGGATCACTCGGCTTACCGAAAGCGGGCTTTCGATCACCGAATGGGAAGTCGCCACTGGTATCTTGCCACCCTTGAATGAGGCCGCCTGGCTAGAAGAATTCGCTAAATACCGCGCGACGCCTGAATACAGGCTCGAAGCGAGCATTGGCGGGATGACGCTGGCAGAGTTTCAATTCATCTATTTCTGGGAATGGTTTCACCGCCTGCTTGCAAGGATGGTGGGATTGGCGTTCGCTTTGCCCTTGGTATGGTTTTGGGTGCGCGGCACCATTCCTCAAGGGTACAAGGCGCGCCTAGTCGGATTGCTGGCTTTGGGCGGATTGCAAGGGCTTTTCGGCTGGCTGATGGTGCAATCGGGATTGGTGGGCGATATGACAGATGTCAGCCATTTCCGGTTGTCCTTGCATTTGCTTACCGCGCTGTTTCTGCTGGCGTGCCTTGTGTGGACGGCGCGAGATATGCGGCGGTTGGCGCGCAATCCGGTGGTTCCGCCCGCTCCGCTGACTTGGCAATCGAGCGTTGTCGCGTTTGTTTTGTTTGTCCAGCTTTTGCTTGGCGCTTGGGTAGCCGGTCTTAACGCGGGCCATGCCGCTTATGATTGGCCAACCATGAATGGACAGATGATCCCGCAAGTGAATTGGGATTACGGCGTGTTCTGGGTTTTGACGCACGATTCCTATGTGCTCCACTTCCTTCACCGTTGGTGGGCCTGGATCGCTGTTGCAGCGCTTGTTTGGCTAGCGCGCCGTGTGCGCAAATCTGATCGCGTGGCTTCTGTTGCAGTCCACAGCGCATTCGGCGTGATGGTGTTGTTAGGTATTGCAACCGTAATGAGCCAGGTCGAGTTATGGATAGCGGCCGCGCACCAATTGACGGGCGCGCTACTTGTCGCGTCAACGGCATGGGCCATGCACAGCGATGGGTCGGCACGCCAGGATAAGCGGTTGGCGCATCAACGCGAAGCCGCGGGCGCCTGATGACAGAATCGGCCGCGGCTTTGGTGTGGTGTCCATTCCCAAATCGCGAAACCGCGAAAACCATCGCGGCGCAATTGCTTGACGACAAATTGATCGCGTGCGCGAATTTGTTTGGTGATATGGAATCTGTGTTTTTGTGGCAGGGCAAGATCAACACGGATCGCGAATGCGGAGGCTTGTTTAAGACGGATTCGGCGAGATTGGGCGAAGTTATCGCGACGATTGGCTCCCTCCACCCCTATGAAACCCCTGCAATCCTTGGCTGGAAATGCGATAATGCCTTTCCGGCGACGCTCAGCTGGCTCAAAGAGAGTCTACAACACGAGTGATACGGTTCAGGGTGATGAACAAAGACGACATTACGCGGCGCAGCGCGTTGGAACATTTGGCGAAACGCGGGGTCCAATTGGGTGGGGTCGCGATCGCTGTGCCATGCGCAATATCGTTTGCAGCCGATACCAAGGCTGACGGTCGCCCGTTACCACTCCCGGCAAAGCCAATGCGCCTCACTCGTGTTTTGACGCGCGACTTGCGCGGATCGGCACAATTGCGGGTTTCGCGAGCGTGGCAAGTGGAGTTTGCCGAGTTGGAACGCGCGATTGCGGTTTCTGGCATGCAGATTTCGGCGCGCGTTGATGCACCGCCGCAATTGGCACAGATGGCCCAGTTAGAGGAAGGACGTGACACAAGTGACATCTTTCCAATTCTGCTCTCAGAAAACGGTGTGATTACCGCAGCAGGGCCAGCGACGCGCCCAGATGATCTGAACGAGGCGGTTGCCCGCGCTCAGGCCCTTATTGCCGATACACCTATTCCCGATGATGAGAAGGCTCAGCATCACTCGTTCTTAACTCAATTGCAGCTTAGCGGAGCATCTTTGTTTGATCAGATGCCGCCCGATCTTTTCTTTCCCGCAGGACGTCCTGTTCAATCCCGGAAGGAAATCAGCCTGCCGGGCGGACTGACAGGTGAGTTCGAAATACTCTACGAAGCTTTCACCAGACCCGGAACGCCTTGGCTGCACCGCGCCGTGAGGACAGTCATAACCCAGATCGGTGGTGACGCTCGGCGTTCAATCGAAGAGTGGGGTCTGGAGCCTTTGGGTGATGCCAATCGGTAGCATTGATTGTCGGTGGTATTATTTTACCTCCTTGGTGTGGCCCGGTTTTGCTTGACTAAACGCACCAAAACGAACATTTGCGCTTCACTTTCGGGTTCGAATTTCTGTTCGGACACGATTCGGTTGTTTCCCTGAAAACTCAGCGCTTCCGTTGAATTGGACTTGGAGGCAATCGGATTCAAATCACTCGCTCGTTTAAGGACATTTTGCCATGAAGGCGATCAGCAAACAGACTCGGTCGATCAAACCGGCTGAGGTCGAAAAAAAATGGCATATTATCGATGCCGAAGGTCTGGTCACAGGCCGCCTCGCTTCGATCATTGCCAACATCCTGCGCGGCAAGCACAAGCCAAGCTTCACCCCGCATGTCGATTGCGGCGATCATGTGGTCGTCATCAATGTCGATAAAATCCGTTTCACCGGCAACAAGGCTGAAACGAAGATTTATTACAAACACACAGGCCATCCCGGCGGCATCAAGGAAACGACGCCTGCCAAGGTTCTCGAAGGCCGTTTTCCTGAGCGAGTGCTGGAAAAAGCTGTGTTCCGCATGATTCCGCGTGGGCCTCTTGGCCGTGACCAGATGCGCGCACTGCACCTGTATTCAGGCACCGAGCACCCACATGACGGCCAATCGCCGCAAGTGCTCGACGTTGCTTCCATGAACCGTAAGAACAAGGTGACCGGCTGATGGCTGACGAAAACAACACCGTATCCGATCTGTCTGATCTCAAGGATATCGCAGGCGACGCTCCTGCAGCAGATGCAGCTGATATCGCGGCAACCACTGCTGCGAACCCCCCTGCGCCGCTGCGTGAACAGGAACTCGACGCGCATGGCCGCGCTTATGCGACCGGCCGCCGGAAAGACGCAGTCGCGCGGGTCTGGATCAAGCCAGGCTCAGGCAAAGTGACTGTGAACGGCCGCGATCAGGAAGTGTATTTTGCACGCCCGACCTTGCGCCTTATCATCAATCAACCCTTTGCGATTACTGATCGCTCTGGTCAGTATGATGTTGTTGCAACCGTCAGCGGCGGCGGCCTTTCTGGTCAAGCCGGTGCTGTAAAGCACGGTATTAGCCAGGCTCTTACCAAATATGAGCCAGAACTGCGTGCAACAGTGAAATCAGCAGGCTTCCTCACACGCGACAGCCGCGTTGTGGAACGTAAGAAGTATGGCCGCGCGAAAGCCCGTCGTAGCTTCCAGTTCTCGAAACGCTAAGGCATCGCCTTTACATTACGCGAAAAGGGCGGCGTTCTCGATTGGAACGCCGCCCTTTTTATATTTGGACTGCTTTGTAATGGGGATCAGCGTTGCAAAAGCATCAGCGCCCATGAGATTCCGGTGCCGCCGAAGAACACAGGCCACGACCAGAAAACTTTTACGTCAGCGATTGCCATTTGATGAATCATAAGGGCGCCGCCATTTGAGCCTTGCGAGCCAATGACAACCGCAAGCACCCAAGCGAGCACAGCTCCTAAAAAAGCCGACTTAAAAATCTCCATCGCACCAAGCTCCAAACACAAACAGGTATTGAGAAGACACCAAAAACCAAGCCAGCACGGCTGGACTATGCGCCGAACTGATAGGCCTGTGTCACCAAGAATTCGTTAATCTAACCCTGAGCGATTGGGTTAAGGACGCGCTTAGGAAACCTATGCGCGATGAATTGAGAGCGTTCGCAGCTCAGATACAATAGCCGGTCCATCGCAAGTGATCACTTGATAAGACGGCGGCGCGCCGTGCCGCAAACGCGTTGACAGCGTACCAGCACCGATCATCCTCATGGAACGTCTTCCGATCTGGCGCAGACGATCAAACGGGACATGGACGTGACCAGACAGAACCGCATGCGCACCGGCTGCGGCCAACGCCGCAAACGCGCGTTCACCGGAAATTGTGGGATTGCCAGGCTTCGATCCAGGACCAAGCAATGGATGATGACCAGTCACAATCTTTTTGCGGGGATCCTCTTTCAATGCCTCCAAGTGCAGCAGAGTCTTTGCCAAAGCAGACTTGGTCACCAACCCATCAACCCATGGGAAACGCGGCTGAAACGCGACTGTCGTGCGCAAGGATAGAATTATGCAATCATCGCTTTCAAATCCATGCGTCGCAACCGCGCTATGCAGCCGATTGAAACGGCGCAGCGGGTCGATGATGCGTTCCATCGGATTGTAATACGGCATGTCATGATTGCCGGGATTGAGCAGCAAAGGAGGATCAATTGCAGAAAGCCATGCTTGAGCCGCCTCAAACTCGCTATGTTTGGCACGCTGGGTGAGATCACCTGTGCAAATCACGGCATCGGGCTTTTCGTCGGCAATAGCCTTTGACACCGCCTCTAAAGCGCTGTGATCTTCCGCTCCAAAGTGGAGATCACTGATATGAAACAGACGGGTTGGCATAATGACTCGCGTGTGAAGCGGGATTGGCAGCAAATCGCAATGGCAAATAAGCTGTAAAACCAGATTGCTATAAAGATGGGGTCAAATGCGCCCACTCAATATCAGCCAGGCAGCAATCGCATTCAACGCACTATAGGCAAGATAGGCAAAGGAAACGCTTGTCCAACCGTTGGCCGCGAGCGCCAAAGCTGCAAGCAGAACCAGAAATTCGGCAACAAGAGTGAGGCGTTTGCCCAGGACTGACGCAAAGCCCGGCATCTGGCCTATGAGTTGGTGCCCGCTTTCCAGCACCGCGCGATGAAGTGCGAAGTTTCCAACACCCAAAATGAAGTTCAATCCAACTGCAAACCACATATATGGCAGTATGGCGTAAACGCTGGTCGGGTGGAATGGGCGATTTATCGGCAAGACTGTGTATTCGGTCCCGGTCGCGCTGCGCCCGTCGACCAATGGTACAGGTTTTATCGATGGCGCCGTGATTGAGATGGCAAGACCCGGTAGTTCTCTTTTCATCGAAGCGTTCGGCAATCCCGATTGAGATCCCCGCTCAAACCGGATGCTTCGACACCAGGAGAGATATCATGAAGACATATTTACTTGCCGCCGCCGCCTTAGGTCTTGCCGCTTCGACTACCCCTGCTTTGGCAGGCCCAGATGGCGGCTCATCAATGAAGATTTCAACCACCGGCCTCGATCTCGCCACCCCCGAAGGTCATAAGATGCTCGATCAACGCATCGAACGCGCCGCAAAATCGGTATGCCAGGTCAATCAAGTACGCACCGGCACCCGAACCAAATCGCACGCTGCAAAGCAATGCATGACCAAAGCGCGCGCCAGCGCCAAACGCCAGGTTGCGGCCATTATCGAAGAACAACGCCGCGGCGGATAAACCGCAAACGGCCCCCAAGGTACCCCCTCGCGCGCAATGTATCTGCGATCCGGTGTGCGCGAGGAATCTGGTCCGGACCCTTCTAGTCCCTGGGTCCGGGCCATTTTTTGAAACAAAAAGGTCTGAGCGCCTTATCTGCCCGCCATTTTCTTGACTTTGGCAAGGTATGTGCGCCCGATCCGCAGGGCATCTCCATTCATCAGCTCTGCCGACCAAACGCCCAGCCCATCATGCCGAAGCCCGCGAATATTATCGCGGCGCAAGATGGTCGAGCGGTGGATGCGAATGAACTTGTCTGGGTCCAGCCTTGCTTCAAGGCCGGCAATTGTCTGAAGCAACAGATAGGATCGTGATCCATCGTCCGGATTTTCGGCATTGCCAACATGCAGTCGCACATAGTCGCGCTCAGCATCAATCCGGTGCACTTCGCTCACAGCGATGCGCAAGAGTTCAGAGCGGTGGGGAACCCACAATTCATCAAGCCATTTGCTAACCGCCTCTTTGCGTTCACCACGGCGGGCGACTGCGCGCTCTATTGCGCGAGCCAACCGATCAGAAGAAACGGGCTTCAAGACATAGTCGATAGCTTCCAAGTCAAACGCCTCGACCGCAAAATGATCATGTGCCGTTACGAATATGACCGCCGGCGCATTCTCTGCTTTGGAGAGTTTTCCGGCAACGCCCAGCCCGTCCAATTCAGGCATAGTCATATCGAGAAGAACCAGATCAGGTTTGAGCTTGTCGGCAAGGTGCAGTGCTGCAGCACCATCGCTTGCCGTGCCAACAACGCTGATGGCTGGTATTTCGGCGCAGATCACCTGGATGCGCTCCACTGCCAACGGCTCATCATCGACAATCAGTGTTTTAAGAACATTTTCCTCAGCGTGCTTGTCAGCCATCGACTGTCATTCTCCGAGATAAAGGTATCCGCATTTCCGTGACATATCCGTTGCTGGTCGGAGCCGATGTAAGCACCACGTCCGATCCAAAGCGCGCTTCAAGCCGATCCCGGACATTCGCAAGGCCAATGCCAAATCCATGCGCAGTGCCTTTGGGAATACCTGGCCCATCATCGCTCACCGTCACAACCAACCGGTCAAACTCTTCTCGTGCGCAGAGAGTTATGGTGACGGGACGAGTGACGGTTGAAACCGCATATTTCACTGAATTTTCAACCAAAGGCTGTAGGATCATGCCTGGAATTCGCGCATTCGCAAGGTCCTCGGGCATGTCAAACACCGCGACCAAACGATCAGGAAAACGAACCGCTTCAATGTCCAGATATTCGCGCTGCAATTCAAATTCATCCCCCAAGCGAACATCCGAAGTGGGATCATCTGCAAGGCTATGGCGATAAAATCGGCTGATCGATTGGATCATTTCTTCAGCGCGGTGACTTTTGCCAGTCATGACCAATGCTGAAAGCGAATTCAGCGTGTTGAACAGGAAATGCGGGTTTACCTGATATCGCAAACTGCGCAGTTCGGCCGCTTTCGCTGCAGATCTGAAACGCTGCTCTCGCTGTTCAGCAGCGCGCGTCTGCGCAAATGCCAACATCGCAATATAGAGCGCAGCCCACGTGAGAATGATGTAATATCGGCTTAGCGCTGCATCGATTAGCTTTTGCCATTTCTCGCCCTTGTCACTCGCATCCTGCAAAGTGAAGGTTAGCACAGGCGGATTATCAGGATCCCAGTCTTCGCTGTTTTCCGGCACCCATCCGATCGGTTGCTCTATCTCTGCCAGCAGATTGCCTGATGCATCTCGGCGCAAGGTAAATCCGCGCTTTTCGGCGAATTCCTGAGCCATTTTTTCTTCAAGAGGTTTGAATAGCGACTGATTGACCTGCGCGACCAAAATAGCCGCAGGCATCGCAGCAAATAGGGCGACAGCCATAATCATCCAGCGCTTGCGGTGTTCGAACAGTCGCAAGATCGACCACATGATCAAAGTCGCCGCTGTGCCAACAAGGCAGACCAGCCCTCGGCGCCACAAAATATCGGGCTCCAGCCCCATCCCCACAACAATGCCGCGTACAGTCAGCAGCGAAAAATATGCTGACCACAAAGCGATGACAGACAAAACGATTGTCCGTGTCGCGACGCTTGGCTGCGTATCGGTGAGTTGGGTCATGGCCATGATGTCACAGGCGACTTAAGGGTTGATATCGCACCAGCATAGGGGGGCAGGACGCGGTAATCGACCTGCATCGGGCTTTGGTCGATTACTCGCACCTAAAAGACGTGATGGCCCTTCTTCGCCTAATCGCGCGGTTTGATCATCTCAGCTGGCACAATCCACTGAGCAAACTGCTCCTCATTGAGCAAACCAAGCTCCATTCCAGCCTCTTTCAGGGTCGTACCGTCAGCATGGGCTTTCTTCGCAATTTTCGCCGCATTGTCATAGCCGATATGGGGATTGAGCGCGGTAACGAGCATCAGGCTTTCATTCATCAACTTATCAATGCGCGCGGTGTTAGCCTCAATTCCGACAACGCAATTGTCGGTAAAGCTGACCGCGCTATCGCTCAGCAACCGGATGGATTGCAGCACTGAATAGATCATGACGGGCTTGAAAACGTTGAGTTCCAGATGTCCGTGAGATCCGGCAACACTTACAGTGGTGTGATTGCCCATAACCTGCGCGCACACCATGGTAAGCGCTTCGCATTGCGTCGGGTTCACCTTGCCCGGCATGATCGATGAGCCTGGCTCATTTGCCGGCAGCGCAATTTCGCCAAGGCCTGAACGCGGACCAGAGCCAAGCAGGCGGATGTCATTGGCGATTTTCATCAGGCTAACTGCTGTCGAATTGAGCGCTCCTGAAATTTCCACCAAAGCATCATGCGCGGCGAGCGCTTCGAATTTGTTGGGTGCGGTTACAAAAGCATGGCCGGTTGCGTCGGCAACCTGGGCAGCGAACTTCTCCGCAAAACCAGCCTTTGAATTGATGCCTGTCCCCACAGCAGTGCCCCCTTGCGCCAGCTCAAGCACGCGCGGGAGGGCGTTTTTGAGCCGCGCAATCGAATATTCGACTTGTTTTGCATAGCCAGAGAATTCCTGGCCAAGCGTCAGCGGAGTCGCATCCTGCAAGTGGGTACGACCAATCTTGACGATATTGGCAAACGCCTTCGCTTTGGCGTCGAGCGCAATATGGAGGTGGCCAAGCGCAGGGATCAGCTGTTCAATCGTCTCGCTCGCCGCTGCAATGTGCATTGCAGTTGGAAAGGTATCGTTAGAGCTTTGGCCCATATTGCAGTGATCATTGGGGTGGACGGGCTCCTTGCCGCCGTGCTTGCCGGTCAAGATTTCATTGGCGCGGCTCGCAATCACCTCATTGGCATTCATATTAGACTGCGTTCCAGAACCCGTTTGCCAGACGGACAGAGGAAATTGCTCAGCAAGCGTTCCATCAATCACTTCGCCAGCGGCTTGCACAATCGCATCGCCGAGCTCTTTTGCCATCACGCCCAATTCCATATTGGCTTTGGCAGCGGACTGTTTTTGGATGCCTAGTGCCTTAACAAGCGGCGCAGGCATGGTCTCGGTACCGATCGCGAAATTGGCAAGGCTGCGCTGTGTCTGGGCGCCCCAGTGTGCATCGACAGGCACGGCCACATCGCCGAGCGAATCGCTTTCAATCCGCACCTTGCCTGTTGCGCCAAAAATTGCCCCGTCATTTACAACGTCGCTCATCGATATGTTCCTTATCCCGGTCGAAAGTCGGCTCCCATAAGCATCGCCTATGCCCCACGTCAAAGGCCTTGGCTGCAATCCTTTCGAAGTCTAGGGCGATACGCGTATGACAATTGAAGCGACACGTGATGTTTGATCGCTTCATTGGTGAGGGTTGACGCACTGTATTGTGCGAGTAATACAGTTTTCGTGGAGTAGAAATGACCGACGCATCTATCACACTTGATACAGCAACAGCGCGCAAGGCGATGATCGATAGCCAGCTGCGCACCAGCGGTGTGAATGAAGAATTCGTACTGGCGCGCATGATGGCGGTTGGCCGTGAGCAATTTCTTCCACCCGAAAAGGCATCCCTTGCCTATATTGATCGTTCAGTCGCGCTGGAAACAGGCGGCCATCTTGCATCGCCGCTATTTTATGGAAAGCTCTTGATGGAAGCGGTGCCCGAAAAATCGGACCGTGTGCTGATTGTCGAGGGCGGGACAGGATACCTCACTGAATTGGTTCGCCCATTGGTGGCAAGTGTCACTGCCATTGATTCTGATATGGCTGCAACGGGCGCAAGCGTTGAAGCGGGATCTTTCTCGATGATCCTTGTCGATGGAGCGATTGAGGATGTGCCAGCCGCACTGACAGATGGTCTTACTGATAATGGCAAATTCGTAAGCGGATTGGTGCTGCGCGGTGTTACCCGCCTTGCATCAGGCCGCAAGGTTGCAGGCCAAACTGCGGTTCAAGCAGTTGAGGATTTGGGCATCCCCGTTCTGGCTGCTTTCAACAAAAAAAAGTCTTGGACATTCTCTTGATCGCACGATCCCAATCCGCACGCCTGGCACTTGTATGCAGCGCCTCAATGGCTGTTCTTGCTGGCACTCCAGCGCAGGCGGATACACTGCGAGAGGCACTCGTTTCGGCATATGAGACAAACCCAACCCTTCTTGGCCAACGCGCAACGCAGCGCGCAACCGATGAAGAGGTGCCGATAAATCAGGCGCCTGGCCTGCCAAGCGCGACAGCCACTGCCACGCATATTGAGTTTATTCGCCAGTCAGCCAACGCCTTTACAGCGCCTGCCCGAAACCTGGGTGTGAACGTGCAGGCACAAGTTCCGATCTATTCGGGCGGTGCTGTAAAGAACGGTGTTCGCGCAGCAAAAGAACGTGTCGCAGCAGGCCAAGCCGATTTGCGGGCGACCGAAAGTTCAATCTTCAGCCAAACCGTTGCTGCGTATATGGATGTTTTGCGGACCGAAGCATTGGCCGGTCTTGCTGCGAACCAAGTCGAGGTCCTGCGTGTTAATCTCGAAGCGACGCGCGACAGGTTCGAAATCGGAGACCTGACGCTCACTGATGTGGCACAATCCGAATCCCGGCTCGCCGTTGCCGAGGGAGATTTGCGCAATGCGACATCCAATCTGATAGGCGCGCAACAAACATATATCCAGCTTGTCGGCCAAGCGCCTGTCTCGCTCGAAGCACCTCCCCCCCTTCCTGGTTTGCCTGAAAACGTAAGTCTCGCCGTAGACAGCGCGCTAAAGAATAATCCTGATCTTATCGCTGCTAAAGAACGCGCAGATGCTGCGGGTTTTGACACGAAAGTGGCTGGTGCAGGACGTTTGCCCACGGTGGGACTGTTCGCAAATGGCGATTATTCGGATTTCTTTGGAACGCTCGGCGGTCCGATTTCGGCTAATTTCGTGCAAGCCGAAACGACAGCCAATGCGGGAATTCGAGTGACGATCCCCTTGTTCCAAGGGGGCCTGCCCGCAGCACGCCAACGTCAGGCTGGTGCCCGTGAAAGCGCCGCGTTGGAAAACGTGATCGCCACCGAACGCAACATAATTGCGCAAACCCGGTCTGCCTATGCAAGCTGGCAGGCATCGAATGCCGTAATTGAAAGCTCGCAAGCCGCAGTTGACGCAGCCGAACTCAGCCTCGAAGGGGTTCGCGCGGAGAATTCGATCGGAAACCGCACGATTCTCGATGTGCTCAATGCAGAGCAAGAATTGCTCTCCGCCCGTGCTCAATTGGTCACAGCGCGGCGCAATGCCTATGTGGCCGGATTTACGCTTTTAGCCGCAATGGGCCGCGCAGAAGCGCGCGATCTCAACCTTGATACGGGTGGCCCTTTATACGACCCTATGGTTAATTTTGACCGGGTCAAAGGCAAGGTCTGGGACTGGGATCGCGATTCAAAACCTACTCCAGAATCAACGAGAACCGTTGACATTGACGCTCCAAAAGCATCATTTGGGCCTGAACTTGCTCCTGGCGAGTAAATTAACCATCTGATTCGGAATTAACGGGGCACACAATGGCGCAGCACGAATCGTCAGTCGAAGATATTCTTGATTCGATCAAAAAAGTTATCGCTCGCGATAACCGCGATGTCGCGCTCAAAGTTCGTCAAAAGCGAGCTGTGTTGGAGGAGGGCGATATGGATATCGAGCAAGACAGCGAACTTGAAACTCTGGATCTTACAGAACAAGCCGACACCGAAGAGGAGACCAGCGCAGCAAGCGAGACATGCGAAGAAGTCCTCGACTTGGGTGCGATGGAATGCGTAGAGGATGAAGCAGAAGACGAAACCGCTTCAGAACCGGAGTCAGAAGAAACTGTGGCAACAGAAAATCACGAAGCACCGCTGATTAATGACGAAGTACGCGGTGCCATGCAGGAAAACCTTGCAGCTCTTGCGATGCTGGCGGAGCCGGGAGCCAAACCGCAAATCGTTCGCTCTGGTGAGACATCTCTTGAATCTCTCACTCGCGAATTAATGCGCCCAATGCTGGCTGAGTGGCTGGATAAAAATCTGCCCGGCATGGTTGAGAAGATGGTTCAGGCCGAGATCCAGCGGATTGCAGGCAAGCGTCGTTAAAACGCCGACATTTTTTGAAACCTAATCGTCGCTCTTTTGGCCGAACAGCTCATCACTGCTCGGAAGCCGATTGTCGACCGATTCGTCATGACCAGTTCCGTTAGACAAGAACGCCAAACCCATCAGCCCTCCGCCAAGCAGCATCGTAAAGCTGATTCCCAGCGCTACGGCGATGTAAAAATGTACTGATATCATACCATTAAAGGCAAAGAGAGCGGCTAACGCTACAATCACAATGATCACTGTGACAGCGAGCAGAACTTTCATGATCTGACGGAAACGCGCCCATGCATAGGCTGCGTTTTCTGGATCATCGAGGGGAGACTTATCGGACATGGCTGCTGTCATGGTCGGACCAGCCAATCTTTGCAATGCCATAGCGTGCAAGTCACCTTCGCTATTTTGCGGATTCGCTTTTCTATCAAAGAAGTGGCACCTTCCATTTGAGAGGAAGTGAGGTGCCCTATGACAATCGCAAAGATTATCGCTGACCGTTCCACCGATACGGTCATAACGTGTGACGTCGACACACCGGTCTCCCAGGCCGTCGCAATGCTCGCCGGCAAACGAATTGGTGCGCTGCCGGTTTTGCGCAATGGCGCAGTGGTCGGCATCATTTCAGAGCGCGATGTTATCTATCGGCTTGCAGATGAAGGGCGCGATTGCCTGGATCGCAAGGTTGAAACTATCATGACCTCGCCGCCTGTAACGGTGACACCAGAAACCAAAATCGATGATGCCTTGGCACTCATGACAAGGCGGCGCTTTCGGCATTTTCCCGTACTTGATGGCGAAGCGCTGGTGGCGTTCATTTCAATAGGCGATCTGGTGAAAAGCAAATTCAACGAGGTTGAACACGAAGCTGAGGCGATGCGCAGCTACATTCAAACGGTCTAGGCAAACGGTCTAGGCAAACAGTGCCGGTAGACGTTTTAAGGTAGCGATTTTGCCTGGCAGATTGCTCGAGCGCTTGAGCATTGGCATCAGGTTTCCTAAATAGCCTTCATGAGCACTCTTACTCTTACCGAATCCGCGGCAAAGCGCGTGGCGTGGATCGCTGAAAAGCAGACGAAGCCTGCTATCCTTCGGCTCTCGGTCGAGGGCGGCGGTTGCTCTGGGTTCCAGTACAAGTTCGAAATGGCCGATTCGACTGAATCTGACGATTTGATCAGCGAAACAGATGGAGTTCGTCTGGTCGTGGATCCGGTAAGCCTAGATCTCGTGAGCGGAAGCGTGGTTGATTACGTTGAATCGCTGGGCGGTGCGGCATTCAAGGTCGAAAACCCCAATGCGGCTGCGGGATGCGGTTGCGGCTCAAGCTTCGGTATCTAAGCCTATTGCCCGGTTAATCCGGCGTCTGGGTATTTTGCGTACCATCTGATGGACGTATGCGGCGCCATCCTCCATGGTTCATCCCATGAAAATCGCGACATTCAATATCAACGGTATCAAGGCGCGCCTGCCCAGGCTTAAAGAATGGCTGGCGGAAACAAGGCCATCTGTTGCTTGCCTTCAAGAAATCAAAAGCCAGGACGAAGGCTTTCCTGTCTCCGATTTTGAAGAGCTGGGCTATGAAGCCATCTGGCACGGCCAAAAAAGCTTTAACGGCGTAGCTATCCTTGCCGACAAAACAGCAGGGTATTCCATCGCCGAAGTGCAGCGCGGGCTCGGTATGAACGGACCAAAAGAGGGGGAGGGTGAACAATCGCGCTATCTCGAAGCTGATATTGCGCATGAGGATCGCCCGACAACACGCATTGTTTGCATTTACCTGCCCAATGGCAATCCGCAGCCAGGTCCAAAGTTTGACTATAAACTTGCCTGGATGAAGAAGCTGCGCACCCGCATGCAGAGCATTTGGGATGAGGAAGTGCCTGCCGCTGTACTGGGCGACTACAATGTCATTCCCTTTGAGGATGACACCTATTCGGTCAAAGCCATGGCCGACGATGCGCTAACCCAGCCGGAAAGCCGCGCTGCGTATTCACGTCTATTGGCTGATGGCTGGACTGATGCAGTGCGAACCCTAAACCCGCGCGGCGGAGTGTGGACTTACTGGGATTATCAGGCAGGCGCCTGGCAGCGCGATCACGGTTTTCGGATCGACCACTTGCTATTGTCGCCAGAGCTGGCTGACCAATTGCAATCAGTAGGAGTTGATCATGAACATCGCGGGCGCGAAAAAGCCAGCGATCATGCGCCCGTTTGGGCGATCATCACCTGATTTGCGGCAGGCCCCGCATACGCAGGAGCCTGCTCAACCCATCAACGATAGAAGATATGCGTATCGATTTGTGCGGTACGGGTTTTGCGCCGGCTCCACGATGGCCGCACATACTGGGCGTGGAAGTAGACAGCATCCCCCGCTTCACAATCCCACAGATCATTATGCGCAATTCGAGCAATCGCCTTGGCACGTTTCCAGGCTGCTGAATTTGTGCGGATCCGAGGCATGCGCCCACCCTTCACAAACGAGAATTGCGCGCGCTGGTAGACAACTCCGCAATAGCTCGCCGGGAAACGGCGATCCTCGGAACGGTTGATTACAACATTGGCCACAGCGAGTTGTCCGGCAAGCGGTTCGCCGCGCGCTTCAAAATAAACCGCGCCAGCAAGGCAACGCATTTCTTCGGTGAGTTGCTCTGGACCGCCAACTTGCGAAACCAAATCGCGCAAAGTACGAGCGCTGTTTTGGGGAAGCTCTGCCTCTGCAGGTTCGTCTGGAAGCGGCTGCACCACTTCTTCGGACACAAAATCGATATTCTGAGGAACGATTTCAACCACGTCTTGGGTTGTTTGCTCCTCTGGAAGAACGGCGACTGTTTCGGCCTTGTCTGTCTGAGCCAAATCAGAAGCCCACGCCTGAACGCCATCGGCGCTCGAAAAGCTGAAAGCGGTTGTTGCTACAATTGCTGCGGCACTCAAAGAGTAAGTCTTGCGACTCATTAAAATTCACTTTTGGGCGGTGAGCAAGCTCCGACGCAGGAGAGAACCAGTTGCGATTTTTCGCGTTTTAAGAGGTGGTTCAAAATAGCCTGCCGGCTGCCCCCCGTCTGCGTGCCAACGCGTTAGCCGAATTACTAAACTGTTAGCCTGCGCACCTGGAAGCTGCTGGGCCAAATAAGGATGCTGACCCACACGTCAAGTCAAACGGGCAATTCTGCGATGAATCGTTCTGGATCATCGATATCCACCTCCAAAATCCAGATATCCCTGTCTTGGGAGCGACGGCGGTCAAGATAACTCGAAAATTCATCTTTTTTTTCAATATCTTGCGATTTTGTCGGAACAAAAACACGCGAACCATCGAGCTGAGGCATTCTTTCGTAAAGTTGCTCACCTGCACCGCGACTGATTGTTACAAGGAGGATCGTCCCAGCATCGCGCTCGCCTTTTGCAAGAACAGTGGCCATCCCGCCTTGCACCTCAGCCGACCTAATTATTGCACCAATTTCGAGGTGTGCTGGTAGCCTCGTACCGCCTGTCATTGCGAGGAGGCGCCTGAATATCCTGGAAGGCTGGAGAGTGCGATACGCGAACGCATAAAGGTGCCGGTCCCGCGACCAATTTCATCACCCTCAACATCAACAAGGCGCGATTCTGCCACAAAAACACGGCGCCTGCCGCTTACCCAGCGGCCCTCGGCGATGACAGTGCCCACCTTTACTGGCTTGGTAAAATGCAGGTTGAAGCTGGTCGTCAGAAGAAAACGATCAGTAGCAAGCGTGTTTGCCGCGTAGAACGCAGCGTCATCGAGCATTTTGAAATAGATCGTGCCGTGCGCCGCACCTGCCGCATGGTAGACTTCTTCGGAAATTTCGAAAGTCAGCCGAGAGGTCCCTTCACCTGTAATTTCAAGCTGGGAGACAAATTTATCATTGATGGGCGCCGATGCGTAAAGGCGCTCGAGCGATCGATAATGCGTGTCAGCACCCGAGGATGCAGCGTCTGGATGGGCTGATTCAGGCGGCATCACGCAGGAATTGATTGGTTAGAATCGCAAACAAGGCTTCGCTTTGCGGGGCATCTTCCAATTGTTGAATGCGAGATTCGTCACGAATGAAACGCGAGATCGCTGCCAATGCATGAAGATGCGTGGCTCCCGCATCTTCCGGCGATACCAAAGCGAAGACCAAGGATACAGGCACTGCGTCCGCGGCGGCAAAATCCACTGGCTCTTCTAGTTTCAAAACAGCCAAGGTCGGGCGGCGAACGTCTGAACTGCGGCAATGGGGGATAGCCACACCGCGTCCAAAGCCAGTGCTGCCAAGAGCCTCGCGCTGCTCCAGACCATCATGGATAGCATCCACGTCGAGATCATAAACCTCCCCGAGCAAATCAGCCATCGTTACGAGGATTTGGCGCTTACTTGTAGGGCGAGCGATCGAAACCGCCTGCGGCACCAGCGTGATATTAACGTCCATTGTAATCCCAAAACACTTCAAAAAAAGCAGCCACTTTCAGGGCTTTTGACCCTAAAAGAAAGCCAATTACACCAAAGGGCAAGGGCGCTCTGATCAAAAGCTAATTGTCTGATCTGAACCTAAATGGTGTGCATGCAGTGATACTGCAATGATGTTTCTCAGGTCCTAATGAGGCTCAACCCAACCAATTGATCCGTCTACGCGGCGATAAACCATATTATGCCGCTCAGTGCCAGCGTTTTTGAAGAAGAGAGCAGGCGTATCGCGCAAATCAAGCATCATCACTGCATCGGCAACAGTGGCAGTGGGAACATCAACGCTTGTCTCTGCAATTACGGGAGGCGCATCGCTCGTAACCTCTTCTTCTGGCTCTTCCATAGCAAGAATGGTGTAGGCCGCCTCTTCTTCAGCACGAGCATGGGCCGTGCGTTCGTGCCTGTCGGTAAGCCGCCTTTTATAGCGCCGCAATTGCTTCTCAATTTTTGTCGCTGTCTGATCGAGTGCTTGGTGCGCATCTTGGGCATTGCCCTGCGCTTTCAAGATCATTCCCTGACTAACATGAGTGACGATATCGCAGGAAAACCCTCCTGCGGGTCCTTTTCCGAACGTAACATGCGATGACAAAGCGCGATCAAAGTATTTTTCGACAATACCGATCAGTCTTTCGGATGCATGCTCCTGCAACGCGGTTCCGGTTTCGACCTGATGCCCTGAAATCCTGATGTCCATCCTTACCGTTCTCCAAAGTTATGGCCGTGCCTGTGGCCAATAATCGGTGCGCGCCCGTCATCGAACCCAAATGGCGTCCTTTATCGTATCAACAAACGCATTGTGGCGAGCGAGCTCGTCGGCCGTGGGGGCATGAGGGCGCGGTTCGCGGCGCTTTGCAGGTGAGGGCTTCACAGCAGACGCTGACGCGACCTCACGGCTAGCCACGTCGTGGCCTTGCGATGGCTCTGCTGCCAATTCCAGCCCGATCTGACGACCACCTGTAAGCTCAACATAAACCTGTGCCAGCAATTCGGCATCAAGCAATGCGCCGTGCTTTACCCGGTGGCTGCGATCAATGCCGTAGCGCGTGCATAAAGCATCCAGAGATGCTTTTGCGCCGGGATGTTTCTTGCGCGCAATCACCACCGTGTCGACCATACGATCCATAGCGATCGGCTCGCGTCCAATACGTTCAAGTTCGGCATTCAAAAAACCAAAGTCGAACGCAGCATTGTGCGCAACGAGCGGGGCATCACCCAGAAACTCCAGCAATTCGTCTGCACCTTGCGAAAAAAGCGGCTTGCCTGAAAGGAAGCTGGAAGAAAGCCCATGCACTGCTTCTGCGGCAGAGGGCATATCGCGTTCAGGATTATAGTAAGCGTGGAAGGTCTTGCCGGTTTCAATTCGGCCAATCATCTCAACACAGCCAATTTCAACCATCCGGTCGCCTGTCTTGGGGTCCAGGCCGGTTGTCTCGGTGTCAAATACCACTTCGCGCATTGGCGTTGTTATTCACCCAAGCGCGTCTTAGCGCAAGGGGGGTGAACACGGATACGCGCATACGCAGCGCATTATTTCGAACCTTTCACGCGCAGGTTCTCAACCAAAGCAGTCACTTGCGCTTTTGTCTCTGACAGGCTGGTCGACGTGTCGATAATGTGATCGGCGCGCTCTCGCTTTTGTACATCAGGAACTTGCAAAGAGACGATATGTTCAAACTTTTCCGCTGTCATACCGGGCCTGGCCAACACTCGTTGACGCTGCGTTTCAGCAGGAGCAGAAACGACGATCACCGCATCAAAACCCGCATCCCCGCCACGCTCGAACAACAGCGGTATATCAAACAAAAGCATCGCAGCATCAGGATTGTCACGTAAGAACTGCGCGCGCTTTTCTGCGACAGCTGGATGAACAATTGCCTCTAGCGCGGCCAACTTTTCCCGATCGCCAAAGACCAGCTCACCCAATACCTCACGATTAACACCGCTCGGGCCAGTTGATCCTGGAAAGGCAGCTTCAATCTCTGGGATCAACGCGCCATCAGGTCCCTGCATAGCGCGTACAGCGGCATCTGCATCAAAGACAGGCACGCCAGCTTCTTCGAACATGGTAGCAACAGTCGATTTGCCCATGCCGATTGAACCGGTAAGACCCAACATGAGCGGTTTGTTCTGGTGTTCGTTTGCATTCATGCGCGCAAGACTTTGTGCAACTGGTCATCAAATGATCGGGGCGGGGCCTGACCGAAGAATTTCTCAAACGCGATTGCGGCCTGTCCCACCAGCATTGCAAAGCCTGAAATGGTCTTGAACCCGGCTCTGTGGGCTGCATCCAAAAATAGGGTTTCTGGCGGGCTGGTGACGATATCATACACGACACTGCCTGGCGGCGCATGGGTCCAATTGAAAAGCAGTGGCGGTCTGCCCTCCATACCTAGCGCAGAAGCATTGATAATAAGATCGAGACAACCTTCCCGGTCATCGAAGCTGAAATCCGTAGGGTCGGCAAAATGCGCAAGGGGGGCTACGTAATGCTCTCCTTTCGGTGCCAGTTCGGACAGAAGACTGCGGGCTTTGCCGACATTTCGCGCCGCTAGGACAATGGTGAAGCCTTGCTCTAGCAAAGCGGCAACAATCGCGCGCGCTGCCCCCCCATTCCCAATGATCCGTGCCATCCGAAACAAGTGCTTTTGGCGCAAGATATCCTCTAACGGCTCCAAAAATCCGCCCGCATCTGTGTTGGCACCGATAAGCTGTCCATCAGTCCCGCGATAGACCGTGTTTACCGCGCCAATTGCCTTTGCATCAGGCTCCAATTCATCAATCAGCGGGATAACAGCTTCTTTGAGAGGCATAGTGATATTGCACCCTCGCCATTTGGGGTTTTGGCGCGAAGTCTCAATATACGCATCAAGGCTTTCAGGCGTCACTTGCCGGGCACCATAGCGCATATCAAGGCCGAGCCGCTCAATCCAAAAGCCATGGATAAGTGGTGATTTCGATTGGATAATAGGGTCTCCAATCACTTCAGCAAAAGGCAAGTGCTCAGCATCACTCATCCCAGCAAGACGCCTTGTTCACGCAGCGCACCGAGCAAAGGCAAAAGCGGCATGCCAAGCACCGTGAACTGGTCCCCTTCGATAGCCTCAAACAGCTGAACACCCATCGCTTCAATCCGGAAAACACCGACCGTGTGGCCAACCTCGGGCCATTCATGACCCAAATAGTGGGTTATGAATTCATCGGACAATTCGCGCACATGCAGCAATGCCAGCGATTGTGTGCTCCATTCGCATGCATTGCCCCGCACGAGTGCTGCTGCGCTATGGAGTTCGATTGTCTTGCCAGAAAAGAACCGCAAATGTTCAGCAGCGTTTTCGTAGGATGTCGGTTTGTCGAAACGCTGTCCATCGACCACAACAAGACTGTCGCTGCCCAAAACCAAGGTGCCAGGATGAAGAGGGGAAAGCTCCGCCGCTTTGGCAACGCTTAAAGCTTCTGCGATTTGTGCTGGGGGTGCATCTTTGAGATTTGCTTCGACAGCCCGCTCATCGATATCGGAAGGGATTGCTTCATAACAGACGCCTGCTGCATCGAGCATTGCCCGGCGCGATGCGGATTTGGAGGCAAGGATTAGGTTGGGCGAGCTCATATTGGTTTGGCCACTCCATCAACCGGCTTGTCGCGGCGCTTGCGCTCTTGCACCAAACGAATGATGGCTGCTGCGCTTTCTTCAATAGAGCGCCGCGTCACATCAATTACCGGCCAGCCATTGTCGGCAAACATGCGGCGCGCAAATTGAAGCTCGGCTTTGACCCGATCATTGTCCACATAAGAAGTTTCGGTCCCTTCATTAAGAGACAGCAACCGGTTGCGGCGGATTTGGACAAGCCGCTCTGGTGCAGTGGTCAGTCCGACAACCAAAGGGTTTCGCAAACCATAGAGTGCCTTGGGTGGCGGACTTTCGACAACCAAAGGGATGTTGGCGGTTTTGTATCCACGGTTTGCAAGATAAATGGATGTGGGCGTTTTTGAGCTGCGCGATACACCTGCCAGCACAATGTCGGCTTCTTCCCAATCTTCATGGGCCACGCCATCATCATGTGCGATCGTGTATTGGATAGCATCAACGCGCCTGAAATAAGCGTCATCCATATTGTGCTGCCGGCCAGGGCGGCCATGCGCTTCCTGGCCCAATTGCGATTCCAAAGCGGCAGTCACTTGATCGAGCACAGGCACTGCTGGCAGGCCGAGATGCCGACAGTGCTCTTCTAACCGCTTGCGGCTGTCGGGATTGACCAGCGTGTAAAGAACAAGCCCTGGATTATCAGCCAAATCAGGGACAATTCTATCCAAATGCTGTTGTGATCGGACCATCGGCCAAAAATGACGACTAACATCAGGATCATCGAATTGTGCAAGAGCTGCTTTCGCGATCATTTCAAGCGTTTCGCCAGTTGAATCCGAGACAAGATGAAGGTTGATACGGTTCATGCGAAGCCATGTTGATTATGAAGGTTGAGCAAACGATAGCCCCTGTGGATACCCCTAAGCATAAACCACGGGAGGAAACAGTCGACAAGCATGGGAGAGGATTTCATACCCACTATCAACGTATCTCGGACTGGAATTATCGACACGGGACAACCCTTTTCGACAGGCTGGGAACAGTGGGGATAGCTTGCCCTTGACTCAGCGTGGCCACGGATTCGCAGTGCGTCAATTTGCTTTGCACTTTCCCCGAATTCAGGCAGAGGGCTGGTAATTCCCAGTTTCCACAGGGCCAACAGACAACAACAATCTTATTAAATATATTATATATATTGTTTTTAGGAGGGACTATGCCGGGCCCATTGCTCGACACATTGAAGGGAAATCGCCAAACCGTACCACCAGTTTGGCTTATGCGTCAGGCAGGTCGTTATCTTCCTGAATACCGGGAATTGAGAGCGGAAAAAGGCGGCTTTCTAGAGCTGGTTTACGATAGTGAGGCGGCTGCTGAAATTACCGTACAGCCCATTCGCCGATTTGGCTTTGACGGCGCTATTTTGTTTTCGGATATTCTGATCGTTCCTCATGCGATGGGACAAGGGCTGGAATTTTTGGCAGGTGAAGGACCAAAACTTAGTCCAACATTGCTCGAAAGCGAATTGACAGATTTTACCGAAGCACCAGACCGGTTCGATCCGATTTATGAAACCCTGCGACTGACGCGAAAGCTGATTAGCGATGAGGTAACATTGCTGGGTTTTGCAGGATCACCCTGGACGGTCGCCACATACATGATTGCTGGCGAAGGTTCGAAAGACCAGGGACCTGCAAGATTGCTCGCTTACAAAGATCCGTCACGAATGCAGGCCATCCTTGATGGAATTATTGATGTAACCATTGGATATTTGCGCGGGCAAATCGATGCAGGCGCGGAAGCGGTTCAATTGTTTGACAGTTGGGCGGGCAGCCTTGCGCCTGATGAATTCCAACGCTGGGTCATCGCACCCAATGCAAAGATCAATGCAGCGCTCAAACAATCGCATCCTGATACGCCCGTTATTGGTTTTCCGAAGGGCGCCGGCTCCAAACTGGCCGCGTATGCGCATGAAACCGGTGTCGATGCAGTGGGACTGGATGAATCGCTCGATCCGGCCTCTGTGCACGCTTCCCTGCCCTCTGGCATGCCAGTTCAGGGCAATCTTGACCCGCTTTTGGTCGAAGCGGGTGGTCCTGCATTGCCGGTCAGGGTGAAAACGATCGTTGAGATTTTCGAAGATCGTCCGCATGTCTTCAATCTGGGTCATGGCATTGGACAATTCACACCTATTGAACACGTTCACCAACTGCTAAGTGCGCTGAGGGGATGATTTTGCCCATCGTTCTCGCTAGGGCCAGACTATGCAAGAAACCCTGATCTCGATCGCCTTGTGGCTTAAAATTGGTCATGTGATTTTTATGGTGTTTTGGCTCGCGGGGCTGTTCATGCTTCCGCGCCAATGCATTTATATTCTCGATCATGAACCAGGCTCGCCAGGCGAGGCGAAATGGGCCGATCGCATGGGGAAACTGCGCAAAATTATCCTGACACCCAGCCTCATAATCGTTTGGGTGCTCGGTCTCTTGATGGCCTACGCTTACGGCTATTTTACCCAAGGGTGGTTGCATGCAAAACTCACCTTGGTGCTGATCCTGACGGGTTATCATGGTTGGCTTATTGGCCAGACCAAAAAAATGGCGAGAGGTGAGAGGCCTTTGGGAGAGAAGAAGCTGAGATTGCTTGGTGAAATCCCGGGTCTGCTTTTGGTTCTTATTGTTGTTCTGGTCTATGCAAGACCATTCTAGCCTCGCATTCGTTCAGATGCGGATTGACCTTGCTCCTAGCTCGCCTTAGTTTAGGGCCTTCTTACCGGATTGACCGCGTGAATTTATCCACAAAGTCGCGTCTGCTTTCTCCAAGCCCAGCCCTTCTATCTGATTGATTTGAGATAGGGGCACCTCTTTCTCGCAAAGAGGCACTGACGGCCCGGCCATTTCCTGATTATTGGATTAAAATTAGCAATGCATCTTAAAGACTTAAAGACAAAAACACCGGCCGAACTGGTCGCCATGGCAGAAGAATTGGGCGTTGAAGGTGCTTCCACCATGCGCCGTCAGGATTTGCTATTCAGCATTCTGCGTGAACTGGCCGAAGACGAAGAATACCAAGAAAAAATCATGGGTATCGGCACTATCGAAGTGCTGCAGGATGGCTTTGGTTTTTTGCGCTCACCCGAAGCGAATTATCTTGCAGGGCCAGATGATATCTATGTCTCACCCAACCAGATTCGCAAATGGGGGCTGCGTACTGGTGATACTGTCGAGGGAGAGATTCGCGCACCTAAGGAGGGCGAGCGGTATTTTGCCTTGACGGGCCTGACGACAGTGAATTTTGAAGATCCCGAAGCGGTTCGGATGCGGACCAATTTCGACAACCTCACGCCGCTTTATCCAGAAGAGAAACTCAATCTTGATACTCTTGATCCGACGGTGAAGGATAAATCAGCTCGGGTTATCGATATTGTATCCCCCCAGGGCAAAGGCCAGCGTGCCTTGATTGTGGCGCCGCCTCGGACCGGTAAAACAGTCCTTCTACAGAACATCGCGAAGGCCATAACCGATAATCACCCTGAGGTTTTCTTATTGGTGCTTTTGGTGGATGAAAGACCAGAGGAAGTCACCGACATGCAACGCAGCGTGAAAGGCGAAGTGATCTCTTCGACCTTTGACGAACCGGCCAATCGACATGTCCAAGTTGCTGAAATGGTGATCGAAAAGGCAAAACGCTTGGTTGAACACAAGAACGATGTCGTGATCCTGCTTGATTCGATCACTCGTCTTGGCCGTGCATACAACACAGTGGTGCCGAGCTCTGGCAAAGTCCTCACGGGCGGTGTTGATGCGAATGCTCTCCAGCGTCCTAAGCGCTTTTTTGGTGCGGCGCGCAATATCGAAGAGGGCGGTTCGCTATCCATCATTGCAACCGCACTCATTGATACAGGCAGCCGCATGGACGAGGTGATCTTTGAGGAGTTCAAAGGCACGGGTAACTCAGAAATCGTTCTTGATCGCAAGGTCTCTGACAAGCGTATTTTCCCCGCTCTCGACGTCGGAAAGTCTGGCACGCGGAAGGAAGAATTGCTGGTCGAAAAGGACAAGCTCTCCAAGATGTGGGTCCTGCGCCGGATCCTTATGCAGATGGGCACAATCGATGCGATGGAATTCCTTCTCGACAAAATGAAGGATTCCAAGACCAACGAAGATTTCTTCGACACTATGAATCAGTAAATGCCGGAAAGCCAAAGCGGTCTTGTAGTCATCGCAATTTTTGTCTCGCAGTTTGAGGCGCGATTGATTGCGGGCATGCTCAATGGATACGGGATCCACACTGTCATTGATGGTGATCATTATGCGTCGGTCGAATTCAATTCGCTCGCATTGGGCGGGCATCGTCTTAGCGTAATTCAAGAGGATTATGAGGTAGCCTCGGATATTTTGCGGCAAGGAGGGGTCTTGGCGCACGAACCATCCTATTCAAAGCCAAGCTCAACACTTTTCAAATTCCTCGGCTTAGTCTTTGGCTGTAATGCGGTGGTGATTTTGCCGGGCGTGATGCTGGGAGCTGCTCCTTGCACCATGCTTTTCTTAATCCCTTGGTCGGTGTTTAGTGTTCCAGTGGATCCCAAAGGGCCTCCTGATTATTTTCTCGCTGCGTCTGCAAATTAGCCAGCCATAAGCGAATAGCAGAAGTTTCCTTCGACACAGATATCGAGTGCTGTATGGGGTTTGCCAAGCCCATAAATATGGGCGTTTGGGGACCTATCGCACTATGCTCAGTCAATACCTCTACATCAGCACAGCTCCGAGTTTATCGCGTGAGGAAGTTGACGCCATTTTGGAAAGCAGCGCTCGTAACAACCCCGAAAGGGGAGTGACGGGCTTGCTGCTGTATAACGGCCGTAACTTTTTGCAATTGCTTGAAGGTGAAGAGGCTGAACTGGTTGCGTTGATGGTTAGGATTACGCATGATCCCCGTCATACCGGTATTTCGATAATTGATCGCCGCGCCATCAAAAGACGTGCCTGTATCGATTGGGCCATGAAGCATGTCTTGATTGCACAAAGCATTGAAAACCGACAGAAAATGTTGGAATCTGACTTGCCAAGAGGTCTCGACAACGAGATCAGGCGGATTATCATGAATTTCGCTGTTTTGAATTGATTTGCCGGAATGGATTTGGTCGCTTGGCGTGCAGGATTAAGCTTTCTTTGATTTCTTTAATCTAACCTGCTTGGATGCGCCGAATAATCTACATCAGCCATGCTACTGAATGCTTCGCAGAAGCGGAGCTTTTTGGCATCATATCGGTGTCGGCGCGCAAGAATGGCGCCGCTGGGTTAAGTGGTTTTTTGCTTTATTCCAATCGCCGGTTCCTTCAATTGCTTGAAGGTCCATCCGACATATTGGCGAACACTTACGCTGTGATTGAGCGGGACAAGAGGCATCACGATTGTCGGATTGTCGTTGACGAAACTTCCAGCAGCCCTTGTTTTCCAAGCTGGTCGATGCGGCGTATTCCCAATGCAGAGAGCGCTAGGCCCGCTGAGACTCTTTCGTACGTAAAAAACAAAGCTGATGGTGAAGTTTCCAGCGAGATTATGGCTGCTGTTCAAAGCTTTTTGACCGGTGCAATGGCCGGCGCCAAAGGCTAACCGTACACGCGGATAGATACCGGAGAAGCCCGGCGCTTTACACATCGCGACTGGCACAGGATAACCTGTCGTGTATGGAATACACACGAGAGGCAGTCTGCAATGAAAATCAACGTCGAAATTGAATGCACTCCAGAGGAGGCCCGGACATTTATGGGATTGCCAGATGTGAGCCAGGCTAATTCGGTTTATGTCGAGAATATTACCAATGCGATGAAGGGTGTAACCAGCCCGGATCAATTGCAGGAATATGCAGAGCGTCTTGCGCCTATGGGCCAGATGGGAATGAAATTATTTCAAAGCTTCATAGAAGGCGGCATGCGGACGGCTACCGGATCAGGCGCAACTTCCCAAGCGTCGAAAAAATCCAGTAAAAGCAGCAGCTCGGGCGACTAACTGTAAGCCCTAGAATAGAATGCGATAGGCAGGATGATGACTGCGGGCGATGCGACTATTTTTGCGGTTTCCAGCGGAACAGCACCTTCGGCTATCGGCGTCATCCGAATAAGTGGGATTGAGGCGCAAGCCGCATTGGAATGCCTGACTAGGCGACAGTTCGAGCCGCGCCGCTCGACTCTTGCCAAACTGCGAGATACCGATGGACGGGTGCTTGACGAAGCGCTGGTTCTTTGGCTTCCTGGGCCTAACAATGCCACCGGCGAAGATTGCACAGAACTTCATTGCCACGGGGGAAGGGCGGTTCTTGCCGCTGTTCAGAATGCCCTGGGTCAAATGCCGGGTTTACGAGCGGCTGAGCCTGGGGAGTTCACCCGTAGAGCTTTTGCTAATGGCAAGATTGATCTTGCTGAAGCTGAGGCGCTTGGTGACCTTCTGGCAGCCGAGACAGAGCTCCAGCGGGCTGCTGCGATTGCGAATGTTGGCGGCGCTCTATCGCAGTTGATTCAAGGGTGGCGCGAACATGTTTTGCAGGCTTCCGCCCAAATTGAGGCTGCTCTCGATTTCTCAGATGAGGATGACGTTGATGCCCTGCCGGAGAGTTTTGCGAGAAATGTCGAGCATTTGTCGAGTGAAATATCTCAATGGTTGGCTCGGCCTAGGTCAGATCGTTTAGGTTCGGGTATCCGCGTTGTCCTTGCTGGTCCACCCAATGCTGGCAAATCAACGCTATTCAATGCTTTGGTTGAAAGCGAAGCTGCGATCACTTCAGATGTCGCAGGCACAACGCGCGATGTGATCGAGCGCGCAGTGGGTATTTCAGGCGTACCATTTTTGTTTGTAGACACTGCGGGTTTGCGACACGATAGCTCTGATCGTGTTGAAGCGATGGGGATTGCGAGGGCAAACGCCCAGTTGGACCTCGCTGATATTGTTTTGTGGTTGGGCCCTCAAGGCTCAGGCCCTGATGGAGCGTGGGAAGTGGCGGCGCGCTGTGATGCAGTTGATTTCTCCGCGAAGGCAGATGGCTCTTTCGCTCTATCGGCAAAGACCGGCGCAGGAATAAACGAATTGAAGTTGGCCTTGGTTGAGACGGCTCGCAAGATCCTTCCCAAGCCCGGTGAAGCCGCGTTAAATGCGCGGCAGCATACAATCCTTAGCGATGTGAATGAGGCGCTCCTGGCGGTAAATACCTGTGGAGATCCGCTTTTGAAAGCGGAGGAGCTGCGTTGGGCTCGCAGTGGCTTTGATCGCATGATTGGCAAAGCTACGACCGAGGATATGCTGGATGCTCTGTTTGGGCGGTTTTGCATCGGCAAATAATGTGTATTGCGTGAGCTGCGATGTTTCACGTGAAACATCTTTGACCTTCTAGGACAGAGACACTATTTCGCACTGCATGCAAACATTTGATGTTCTGGTGATCGGCGGCGGGCACGCTGGAGTGGAGGCGGCCATGGCAGCTGCGCGCATGGGTGTGCACACTGGCTTGGTAAGCTTTGACCTGTCCTCAATCGGCGCAATGAGTTGCAACCCAGCGATTGGCGGCTTGGGCAAGGGACATTTGGTGCGCGAAGTGGATGCGCTAGACGGGGTTTTGGGCCGCGCGGCTGATGCAGGTGCCATTCACTACCGGATGCTCAATCGTTCAAAGGGGAGTGCTGTATGGGGTCCGCGTGTTCAAGCGGATCGCACACTTTTCAAGGCTTACGTGCAAAAGGCGGTGCGCGCGCAGACTAACCTCACTTTGATAGAGGGCGAGGCGGCGGCGCTTCGACTTGAGGGCAGTACAGTTTCGGGTCTTGAACTCGCTGACGGCACGCAGATAGCTGCACGTCGGGTGGTGTTGTGTACAGGGACGTTTTTAGGCGGCATTCTCTACCGGGGTGAGGAGCGTTTCGAGGGTGGGCGTATCGGAGAAGACTCTGCAGCTCGTCTCGCTGAACAATTGCGGAGCGCGCAGCTTCCCATGGCGCGGCTCAAGACGGGAACGCCGCCACGATTGGATGGTCGAACGATAAATTGGGCACAGCTCGAAGAGCAGGCTTCTGATGGTGAAAGCTGGACTATGTCACCGCTCTCTCAAGGCCGAACAAACCCTCAAGTCTTTTGCGCAATCACTCGAACCACGCACAAATCACACGACATTATTCGGGCCAACTTGGATCGCTCGCCGCTATTTTCTGGGGCAATTGATGCGGCGGGCCCGCGCTATTGTCCTTCGATAGAGGATAAAATCCATCGCTTTGGCGATCGGGACGGTCATCAAATATTCCTGGAACCCGAAGGCCTGACCACCCATCTCATTTATCCCAATGGTATTAGCACCAGCCTTCCAGTCGACGTTCAGAATGCCATGCTGAGGGCCATGCCGGGCCTTGAGGATGTGATGATTGTCGAACCTGGCTATGCGGTGGAATATGACCACATCGATCCACGTGCTTTGACACCCGACCTCCAATTGCGCGCGATCCCCGGATTGTATTGCGCTGGACAGATTAACGGAACCACCGGGTATGAAGAGGCTGCCGCGCAAGGTCTCATGGCGGGCCTTGAGGCTGCCGCGGCCGTGCTGGGTCGATCTGGACCTGTTCTTGATCGTGCGAATTCCTATATCGCTGTGATGATTGATGACCTTACTCTTCAAGGGGTGAGTGAGCCCTATCGCATGTTGACTGCGCGCGCAGAATATCGATTGCGCCTTCGCGCCAACAATGCCTCAACTCGATTGACTCCCGTTGGGATTACGACGGGGTGTATCGGTGATGAGCGAAGAGCGTGGTTTGAAAAGCGCGAGCTTAATCGGAGCACGCTAGATGAAGCTCTGTCGCAGTCTGTTTCTGCGAAGGCGCTTTCAGATATGGGCGTCAATGTCCGCCGGGATGGCGGTGAAAAGGCACTTTCACAGTGGCTTTGTCACGATGGGATTGATCTCGAGCATCTTGAGCATTGGCTTTGTGACGCTGTGGCCCGTGATCCTATGTTGGCTGAGGAAATGGTCGAGGATGCCGCATACGCACCGTATCTTGCGCGCCAGGAGGCAGAATTGCGGGACCTGCGTGCAAGTGAGAGCCTCACGCTGGCGCCCGACTTTGGGTATGCTCAAGTTCCCGGGTTATCCAATGAAATGGTCGAGAGGCTCACAAATGCCGCTCCACCAACTCTCGCAGCTGCTGGGCGTGTGCCGGGAATTACGCCTGCTGCCCTGTCTGCGCTTTTGGTTCACGCACGGCGGATACAGGCTCAAGGTAAGTGTGCCGCGTGAGCCTGGCCCCCATTATCGAAGATGAGGAACAGGCCCGCGCGTATTGTGCAAAATGGACTGATCCTTCGGGCCTCTCTCGGTTAGAGCGGTTCTCGGAGTTTTTGCTTGCCGAAAATCAGAAGCAGAACTTGATTAGCCGGCCTTCAGAATCGAATGTGTGGCAAAGGCATTTCGCTGATAGCGCCCAACTTCTCGAACATGTTCCACGTGGAACACAAGTCACCAATGGGACACCATGGTTAGATCTTGGTACGGGGGCTGGCTTTCCCGGCTTGATTATCGCAATTTTGCGTCCCGATTGGCCAATTGTGTTGGTTGAGTCTCGTGCGAAAAGGGTTGAGTTCCTCCAGCACTGCATTCAAGCACTCGAATTAAGTCAAAGCGAGGTTCGAGGTGAACGATTAGAAAACACTTCAACATTCGCATCCAGCGTTATTTCGGCGAGGGCCTTTGCACCTTTGGATAAACTTCTTCGGTTATCCGCACCCTTCTCCACAAAGTCTACTTGCTACCTCTTGCCCAAAGGTCGCTCTGCAGCGCACGAATTGATTACACAAAAAAAGTCGATTCGATCCCTGTTCCACGTGAAACAATCATTGACCGATCGTGATGCCGGGATAATCGTGAGTAAGTAGAGCATGATGCGCTCTTTTCCTTTTAAAAGGTCTCAGTTGGGTGAACAATCAATGCTGACCATCGCAATTGCTAATCAAAAGGGTGGAGTGGGTAAAACCACAACCGCCATCAATATTGCCACAGCGATGGCAGCGACGGGTTGGCGGACTTTGCTGGTCGACCTCGATCCCCAAGGCAATGCGTCAACAGGTATGGGAGTTGGTTCTGAAGATCGCGATATGTCAACTTATGACGTTCTCGTTGATAGAGTCCCATTGAAGGACACAATCATACCTACCTCAATCCCGGGTCTCGATATCGTACCAGCCACAGTTGATCTTAGTGGTGCGGAGGTGGAGCTTGTGTCCGTTGATGAGCGGACCGCGCGGTTGCGCACTGCGCTTGAGAACCACACAGACCACGATATCTGTTTTATCGATTGTCCACCGTCATTAGGGCTGCTTACTTTGAATGCCCTGTGTGCCGCAGATACTTTGCTTGTGCCTCTGCAGTGTGAGTTTTTTGCGCTCGAAGGCCTTAGTCAGTTGCTTCAGACCGTTGAGAAGGTCCAGCAGCTCCTCAATCCCTCGCTCGACATTATTGGGGTGGCGCTCACGATGTTCGATCGCCGTAACCGTCTGACTGATCAAGTATCGGATGATGTGCGTGATTGTCTTGGGCAACTTGTGTTTGAAACAGTCATTCCCCGCAATGTTCGCCTCTCAGAAGCGCCAAGCCATGGTTTGCCTGCTTTGGTTTATGACCATTCGTGCGTTGGGAGCCGTGCATATATCGCTTTGGCGCGGGAATTGATTGGGCGTTTTCCAGATGAAAGGCAGGCCGCGTGAGTAAGAAATCCAGCCAGGATGTTGAATTTTCCGTGCCGCAGCGCAGCGCGGCGTCGCGCAAGAAAAAGTTAGGGAAAGGTTTGGGCGCCCTGCTTGGTCAAACACAACGTGAAGAACCACTGGCAAATGCACAGTTAAGTGCCGACGCGGTGCCGGCCACGGGAACTTCGACCGCAAATCAAGCAGCCGGTGATCCTTCGTCATCACCCCTTAAGATGCTTAGTATTGCTTCAATTTCCCCATTGCCAGGGAACCCGAGAAAGCACTTTGATGAAACCGCTCTAGAAGAGCTGGCGTCGTCCATTGCGACGCGAGGGGTTATTCAACCGATCATTGTCCGGCCAATGAAAAATTCGTCTTATCAATTGGTTGCGGGTGAACGGCGATGGAGGGCAGCTCAAAAGGCGCGTCTTCATGAAATCCCCGCATTGGTGCGCGAACTCGATGACCGTGAGGTTATGGCGCTTGCGCTGATTGAAAATCTCCAACGCGAAGATCTTAATCCGGTTGAGGAGGCTCGCGCCTATCAAAAACTCGCCGATGACGAAGATATGACTCAAGCTGACATTGCGCGGATGGTCGAAAAATCGCGCAGCCATGTTGCGAACATTCAAAGGCTTTTGAACTTGCCTGAAGCTGTGCTTGATCTCGTTGAGGGCGGCCAGTTGTCAATGGGGCATGCACGCGCATTGATTGGCCATGATGATGCAGCGGATCTTGCGAAGCGGGCGGTCAATGACAATTTGTCTGTCCGCCAAGTCGAAAAATTGGCTCGCAAGGCTCTGAAAACCGAAGAAAAATCGAAAAGATCCGTTACATTCGCGCCCGAACCTGGCCACAACGCCGATATCGAGGCGGTGCAGAACCATTTAGAGGAATTTTTGGGTCTTCCGGTGCTTATTAAGTCGGATGCCGATCCGAGGACCGGTTCGATTACCATACGGTATTCGACGCTGGATCAGCTAGATCTCGTTTGCCAGCGCTTGACTGGCGGAGATATTTAAAAGGGCGGCGCAAGCGGCGCCGCCCTTGATATTATTCTTTGATCAATTTGGAATTGGCAGGAACTGGCACTCGGCGCGGGGCAGGAATTGTGCGCGTGGCGGGGACACGTTCTTCGCGAACCGTTTCCCTCACGACAACGCGTTGTTGTTGCTCAACTTCAATGGGAACCCAGACCACCTGAGATGGCTGTTGATATGCCCCTTGGTATACCGGCCCCTGATAGGGGTAATATCCCTGCGGAGCGTAACCGACATAGGGAGATCCCGACGGTATTGTTCTTGCCGCAATACGGCCACCATTTGCTCTGTATTGCGACACATAATCGTTCAGCGCAGCCTCGCAATCGTAGCTGCGGTCTCCATCATCGTCACCGTTCAGCGCACTGCCAATGGCTGCGCCAGCGAGTCCACCTGCACCTGCTCCGATCAAAGTTCCTCCGAGGCGCTCACCATTTGCAATTCTGTTGCCCGCAAGTCCGCCAACAGCCGCACCAAGCAAGCCACCAATAATCTGGTTGCGATCGCTGTCTGAACGGCCGGCTGTACGGCGGCGGCACTCATTGATCCATTGCTCTTGCCCAACCACGACGGGCTGTGAAGCGGCTGGCGCTGGATACGCTGCTGTTGGATAAGCCTGATACGCACTGCCCGCATAGGGTGCCCCGGGATAGGTTTGCGCCGCAGGGGCTTGTGTTTGAACGGGAGCGGTCCGAGCTGGGATGCGGCGGGTCCGAGTTACAGTCTCCACGCCGTCAGGCCCAGTTGATGTTTCGACCGTTTCTGCGGGTATCTGTGCCGGGAGGCGGGTCGAAATCGAGGGTGCGGGGACAGGTTCGGTCAAGGCCTGGGCAAGTGCTCCCGATGAAAAAGCAGCAGCTCCAAAAACACAAGAAGTGGCAAGTATGGCGCGAATAGACACGGAGTTTTGCATTATAACCCTCTCAAAGATGTGAGGCACTCGAAGTCTGCCGAATTTAGGCGACTCGAACCCGTCAAAAGAAACTTTGTTATTCTTTTGTTTACCATCAGCTTTTCAAAGCGCCTATTCCAACCTCCACTCTTGTGTCGTTTCGGGTCGTTAACAGTGTGCCTTGTTACCTGAGCGGGCCCTGTCCAACCCTGCTCAAACCCGATTGTGCAATAGCTTTCCCAGTCGTTCAATTCCCACCGCATCTGACGCACCAAATCTAGCCTTTTGGGGGCTGTCCAAGTCTATCACAGCGACCGCTTGGCCATCGCGCATGATTGGGACCACCAGTTCAGACTGGCTCGCCGCATCACACGCAATATGACCCGGAAATGCGTGGACGTCTTCAATTAATTGGGTTTTGCCTGAAGACGCAGCGGCCCCGCAGACACCTTGGCCAAAGGGGATGCGGATACAGGCTGGCCGGCCAATAAACGGACCCAGGATCAGCTCATTGCCGCCCTTCAACGCCGGACCCACTCTATAAAAACCAGCCCAATTGAGGTCAGGCACAAACTCCCAAATCAGAGCCGCTACGTTCGCCATATTGGCAACCGGATCTGGTTCATCTGCCGTCAAAGCGTCAACTGCATCGGCCAGTTGGCGATACAATTCCTCAGGTTCGAGAGCGGTATCGGGCTTGAAGTCAAACATGAAAAGGGGCTCGGCATTCTTAAGCTGCTAATTTCAGATGCGCAGCTCATGCAGCGCATCGCATATTGCCGCAAGTGCTATGGCTCTCTATCGCTATATCCATGACTATTGTTCGCAAAGCTTCGATCACCGTTCTTATCCTGATTGTGCTTGTCGCAGTTGGGCTGTTCTTTTTGACGCGCGGCGACACAGCCGAACTTTCTGTCGATGAAGTGGCAGGAACCGAGCCGACCCTGGGTGAGCCCGATGCTGAGAGCTTTCCGACAGTTGAGATCGCCCAACCCGTTGGGTGGGATGCAAAGGACAAACCTTCGGCAGCAGAAGGGCTTGCTGTCAATCGTTTCGCCGAAGGTCTTGATCATCCGCGGATATTGTATGCTTTGCCCAATGGAGATGTGCTGGTCACATTGACACGCGCACCAGCTCCAGAAGCTGATGGGGACATCGGCTTTATGGATACCATTCGAGGATGGGTCGCGAGTTACCTGTTTTCAGAAGCTGGCTCCGCTGGTGAATCGCCTAATCAACTGGTTTTGCTGCGCGATGCCGATGGCGATGGAAAGGCTGAAATTCAGAAAGTTATACTGACTGAAGGACTGGATTCACCTTCTGGGATTAGCTGGCACGACAATGTGCTTTATGTTGCCAATCACAATGCTGTGTTGGCCATTGACTATGAGTTGGGCAGCGATGCTGTGAAGGGAGAAGCCCGCAAACTCCTGGATCTGCCGCCTGGTGGCGGGCACTGGATGCGGAACATGGAAATAAACCCTGCTGGGGACCGGCTTTATATCGCAGTCGGATCCGTCAGCAATATTGGTGAATCGGGCATGGCGATCGAAGAAGGTCGCGCGATGATCTGGGAATACAACATCGAAACAGGCGGCGCACGCCAGTATGCGGCGGGCCTACGCAATCCGAATGGCCTCGACTTCAGTCCTTGGAGTGGTGAATTGTGGACGACAGTTAACGAGCGCGACATGCTCGGCTCCGATCTCGTACCCGATTACCTCACCAATGTTCCGGTGGGCGCGCAATATGGTTGGCCCTGGGTCTACTACAAAGACACAATCGACCGCAGGGTGGAGGCGCCCATGCCACAATTCTTGATGGAATATACGCGGAATCCGGAGTTTGCGCTTGGCCCTCACGTCGCAGCATTGGGGCTTGTTTTTACCGTTGAAGGCCACCTGATGGGTGACACGATGGCAAGTGGTGCCTTTATCGCCCGCCACGGCTCATGGAATCGCAAGCCACCATCGGGATATGATGTCGTTTATGTCGATTTCGATGAGCGGGGAAATCCGACAGGTAAGCCTATTCCGGTTCTGACTGGCTTCCTACAAAATGACGGGACTACCAAAGGGCGCCCGACTTGGGTCGAATGGGCTGGCGATGGATCGCTGTTGGTATCCGATGACACAGCCGGCATTATCTGGCGCACCTATTCACCAAATGCTGAGCCAGGTGCTGCAATATCTCCAAATGAAGGGGTAAGCTTACCTCCACTGCGCGAATTGAGCGATCCACGGCGCGCATTTGAGGAAGATTACCTGCGTGAACAGGCCGAGCAGGGTTTGTTGCCAGGCCTATGATCTTAGGGCTTTTCCTACGCGCGCTGCCATTTCGATCGCAAATTGATAGGCTGTCCGCCCCGAACGGTTTCCGCGCTCCACCGTCCAGGCACACGCTTTGGTCTCATCGAATGCAACACCGATAGGGTCAAGATAGACCCGTACAATTTCCAAATAGGTTTCTTGGTCACATGGGTGAAAGCCCAGATTGAGACCAAACCTGTCCGCTAGAGCAAGGAAATTGTCCCTCTCATCGCGCGTATGCATCGAAGTCAGATCATCCCAATCTGTTTGTCTGGTAAGCGCGCGGCGATTGGAGGTGATGGCAAACCGGACGTGCGATGGACGAGAGATCACACCGCCATCAAGCAGACTACGCAGAGCTAGATTTGCTTTGGCATCACGCTCGTCGAAGGTTAGGTCATCGCAAAACAGCACAAATGCGCGGCTTTGACCAGCCAAGTGCACAAGCAAGTCTGGCAGTGTTTCCACCGCATTGTTCGTCACCTGCACCAGCCCAATTGCCCCTGGATATTCTAGCTGTACATCTGCCATTGCAGAGCGGACCAATGCCGATTTGCCCATACCTCGCGCGCCCCAAAGCATCATGTCATGCGCGGCCGCTCCAGATGCCATCGCCACAAAATTGTCGCGCAGCGCAACTTTCTGGACTTGAATCCCGCGCAAGTCTTCAAGAGGCAAGGCGTTCAATTTTGCGACTGGCCTAGTTACCTCTCCATCCCAAAGATAGGCAGGAGCGGATAACCAATCGGACTTCTGTAGTTTGGCAGGGGCAATCCGCTCGAGTGCGTCCGCTATTCTTTCCCAAACAGGATCAAGCGGATCGCTCATGCTTGCACTCGCCTCAAATCAGCTTGCGAGCTTTTCGGCAGGCAGGGCGTAAAGCAATTCAGCCCCGCCGATAGCACCCGCTTTCAGGCCCAGGGCTTCCGGCACAATACGATCTAGGAAGAACCTCACCGTTACAGGCTTGCTCTCTGCTAGTGAAGGAGCCGCACCATTGGCGACCGCTTCTGCCTGTTTCATCAATTGCCAACCAGCAACAGCGACGGCGGCCATAGTGCAAAACGGAACGCTGCCTGACAAACGATCATCAAGGCTCGCTTCATCCCGCATCCAGCGCGCAATTCCGGCGCAATCAGTTGCCAGTGCTGTCAAATTGGGTTGTGTTGCTGCCTCACTCGCAATCTCTTCAAAAAGCGCAATCATTGCATCGCCGCCATCAAGGCCCAGTTTCCGCGTGACCAGGTCCGCAGCCTGAATCCCATTTGTGCCCTCATAAATAGGAGCAATGCGGGAATCGCGCCAATGCTGTGCCGCTCCGGTTTCCTCGACAAAACCCATGCCGCCATGAATTTGAATGCCGATTCCCGCGACTTCGACACCTGCGTCAGTACCCCACGCTTTCACCAAAGGAACAAGGATATCAGCGCGCATTTGCGCTTCCTCATCGCCGATAGTCCCGCGATCAACCTGGCCCGCGCAGTAATATAGCAGCGCACGAACGCCTTCAGTCAGCGCCTTCATACGAAGGATCATCCGCCGTACATCGGGATGTTCAATAATCGGAACAGGTGTTTTATCCGGAGAGCCTGCTCGCGCGGATTGAACGCGGTCCATTGCATAGGCGATTGCCTGTTGTGTGGCGCGTTCGGCAATTTGATTGCCCTGGTTGCCGACATTGATCCGCGCATTGTTCATCATCGTGAACATTGCGGCGAGGCCCTTGTTCTCTTGGCCGACCAGTTCGCCAATGCATTCCCCGTTGTCGCCATAACTCATTACACAGGTGGGCGAAGCGTTAATGCCGAGCTTATGTTCAAGGCTGACACAGCGCAGGTCATTGCGATTTCCCAGCGATCCATCATCGTTGACGAGATATTTTGGAACAAGAAAGAGGGAAATGCCGCGTGTTCCTTCGGGCGCACCGGGTAGGCGAGCCAGGACAAGATGAATGATATTGTCCGCCAGTTCATGCTCACCCCAGGTGATGTAAATTTTCTGTCCGGTAATTTTGTACTTTCCGGCATGTTCGCCGCACTCAATCGGCTCTGCGGTGGAACGCAGGGCCCCGACATCGGAGCCTGCGGCAGGTTCCGTCAGGTTCATTGTGCCAGACCACTTGCCGCTTACTAAATCGGGCAAATATTTGGCTTGCTGATCTTTGCTGCCGTGGTTTTCAAGTGCATCAATCGCGCCCACTGAAAGCATGGGAAGCAGATTGAACGCCATGTTCGCAGCGCCTAGATTTTCGAGGACATTGCATGACAAGGTGAACGGCAAACCCTGTCCGCCAAACTGTTCAGGCGACGCAATCGCGTTCCAACCTTGCTCCACGTAGGAATCGTAGGCCCCTTTGAACCCGTCGGGCAGGCGAACCACGCCATTTTCCAACTTTGCTCCTTGCAAATCACCCACACGGTTAAGCGGCGCAAATTCACCAGCGGCAAAAGCGCCAACGCCTTCAACGATGGCTTCGACAAGATCGGGCTCAGCGTGCGCGAATTCGTCTGACTTGGCGAGTTCTTCAATTCCTGCATTGACTCGGATAGCAAGCAATTGGTCTTGGGTGGGGGGCGTGTAGGTGTTCACGAGCTGAATTGATCCCTCAATTTGTGTGGCAAACAGACGGGGCCGATCGCGGCACGCCTTGGCATAGCTTATCATAGAATATAGCGATCATCGCATGAGCGACAAGAACGCTACGGAAGTGGTCCCGGCAAACGCTGAGGGCATCGCGCGCGCGGCGCGAATCCTTGCATCTGGCGGGCTTGTCGCTGTGCCGACAGAGACGGTTTATGGCCTGGCTGCAAGAGCGGATTCTTCTTCAGCAGTCGCAAGAATTTATGAAGCGAAGGGTCGGCCCGATTTCAACCCGCTTATCGTCCATGTTCGCGATGCGGATCATGCAGCGCTTTATGCAGAATGGAGCGAACAGGCAGATATTGCTGTGCGAGGCCATTGGCCTGGGCCCTTAACACTGGTTCTGCCCAAAAAGAGTGGCACGGATTTGGCGCTCGCTGTGACGGCTGGACTTGAGACCATTGCTCTGCGCGCGCCCGCGCACCCGGTTATGCGTACACTGCTGGACCAGATTGAATTTCCTCTTGCTGCCCCTTCCGCAAATCGCAGCGGATTTATTAGCCCAACGAGCGCAAGCCATGTGATGGCATCGCTTGATGGGCGTGTTGATCTTGTTCTTGATGGGGGCGTGTGCGAGCAGGGGGTCGAATCGAGCATTCTCGCAATCAGAGAAAATGGCGGATGGGCGGAACTGCGCCCTGGTCCGGTCGATCTCCATGCGTTGCACCAACATTATTTCGAAGCAGGACTGAACGAACAAAGCGTTGAGTTGCAGAACCAGTCCATCGAGGCTCCTGGCCAGCTGGCCAGCCACTATTCCCCCGGGAAACCTTTGCGCTTAAATGCACTCAGCGCCCAGCCAGATGAGTTTTTCATTGGCTTTGGCGGCGGCCGCTCTGATTTTGACTTGTCGCGCGGCGGGAATATGACTGAAGCGGCGTCACGCCTTTATGACGCCCTACACGAGGCAGCTGCATCGGATATGCCCCGTATTGCGGTTGCGTTTGTGCCAAATCAAGGGGTTGGTCGCGCCATCAACGATCGGTTGCGGCGTGCGGCGGTACCACCAGACTAATCGTCTTCGGGTTCTGCCGGTATGGTCGGCAGGATCTTCTGTATTTCTGCGTAGGTTTCGCGCGCATCCTCGCATGCGCCTCGATCACCATCCTCGCACTGGGCGCTCTGCTTGAAGTATTCACGTTCCAGCTTGCCCAGCTTTTCTTCGCGTTTGCGAATTTCACGGCCCCTGTTCTCATCCGCCTCAGACTGGCTGGTCGTGGCGACATCGACTGCCTTGCTTGCAACTCTTACAGGGGCAGTGACAACGTTGGCTGCTGTGCGGGCAAGGCAACCAGATAGGGCGAATGAGGCCACTGTAAGGCCTAAGATTGGAAGTAAGCGCATGATTGTGTGTCGCGCGCGGCTGGAATTTTTGCAAGCCGGGAAAAGTGCGGTGTGTTCCGTTTATCCTATTCGGCATTCTCTTCATCGGGCATCTCAGCATCCGCAACGGATTTGGTGCAAATCAGGGAGCCCGATCCCAACGCATTCTGTGTGCATGCGGCATTGCCGGCGACTTTGACACTCCCCGAACCCATGATGTCGGCTTGAACCTTTCCGTCCGATTGGAGGGACACGCCCCCCGAGCCAAGGATGGAAATCTCGGCGTCATCGGCGCTGAGGTCTGAAAGGCGCGCGCTTCCTGACCCGCCAAGGCTAATGTCGAGCTCATCGGTTGTGCCAGCCATCTCAACACTGCCGGAGCCTCCTATATTGATTTCGACCTTCTGGGCTTTGACTGATCCCAATTTTGCGCTGCCTGAGCCTCCAAGTGTAATCGCGATTGTGCTGGCCGATGCAGTCTCCGTGCGCAAAGCACCTGATCCGAGGATCGAAATTTCATTTGCTTCGCTCAAGGTGGATGCTTCGATATTTCCACTGCCCGTTATTGTAATCTCTTCGGGGGCGGGCATGGTGATCTTAATTGTTGCGCTTTGATCGAGGCCCCAGAACTCCTCTTTACGCGTGATCCCGAGGAGGTCGCCATCGAGAACAAAACGGACAGCTTCGGTCGCCTGGTCTGATCCTTCCACCTCGATAGTAAGCTCGTTGCCTTCCGTAATCACAATATTATCGGATGCAGCCAGCAGCAATTCCGTGGGCGCTGCACCGACCATTTCAAGTTCCGAAAGTGGTACGCCCTCATTCCCGTTGATTGAAACATCGGCATCGAAGCACCCCGTGAGGCTCAACCCAAGTGCACCGAGAGGCAGGCTAAGTCTAGCAATTCCAATCAACGACATTTGGGGGTCTCCACCTAGAATTCCGAGCACCACTGGCTTAGCGTATTGCGTAACTAATACACCAATGCGTCGACTTCAAGTGGGATACACAAAAAGGGCCGCCCGTTCCCGAGCAGCCCTTTGAAATTTGGACCCAAGAAAGCGAGATCAGCTTTCTTCAGTGTTCTCGTAATATTGCGGTGCGTGCTCACGCAGGACTTCGAGGATTTTTTCCAGCGCGGCTGGTTCGTCTGTCTCTTCCATTGCGGCAAGCTCACGAGCCAAACGACTGGAGGCGGCTTCAAAAATCTGCCGCTCTGAATAGCTTTGCTCTGGTTGATCGTCCGGACGGAACAGATCGCGCGTTACTTCGGCAATCGACACAAGGTCGCCTGAATTGATTTTTGCTTCATATTCCTGAGCGCGGCGCGACCACATGGTGCGTTTCACCTTGGGCTTGCCCTTGAGCGTTTCCATCGCTTCTT
>CAYGQX010000009.1:0-120983 GCA_964352245.1 uncultured Porphyrobacter sp.
GCGGCCTGCCCAAGAAGATGGCGCTCGAACTGTTCAAGCCGTTCATCTACGCCCGTCTTGACGCCAAGGGTCTTTCGATGACCCTCAAGCAGGCAAAGAAGTGGGTTGAGAAAGAGCGCAAGGAAGTTTGGGACATCCTCGACGAAGTGATCCGCGAGCACCCTGTTCTGCTGAACCGCGCGCCGACGCTTCACCGGCTTGGCATCCAAGCGTTCGAGCCAGTTCTGATTGAGGGTAAAGCAATCCAGCTTCACCCGCTGGTCTGCTCGGCCTTCAACGCCGACTTTGACGGCGACCAAATGGCTGTTCACGTACCATTGAGCCTCGAAGCGCAGCTCGAAGCGCGCGTGCTGATGATGTCAACGAACAACATCCTCTCGCCCGCAAACGGTAAGCCGATCATCGTTCCGTCACAGGATATGGTTCTGGGTATCTACTACCTCTCGATGGAGCGTCAGGAGAAGACCCCGGAATATCTCGACAACGAAGACGGGACCAAAGTTGAGAAACTACCGCGCTTTGCGGATATGGCCGAAGTGCATCATGCGCTTGAAACCAAAGCGGTCACCTTGCACTCAAAAATTCTCGCCCGTGTTCCTCAAGCCGATGAGGATGGCAACATTATCATGAAACGCTTTGAGACGACGCCGGGCCGGATGCTGATCGGTGAATGTCTGCCAAAGAACCACAAGGTTCCCTATGACATCATCAACCGCCTTCTCACGAAGAAGGATATCGGAGATGTGATCGATGAAGTTTATCGGCACACAGGTCAGAAAGACACAGTGTTGTTTGCTGATGCGATCATGGTTCTGGGTTTCCGCCATGCGTTTAAGGCCGGCATTTCCTTTGGTAAGGATGACATGATCATCCCCGACGCCAAGGAAAAGCTGGTTGATGATACGAAGTCGATGGTTGCTGATTACGAACAGCAATATCAAGACGGGCTCATTACTCAGCAAGAAAAGTACAACAAGGTTATCGATGCGTGGTCGAAGTGCGGCGATCTCGTCGCTGACGCGATGATGGAACGCATCAAAGCAACGCCGATTGATGCGGACGGCAAGGAAGCGCCGATCAACTCGATCTACATGATGAGCCACTCCGGTGCGCGTGGTTCGCCAGCGCAGATGAAGCAGCTCGCCGGTATGCGCGGCCTGATGGCTAAACCGTCAGGTGAGATCATTGAGAACCCGATCATCTCGAACTTTAAAGAGGGACTGAACGTTCTTGAGTACTTCAACTCCACCCACGGCGCTCGTAAGGGCCTCGCGGATACGGCGTTGAAGACGGCGAACTCGGGTTACCTTACGCGCCGTCTGGTCGACGTGTCGCAAGACTGCGTGATCGTTGAAGAGAACTGCAAGACCGAAAATGCGCTGGAAATGCGTGCAATCGTTCAGGGTGGTTCGGTAATCGCATCCTTGGGTGAACGTATCCTGGGGCGCACGGTGGCTGAAGACATCGTCAACGCATCAACTGATGAAGTGATTGTTCCGGCAGGCACTCTGGTTGACGAACCGATGGTCAAAGTAATCGAAGAAGCTGAGGTGCAATCTGCAAAGATCCGTTCGCCACTGGTGTGTGAAGCGGAGCAGGGCGTTTGTGGGACCTGCTATGGCCGCGATCTTGCTCGAGGCACCCCGGTGAACATTGGTGAAGCTGTCGGTGTTATCGCTGCGCAGTCAATCGGTGAGCCGGGCACGCAGCTGACTATGCGTACCTTCCACATCGGCGGTGCAGCACAGCTTAATGAAACTTCGCATCTCGAAGCCATTTCCGATGGTAAAGTCGAATTGCGCGACATGCCGACGATCACCGATAAGAAGGGCAACATTTTGTCGCTCGCTCGTAACGGTGAAATCGCTGTGATCGATGCTGAGGGTCGTGAGCGCGAGATGCACAAAGTGCCTTACGGCACAGTCATCAAGTTCAAGCATGGTGCCAAGGTTAAAGAAGGCGATCGTCTGGCTGAATGGGATCCGTTCACTCTGCCGATCATCACCGAGCAATCAGGTGTTGTGAGGTATCAGGATCTGGTCGAAGGCACGACACTGGAAGAGCAGACAGATGACGCAACGGGGATCGCACAACGTGTTGTGACCGAGAACCGTGCGACGGGCCGCAAGAAGAAAGAAGAGCTGCGCCCGCGTATGACTCTTCTTAGCGAAGGCCAAACCGATGCCGACGAGACCGAAGCACAGCGTTATATGCTTGCTCCGGGGACGACGCTTTCGGTTGAAGACGGTCAGGAAGTTGCTGCAGGTGACATCCTGGCGCGTGCATCGCGTGAAGCTGCCAAGACGCGTGACATCACCGGCGGTCTGCCGCGTGTTGCCGAGCTTTTCGAAGCACGTCTGCCAAAAGACAATGCGATCATCGCCAAGATCTCGGGTAAGATTGAATTCGTTCGCGAATACAAGGCGAAGCGTAAGATCGCGATTGTTCCAGAGGAAGGTGATCGGGTCGAATATTTGATTCCGAAAACCAAAGTGATCGACGTGCAGGAAGGCGACTTTGTTAAGAAGGGCGACACGCTCATCTCTGGTTCGCCTAACCCGCACGATATTCTGGAAGTTCTGGGTGTCGAGGCGCTCGCGGAGTACCTCGTCAACGAAATCCAGGAAGTCTATCGATTGCAGGGTGTGAAGATCAACGACAAGCACATCGAGGTGATTGTTCGCCAGATGTTGCAAAAGGTTGAAATCACGAAAGGCGGCGACACGACTTTGCTTCCGGGCGAACAAGTTGACCTTGCTGAAATGCTCGAAACCAATGCGAAGCTTGGCAAGAATAAGGAGCCTGCTGAAGGCAATCCGATACTGTTGGGCATCACCAAGGCAAGCTTGCAAACACGCAGCTTTATCTCGGCGGCTTCCTTCCAGGAGACGACCCGAGTGCTGACGCAAGCTTCCGTTGAAGGTAAGAAGGACACGCTAATTGGTCTCAAAGAGAATGTGATCGTGGGCCGTCTTATCCCGGCTGGTACAGGTGCAGGCATGAACCGTATGCGTGTCACCGCGTCCAGCCGCGATGCAGCGCTTAAAGCGCAATGGAAAAAGCAACAGGATGCGTTGGCTGCTGCCAATGCGGTTGAGCCGGAACCTGTTGCTGATCCGGTGTCGAGCGAAGAAGCGATGAAGGCTGCCATGGGCGGCGGAGACGCTCCCGCAGCCGAATAAGGTTTTGCCGTCAAGACAAAAACCCCGCTGCGGCGAAAGCCTGCGGCGGGGTTTTTTGTGTTCACTTTACAGCCGGGTGGATACCGATAGTCTGGAATGGCATTTTTCAAAACGGGAGGGGCTTATGAAGAAACTTACGATTGCCGCTGCGACTGTATGCGTGGCTCTGCCATTGCCGCTGGCCGCGCAAGATACGGTTGTTGTGACTGGAAGCCGCATTGAGCGCAGCGATTATGATGAATATTATGATGACAAACAGTCATCCATTGGCCTAACACGCACCGCCGATTTTTTTGTAAAGCCGATCTACGTGAATTCTGACTCGCGAGAAGCGGATGTAAGGCGAACGGAAGTCGATGCTATGTTACGCGCCACAATTGAAGGCGCTGAGGCTCAAGGTATAGCGCTTGTCGCGGGCGAGTATAAATTGTCACCTCTAACACTTGAAAATATGGATGAACTTTTGAGTTACGGTCGAGGCAATCGGCCCGATACCACGCGGGTCAAGCTTTATGCACGCCTACCAGTTGGCGGACGGTTCAAGGGGCAGGATCAGGTTGATGAGGCAGTTGAGGCTTTTCGTAAGAGTATAGCCGCTACGGGACGATCGTACATTGAAACTGGCAGTACGGATCTAGCAATCGACAACCCAGACCAATATCGAGGCGCTGTCGTTAGAGCGATTGCAAGCGAGTCCAAGAGCTATGCTGCAATGTTTGGCAATGATTATGGTATCGAGATCCGCGGTCTGGATTCTGAGCTGTATTTCAAGCAAGCCAGCCAGACAGAAGTGTTTTTATACATCGAACACAGCTTTGTGATCAGCCCAAAATAGCCAAGGGCTGCATAAAAGTAAATTATAGCTATTGCGACGCGTTTGCATTAAAGTCATATAAGACTCTCGGTCCATCCGTGAAAGAGGTTCAACTTTATGGCAAAGATCCAATCGACAAGCGCGCAGTCAATCATTGCAAAACTGGCGCAGCCTCCCCGCCTTTTGCAGCTACACCCGATTGCTACCCGCTTCGTCTCCTCGCTTCGCTTGATCGCAGTGCACGAACATGCGCAGCGTGATCCGGTGCCGGAGCTGGCAGTCCGTCTCGCCAGCATGGATGTGGCTGCAAAATCGCTCTCGATGGCGAAGTTGATTGCACGTGTTTGGCCTGAAAACATTCAGCTTTCGCGATTCTGCTGCGAATTTTTGAGCTACGATGAAGCAACACTGGGGTATATGATCGGAGCCACTGCCCATCGTGACCGCGATGCCTTTGGACGCGTTACAGAAGGTCTGATTAGGCCCGCTCATGCCCTTAATTTATGGGATGCTTCGCTGGATTTGGTCGCCGCTGAATTTGGAAGCGCTTGAACAGCTTGCGGGCGAGGCCGCTGCGCAGTAACGCTCGCGATCATGAGCACAACTCGTTTTGCCCCTTCACCCACTGGTCTCCTCCACGTCGGCAACATTCGCACCGCACTTCACAATTGGATGCTTGCGCAAAAGACGGATGGCGATTTTATCCTGCGGATTGACGACACGGATGCTGCGCGATCCAAAGAGGAGTATGTTGAAGCCATCCGAGCCGACTTGGCCTGGCTTGGCATAGAGTGGGACCGCGAAGAACGACAGTCGCAGCGGTTAGGCAAGTATGAGGCTGCCTTTGACGCGCTACGCGAGGCTGGACGTATTTATCCAGCATACGAAACCGCGCAGGAGTTGGAGCTCAAGCGCAAGGTGTTGCTCGGTCGGGGCTTGCCACCCATTTATGACCGCGCTGCTCTTGATCTTAGCGATGAACAGCGCGCCGAAAAGGAAGCCGAAGGTATCGCGCCGCACTGGCGGTTTAAGCTCGACCATTCAGCAACGATTGAATGGGACGACGGCGTTCGCGGCACGGTGAAATTTGAGCCTGCGCAATTGTCAGATCCAGTCATCCGCCGTGCTAATGGATCGTGGCTCTACATGCTGCCAAGCACGGTTGATGATGTCGATATGGGCGTCACTCAGGTGCTGCGCGGCGAAGATCACGTTTCTAATACGGCCGTGCAGATTCAGATGTTCACTGCAATGGACGCAGCCATACCGGCCTTTGCGCATGAAGCTTTGCTGGTTGGTAAGGAAGGCAAGCTTTCGAAGCGTCTCGGATCGCTAGGCTGTGATGCCTTCCGTGAGAAAGGCATTGAACCAGAGGCGATCATAGCATTGCTTTGCAGATTGGGGACTTCACTCCCGGTTGAACCAATCGTGGATCGAAGCGTGCTTCTCGAGACGTTTGACCTGAGCACATTCGGTCGTGCGCCAGCGAAGTTTGACGATGCCGATCTCGAGCGAGTGAACACGGCAATTGTGCATGCGATGCCCTATGAGACCGTGAAGGACCGATTGCCTGACGGAATGGACGAGGCCGGCTGGCATGCTGTCCAGCCCAACGTCATGGCGGTCGGTGAAGTCTCAGAGTGGTGGCGGCTTGTCACGGGCCCGATCGAACAGCCTGAATTCAGCGTGGAAGACCGCGCATATCTCGCAGAAGCCCTTGCGACGTTAAGTTGGGGCGATGATCCTTGGGGAATGCTTACGTCATCACTTGAGGAAAAGACCGGCCGCAAAGGAAAAGCCTTGTTCCTGCCATTGCGTCAATCGCTGACTGGCATGAATCATGGCCCTGATATGGGCGAATTGCTACCGCTCATCGGTGAGGACGAGGCAAGGGCAAGGCTTTCCAAAGCTGCTGGCTAGGGCTTTCTTAGCTCCATGCCTGCTGGACTATGGCTGACACCTTCACGTCTAGAGTGGGTGGCTTTCGCTCGCCTTTGGACAATGGATTTCCAGATACGGACGCCATTCCTCAACATCGTCGACCTGGTGACCGCTCTGAGCAGAGGTTTTGGTACCTTGTTATACCGCGCAGAGTCATCACTTGCGCTGTCTTTTGCTCGCTCAATCGCTTTAAGCTTTCGATGTAGCGAAATCTGCCACCTTGCCGCCAACACCAACCATGCTAACCTTTGCGTTAAGCGGGTCAAACGCCTTGTGTGGGGATTGCGAGGCAGGGAATTTGGGCGCGGTGGGCAAATCAGCAGTGCAGTTAGACGAAGAGCTTTTGAACGCGATCCACCGGATCTGGAGCGCATCGCCGCTGCGCGCTTAGCAACAGAGAAAAACTGTTCGTTGGCTGCCCCTGATCTCGTGAATGAAGCTTTCGTTCGGATTATGAATTCGGAAGGCATGAGTGAGATGACACGCGCTCGCGTGCTTGCCTTGGTCAGTCACGTCATGCGAAACGTCCTGATCGATCATGCGCGCCGCAAGCTGGCAGACAAGCGGGCGCATCAAAAAGTGACGTTAATCACAGGGCTGGCGGAGGAACCTCAGCTTGATCTTATAGAGCTTGATTTTTTGCTCGAAGAGCTGGCCAAAGTTGACCGCGAGCGCGCCGAACTTGTCGAAATGCGTTTTTTCGGCGGAATGACTATCGATGAGATCGCCGAAGTCACTGGCAATTCTCCCGCTACGATCAAAAGACGTTGGGCGGCCACGCGGGCAAAGTGTCCGAGCTCTTTTGTAAGTTCACCAATTGCTGCACCAAAGCCACGACTTGCAGACTACGCGCGCGCCTTGCCGGAAAGTGGGTCAATTGCCTCTTCATCTGCTCCGATGAAGTACTGTGTGCCCCGAAACTCCGTGGAGATCAGGGCATCGCGAGCCCCCTTGCGCAAGTCGATCACCGGGCGGGTTCGCAACCTTTCTGGAGAGCAATTCTCATTGCATGAGGGAACTTGATTGACCGCATCAACGCCTCGCTCATTGCTCAATCGGGCATATTCACCGAGGAAATAAATAAGACCGAGCGTGGACCGAAAACGAGGGCGTATGGTGTAATCCGCAAGCTTCTCTGCTGCCCTGACGCCTTCGCAGCGCGTGCGGTCGAGCGCAGAGATTCTGACCGAATTAGCAGAGCCTTCAATAACTAGCGCATCACCTGTCAGCTTAACACCATTGTTGGATATTAACTCAAGCAATTCGGTGATTTCATCCCGTCTATCAGCTGTCGGTGTAGCCTTATCAGAAAGTTTCGCAATATCGATGAGATCGCTGAATTGGGCCAGCGGAACTGAAGACGATGTCGGCACTGATGTGAGACCATGGGTGCAAAGCAGTCTTGCAAAATCGCTATCGCTTTGCGGATCGTTGACGGTGCTGAAGGCTGGCATAGTGTCCTGCGGATTGGCGTATGCCTCCACGCGTTTCACCATCAGGGTCATCAATTGCTCATCGCGCCAGCCTTCATCCAGGTAATAGGCCACCAGTTCAGATGGTATGGGGGCCTGAATCCCGCGCTGGAATTCATCCGTAGCGAGCACGTTGGCGCGAAAGTTCGGATTGCTAGAAAGCCCCGCGCTTGTGCTGGGAGTAACCGGATCCGCTCCAAGCGCCAGCGTTACCTCGATACCTGCATTCACAGCTAACCGCGCGTTTCCCTGCACTTCGGTAACCTTAGTGAAATGAAGCGGGTAACGCCTGCTTGCACGAACAATGTTAAGCAATGTCAACTCATTCGCGCTTTGGGCGACCATGCGGTTGTGATCGACCGCAACGCGGCTCAATTGAGGAGTGAAAGCGCATCCGCTCAGCATAGCGGCTCCAATTGCGCTGAGTGGATGAGGAAGGGTATTTTGAAACCTCAATTCCTGATGGTGCGGGCGGAAACTGGTGTCTCAGCGGCATAATACCAGCTCAGCAATTTTTTTTGGCAAATGATTATGTCGAATTGCCCAACAATTTCTCTTGGGATGGTGGATGCCATCTGAATTACTCGGTCATCAATCCTGCGACAGGTGGGCCGCTGAACCTTCAGCTACATCTAGACCATCCCTCAAGCCAAAAGACCTGTCCTGAAAAGTTCTCGGGTTGATCGGGCCTTTTGAAAAATACCGTAGGAAACACAATATGCTTCACTTTGATGAATACAGCCTCTTCGAATGTCTGATTGATCCTAGTTATGACGATGCGCCCAAGCTGAGAAATCTTGGTGGTTCCGTTTCAGTTCTAACGGCGGGTGTGGGCGCTTAAAGCGGTGATCTGCCACCTAAGGTTGACCTGCGCAAATATTGCAGCCCGGTCGAAGACTAAGGGCGAACCGGTAGCTGCGTGGCCAATGCTGTGGTCGGTGCTCTCGAGTTGCTTCAACGCAAACAACAGCATTCAACGCAGGATCTGTCGCGACTTTTTGTCTATTATAATGCTCGGCTGTTTCATTCCCAAACGGTAGAGGACACAGGAACATTCGCACCTTACGCTATGGCATCGTTGATTGCGCATGGTGTTTGTGAGGAGCGAATGTGGCCTCTGAGCTCTGCTGTGCTCAATGATCCTCCAACTCAGGCCTGCTATGAAAATGCACAGCATTACCGAGGCATTGAGTTTGCCCAGATTCAGAATGAAGCACCCCTGAGCCACATTCTCGCCCAGGAAATTCCAGTTGTTATTTCGGTCAATCTGCCTCGAGAAGCCTACGAGTCGGCTCATTAGACCGGTGTTATGCAACTTACCTCAGATCCAGCAGCAATCATGATGACATCTTGCCACGCTATGCTGGCCGTTGGCTATGATCTTGAACGAGGCACCTATCTGATCCGCAACAGTTGGGGGACGAAATGGGCCCGCGATGGATATTTCGAAATGCCTATCGCCCTTTATAATCTGGCGCGCAGGACGGGAATGCAATGGGCTATTGGTGCGCTTAATGGGGCACCAGGGCTAGGGCTATTGGGGCGCAGTGTTCAGCAAAGTGTTGATGGTATGGTCGCAGCAGCTGTCAGCCCGAAAGTGAAAGATATGTCGAAATTTGCATCTGACGTTGCAAAGGATATGGGCGCGCGGCTCGAAAGCGCCAAACAGGGTTTCCGAAACCGTCTTCGCAGCAATTGAAGCCCATGCAACGAACGCCCATCAAACGCGATATCGACGCGATAGAGCTGCTAGAATGGGGGCTTGAGATGGACGACAAGGATTGTGCGGCCACTCAAATCGCAGGTGCAAGTGTGCCAATAGGTATAAGGCGAAAGGCACCGGAACTGCTTGAGGTCCAAAATGCACTATCAGGTCTGGTTGGCAACGAGATAGCTGACCTCAAACACAATTCGTCGAAAGGAGGTTCCTGCATCCTGGCTGCAATGTTGCATTGATTTGGCTGGCTGCCTGTTCAGCAATCCTGGGGTTAGAGCATGAAAAATTTTCTCGCGGCATCCTTGGCCGCATCTGCCATTTCGCTTGCGGCTAGCGGAAGTGCAGAGGCAGCACCGCCTGACGGATGGCGAGCGGCCTCCAACAATGATATCGGTGCTGTCTTCAACGGCCCGAACGGGGCCACCATGCGCGTTGCAAGCCGAGCAGAACTAGAAGCAGGCTGTTCGTGTTCCCTGCCAATCCAAGGTCAGGCTTGGGGCGAAAAAGCTATGCTAGAAGCGTTGGCGATCATGTGGGTTGACGTTGCGGATCATCAGATTGGCGGCGGCGGAACACGCGCAACCATGCGTGGCACAGGGATGACAGAAACTGGTGATGTAAGTTTTGCAGCCCGGGCAATGGGGTATCGTATTCACGTGCTGGTTTCGGCCGGATCTCTGGGGGCTGCGAGCTCTGATGGCTTGCTTTCTGCCAATTGGACGGGCGGTTCTAAAACTTCGGCTAAGGTCGAAAACCCGCGCCAATCAGCCGCGCAAACTCGCGAAACCGCGTCCACCGCTCCTGCGCGCGCCACAAAGATCGGCCGCTATGACCCGCCATCCGACACCAATCACCCAAGCAAATGGGCCAAGCCAGGCAAATGGTGGAATGTGCAAAAACCCGGCGACCCTGCATCGCCGCGCCGGGCGTTTGGACAGACTGGACCAAAATACAACGTCACCACATTTGATGGCACGGTGGGTCAGATGGAGAGCTACTTTGGAGTGAAGTTTAAATCGCGTCCGGTGTTTGAAAAGATCGAGGCCTGGGAAGCTTTGGATGGCAGCGATTTTCGCATTGCCTTTGCGCCAACCAATCTCAACGGGATCGATGGTGTCGGCTTTATCCTCGTCAAAAAAGCGCGTGGTAGTCAGGATTTCGTTATCAGCCTGTTGGAAATGCCGCGGCAGACATTCATCGAATGGGGCGGAGCGGCGCGCATGATTGTGATGCGCGGCCTGCTGCCCAATATTGATGTGTTTCCCAAAAGCGAGCGCAACCGCATCGCGCGCGGTTCGCTCAACAGTCAAACGGCGTTCTACGAAGCTGCGGCGACAAAATATTTCGAGATGAAATCGGCTCAGACGTACGCCATGACTCAGGGAAATCTGTTGCTAGGCATGCAAGAGCTTAATTACGATTTGCTCTTCGGCAATGATATTGGCACTTCTGTCGTCGACTATTAAAACCAATCTTGCGCTTTAGCCGTCGTGCTTTTCTAGCTCATGGCCCGTTAACGTCACAACATGGAGCAAGTTGGTCGCACCTGGTGTTCCAAAAGGAACCCCGGCAAGAACGACTTGCTTTGATCCCGCTTGGCCAAAACCATGGCGTAAGGCCATCCGTTTGCCCTTTGCGATCATCTCTTCAAAGCTTCCAATATCTTTGGTCGCCACAGCATGTGTGCCCCACAAAAGTGCAACCCGCCGTGCAGTTCGCATGCTGGGTGTAAGCACCAGTACTGGTGTGCTTGGTCGTTCCCTGGCGACGCGACGCGCAGTTGATCCGCTCGCGGTGAAGATTGTTATTGCGCTAATCGGCACTGTTTCAGCAATAGTCATGCAACTGTGCGCCAGCGCATCGGACGTGGTGGCATCAGGCGGAGTGTCGAGAAAACGGATGCGTTCCTTATATCCCTCGTCTCTTTCCACTTGGGCCGCAATACGGTGCATCATAGTCACCGATTCTTCTGGCCAATCGCCAGCCGCGCTTTCAGCTGAAAGCATCACTGCATCCGCCCCGTCATAAACCGCGTTAGCAACGTCGGAGACTTCAGCACGTGTTGGTATAGGGCTTTCGATCATGCTTTCGAGCATCTGCGTCGCCACAATTACAGGTTTGCCCGCCTTACGACTGGCATTGACGATGCGTTTCTGAAGGGGGGGGACTTCATGCGGGTCCAGTTCAACGCCAAGATCGCCGCGCGCAACCATGATTGCATCAGATAATTCAAGAATCGAATCGAGCCGTTTGACGGCTTGTGGTTTTTCGATTTTTGCGCACAGGGCTGGCCCGTCCGAGCCATGCTGTGCGATCAATTTGCGAGCATCTGCCATGTCTTCTGGGCGCTGGACAAATGACAGGGCAATCCAGTCAGCTCCATGTTCAACCGCGAACGCCAAATCCTTTCTATCCTTTTCCGTCAAGGCTGGGATTGGTACTTCGGCATCCGGCACATTCACGCCTTTACGGTCCGAAATAACCCCTCCAATTTCTGCAGAACAGAAAATGCGCTTGTCATCGGACTCCTTGACAGTCAGCTTGATTTTGCCGTCATTGATTAGCAGGCGCTGGCCGCGTTCCATTATTCCAAATAATTCTGGGTGCGGCAGACAAACTCGTGTTTCATCCCCAGGGGTTTCATCCTGATCGAGGGTGAAATGACCGCCATGCCGGATCACGGCTTTGCCATCCTTGAAAGTTCCAACGCGCAACTTTGGGCCTTGTAAATCTGCCAGGATGGCGATGGGACGGGCAAACTCTTTCTCAAGCGCGCGAATGGCCGTCAGCGCTTGCTTATGGTCTGAATGGTTGCCGTGGCTCATGTTCAGGCGGAACGCGTCTGCTCCTGCCTTAAACAGTTTGCGAAGCATCTCTGGCGAGCGGCTTGCAGGCCCGATCGTCGCCAAAATCTTGACCTTACGACCACGCGGGTCAATTCTTGTGTGATCTCGTTTCGTCATGACCCCAACTGATCCCGTTTTTTGGAAGTTCCTCGTTGCGGCCTATGACACAGCCTAGTTTCAACTCAAGGAAAAGCCTCACTATGACTGAGAATAATGCTCCAGATTCAATAAACAGCCTTGATGATAAGGTTGCTGCCGCAGCTTTCAGACGATTGGTCAAGCATTTGCAGCATCGTCATGATGCGCAAAACATTGAACTCATGGGGCTTGCCGGGTTTTGCCGAAATTGCTTGGCAGATTGGATCATCTATGCTGGGTTTGAAGGCGACAAGGCGCGAGCACGTGAACTCATCCATGGGATGCCTGCCGATCAATGGAAGGCGACACGACAGACGCCTGCCACAGATGAGCAATTGGCCGCGATGAAAGCCAGCGTTGCAAAGAACGATCCTGATCTGCATTGACCAAATGATCTGGCCACAGCCTTATTCACAATTGGCTCTTCCGCAGTTGCGGTCTCCCTATTATCGGTTCCTCCGACTGATTCCCTCTCACCGGAGATAGACCAAAATGGCCGAAGCCACAGACGACCGCCTGCGCCTGTTGATTGAACGTATAGAGCGACTTGAAGAAGAGAAAAAAGGCATCGCTGATGATATTCGCGACGTTTATGCTGAGGCGAAAGCGGTTGGATACGATACCAAAATCATGCGGCAGGTTATCAAGCTTCGTAAAATGAAGCCTGATGAGCGAAGTGAGCAGGATATGGTGCTGGAAACCTACAAGGCTGCGCTTGGTATGGGCTAAAGCGCAAGCCTGCTGGGTTGAATTTACTCTAGTGTGTCTTATTCTGGTAAGACACCGATAACGGAGGTTCCCCAATGTCAGAATGGAAAGATGCACGAAGTGTAATTGTGACTACTACCCCTTCAATTGAAGGGCGCCCAATACAGGAATATTGCGGCATTGTTGTGGGTGAAGTTATCGTAGGTGCAAACCTGTTCCGCGACCTTTTTGCGAATATTCGCGATATCGTGGGTGGCCGCTCGGGCAGCTACGAACGCATCTTGAAGAAAGCCCGCGATGAGGCAATTGAAGAGCTTCAGGCTGAGGCGGCACAACGCGGTGCAAATGCAGTTGTTGCTGTCGATCTCGACTATGAAGTCGTGGGAGATACCGGTTCAATGCTGATGGTTTCAGCAAGCGGGACAGCCGTTCGCGTTTAGGCGTTCATGCCCATGCGGTTGCTTCAGTCAGCACAAGAAAGTTGAAAAACGAATGCTGTGCGATAGCGGCGTAGATGCCAAGTCTTGTGCGGGTGTAAGCTAGTATCAAACCCCCTAAAGTTTGCGAGGCCACCAGCATCAAATCGAGCGGGTCGCCAAAATCTTCATAGTTGGCGATGTGGATTAGGCCAAAGGCAATCGTGCTTGCCCACACTAACTTACCGAAATGCGCTTTGAACCAACCGGGAATCTGCGTTTCGGTGTGCCGCGTGCTGAGCCATTGGACGAGGCCAAATAGCAGCAGGATGAGGGCAGCGCCTCCCGCCGCGCTGGCAATTCCCGCCCCAAGAAGCGCTGCGCCTAGAGACAAAAGGATTGCGATCCAGGCAATGGCTGCAAACCGGAGCGCTGCTAAATGGCCACTGAGCCATCCTCGAAACAAGGCTTCTTCTAGAATGGGGGCGATTACTACCATCGCTAGAAAGTCCGCGTCGAAGGAGAACTCTTCCTGAATTGCCTCGGGAAAATCATGTCCCGCTTCGGCAATTCCGGTCTCGAGATAATAGACGCAAAGCGCAAGCGAGCTGTCGAGCACAAACAGCGCGCCCAGCACAATCAAGAATACCGCGCCCATTGGCAGTGTTGCAGCGGCCATCGTTGGACGCAGCGCAAATCGGCCGACATCCTTGTAAAGGCCAAAAACATCGCCGAATGTGAGAGGCAAGCTTGCTTGCGGGACTGCCATTGCTTAAGCGAAATCCATCCAAGTAAAGCCTAACGCAAAAGAGTTATCATGGCAGGCCATTCCAAATTCAAAAACATCATGCACCGCAAGGGTGCTCAGGACAAGAAGCGCTCTAACCTGTTTTCAAAGCTAAGTCGCGAAATCACGGTTGCAGCTAAGATGGGCACGCCGGACCCTGATATGAATCCACGCCTGAGGCTGGCGGTGAATACGGCCAAAGCGCAATCCATGCCCAAAGACAACATTCAGCGCGCGATTGATAAAGCGAGCGCGGGGGACGATGAGAATTACGAAGAGGTCCGCTATGAAGGGTATGGCCCCGGCGGTAGCGCGATCATCGTCGAAACTTTGACCGACAACCGCAACCGCACAGCCACGGCTGTGCGGACCGCATTTAGCAAGAATGGCGGAAATCTTGGCACCGAAGGGTCAGTCGCGCATGGTTTTGAACGCGTAGGCTTTATCGAATACGGGCGTGAGGTTGGCGATGAGGAGAAAGTTCTCGAAGCGGCATTGGAAGCGGGTGCAGAGGATATTGCTTCATCCGATGATGGGCACGAAATCTGGACCGCTGCCGAAGACCTTCACGAAGTTTCTTCTGCTCTAGAAAAAGCACTTGGCGAGGCCAAAGAAGTAAAGCTCGCCTGGAAACCCAACATCACCGTCGAAATGGATGAGAAAGGCGCAAGCACATTGCTCAAGCTCATCGACACGCTCGATGATGATGACGACGTTCAAACGGTTTGGGGCAATTACGAAATTCCCGATGCTGTCATGGAGAAGTTGGAGGGTTGAGGAAACGCGAATGGGCGTTTGCAGTCCTCTTGGGCAGTGCCTTTCTTCTAGCTGCTGCTTGGCGAGTGGGCCTTCATATCGGTTTGTGACACGCACGAAATGGTAATACTCGGTCTTGATCCTTCGCTGTCTTGCACCGGCTGGGGCGTGGTGCGAACCGAAGGCTCCCGGTTGATGCATGTAGCAAACGGGCAAATTCCAACCAATGCCAAGGCTGCTATCGCAGAGCGACTGGCGTCACTTCAATCGGGAATTACGGAGGTGATCGCCTCTCACAATCCTGACCGCGCAGCTTGCGAAGAAGTCTTCGTGAACAAGAATCCGCAATCCACACTTAAGCTCGCTCAAGCGCGTGGTGCCGTGCTGGCGGCGTGTGGTTCTGCCGGGCTTTGTGTCAACGAATATTCAGCGCGCAAAGTGAAGCAATCTGTGGTTGGAACAGGCGGCGCCGAAAAGTCTCAAGTTGCAGCGATGATAAAAGTGTTGCTTCCCAGTGCAAATCCGACTGGCGCGGATGCTGCCGATGCACTTGCGGTTGCGATTGCCGATGCGCACTTATCGCGCGATCAGGAGAGGTTATGACAACTCACTTATACGGCATACCTAATTGCGATACGGTCAAGAAAGCCCGCAAATGGCTGGATGCGCATGGATGCAAATACGAATTTCACGACTACAAAAAGGAAGGTGCTGACGCTAGCAAAGTCTCTGCTTGGATCGAAGACAAGGGTGTCGAGATTGTTTTGAACAAACGTGGCACAACTTTTCGCAAACTCACAGAAGACGAAAAAGCAAACGCACACGACGATAAGAAAGCTGCTCAATTGCTTGTTCAGAACCCTTCAATGATAAAACGGCCAATTGTGGAAACATCCAAAGGCATTCTCGTCGGTTTCAAGGAAGATGAATGGTCCGCACACTTTTCTTGAGCGCGCTCGCTGCGGCCGTGCTCGCAATACCGGGGGTCGTTATGGCGCAATCTGATCCACTCATTATAGCTCATCGCGGCGCAAGCGGTGAACGGCCTGAGCACACGCTTGCCGCCTATGAGCTTGCGATTGATCGCGGGGCTGATTTCGTTGAGCCCGATCTGGTGGTGACGAAAGACTTGGCTCTGGTCGCGCGGCATGAAAACGAGCTTTCAAGCACCACGGATGTCGCCAGCCGCGAAGAGTTTGACATTCGCCGTCGGACTAAGAACATTGAGGGCCAACAGGTTGCAGGTTGGTTTGCGGAGGACTTTACTCTGGCCGAATTACGCACGTTGCGAGCGCGGGAACGTGTGGGCAATATCCGTCCAGCCAACACAGCTTACAATGGCTTATACCAGGTTCCTACTTTTGAAGAGATCGTCAAATTGGTCCGCGCCAAAGAAACCGAGACCGGGCGCACAATCGGGATATATCCTGAGTTAAAGCATCCCACGTGGATCCTCGAACAGGAAGGGATCGATATGGTCGATCTTTTGGTCGCTGAACTCAAAAAGCATGACCTTGCGGGCGCCGATGATGCCGTGTTTGTTCAGGTGTTTGAGGTTGGCCCGCTCCAGCGGCTTGATAAGCTTATCGATTCCAAGTTGATCTTGCTGATGCGGCCAGAGGGCGGCCCGTATGATGAGCCCGAAATGCGTTGGTCAGACATGCTCTCGCCAACAGGTCTCGCCGAAGTGGCCGTATACGCTGATGGTATTGGCCCTTGGCTGGGCCACGTGATTGATCCTGCGACTATGAACGCGACCTCGCTTGTTGAGGATGCTCATGCTGCTGGTCTTCAGGTTCACCCATGGACGTTGCGAAAGGAAAACGGCTTTTTACCCGCCGCCCTGCAGACGGATGGCGGCCCGGCGGCTGATGGCAAGTATCAACTGCTTTGGAACGCTGCGATCAAAAGTGGAGTGGACGGTGTGTTTGTCGACAATGTAAAAGAATTTGTGGAACTGTTTGGCAGATCTGGTCGCTGATTAGCTGCTTATCACGCGCAATCGTTACAAATGGCTCGGTCTGTCGGAAATGTGCTCAGAGCGTTCAACGGAGGATAAGGATCATATCCCCTAAGGCTTGTGCCTGGCGCTCAAAATGTAATTGAGCGCTTCATCGTCGGACAGGTGCAGCCCCTTACTAGGGCTAAACGCGATTCCGCGCCGTGTGACCACTTCCAGTCCGACCGATGCCAGCAAGTCTTCCAACTCGCCAGGTTTGATGAAGTCCGTCCAGTGATGGGTACCTCGCGGGACGTAACCTATCGCCTCAGCTGCCCCCACCAACAAAAGCCTGCTTGCTGCAGTGCGATTGGGTGTGGACATGACCAATAACCCATCTTGTGCGAGCCGCTCTTTCACATCGAGCAGGAATTGTTTCTTATCTGCGACATGCTCGATCACTTCGAGGCTGGTGACAAGATCGAACGTGCCAATATCAAGTCTTGAGACCTCGCCGGCCATATATCGAATATCGAGAGCAGAGTTTTCTGCATGCGCGCTAGCCGCTGCCACATTGTCGGCTGCCGCATCCACTCCGGTAACGCTGCCCCCCAAGCGCGCAAGCGGCTCGCAAACCAAACCAGCTCCGCATCCAATATCCAGAGCCGTCATGCCTGCAAGCGGTTTCGCTTCAAGCCCCTTGCCTTCCCAATGGGTGTCCACAGCATCACGAATAAAGGCAAGGCGGACAGGGTTAACTTGATGCAAGCTCGCCATCTTGCCCTTCGGATTCCACCAATCGCGCGCAAGATCAGCAAAGAATGCAGCCTCTTCGGGACGGATGGTTTCAATTGTTATGTTTGCCTTTGTCATCATGCGTCCCTAACAGCGCGCGAAACGTCTAGCCACCTCAAGTGTCGGGAGCTTCGCAAAAGTGTCTGCCAACCAAGCCAAATCCAGGCAGCGAATTGTCATGAAATTCGGTGGTACATCAATGGCCGGGACAGAACGAATCCGGCGCGTCGCAGGAATTGTGCGAGCGCAGGCTTCGCGCGGTGATGAAGTGGCCGTGGTGGTAAGCGCTATGGCAGGCGAGACAGACAGGCTTGTTGGTTTCTGCCGCGAAGCAAACGCTTTGCATGATCCGGCGGAATATGACGTTGTCGTGTCGAGCGGGGAACAGGTGACGAGCGGTCTTCTTGCTCTTACTTTGCAATCGCTGGGGTGCAAAGCGCGCAGCTGGCTAGGCTGGCAAGTGCCAGTAAGAACGATCGAAGCGCATTCCAAAGCCCGAATTGACGCGATTGAGGCTCATGAGATGCTGGTCGGCATGGAGAGTGGAGAGATTGCCGTGGTGCCTGGCTTTCAGGGCATTTCGTCCTATGGCCGAGTAACGACTCTTGGGCGCGGTGGTTCGGACACATCGGCGGTCGCCGTCGCTGCGGCGGTAGGAGCGGATCGCTGCGATATCTACACTGATGTCGACGGCGTCTATACAACCGATCCTCGCATCGTGGCTCGTGCTCGCAAACTGAAAGCGGTCACGTATGAAGAGATGCTAGAGCTTGCCAGTGTTGGCGCAAAAGTGCTGCAGACCCGATCGGTCGGTTTGGCGATGAAATCGGGAGTGCGCATTCAGGTGCTCTCCAGCTTTATCGGAGAAGACGCCGCGTCAGCGGACGAATTGCCGGGGACCTTGATCGTCTCTGAGGAAGAAATGAACGAATTGGTGGAGAAGGGCGAAATGGAACGCCAACTGGTCACAGGGATCGCTCACGACAAGAACGAGGCCAAGATAATCCTTACACGTGTGCCTGATAAGCCGGGCGCAGTTGCAGATATCTTTACGCCGCTTGCTGATGCCAGCATCAATGTCGATATGATCATCCAAAACGTAGGGCGCGACAAAGGTGAGACCGATGTTACGTTCACTGTGCCGCAATCAGACCTAGCCCGTGCGCAGGCTCTGCTTGAAGATCGACGCGCAGATATCGGCTTTAACCGTATCATTACGGACAGCCATATCGCAAAGATCAGTGTTGTCGGTGTTGGCATGAAGAGCCATGCTGGTGTGGCGAGCACAATGTTCAGGTCATTATCAGATCGCGGGATAAACATTCAGGCGATCTCGACTTCGGAAATCAAGGTCAGCGTGATGATCGATGAAGATGAAACAGAGCTTGCAGTCCGAGTGCTTCACACAGCCTACGGTTTGGACGAGGGCGACTGAAGACGCCTCGCACAATAATGTATTGCTCCCAGATCTAGGGCGCTTCAACGTGCGTTAGGATATTCTGCTAACCTCTTCTTAACTTTATGGAGAGGATCACTGCAACTCCATGAAGGAGTTGCAGATTATGGCTATCAAAGCCCACCTAGAAAGTCTTGGCGATCATTCCGAACACCGCCGACATAAACGCAGAGCTTTGTACCTAGAGACAAGTGGACAGATCCCTGGCGGTGCGCAGGCGAATGTCACTATTCATAACCTTTCAATGTCCGGCATGCTTCTCGAAACTGATGCTGAATTGGCAAATGGTGAGAGTCTTTCGGTTGAACTTCCCGAAATTGGATCGGTTTCCGCGACAGTCGTATGGCAAAGCGGTGACTTATTCGGGTGCGCATTTGATCAGAATCTGAATGAGGCAGCGCTCGCCGCCGCGTCCTTACGCGGGACGGTGATCGGTTCGCTTGATCCTGTCTTACCGGTTGGGTCGTCTGGCGCGAATGCTGCAAAACCAGATTCAATCCCCCGCCGGGCTGAACCATTTGGCGTAAGGCTTAATCGTTTGCGTCGGGAAAGGGCAATGACTTTGTCAGACGTTGCTGAGGCTTTGGGCGTGAGCAAGCCGACGGTATGGGCGTGGGAGAAAGGGAAGGCAAAGCCCATCCCAGAGCGCCTCGATGCGATTGCCGTGGCATTGGGTGTTTCTACCGATGAATTGCGCGTTTCGGGCGGCAATGGCGACGGCGCCGCCTTAGTTGAAGAATGCCGTTTACGTATTGCTACGACTTTTGGAACGGACCCTCATAATGTTCGTATCATGATTGAGGTTTGAAAGTGTAAAATTCGATAATTCTGAAATCGAACCCCTGACTTACCTTACAAAAATGGTAAATAAAAATATAAGTTGATTCGAATATTAGTTTGATTAGCAAACAAAAAATAAATTATCGATAAAAAGCGCGGTTTTTCGTCAAAACAAGAAAGTCCGGTTAGTTATTTTTAGTTTATCTGATTAATTTGAAATTCGTGGTGTTGGGCATTGATATAGCCGGGGGCAATTCGGCATGGATTTGGCATTAGATTTTTTTGAAGGAAAAGCGCTCCACGGCCTTCTAGAGGAGGCCTCGAATGACATCGTCGTAAAGCTCGATGTTAACGGATTTATTGTGCGTGCTTCTGCGAATATTACACAGTTGGGCGGGGACCTGACGCAGCAGCTAATGATGCCGCATATCTGCGACTTGTGCGACCATGATCATAGCGAGTTCGTTTCTTTGTATGCCGAGAGAGTGTTAAACGGATACAAAGGCGATGGATCAATAGAATTTCCAGTCGTTTCTCAGGATGGCGAAAGACCGCTAGGCCCCATTTCGAATCGTCGCTGGTATTCGCTAAATCTTCGACCGATCTTCGATGAAAGCGATGCGGTTCGGGCAGATTCTGCAGTTTCCTGTATAGAAAAATCGCGAATGGCTGATGAAGAAGTTGTTGGCGCTATTGGATTATTGCGATCAGTCCAGCAGGTGCGATTGCTTGAAAGTGAATTGCATTCGCGTGCGGTGACTGACCCGCTAACTGGTCTTTCGAACAGACATGCATTCTCTGCTAGTCTTCGCCGACAACTCGCGAATGGCAGTCCTCAGATTGTGGTTGTTTTCGCTGTAGACCACATGCGTTCGATGCTACTTCAATATGGTCAACGCACCGCGGATGAGATTCAATGGGGATTTGCAAAGTTCCTCGAAACCATGGTGCATCCAGGCTACGAATTGGCCCAGATTGATAGTGAACGTTTTGGGGTTATGTTGCCCGGTGTATCGTTCGCCCAAGCTAAAAGTTGGGCACAAGAGGTTTTAGACACGTTTTCATCGCTGGCTATCACATCGTCTCCTCGAATACCTAAGCTGACTGCGAGTGCCGGACTTGCCCGATTGGACACAACGGTGGACTGGACTTTGAAGCAGGCGGAACTCGCTTTGGTGATCGCGCGCGCTGGCGGCGGAATGCAGGTTGGTCAGTGTACTTATCAAAGCGCACCGTCAAACAAAGTTAATACCGCAAAATAGATCGGTTTTTCTCAAAATCTTTTCCGTTGTTTTTGCCGTCATACAAACCTTGCTTGCTGATCTGGCAAGGAGTGCCCAGTCGCCCCTGCGAGAAGGTCGGCAAAATTTATGGCGTATTCACGATTTGAGACAATTGCGCGGCGAAGATCGTCGGGCATTCTCGATTGGATGTTTTCGATAAGGTCATTTCAGGGCCACTTGTCCTTACTCTTGGGGCTATGACAGGCTCGGGACTACGGTAGGTGTGACAGCGTTTCTAAATGAGCGCGGTTGCAACATCGGGGAAGGCCCAACAATTCAATGACTGCAGTGACAACAAAGACGGCGATCTATTCTACATGCGGGTCACTTTTGATCCTGTCGAGCTTGATCAAGGTTCGATACTTCATCAGGATGTCGAGCGCATCAGTCACGCTGACAGTCCGAGCGATCTGGTTAGAAAGGGTCGAGAGATTAAGCGCCGAGTTTTTGCAGAGGCTGCGCAATTGTTTGTGTAAGGGCGCGTTTTGATGAATGGCAATCGGACCGTAGTGTCCAGAGACTAAGCCAGCTGGAGTTCAACATGATTGTAGAGCGTTTGGATCACGTGAACATTATCACAGATAAGTTGGAGCAGACTGCGCGGTTTTACTCCAATTTACTGGACCTAGAAGAACGCGATGGCCCTGCCGACATGCAACCGGATCAGGTGCGATGGATGTATGACGCAAATGGGAAAGCTATTCTGCATCTGAACGCGATTGAGTTTCCAAGGGTTTTTGACCGCGAAGTCGCACCGGGTCAGGAAACCGGTGCGATCCATCACATTGCTTTTCGTTGCAGTGATTTTGAGCTCGTGAAATCCCGACTGAATGCCGCTGGTGCAAACTATGCATTGAATAAAGTCCCCTCGATTGGACTCAAGCAGATATTCACCGCAGATCCAAACAATGTCCTTCTGGAGTTGAATTTCTTTGCTCAAAGCTAGGGCTGGCCTGCCTAGTCTGAAGTGGCAATCCGTTCTGTCTCTATCGCCTTATCTTCGTTCGCACGATGAATTACATAGGCGCGAATGGCTTCGGCTTCGGCTTCGGTGATTGAGCCTTTGAAACTCGCCATGCCGTTGTCTTTGAGGATACCTCCATGGACGACCGCCATCCAGCTTTGCGCATTGCCCAATGTTCCTGAACGGCGAAGGTCAGGAAGGACAGTCGATCCTACCGCTCCCGGAGCATGGCACACCGCACAATAGCGCGCGTATTTTTCTGCGCCTAAAGCAATAGTCTCAGACGAAGCGCGGCTGGCTGGTGGGTCTAGGGGAAGTGCTGCCAATTGCTTTTCAGGGGGAAGGGACGCTTTACCGTCCAACTTAAACACCAAAAGACGCGACACATTGCGCACTGGCGCTTTGTCCGCGATCAGCGCACCATCAACGCTAAGCGCGTATGCGCCGCCCCATCCGGCGAGAACTGCCACGTATTGCTCCCCATCGACGGTGTAGGTGATGGGAGGGGCAACGACGCCCGTTTGCGCGCCGAAGCTCCACAGTTTGTCACCCGTAGCGGCGCTGTAAGCATTAAACTCGCTTCCTGCCGTGCCTTGGAAAACCAACCCGCCGCCCGTTGCTAGAAGTCCGCCGTTCCACGGCCCGGGATGTTCGACAGTCCATTTCGCTTTTTGCGCAACCGGATCCCACGCAACCAGCATGCCTTTCAAGGTCCCAGCAACCTGTTTGCGAAAGCCCAAGTCAGGAGGTAAATCGCCCGCACCCAGATTGAAGCCCACGTTAAAGCCGCGCGCTCGATCTGGTTTCCAGTTGGCTTCGGGTGCGTAAACCATACCCGCCTCGAATGCTGGAATGTAGACGAGGTTTTCGCCTGGATGGTAGGCCATTGGGTGCCAGTTGTGCCCTCCCAAGGCGCCCGGAGTCACCATGGCTGGCTTTCCGGTTTTATCAATTCGTGTTTCAGGGTTCTCTATAGGGCGACCGTCTTCGCCAATGCCGGTTGCCCAGTTCACGGTCACATAATTCTCAGCCGAGATAAATTCACCCGTCTTGCGGTCGATCACATAGAAGAACCCGTTCTTGGGCGCCTGCATTAAGACCTGCCGTTCTTCTCCATCGATCTGCATATCGGCAAGGACGATGTGCTGGGTTGCGGTGAAATCCCACGTTTCGCCTGGCGTTGTCTGATAGTGCCAGACATATTTACCCGTGTCGGGGTTAATCGCGACGATGCTGGAGAGATAGAGGTTGTCACCCTCTCCGGTGCCATCTTCGCCGGGGCTTCGATAGGCCCGGTTCCATGGGGATCCGTTGCCGACCCCGATATACATGAGGTTGAGTGCGGGATCATACGCCATCGAATCCCAAACCGTGCCGCCACCGCCAATCGCGTCATTGCCAGCGAGCACATCAGTGTTCCACGTTTCTGCAGCGGCTTTTAAATGTTCGGGACTGTCAACGCCCTCCTTGCCATCGGGTACCGTATAAAACCGCCAAAGCTCTTCGCCATTGTCTGCATCATAGGCAGCAATATATCCGCGAACGCCAAATTCGGCGCCACCATTGCCAATGATGACTTTACCATCGATCACCCGCGGTGCGCCTGTAACGGTATAGGACTGATCTTGATCGACCGTGACCTTTTCCCACCGTACGTCTCCTGTATCGCGATCAAGAGCGATCAGACGACCATCAAGCGTACCAAGGAAAAGAAAGTTGCCCCATGTGGCTAGACCGCGATTGACAACATCACAGCAGGCCTTGACCGCGGTTTCACCGGGAACTTCTGGATCGTAGTCCCAGAGTTTCTCTCCTGTGGCAGCATCATAGGCGCGCACTTTGCTCCAAGCCGTTGTTAGGTACAGCTTTCCATCCATAACCAAAGGAGTGGCTTCCTGCCCGCGGGCCGTATCCATATCATCGAACCAGGCAAGGCCGAGTTCGCCGACATTGTCGACGCTGATTTCATCAAGGGGTGAGAAGCGTTGTTCTGAATAGGTGCGTCCATGCGTGATCCAGTTCGCATCGTCTTCACCCGCGCTGACCAGCATCGCGTTGGTGATACCGGTTTCACTCGTCGTTAGAACCTCTTCGCAAGACGAAAGGCCCAACGCACCAAGCATCAGCAGCGGTGCTGCCAGCAGCATTTTTTTCATATTATGCTCTCCCCTATACAATCATGTTGCCAAGTGCAGGGAGGCTTGTCCATATCGGTCGCACAAAACGATAGCAGCAAAGCCAAGGAGATGCCGTTATGTGCGATGAAGCCAATCTAAAATCTTGGGCAAAGGATAAGATGAGCCGCCGCCAGTTTGGAGCATTGACTGGCGGAGCTGCTGTCGTGGCATGTACGCCGGGTGAGAGCGAAAAGAGTGGCGAGGATGGCTCTTTGCCTGCTCCAGTTGATCTCACTGAGACGGGCGTTACTTTTGATACGTCTGACGGCGCGATGGATGCCTTTTTCGTGCATCCCAAACAGGGCAATTATCCCGCAGTAATCTTCTGGCCCGATATCGCTTCTCTGCGCGAGGCAAAACGCAACATGGCACGGCGGCTCGCGGGCGAAGGATATGCTGTTCTGGTGCTCAATCCTTATTACCGCGATGTTGCAGGTGAGCAGTTCGAAGACTTTGCCGCTTGGGTGAATGGCGGCGCATTGGAAGCGGTTGCACCCTATCGTGAAAAACTCAATGCAGACAGTATTGGCCGCGATGCTGTGGCTGCGGCCGCATGGTTAGATGGGCAGGGCGCTGTCGACACGTCCAAAGGCATTGGTACCCAAGGATATTGCATGGGCGGGCCTTTCACCGTGTGGAGCGCGGCTGCAACAGATCGGATTAAGGCTGCGGCCAGCTTTCATGGCGGAGGCCTTGTGCGCGATGATTATGACCAGAGCCCGCATAAGGTTCTTGCCAATACCGACGCATCATTTCTGATTGCTGTGGCAAAAGATGATGATGCAGATGCACCCGACCATAAGACGATATTCGCTGAAGCGGCTGTGGCCGCTGGCCGACCAGCAGAAGTGAAGGTTTATGACGGCGATCATGGATGGACCGTGCCCGATTCCCCATCCTATTCGCAGCAAGCGGCCGAAACGGCGTATGCCGATCTGCTAGCTCTCTATTCCAGCGCTCTTTGAGGCGAGACTAATTGCTGCGTTCTTTGGCGCGCTCATTGCTAAGGCCAAACCGGCCATGCTTGCGATAGCGCGTCATCCACTTGTCGAGGAACAGGCCTAGCGGCTTTGGCTTGATACCAAGATCCGCGAACGTGCGGTGTTCGCCAGAAACAGTGCTGCCGGGTTGCAGGAGGGTCCACTGATCGCGGCTCATCGGGGTCATCGGCAATGCAGCGAATATGGACGACAACCCATCCGGCATGGCGATGAACGTCCGCTTGCGTCCCTGAGCCTGGGCAATCCGCTCGTTGATTTCCATCATGGATAGTTGCTCAGGTCCGCCGAGTTCAAAGATCGCGCCGCCATGCTTCTCTGGATGCTCCAATGCAACTGCGATCGCTTCAGCTACATCATCGACATAGACCAGTTGCAGCTTTGCATCCGGACCGAATACCGGAAGCGCTGGCAGCGTCTCGATCATCTGACCGAACATGTTGAGGAAGTCGTCGTCCTGCGCGAACACGATTGAGGGGCGCAGGATAGTGGCATTTGGGAATGCCTCAAAGACCCGGGTTTCGCCCAGCGCTTTACCGCGTGCGTATTCGGCGCTCGAATTGGCATCGGGACCAATTGCGCTTACATGCACAAACGCGCTGGCACCGTTTTCAGCAGCAATCGCAGCCATCTTGCCAGGTGCCTCGCCCATAAGCTCAGTCAGATTGCCATCAAAGGCGCCTACAAGATTAACGACAGCATCCGCGCCATGAAGTGCCGCGCGCACGCTTTCCTCATCGGTGATATCGCACCGGCCAAATTGCAGCTGACCAAGATTAGCCAGAGGCTTTAGTCCAAAAGCTTTTTCTGGATTGCGGCTGACAATACGCAGCCGGGCCCCGCGCGAAAGCAGGCTTTGCGTCACGTACTGGCCAATATAACCGCTGCCACCGAACACAGTGATCAGCTTTTCGGAAAGAGGAGAAGGGTTTGTCATAGCGAATGGCTCTTGCCCGAAATGTTCCTAGAGAGTTGGCTGGACGATCTGCCAGCCCCATGCGCGAATGTGGGGTCTCAGGCAAGACCAAGCAAGAGGGGGCATAGCCAATGACCGCGATGTTCGGGTGTCAGTCCTGTTCGCGCGGCTCAACGACGCACAGCACCGCTTCGACCTGAACCTGACCGCCGGCGCTGGCGGAAAGCTCGGTGACAGTCCCGTCAAACGGCGCGGTGAGCGCGTGCTCCATCTTCATCGCTTCGAGCACCATCAGCCGCTGTCCTGAGGTGACCGTGTCACCCTCGGCCACATCGACCGCGATGACCTTGCCCGGCATTGGCGCATGGATCGCGCCATCGGCGGCAGAGGCGTGCTCGGTGCCTCGTTCAGAATGGACAAACTCGAAATATCCGCCTTCCGAAAACACTGCGATTGCGTCGGTAGTGTGCCAACCAAATCCACCCACTCCCGGCAGTTCACTGCGCCTCAACTCTCGAGTCTCGCCGCCGTGGCTTAGCCAGACGGATTCGCGTGATGACGAATTAAGTCTGAATCCCGCTTCCGGGATTTCCTCTTCGTCCTCATCTGGCTCAAGCATGAGGCGAGCTGCCAGTGCCCAGTCTTCGTCTGACGGGGCCTCGTTCGGCATGAGAGAATCACCGTGCTTCTCGATGAAGCTGGTTGTTATTTCTCCCGCCTCAAACTCCTCATGTTCGAGAGCCTTCACAAGGAATGGGGTGTTTGAGCGAACTGGCCAAACCTCAGTCAAATGCAGTGCGCTACTTAGATCATCGATTGCCGTTGCTCGATCTGGGCCATGCGCGATCACTTTGGCGATCATTGGATCATAGAATGGACTAATTTGATCATCCTGCTCAACGCCGGTTTCGACCCTAAGCCTTCCAACAAGCCATGAGTTGTCGTTCTCTTGATTGAGGTCGAGCCGCTCCAGCCGCCCCGTACTCGGCAGAAAACCCTTCGCCGGGTCCTCCGCATAGAGCCGCGCCTCGATCGCGTGGCCGTTGATGGACAGCTCATGCTGCTTCAGCGGGATCGGCTCGCCGCTCGCCACGCGCAGCTGCCATTCCACCAGGTCCACCCCGGTAATCTCCTCGGTCACCGGATGTTCGACCTGCAACCGCGTGTTCATCTCCATAAAGAAGATGCGGTCGGCGCGCAGGCCTTCGCTCGCGTCGGCGATGAATTCGATGGTGCCTGCACCCTCGTAATCGACCGCCTTGGCGGCGCGCACGGCGGCGGCGCAGATTTGTGTCCGAGTTGCCTCGTCCATGCCAGGGGCGGGGGCTTCCTCGATCACTTTCTGGTGGCGGCGCTGCAATGAGCAGTCGCGTTCGAACAAGTGGACGACATTGCCGTGGCTGTCGCCGAACACCTGCACCTCGATATGGCGCGGCGAGGTGATCCATTTTTCGAGCAGCACTTCATCGTTGCCGAAGGACGCCTTGCCCTCGCGCCGACAGCTTTCGAGCGCGGCCTTGAAGTCCGCCGCCGCATCGACCTTGCGCATCCCCTTGCCGCCGCCGCCCGCGACCGCCTTGATGAGGACGGGATAGCCGATGGCATCGGCTTCTTTCTTCAAGCGCTCGACCGACTGGTCCTCGCCGAGATAGCCCGGCGTCACTGGCACGCCAGCGGCGATCATCCGCTCCTTGGCGGCGTCTTTCAGGCCCATTGCGCGGATGCTCTCCGGCTTGGGTCCGACCCAGATCAGCCCGGCATCGATCACCGCCTGCGCAAAATCGGCGTTCTCCGAAAGAAAGCCGTAGCCCGGATGGATAGCCTCGGCCCCGGTCTCTTTCGCCGCCGCGATGATCTTCTCGCCCACCAGATAGCTCTCGGCAGCGGGCGAGGGCCCTATATGCACCGCCTCATCGGCGCTGCGGGTGTGCAGCGCTTTGGTATCGGCGTCCGAATAGACCGCGACAGTCGCAATGCCCATCTCGCGTGCAGTGCGCATGATCCGGCAGGCGATCTCGCCTCTGTTGGCTATGAGGATTTTCTGGATCATTGCATCACATCCTGAACACGCCGAATGAAGGCCGTTCGGGGATCGGGGCCTCCAGAGTTGCTGCAAAGGCAAGACCAAGCACATCGCGGGTCTGCACAGGGTCGATCACTCCGTCATCCCACAATCTCGCGGTGGCGTAATAAGGGTTGCCCTCGTCCTCGTATTTTTGCCGGATCGGGGCCTTGAAGGCCTCGGCCTGTTCTTCGGTCCAGCTATCGGCATCGCGGTGGACGGTGGCCAGCACTGATGCGGCCTGCTCGCCGCCCATCACGGAAATGCGCGTGTTGGGCCAAGTGAACAGGAAACGGGGCGAGTAGGCGCGCCCGCACATGCCGTAATTGCCCGCACCGAAGCTGCCGCCGATGACAACAGTCACCTTGGGCACTGTCGCGGTGGCAACAGCGGTTACGAGCTTCGCGCCATGCTTGGCGATGCCCTCCGCCTCGTATTTGCCGCCGACCATAAAGCCTGAGATGTTCTGCAGGAACAGCAGCGGGATGCGGCGCTGGCAGGCAAGCTCGATGAAATGCGCGCCTTTCTGCGCACTCTCGGAAAACAGCACACCGTTATTGGCGAGTATCGCGACCGGCATGCCCCAGATATGCGCAAAGCCGCAGACCAGCGTGGAGCCATAATGCTGTTTGAACTCGTGGAACTCGCTGCCATCGACCAGCCGCGCGATCACTTCCTTGACGTCATAGGGCGCACGCACATCATCGGGGATGATCGAATACAGATAATCGGCATCAAATTTGGGCGGGCGCGGGTCCTTGAGCGCTATGTCCTGTGCCGCACCGGTGTTCGCACCCAGATGACTGACGATATCGCGCACGATGGTGAGGGCGTGCTTGTCATTCTCGGCCAAATGATCGATGACGCCCGATTTCTTGGCGTGCAAATCGCCGCCGCCAAGGTTCTCGGCGCTGATCTCCTCACCTGTCGCGGCCTTCACCAGCGGCGGTCCGGCGAGGAAGATCGTGCCCTGATTGCGCACGATCACCGTCTCATCCGACATGGCGGGGACGTATGCCCCGCCAGCCGTGCACGACCCCATCACGCAGGCGATCTGCGGGATGCCGAGCGCAGACATATTCGCTTGGTTGAAGAAGATCCGACCAAAGTGATCGCGGTCGGGAAAGACCTCGGCCTGGTGCGGTAGGTTCGCCCCGCCGCTATCGACCAGATAGATGCACGGCAGCCGGTTTTCCTGCGCGATTTCCTGCGCGCGCAGATGCTTCTTGACCGTCATCGGATAATAAGTGCCGCCCTTTACGGTGGCATCATTGCACACGATCATCACCTGACGGCCCGACACGCGCCCAATCCCGCAGATCAGCGAGGCGCCGTTGACGTCCCCCTCGTACATGCCGTTGGCGGCGAGCTGGCCTACCTCAAGGAAGGGCGAGCCGGGGTCGAGCAGCCGCTCTACACGGTCCCTAGGAAGCAGCTTGCCACGCGCCACATGGCGCTCCCGGTGACGCTCCGCCCCGCCGAGCGAGGCCTTCGCGACCTTCTCGCGCAGCTCCTGAGCCAGCGCCTGATTATGCGCAAACCGCGCTTTTGCGTCCGGCGCTTCGCGGTCGAGCTTAGTGGTGAGGATTGGTGCGGTCATGATCCCTCATTGTCATGTCTTGTGGCCTTCCAATGCCCCCAAGCGGCAAAAAACACAAACGCTGCAAAGGCGCTTTGCATCCCTAGGCCGAAGTAAAACTCTTCATAGCCTGCGATGAAGGCGGTGTGGCCGTTGACCAGCACATTGGAGGCCATGATCGCGACGCCGAGGACGACTCCCCACCTCTCCCGCGCCCAGATCAGAATCACGGCCAGCGGGTTGAGGAAGGTGAGCGAGGTCCAGTAAATGTTGAACGGCAGCGAGCGAAAATCATAGGGCAGCCAGCCGCCATGATAGAGGTCGAGCGAATGCGTGATTGTCCCGATCACAAAGCCGACGCTCCAGATAATCTTGGCGATAGTGGGCATCGAATGTTTCGCTCAAACACCTAAGACATTCAGGAGTCTATTTCGCGTCCCGGCAAAAACCAGATGGCCTTCACCAAATACCCCAAGGATACGAGAAAAACGCCAAGGGCGATTGCACCCAGCCCGAACAATCCGCCATTCGCCAAGGCATCTGTGTGGGCTCCAGTGCTGACGATTGCCACTACGCCCCCAACAAGAATTAGCACCCAGCCCATTAGGGTCGGCTTTGAACCATCTGGCCTTTTGCCCATCGCTTTAAACCTTCCTTGAGTGTTTTTAAACAGCCGCCCCGATCAATTCGCGTCCGATCAGCATACGCCTAATCTCGTTCGTGCCAGCACCAATATCGAGCAGCTTGGCATCGCGCATATAGCGCTCGACCGGCCAGTCGAGCGTATAGCCTGCCCCGCCCAGCGCTTGGACGCTTTCAGCCGCCACGCGGAAAGCATTTTCCGATGACAGCAGGATCACACCCGCTGCATCAAACCGTGTCGTCTGGCCCGCGTCGCAGGCCTTGGCCACCGAATAGGTGTAGGCGCGCGCCGATTGCAGCGCAACATACATGTCGGCGACCTTGGCCTGCATCAGCTGGAAGCTGCCAATGGGTTTGCCGAACTGCTTGCGCTCGCGCAGATACGGGATGACCGTATCGAGGCAGGCCTGCATAATGCCGAGTTGCAATCCGGCGAGCACCACGCGCTCGTAATCCAGCCCGCTCATCAGCACGCCGACCCCGCCATTCACCGGGCCCATCACGCGCTCTTCGGGGATAAAGCAATCATCAAACACCAGCTCCGCCGTGGGTGAGCCTTTCATCCCGACTTTCTCGATCTTCTGGCCGATGGAGAACCCTTCATCACCCTTCTCGATCAGGAACGCAGTGATCCCGCGTGAACCGGCATTGCCATCGGTCTTCGCATAGACGACCAGCGTGTCAGCCTCCGGCGCATTGGTGATCCAGAATTTGGTGCCGTTAAGCTTGAAACCGCCAGAAACAGCTTCAGCCTTCAATTTCATCGAGACAACATCGGATCCGGCGCCCGCCTCTGACATGGCCAATGATCCAACATGCTCGCCGCTGATCAATCCGGGAAGGTATTTGGCCTTCTGCTCGTCATTGCCCCAGCGGCGGATCTGGTTGAGACACAGGTTCGAATGCGCACCATAGGAAAGGCCCAGCGAAGCAGACGCACGGCTGACTTCTTCGACAGCGATCACATGCTCCAGGTAACCGAGACCCAGCCCGCCATCTTCCTCCTCAACCGTGATGCCGTGCAGACCCAGCTCGCCCATCTGCTGCCACAACTCGGCACGGGGGAAATAATCCTCGCGGTCGATCTTGTCGGCCAGAGGGGCAATCTGCTCATCAGAAAACCGGCCCACGCTTTCGCGGATCATTTCGGCGCTCTCGCCAAGTTGGAAATCAAAATCCGGTGTCGCGCGCATGATCTCTCCTTGATGCCACGGTAATAAAATGTCGTGACTGCACATTATTACGTTACACGGGTGTCAGCGAATTTCCACCCTTCGTCTATCGACACTGGCGAGCGATTAGATCTTTAATTGCCTTTGAGGCTATCTGCGATTCTGGCCTGCGCTCGAGTGCTCGCGCTGACAATTGTAATTGATTGCAATCGAACTCAACACCATGCTGGTTCGCACCGATCAATGCCTCGACATATGCCTCAGTGGGAAGCGCATTTAGACCGCGGCTGACAAAGACCGAATGCCACTTTTGCGTTCCAACAAGCAGTTCGACAAGGGTTTGGTGAGCTTGATTCGTCGGTTCGCTAAAGATGAGTGAACCCATCTCTGCCAAGCTCTGATCACTTGTTTGAGGCTTGAGCATCAACGCGATGAAGCGCCGGGTTGCTTCGGCTTTGTCATCAGATGCGAGGGCAAATCGCATCATGGCCTCTTGTGGGATAGGATCGCGCCAACCGCGCCTTGCGGCAAGTTGAATTGTTTTTGCACTTTCGTTTTGAAAACCAGCCTTGAACTGAGCTGCTGCCAAAAGCCTGAGATTTTCGGCAGGTAAGGGGCGTCGTTGCACCAGCTTTTGCGCTTCTATAAGAGCCCGGTCGGCATCGGAGCCAGCCAGAGCAGAAGCGGTAGTATGCACCTGGGCAAAAGCTCTAAATTGTTCGGGCACAAGTTTGGCTAGATCAGGAGAAACGCGCGCCTGCCTGTCCAATTGAATGGCGGCGGTCATTGACGCGATTACAACAAGAGCAGTGATCCAGGCCGTGCGGACGATCATGCTTGTCTCTCAAAGCGGACGCCCCGCTGCTGTGCCATGGGGACGCGGCAAAGCAACAGAATTGCGAAACTGGCTGTTGCAAGCATTGCCTGATTTCTGAGTGGGTAATCGACAAGACTTTGAAAAACAATACATATTAAAATACCTGCCCCGGCCAGACTACTCCAACGCCTATCGACCGATCTCGGCCTTGCGGTCATGTATCCGCAGAGCACTATCCAACCTACGATGATTATGAGGCCTGGCAGACCTGCCTCGATAGCGACTTCCAGATAGTCATTATGTGCACGTCCTGCTCTTCGCTGGGAAATATTCTCGAGGGATTCTTCGAGTTGAAATACCTCATCAAATGTGCCCATCCCTGAACCCACAGGCCAATAACGCTTTGCTGAGAAAGCCGCATCCTCCCAAATATAAATGCGGGCATCCGAGCTCGCTTCAAAACGCGAGAATGTATCATTGATCCTGCCGCTCGTTTCTGAACCGATCACAGATCCTATTCCAACGGACAACAACCCGGCGCCAAAGACCGAGATTGCCGCCCATGTAAAGGAGCGAGGCTTAGAATAATTGCGGCGCTGTGCCTGGTAGGTCCCGATAGCACGTAACACACCAAGAAGTACTGGGATCAATGCGAGGACCAGAGCCGTGCGTGAACGGGTCAGAAGTATCCCGGTAAGCAAAAGAGCACATACCAAAGCTCGCATGACCCACGCATAGTCATGCTTGATCGGGGAGGGCAGGAGCGCCGCGCAAGACAATGCGCTTAGTAAGAACAGTCCTGTTGAATTGCGATTTGCGAAGGTTCCGAACAAAACTCCGGGCATGGGAGTTTCGGGATAAAGCAGACCGGTTGCGCCATTGCTTAACACTTGTGGGACCCCGATAAGCACATTGACAATGCCCAGGAGCACGACAACCCAACCAATCAAGATCAGCTTTTCATAGGCTATCGACCAGCCCAGAGACAAAAGGACCAGCGGCACAATCAAGCCGCTCAATGCAACCCAAGTTCTGGCAGGGTCCACACTGAGGCTCGTCCAATTGCCTGACAAGTTAAGCAGGCTCAAAGAGCCCCCCACTGCCTCTCGACCCGGAAGCGCAGTCCACACTTGCGGTGGGAGGGGTATAACATGAATTATTGGTAGAATGACGCTTGCCAGAACAAGAGCCTTCAAGGCTAACGAAGCTTCCCCCCAAAATTGAAAGAAGGCCTGCCTATGTAAACCCAGCACCCAAAGCGCAGTAAGTTGCACGGCTAGATTGAAAAGCCCGTATCTGACCCCGCCACCACCGCAAATCACCGCAACAATTAGCAAGAAGCAAAAAGCCCCAGGTGGGGTGCCGTTATTCGAGTGTGCGCCTGACCCTAACATTCATCAAAGCAGAGAATTTGCAAATGCACCCGGCCTTGCGCTTATCGACCGAGCAACACTATGCTTGGGTTCAATTGCCGCCAGGTGATTGGTTGTCGTCCTCGAAAATTATGAACGCTATTCCGGTGATCCATGAACCAAGCAACAGGGCGACCAAGAAGTTGTTTTCTTCGTCAAGTTTTTCACCGTCGACCGTACCGCTGAGACCTGGCCCGGCTGGGGTTGCAACGGAATAGATTGCATCACTGTCGCCTGCACGCGTGTTTGCAAGAGTTGCGACTGGAGTGATCGTCACACTAGCCAAGGCCAAAGCGCATGTCAGTCGTGAAAGCATACTCATGTTCACCCTGGTAAGTATTTTCCCTTGGGAAAGGGTTACTGCAAGGACGATGAATCTTCAAGTCGCCATCAAGGGATATGTCTTCTTGCCCTAGCTTTGTTGCAGACTGGACTTCCATAGAGGGGCTGGTTACTCGATCAGCTGTGTCGTTAGCTCTGCAAGAACATATAGAGTATCTCTCGATAAAGGGTCGCTATGAGCTGTTTGATGCGGCTTTTGAGAAAGTCATTTGCGATGGCGATGTAGTAGCTGATCTGGGTTGCGGCGTTGGCGTGCTGGGATTGCAATGCCTTAAACGAGGCGCAGGCCATGTCTTTGGGATTGACTCAAGTGAGGCGATTCATTTGGCGCGCGAGACCATGGAGCGGGCAGGCCTGGGTGAACGCTACACATGCTTTGCGCAGTCAACTTTCGATACCGAACTGAGCGAACCAGTCGACGCAATTGTCTGTGATCACATCGGCTATTTTGGTTTCGACTATGGCCTTATTGATTTGATCCGAGATTCAGCATTGCGAATGCTAAGACCTGGCGGTGCCATTGTGCCTGACCGGATAAAACTATTGGTCGCAGGAGCATCATCTCCAAGATTAAGAGCTGTAGCATCTAGTTGGACAGCTGACTGTATACCCGCAGAATTCCACTGGCTCGATGAGCAAAACCGGAATTCTAAATTCGGACTGCAGATTTCAAGTGGTGAAATCTGCTCATCTGCGCCGGTAGTGGGAGAAATCACTTTGGATGCCAATGCGCCTAAGTTCTTCTCCTTTGAAACGGAACTGCTCATCGAGAAAGCGGGCATCTTCGATGGGGTTGTAGGTTGGTTTGATTGTCATTTGGGCGCTGATGAATGGATGACAAATTCACCGATTGAAGATCGCGCCATAACGCGGCCTCAAGCGTTTTTGCCCGCAAAGGAACCATTCACGGTCGCGCAAAACGATAAGATTGGCGTTACCCTTCGCTTCAATTCATCTGGCGAGGTGATTGCATGGACAATCCTTCCTCCTGAAGGTGGTGTGGGCAAGGCGCACGCGCAGTCTCTCTCCACATTTAACAGTACAGTTTTGTCGCCTCGCGATTTGTCGATGCAGATGGCCGCACCATTGTCTCTTACAAAACAAGGGGAGGCACGGGCATTCGTTCTCAGTCTAGTCAATGGGAAGCGAAGTAGGTCGGACATAATTGGCTGTGCGTTGAAGGAGCGACCTGATTTGTTCCCAAGCGAAGCTGCGTTCAGGGATTTCGTTGAGCGAGTGACCAAACGCGATTGCATCACCGATTAGAGTAAATAACGCGGTACATCACGAGCATATATTCAGGTGAGCATCTAGATTGAGCGGTCTTGCAGCGATAATTCGAACTGACGGGGGCCCAGCCGATCAAAGCGGGATCTGTCGAATGGCAAACGCCATGGCTCACAAGGGTGCGGATGGGACTGCGCAGTGGAATGACGGTGTAGCTGCATTGGCCCATGCGACGCTCCACACCACAGCGCAATCTCGCACAGCACCGCAGCCATTTGTAAATTCAAATAGCGGCTGCGTCATCGTCATGGACGGCTTCCTGACGAACAACGAGGAATTGCGCCTGGATCTGCTCCAGCGCAAAGTCCAGCTCCGGAATGAAAGCGATGCAGAGCTCATCCTTGCCGCTTATGAGGTTTGGGGCCAAAAATGTGCTGCCAAATGTGATGGCGAGTTCGCCTTCGTATTGTGGGATGCGGCGAACAAGACTGCGCTTTGTGCGAGGGATCATCAAGGGCTTAGACCCCTAGTTTACTCGAAAACAGACGATCGGATCGTAATTGCATCAGATTTGGCAACCCTCAATGCAGGCCTCGGGCAAAGATCACAGCCTAACCTTGATTACCTTGCTCAAATGGCCGCAGGACAGTTTTATTCATCAACCCAAACAGCGGCCAAAGATGCTTTCAGGTGCATGCCCGCACATGTTTATGAGTTCTCACGCGGTAGCTATTCCAAACATCGTTATTGGTCTTTGCCGACAGATCTAACGATCCGATACCGCAAGGATGAGGATTATATAGAGCACTATAAGCATGTTCTGACTGATTGCGTGCGAAGATCATCGCGCACAGATTGTCCACTTGCGTTGGAAGTGAGCGGCGGGTTGGATTCTTCAGCCACCTATTGTCTGGCGCACGAGCTCTTGAGCAACGGAGAGTTATTGGCCCCCAGCGCAGGGGGGTACAGCTTGCGGGGTGCCCCCGGCTCAATTTCGGATGAAATCAGATTTGCAAGGAGTGCTGCTGAATACGCGAATGGCACGCTACGCGAAGTACCGTTGTTTGAACCACAGATTGAATGGTTTGTTGAACAAGCGGCAATTGAGCAGGATTTTCCGACCTACACAAACGCGGCGATGTCGCTTGCACTTGAACAGGCGATGGTGGCCGATGGATGTAGAGTGACCATTGGGGGTACAGGGGGTGACCAATGGCTGGACGGTTCGCTTGATTATTACATTCAACATTTGCGAGCTGGCGAAATCGGTCAGTTCTTTCGCTCCGCCGCGCGAGATGTAACAGCCTTTGGTGCGCGGTTCGCACTTCCTTTTGCCTTCCGGCAAATACCGGCAGCGTTTCTTCCTGCAGCTCTGACGAACCGATTGCGACGCTACAATCACGGAGCGATGCAGGGGCGAGGGGTAGGCCCTCAATGGCTCAGCGAGGCATCAAGACAGTCTCTTCGACAGGGGTTTGAAAAGTCAGCAAGGCGCTACACGGGGGATTTCATTGCAGATCGCAAAAGAGCGCGCTTGGAAAGACCAGAAGCACAGTTGGTTTTTGACCTGATGGCTCGTCAATATTCGCGGCTACATCTTGAGTCTCGTAGCCCAATGTTTGCGCGTGCATTCATCGAATTTAGCGCGGCGACACCGGAGCATATTCGATATCGTGGCGGGCAGACTAAATGGGTTCACCGCCAAGCAATGCAGGGGATTGTCCCGGAAGACATTCTGGATCGAGAGTCCAAAGCGAGTTTTCCCGCTCCATTTCTTTTGGAACAGGCACGTAAGTATTGTGAGCAGGCCGTTGATAGGCTGACAGATCAAATCTGCAGCCCATCCGGTTTAGCTGAACTGCTCACCGATTCTGATGACGTCAGGTTTGACTTGGCTCGACCAGTCTATTTATGGGGAGTCTTCGCAGTTGCCGCCACTTTAGTGGATTGCACGGACATCGCGCACTGCGAGGGGACAAACTATGACGAATGGAACCCAAAAGCTGGGCCCAAAAGCCGTTTATAAAGCGCCAATATTGGTCCACTATGGCTCAGTCCGAAATCTCACAGGCGGAAGTTTGGGGGAGCAAAACGACGGTATGGGCACTATGATGACCGCAGCGGGCATGGGCATGTAACGCTACGGGAATTGTTGCTCTGATTTGAGAGCCATTCGTTAGCGGAGCAGCTTGAGAAAATATCGAGCCAATATGGATTTTTCGCTCTTATCCGAACGTCCGCAATGCCGAATTCCATCTGACGCTTACGACCACTGGTTATCGCCTGATGGTGAATATCTAGCAGAGTTTTTCCGAAACCCGACTGGCTTTCTGGTCCGTTTTCCAGCGCGAGCTGATTTTGAGATCGATAGGTCTGAATTTTCCGTTCGAGCTTGGCCCGCGCCGGGAGTAGAGGAAGACCAGGTTTTATCCATTTTCGAGAACTCGATTGAGCCCATTATAGGAAATCATCGCGGTGGCCTCTTTTTGCACGGCAGTGCAGTGCAGATTGGGGATTGCTCTGTTGCTTTTTTGGGGCCTTCTCGAAGTGGCAAGACTACGCTGGCATGCTCATGCGCCAGACAGGGATACCCGCTCGTTACACAGGATACGGTCGAATTGATCTTTGATAGTGGGACGTTTTTTGCTCAGCCAAAGCTGTCCGCAATTCGTTTGTTTCCCGACAGCGCCGTCTCTGTCCTTGGACATGCATCGACCGGGGATTATGGTGCCGGCAAAGTCGCCATTAAACCACATGAGCAATTCCTCTTTGCCGATGCCCCTTGTGAACTGCGCGCCATATTTCAATTGGGAACCGACCACACATCTGCCCTGCAGGTAAGGCGACTGGGTATGCAAAGTGCGCTTGCGGAAACCTTGCCTCAGGCATTCATCCTCGATGTAGAGGATAAGGCGCGCCTGCGGGCACACTTTGAGCGGCTCGCGGATCTGACACACGCCATTCCCTGTTTCGCACTTGACTATGAGCGCGATTACGCAAAGCTCCCCGAAGTTGTCGCAGCTGTCCTAGAAACGATTAAAGCGCTTCCGAAACAATGATCTCAATTAATGACACAGTTGTACCAGCAGATAGCGTCGTGGCTCGAAAGGTGGGGGAAGATATGGTCTTACTCGATTTGGAAAGCGGGCAATATTTCGGACTAGACGCCGTAGGGAGCAGGTTTTGGCAATTGCTGGAGAAGTCCGAGCAGCCTTTGAGCGATATTGGAGAGGCAATTCACGCTGAGTACGATGCCATCCAAGAAGATATTGATCAGGATTTGGTTTTGCTCGCGAATTCGCTCGCTGAGAGGAACTTGATTGTTAAGCAATAGTATGTGTTTGCGTTGAGCTGCCTTGATCAAGCCTGACGATATGATCCGCAAGGTCAATGCTTGCCTGTCTATGGGTGATCAGGATTATCGTGTGCCCGCGCAAATGCTCGACGCAAGCCTCCAAAAAGGCCGCTTCGCTATCATTGTCGTACATGCTGGTTGCCTCATCGAAAATGAAGATTGGAGGCTCGTTCAACAATGCACGAGCTAACGCGATTTTTTGTCGTTGGCCACCTGACAGTCGCACACCGTTATCGCCAATCTGGGTATTGAGCCCATCTGGAAGCTCGCTGATGAATTCCTCACTCTGAGAAATGCGGATGGCGCGCTCCAAACTTAATTTGCTTTGCGTCTCTGAATATTGATCGATCCCCAGAGTGATGTTTTCCGCAATCGTCCCGTTGAAAAGCAGTGCGCGTTGAGGGACATATCCGAACTGGCGCCGCAAAGATTGCACCTGGGTCTCAGCAATATTCTGGCCGTCGAGGGTAATTCGGCCACTGCTTAAATCGTACAGCGCCAAGAGAAGATGCGCCAAAGTTGATTTGCCAACCCCATTATCACCAGTGATGGCAACCACGCTTCCTGCCTTGATCGATAGATCGAATTTTTCGAATAAAAGCGGTCTGCCAGGATAGCCAAAGGTAACCTCTTCAAATGAGATGTTTCCTTTGGCACCAGAGATAACATGCTGCTTTGAATATCCCGCTTCCTCAGGTCTGCTCAATACCGCCTTGAAGCGCGATAAAGTAGCGCTTGCTTGTCTAAAACTGCCATAGAAATTTGCGAGCTGGCCAATCGGGCGCGTCAGCAGTGCGGCGTAAAAGATAAGTGCAAAAAGCTCTTTAGGAGAACTCTTCTCTGCCCCAGCTCTTTCGCCTGCAATGACCAGCAAGGCAATTCCACTAAGCGCTGCAGTGAGGGTGAAAATTGGCCCCATCAATGACTGCAATCGCGCTTCACCTAAGGTCGCTAACCTGGCTTTGTGAGCTGCCTTTGCGAATTGTCTCTGGTGCATTTTTTCCGATGCTGTGACCTTGACCGCGGGAATTATCCCAAGGTTGGTATCTGTAAAATCTATAAGATTGTTCTCGGCTTTGAGCACTCTTGTTGAAGCTGCCCTAATTCGTCTGCCGAAGACCTTCATAAGAATGAAGAAGATAGGCATCATAACCGGGATTATCCAAGCCATCACTGGATCAATCAAGAAAAGAGCCAGAATTGCTCCAGCTGCGGTCACAATCAATGCGGGCAAGCCGGCGAGCGTGGAGGTTAGGAAGCAACTGAGATTCTGAACTTGATAGGTTGTTAGACCCAGAAGATCACCTTGCCTGCTACTGCTATGAAATTCGAGCGGCAAGTATTGAAGGTGATTGTGGATTTCGGTCCTCAGTTTCTCCAAAACCTTACCCGATGCTGTTTCGGACGCTATCGTAGTAAGTATATTGAGCGCAGTTATCGAGAAAAGAGACAATATTATAGCAATAATTATTGTATTCGAGCCTGCTTGATCAGCGTTAAAGATTTCGCCCAAAAATTGCGCTGCAAGCCAAGGAATAAGAAGTGATGCAAACGAGCCCATGATGCTCAATCCAGCGATCAGCATCAGCGAGGTTCTGAATCGTGTAACCCAAGTCCATATGAAAGAGATCATTGACGGATGGTCTTTCGTAACACTCTCTTCGCCGTATCTAAGAAGAACCGAACATTCAGGAGTGATTTTGGCCACCTTGTTGATTTCGGATATTTTTCCATCAAGTGGCTTTGAGGCGGGAATGCCCGGTTGCGCAGCAGATTGAACCGCCCCTCCCACGTCGACGTGCTTCGCAAATCAAGCCAGAATTCCGATAGGCTGTCCGTCGATGACATGAGGGCGTCGAACATTGGATCAATGGGCATGTCCACCAATGCGGATATCCGATCTACGGGCAGGGGAGTGTTAAAGAGATCTTTCGATCTCAACATTGTCTCTCCAATTAGTGGGCCAATTCCCTTGCGTTGGGCGATACTTTCAAGTTGGTCCCAATCCGCGTTATCGAACGAGCGCGCTAAAAGGTCGATGTCGTATTGCCAGACCAGTCGATGAGCACCCTTGGGCTTGGTTTCTCCCATCCAATAGCCGTGTATGAAGTGCCATTGCTGGTTCAAAGTACATTGAACCAACGTAATTGCATGTGAAGGCCTGTTGGCGTTTGGTGATAGGCCGGGCAGAGGCATTGCAGACGCAAAAATTTCGGAAATAGGAAGCATGGCCTGTACGATAGGGCGATCGCTGGTTTGCCAGTGCAGATCGATCACATGTTCGAACCCTAATTCGTTTTCAAATATCCAATTTTCTTGAAAGTACAGGCCATGCGAATTCGCAATTGGGCTCCATCCCGTTTCGGCAAGCACCCTTCTCGTCTTGGGCAAGTCGTCAGGTCGTACTAAGAGATCAGTGTCCCCGCGTCTCCGCAATTCGGGCTTAGGGTAAAGCGCATAGGCAAGCGCAGTCCCTTTCATTGCTACAGTCTTTATGCCCGCTAGGGCGAGATGCTCAATGGCGCTTGCAACAACTTCTTGATGTGTTGCCTCCCACAGAGCGGCAAGCCGAGCCTCCTCGCTCACGCGATGCCAGTGCGTTTTTGACCACTCGCGACTTTTGCCACCATAGAAAATCAGCGCAGCAATGCCATGATACTCGATGCGCTCCCAGAGGTCGTGCGATGATTGCCCTGCTGCAAGATTGACCGACGGAACAGGCTGCCCCAGTTCGAAAGCAGTCCAATCTTGCGCTCGCAAAAACTGCGCGAGAAGATTGTCTAATTGCATCGTTTTCATCGCCTGATCCTGGCCGCGATTATCATGTTGCCAAAGATGGATGCCACATGCTCATACATTTGCTTAAGCATGGCGCACAGACACTCAACTTGCCAGCCACACGGTGAAAATATCGTCACCCAAATATGCATGGCGATTGACCGTGGAGTTAGATGTTGCGATGCCAATAGTCCCTCGTCAGCAATCGAGCCGATACTGCGGAGTGCTATCATTTGACCAATCTTCTAGTCACAGGGGGCGCTGGATTTATCGGCGGAAACTTTGTGCATTATTGGGCAAATCACCATCCGGATGACAGGATCGTGGTACTGGATGCACTGACCTATGCAGGTAATCGCTCAACGATCGCAGGAACTGATGCCGAATTGGTGGTTGGTGACATCCAAGATACAGGTTTGGTTGAGAGTCTGCTTCAAGAGCACTGCATCACAACCATCGTTCACTTCGCAGCCGAGAGCCATGTGGATCGCTCAATTAGTGGACCCGACGCGTTTGTATCAACCAACATTGTCGGGACGCATAGTCTGTTGAAGGCTGCTCGCAACATTTGGCTTGATAAAGGCTTGGGCCAGCCGCACCGTTTCCACCATATTTCAACCGATGAGGTGTATGGGTCTTTAGCGCCGAATGATCCTGCATTTTCGGAACGAACCGCTTACGCTCCGAACTCCCCGTATTCGGCAACCAAAGCTGCCTCCGATCATCTGGTGCGTTCGTACCATCACACGTTCGGAATGGAGGTTACATCCAGCAATTGTTCGAACAATTATGGTGCGTTTCAATATCCTGAGAAGCTGATCCCGCTCTTTCTGCTCAATGGCCTGAATGGAAACCCGCTCCCCATCTATGGTGATGGATTGAATGTACGCGATTGGCTGCATGTCGAGGATCATTGCAAGGGTATTGAAGCGTGTCTTCAACTGGGGCGACCGGGCGAAAGCTACAATATCGGCGGCGGGGCAGAGCTACCGAATATGGCTGTGATCGATGCAATTTGCGCTGAAGTCGATCGTGCGTTTGAGGAAATCGATGGTTTGGCCGAGCGATACCCGAATGCGCCAGCGGCGAAAGGTGAACCGACAGCAGAGTTAAAGGCCTTTGTCAAAGATCGAGCAGGCCATGATCGGCGCTATGCGATTGACGAGACGAAGGCTCGAGATGAGCTCAATTATCGTCCGCAACATAGCTTTGACGAAGGGCTTCGCAGCACTCTCCGATGGTATCTCGATAACGAAGCGTGGTGGCGGCCATTGCTTCGCGAACAATAGAGGGCGCAGCGTGAGTATAGATTACCATTCACAGGTCCGAACGGACATCCTCCCGTTTGTACCGCCCAGCAAACGGTTACTCGATGTCGGAGGTGGGACTGGCGCGACAGCTCGCCATCTTAGGGATATTGGTCTTGCCGAAGAGGTTGGAGTGATGGATTCAGTGATTGATAATTACTCTGACGGCCTCGATTTTGCATCATCGGCCAACCTTGACGATCATCGGGCGGTTGAGGCTTTCTTGGCGGAAACAGGGCCAATGGATGCAATTTTGATGCTCGATGTATTGGAACACTTGATTGATCCTTGGACCTTTGTAGAGTTAGTCTCTCGCCATCTTTCCTCGCACGGTGTGTTGGTCGCTAGCATCCCGAATATCCGCCATGTTTCCGCTCTACGCCCGCTTTTGATGCGCAATGAATGGCGTTATTCAGAAACTGGATTGCTGGATCGAACACATTTGCGGTTCTTTGTCCGTGATACCGCCATCGAACTGATGGAGCCTCCTGGCCTTAAGGTAGACCAAGTTACGGGAACGGCCATCACAAATCGCAAGCACCGTCTGATCAATGCCCTCACATTTGGTGCAGCATCCTCCTTCTTCACTCTTCAGTACTTAGTGAGGGCGCGGCATGAAGATTGAGTATTCCGCTCGAGATTTCTGCGCCATTGTCGCCGTCAATGATGAGAAAATTCTTGGCTCGTGTTTGGCTATTTCACCCGATATTGCGGCTGGACTCCTGCCAATGCAGGTCATCAAAGACGCGCCGTCGATGACCCGCGCTTACAATGAGGGGCTGGCGAATACACGAGCCTCTATTTGCGTGCTGCTTCATCAAGATGTGTATTTGCCAGCCGGTTGGCTTGATAGGGCTATCAATGTTCTCAATGGTTTGACCGCAAGCGACCCCGAATGGATGGTCGCAGGCCCTTACGGCGTGCGCGAGAATGGTGAGCACGTTGGGTGTGTTTGGGATGCAAACATGAAACGCGAGCTTGGGCATGCGCGCTTTTTGCCTACACCTATTGGATCATTGGATGAATTGCTGCTTATTTTGAGGCGGCCCAACGGCTTTGCTTTTGATGAGCGCTTGCCCAACTTTCATCTCTACGGAACTGATCTGGTCCAGACCGCACTCGCAATGGGCCGGAGTGCCTATGCCGTTGAGATACCAGTTGTGCACAATAACCGTCCCTGGCACTCTCTTGCAGGAGGATATTTGGATGCTTACCGCTACGCGCGCCGCAAATGGCGATCAAAGCTGCCAATTTACACAACGGTATGCCCACTGACTCGCAATCCTTTACCATTGCTTCGTTCACGCTGGAGGAGGCGACATGTTAAGGCGCGCGATGATTTTCCTTTGAGCGATGCGAAAGAGCTTGCTCGGTTGGCAGGCTACGAGGCTTCGTGACTTTATCGAACCAATGTTTGTTTTGCGCGCCTGATTGCGCGTTGCCATAGTGGAGGCTGATTATGATCCATTCGCTGAACAAGGCCCGGATCAATCCCACCATCGCCATCGAGCGGCTGAAAGATGAGGTCAGATTGCTTTAACACTCGCGGAAAGCTCATCTGATCGCGTTTCGTGTATTCGAAAATCTGCGACCACCACAAGCTCATGGCGTCCGCCAAGCGAGGCGAACCGTGATCGCGAACGAGAATGTAGCAAGCGGGAATAATGGCATCGAGTTCAACACCGTCTTTTGCGCTGACGGTGAGTTGCTCCTCTACCCTTGCGAAATCCCATGCACCGAATTTGGTCAAGCCGCACACTTCGGCCTCTTTGCGCAGCGAATGAGCATGGGGATGCAGAAACGTGCCGATATCGGCGTTGTTACGACGAACGAATTCGACAAGTTCAGCAAATGCTCCATCATATCTGACATTGCCATCAAGATAGATTGACCAGTGCGCATCGTGAAACAAATGATGGGCAAAGAATTTGTGATACCGATTGATATCATGGCCGTGTGAGAGTGATGGCGGGCTTTGGAGCGGCCGAACCTCCCAGCCGGGAGTAACAACAGCGCCCGGCCGGTCGGTGAAACACACAAAAGATATGCCAGCTTCTGCCGTAGCTTTCATCAACGCGCTGTCATATCGGTCGGTCAAACAGGTATAGACGACTATGTCCATTGTTGGTCTACAATGCACGCTCGAGGATCAAGAAACGACTATTCTCGTAATCTAAAATCGGCGCAAATCCGTGGGCCTTTAGCGAGGCAAGCATCTCTCTCATTTTCGTTTCGCCGATAATGTCAGGATGAGCTTCAAGTAGAATACGTTGGATTGAGCCGAACGAACTGGCATTAGTGAAAAGCTCGTATTCGCCTCCTTCGATATCAAGGACCAATACAGTGGCTCTTTCATCTTCAATAATCCGTTCAAACCGAATTGTGGGCACTTGTTCAGATGTCTCGCATCCTTCGCGGTCATAAACTGAAGAAGAGCTGGCATTTACGTTCGATGCAAAAGCGATTTCGGTTTTAATCGCGTCTCCCGATGCCAGTATGCCAAAGTTGATGCGCACGTCTTTTCCGTTCAGATCGAACATATGCCTGGCTAAATCTAGATTGCGACGATCGGCCTCAATCACCAAATGACTGCCGCGACCCACAAGGTCGAAAAGAAACAACGATGTGACTCCCATACACGCACCCAACTCGATAACGCGATCTGTGGGACGAACGAACTCGCGGATCATTTTGAGCTCCATCCTTTCGTAAGACCCCTTGATAATGGAACCGCCAATCAGGGCATTGCAGCGTGGGTGGGAGAGATCAAATTGGTTGCCGTAATACAAAACGATGGGTCCGCGCGCCGCTATCAATTCATCATTGCTCTTTTGACGCATTATCCCAATCCTAAAAGCAAGGTTGCGGACAGGGCGCTTGACGTCCTCGATCAACTCACTGATTTGTGGAATGTTCATCAACTTTGCTCTCTTATTGGTCCCGATATAGCGCGACGGAGTTCTTCGATCATAAGGCTCACGCTAAAAGGAAATATGCTAACTGAGAGCCAAATGCAGCAGCAGAGCAAAGCTAGGTTGCCACCCCATAGGAGGACGCCGTCGAATGTTGCATTCCAATAAACTGTCCCGATCAGAAGACTAGCAGGAGCCCATATGATTGGCAGCACAGATTTGAGCAATCCTGCAAAGCCGCACAGCAATCCTGCATCTATTAAAGATCGTGCATTCCGAGCCAGTGCGACGCCCACAATTCCTCCCAGAAAAGCACCAGCTATTACGAGGATAGCGTAAGGTGGCGCCTGAATCGCACTAACAAGAAATGTCGTCTTTGGGCGGCCTTGCGCTTCAAGCAGCATGATTGCGATGATGGCGACGGCATTCACCCAAAGCGACAGTGTGATCAGGCTCGCTGCGAGGCCCGCTTTATCGGCGAAGTTCTCGTCTATCCAAAGCGAGAGGAATGGGCGAAAAGAAGCGATCAGCACAAAACAAACGACCGTCATGACGGCCAAATTTGCCTTGATTGCTTTCACCGCCAAAGGTCGCGCCTCAATTTCGCTTCGCGTAGCAAAGTCTGGGAACATTGCGCTGGCGAGAGCTCTAGGAACCTGCCCGCCTCTCGAAATCAACTGGAAGGGTATCGAATAGAGTGTGACAGCAATTGGTGTCAGGATGCTTGCAATAACAAAGCGATCGAGATTGCCGACGAGCTGCAGAATTGATTTTCCAAGAGTGACCCAGCCCCCATATCCAAGCATCTCTCTAAGATCCTTCGTATTCCCAAACTGTGGGATTAGAGAAGCGTGCATTGCGCGAAAAGCGAGGGTGGCGAAGATTGCAACACTCAAGGCCCTAGCAATGACCGTTGCTGTTACTGCGACAGCTAGGGTGGGCGCGATAAATGCAACTGCGATAAGGGGGAAAAGCTGAACGAGCACTGCACTTGCAACAGCTCTTATGTTCAGCGCGAGGAATTGCCCTTTGCCCAAGAGTGTCCCTGCAAAGACACCTTCTAACGTTGCAATTGGAATAGCGAGAGCAATCCAGAAATAACTGGGCTCAAGTTCCCTGAGCAGATCTGGAGGAGTGTTGAAAACAGATTCAAATAGTACGGGAGCTAACCAGAAGATGATTGCCGCACCCAGTACCCCAAATCCTAGATTCAGAAGAATCGCAGTCCAAAGAACGCGCGAGCCTTGATCGCCTTTGCCCTCTTGCAGCCGTGCGACCTTATAGGCAGTTGCCTGGCCCAGACCGAAGTCGAAAAAGCCAAAGTAACCTGTAAGAAGCCAGATAACCGCCAGGACACCGTATCGTGCCTCGCCTATTAAACCCAAAAAGAGCGGAACGCTCACCAGCATCAATGCAGCTGGCGCGAAGGCGCCGCCCAAATTGTATGCTGTATTCCTCGCTACGCTCATGCATCGTTGTTTGACGCACGCGCAAGAAATGCGCAAACTTCGGACGACTTAAACCTTCGCAATAACCGAAAATGTACCAAGCTGAGCGGTGTGAGAGTGCCGGCTACTTTACAGCTCCAACTGCTGCGAGTGAGCTTCGCTTCTTTCCGAATAGATCATATACAAATGCCGGCGTTCTAAGCGATGTTGTGAGCTCGCCTTGCGGAGCGAAACTGCCTTTGGCTGGATTGGCCAACAGTGTCTCCATAGTGCCGCCTATTGTTGCATCTGTTTCTATGGAGAATGCAGTACCACCGCTTGTATAATGACTGGAGGCAACCGTACCGGCGAATGATGATCCATTTTCAGAACCTGCGCTTTCTAAGACATTGTGACTCATCAAGAGGTAGCCATCAGCGGCAAAGTTCGCTCTTACAGTTAAACCCTGATTGGGCATTGAATTGTGAGCGAAGATCAAATGGCTGTGCGTGCCGTCAAGCTGAGACACACCATCTGTATCAATATTTTGATGCCATGCATTGTTGACGATAGCGAAATCCCGATGCGATCCGTTCTCTGTCAAGAACACGGTCTGGCCAAATAGATCCCAGCTGCGGTTTCCGTAAATCAATACGTTTTCGCGGGTGGAAGCGCTCGTATTTCCCTGATACCAGTCAGCATGCAAGTCGAACGTGGTCACCAACGTAACGGGCGTATCGACTGGCGTGTCGCCAAATGAAGAACCTGATGAGAACGAAAGACCTAGTGACGTTGCTCGACGCGTATCATCGTGAACGTCTGCGGACCACCCGGCAAGGCCATTTATCCAGTTAGCTACATCTTGCACAGTGAAGGTGCCATTTGAACGGTTTGCGCCCGACTTACCGACAGTAAAGGCTCCAACGCTACTACCGCTTTCTTTCGCGTTGAATGTCCGCGAGTTTGTGTCGTTTGCCCCAGAAAGCGAAAGCGTAGCGCCCGGAGGACCCGAGACCGTCAATGCGTTAAGCTCATTGGAGAAAAAGCGGCTATCGTGAATTTCCACGACATTGCTGACAACCGCATGGGCGCGACTGAACAGGTCATTGGCGACGTTCTCGAAGATGCAACCTCGCACCAATTCGATTCCGCGCATGCCAGCATCAAGCAAGAAATCAAACGAGCAATCCGTCAACCAAGCACCGTCATTGCCAATGCTCTCGAAGAGGTACTGAACGGTCTTTGGTCCTCGGAACAAAGTGGGGTCGTCAAATCCACCTGTATTGGTAAAGCGTACTCCCTCGAAAAGCGGTTGCGTTTGACCCGACCGCCCCCCGAATGCCACGAGGTAGCGCATATCGAATGTCAGGTTTGACCCACGCCAATGCAAACCTCCTATCCGCGGAATAAACGTTCCTGCGTCATCAAGTGTTTTTGAAATGACAACAGGTTCATCCCATTCAACCACGATCCTTCCATCCGGTTCGAAGTCGTAATTATTGAGGTAACCGCTGAGATCGAGCGTGGGGCCTTTGCCGAGGACCCGGCCAGTTGTGGCGTTCACGCTTCGTAGATACGATAATGCTGGCCGTAGATCATGATAGTTTTCGCCCGAAACGATCGGCTTTATCGGGTCGATTGTCACCTCATGTTCGAACTCTGTCTCGGCCAATACGTATGCATAGGGGCCAATAACCCGATTCTGCATAGTCGCATCCGATGGTATTGCCTCAACATACAGGTGGGCAATGCCATTGAGAGTTTCTTTGGCCAAAGTTACCCAGTAGCCAAGTTGACGATAAGCAGATCCGTCGTATCGAACAAAGGTTTGAAGAGTAGGCTCGACCACATCGATGACGTTCCCCTCAAATCTAAATCGGACTCGATCTATCCCGTTAACTAGGCTTCCCGCGTTATTGGCGATCGCCATTGCGCCGATGACTAGCGTGTTTGTGACTGTCAATTTTGGGGCTGTCAGCATCCTCAGGATCGGCTTGGCAGTCGTTCTGGTTGGATCAACAGGAATTAAAGAAAAACCGCTTGCCGCAGTTCCCTGCCAGTCTTGGCTCGGTGAAATTAAGGGAGGCTCATTGACTCCAGCATTCCCTAATATGCTAGGCCTCGACCAGGTTGAAGTGACATCGACGCTTATTTCCATATCAGACTAGCCCGACGATATCGGACGCGGTTGTCCCATTGATCCGTACCGCTTGAACGCGAATGGGAAGTATTGATCCTGATGGTACGTTCACGAAGGTAACGTCTTGTTCTGAGCCCACTGGGCGCAGAACAAGATCGCCGCCATTGCCAATGTAGATTGCTTTAGTCGCACTATCGAGATTAGCTGAGTTATCAGGCTCAATCTCGAAACAATCCGCTGCCGGAGAGCTAAGAGAGTTTGCAGTATCTTTGAATGGGTCGTCGAACATGTTCATTCCTTGATAGAACAGAGAGTGAACATTTGCTACTGATTCGCGCCTTTGTAGGAAAGCGATTTTAGGCTGAGGAATGCAAGGCAGGACTGGCGATTAAATCGACCTAATCGGTTTGCGCACCGGTTCTTCGATCCTATAAAGGTGTCAATGGCTGAAGCGAACCTCCCGATCCGATCACAAGATCGACCTCCAGCCGACTCCCCTAGGCCGTTTTTATCGAGTCAGGACCACCTGTTGGCGCGCCTATTGCCAGCAGTCATCTTGGTTTACGCTGCGCTTTTGCCTTTTGAGATTAGGATTACGATCTCAGAGCAAACACTTTACCCGCCGCGCATCGCTGCTTTCTTGCTTTTGCCATGGTTGCTCTATCGTTTGCCGAGAATGACTGGGCGGATCGGTATTTGCGATGGGGTCTTCGTTTTTTCGGCTATCTGGATGTTGATCGCATTCATTGTCCACTATGGGCCACTCACCGGTTTTTTGCGCGGGGGAATTTTGGCTTTTGACGTTTTATTGCCCTATATCGCAGGACGATTGGCAATCCAGGACGGTAACGATTTCAGACGATTGCTGATCCTCATAGCTCCCGGTCTTTTGATTGCTGGTCTCAGTATGTTTGGAGAGGTGGCTACCGGCCGCTCTCTGGTTAGACCATTATTTGCCGACCTTTTTGGTCCCTTGCCTCTTTACCAGGGTGGCGATGCAGTTGGTGTCGCGAACAGCGCTTCGTTTGAACGCCGGCTAGGTATCCTTAGGGCATCTGGCCCGTTCTCACATCCGATACTTGCGGGCATGTTTCTCGCCAGTTTTCTACCACTGTATATGTATTCAAGCTTGCGGCGCTGGCCAATTTACGCCGGTTTAAGCGCCTCACTGCTCTCGATTTTCTCAGCAAGTTCAGCCCCAATATTGCTTTTGATGATCAATATTTGCGTGCTCTTTGTCGATCGTGTTCAAAAAATCGTCACATTCATATCGTGGAGATTGATCCTGCCGTCTTTGGGATTTCTCGCTCTGCTTCTTCATCTTGCAAGTCAGAACGGCCTTGTAAATGTTCTTATCCGGTTCACGCTCAATCCGCAGACGGGGTACTTTCGGCAACTCATTTGGCAATACGGCACACAATCTGTCTCTCGCTATCCGCTCTTTGGGATTGGGTATGAGGGCTTTGACCGTCCTTCATGGATGCCTGAGTCCGTAGATAATCACTGGTTGCTGCTCGCAATGCGCTTTGGTCTTGTCCCCGTGATGGGGATCGGGTTCGTAGTTGTAGTGGCCATCTTCATGCTCTGCCTTAATGGAGGGCGCGGCAATGAGTTGGATAGGAAGCTTCATGTTGGTCTCGCGACGTGCTTGTTCAGCTTCACATTGTTGGGCTTTTCTGTTGCATTTTTTGGCGGGATCCAGACTTGGTTTTATATGCTGGTTGCCATATCTGTTTCGATCGCTTTTAGCCCAAAAGGTTCTGAGTCATTTGATGGGGTGGAAGGTATTGTTGAAGGGGGATCTGGGCCTTCTTTCGCAAAGCCAGCGACAATCTGATGAAGGGGTGCAGGCAATGATCGATGGGGTCACCGCCGTATTGGCATTGAAAACGCTCTCTGATCGAAGATCTGCCCCTCATGGCTGATTTCGATCTCGTGCACCCCACTGATCATAATGGAGCAATGCAGCCTGAGATTTCAGTCATTATTATCAGCTACAACACGTGCGATTTGACTCTTAAGGCGGTTAGTACGCTGCTGGACAATGCGGGTGATGTAGATTTGGAGGTTGTTGTATGGGACAATGCCTCACAAGACGGTTCTGCAGCCGCGATTTCCAAGCATTTTCCCAAAGTTGATCTAGTCACTCATCACGAGAATATAGGGTTTGCGCAAGCGAATAATCAGGCAGTTCCCTTAACCCGAGGCGAATGGATACTACTACTCAACCCCGACACAGAAACGCATCCGCGAGCGGTAGAGACGTTGTTGAAATTTGCCAAAGACCATCCGCACGGTGGTATCTTTGGCGGTCGGACAGTATTCCCAAACGGCAGTCTCAATCCATCATCTTGCTGGGCTAAAATGACCCCTTGGAGCTTGTTCTGTCAGGCGTTCGGCTTGACCAAGATATTTCCAAAATCCGCAGTTTTTAACTCGGAGAGCATGGGTGATTGGCAGCGCGACACTATTCGCGAAGTTGATATAGTAGTGGGATGCTTTTTCCTTTTAAAACGTGACCTTTGGAATGAGCTCGGTGGTTTCGACAGCAAATACTTCATGTACGGAGAAGAGGCCGACCTTTGCCTGAGGGCGCGCCGCTTGGGCTATAGACCGATGGTCACGCCAGATGCACAGATAATGCATCTGGTTGGGGCATCTGACACTATCCAGTACGAGAAGATAATCCGTCTAATGAAGGCCAAGTCGACTTTGATGAAAGATCACTGGGGGGCATTTCCTCGGATGTTTGGTCTTGGTTTGCTATGGTTTTGGATCGCTAACCGTAGGCTTGGTTCGGCAGTTCTAGCGTTGGTAGGGCAAGAGAAAAGCCGTCGCGATAGTTGGAAAAGGGTTTGGGATGCCCGCAGTGAATGGATGCGTGGGTATAGTTAGTGGGTTGACGACGCGGCTATGCTGAGTGCTCGACGGTAATCGTCTGAGATACTTGGCCGAGTAAAGCGTCTCGCCTGTTCGCTTTTGTGCCAGTGTGCGAGCGAGCGTTTGAGGGCCTCCTCGTGCTTGGTGACATGGATCATAGCGTCTGCGATAGCCTTAGGATTGCGTGGGTCGACCGGGATCGCGAAATCGCACCTATCAAAATAACCATCAATTGCTGTCCGGGTAGGGTAGATTATCGGAATTCCTGAGAAGAGAGCTTCGATAAACACTAGTCCAAAGGATTCGCTCAACGATGGCATAACAAACGCTTGGGCCCGGTTCATTTGGTTGCGTACATTATCGCGATCCATGGGCCCCAAAAGGCAGATGTTTGGGTCTTCACCCGTAAGCGTCTTGCAAGCAGTGATATCTTGGCTCTCTCCTCCGCCAACTAATTCTAAAGCGAGGTTTACGCCGCTCTGATTGGCAATCTTCAACCCTTCAACCATTCCAGCAAGGTTCTTGTTGCGGAAGTTCTTCAGGTGAAAAACTGAAATCAACCCATGTCCTGAGGCTTTGGGTTCCAAGGGAGCGTCCAGGTCGGTGGCGCACGGGATTATATATGTTGGGCCATCCCTTCTTCTTAGTTTTGCATCGATCTTATCGCGCGCGACTGGGGTAAAGCAGACCACCATTTTTGCGGCGTGATAGATTTGTGCAAACAAAGGTCTCAGGTCATGACGGGCACGTAATATCTTGTCATCGGTATGGCTTTGGATCGTTATCGCATAAGGGATGCCGAGTCTTAGTGCTGCCCGATAGATGGCGATACCCTCGATCGTTAGTTTATGGCCGACAAGCAATTGAGGTTTGTGCTTGAATGCAGCGATACGATCAGCCAGCCAATCTCCCAATTCGATGAGTTTGCTTTTGTGTTGAACGCCTTTCCCCGGCGCGTCATACTCAACCGCAGTTCCGTAGCCGAACTGCTTTGTTCGTATTGCCAAGGGCGCGCTGAATATAACGTCTTTTGCCATTGCGGCGGGTGATGGAGGTACACGATTGATAGAGAATACTGTGTGCTCAAAACTTGTTGATGTAAGATCAACAAAGCTCTCAATCACACGCGTTTTGAAGAAGTCTATCGGGTCTGGGAAGTCGCCAGATAGATGCACCACGCTCAAGCGGGGCAAGCTGACTGATCTTTGCGATTTATACCCATGCCTGAAAAATCCTGAATTTTCTTGGGCGACTTGGTAAGCTTTATTACCGTTTTCCCCATGGCAGATGAAACTTGGTCTGGCTAATTCTGGTCCTGAGAATACTGGTAGTATCCATATTGGTAATCATAAGTTTGACCGGCCTCCAGGGCCTTATACTTTGTTAGGATCACACCCATCATCTGGGCGCCAGCATACCGCATTCGTCGCAGAGCTGCATTCGTTTGACCGAACTGCACTTTGTTCGCTTCAATCACGAAAATTGTCCGATCGACAATCGATGCCAAGACTGGAGCGTCTGCTAGCCCCATAACCGGGCAGGAATCGAAAATGATGAGTGAGTATTCTTGCCGGCTCTCATCAATGAAGTCTTTCAGCTTTGACGATGCGAGGACTTCTGTGGGGTTTGGCGGTAATTCGCTTACAGGTAAGATATCGAGGTTTTCGTGCACTCCGGAAATGACTGCAGATCCAAGGCTAACATCTCCCAGTAGAACCTCTATCAAACCGCTGGTCGGATGATCGATATCAAGTAACTGAGCGACAGATGGACGTCTAAGATCACCATCGATAAGTAGCGTTTTACGCCCCATGCTTGCAAAGAGCTCAGCGAGAATAACAGCGGTCGTCGATTTGCCCTCTGAAGCCTGGCTGCTCGTAAACTGGATAACACTGTTTTCGCGCGGGAGTGCGAATTCAATCGTCGAGCGAATTGACGCATACGCCTCCATCAGCGCGCTAAACCGATTTGTCCCTTCACTTTCAATGTCACGCTCATCAACAAAAGGGGTATGACCGATCAGTGGCAGACCGATTTTGTTTTCGACATCATCAAGTGTGCGGATGCGATCGTCTAGAGTCTCCCTCAAGATCGCAAGTCCTCCTGCCAAGGCCAGCCCAAAAATAATCGCAAATGACATGTTTCGAATTAGGCTTGGTGAATAAGGCGTATCAGGAACGAGAGCTGCATCTAGTTTGGTGATTGAGCCTGTTTCCACATTCGCTGCACTGCTAATCTCGTTGAAGCGATCAAGCAAAGCGCCTAGCTGATCACGCAGAGCCTGCGCTTCTCTTTTAAGGACCCCAAATTGCACTTGTTTGTCCTGCTCTGCCAAGGTTTTACCGGTTAGAGTCGATAATTCCGCTTGGAGCGCGTTTTCCTGATTTTGCGCAACGATGTAATCGTTTCGTACCGTGGCTTTGAAATTGGCGCTGTTGGCTAAGATCTGCTCTTCAAGGGCCGCAATCTGGGCTATCAGGTTGGCTAATCTTGGAAAAGTGTCATCGTAACGCTGTCGCAGTTCTATCAATTCCGCCTGCTTGGCAATCTTCTCGCTTACAAGGCCTTGCAGTACGGGACTTTTTTGAACTTCGGGTAACTGCGCGGCTGGCAAGTTCTGAATAGAGCGCCACCGTTGTTCGGCTTCAATGCGCGCTGCACGAGCATCAGATACTCGCTGGTTTATGTTTGCAAGGTTGGTCCCGGTGAGCGTCACGCTAGTGCTTGAGCCTTCATCGTCCAATCCAGTCTGCTGCACAACGATGCCACTATTCCTAGCATACGTGTTGACTGCTTGCTCAGCCTCTTTCACCTTAGTCCTGATGCTTGTTATCTCTTTTTGCAGAACCTCTTGCGCATATTGGTTGTTACTAACAGACAGTTCGGTGTCAGTATTGGCAAAAGCATCAGCATAACCATTGGCAATTTCCGTCGCAAACACAGGATCTGCATCCTCATATGCGATTGAAATTACCCAGCTATCACTTGGGACTTCTGCAATGACCGTGCTCGAAATAATCGACGCGGCATAGCGATTCTTTTCTTCCAGCCATTTTTCATCAGTGAGATTGGGAGGGCGGCTTTCATCAATATCCGTCCCAAGAAGAACGTAACGTTCACCCAGCTGAAGGTTCTCCACGACGGTTAGCGCCAGCTTGCGGCTTTTGATGACCTCTACTTGAGTCGATAGATAATCGTAGACCTGATTGGATGCCAAGCCTGCGTTTATATCCTGACCCTGAAGAATATAATTGCTGAACGGCTCAACCCGAACTGTTGCTTTTGCCTCGTACATTGGCGTTGCGAGTAATGTTACGATCAACCCGCAGAGCAGGGCTGCCGTGAGGATCGCAGCAACTAGCCAGCGTTGCCGAAAAATCATCCCCCTAAGAGCTGCTACATCAATAAATGAAGGACTAGCGTTTTTCTGACCTGTTGCCTGCTCAGGCAGGTAGGCCTCCAGCCACATTCCGCCTCTGCTTTGGTCGCGACGAGGGATAAGTGTGTTGTTATTCATGATGCAATCACAACGGGGTCGCGTTGGCAAAAATGCCAAAGGCTGGAATCGCTCTCAGGAAGTCTTGCCAGAATACTGACAGGCCGTCCGTTCCCATCACTACCCTGTCTCCTGGCTCCAGAACAGGATCTAACATGGTTCCCTGCCGCAATTGGCCATAGTCGAACTTTGCCACATATATCCCATCGCTGGTTTCGCGAAATACGGCGACTTGGTCGATTTTTGCCGTGCGTTCGGGGCCTTTTGCTTGTGCAATTGCAGAGGAAAGACGCGCTCCGGGTACGAATTCATAGACTCCGGGTTCTCGCACCGCTCCTTCTACCGTCACGAGATGAGAGGCGTACTCGATGATGTTTACATTGACCAATGGTGCTTTCAGGCCCGAATTGGCCAATCGCGCCTTTACGTCCTGTTCGAATTGCTGTGTGGTCATCCCTGCGGCTGGTATAGATCCGAGAAGTGGCAGCGACACGTTCCCCTCGACGCCTATCTGAACAGTCTCAATGCTGAAATCAGGTTCTCGAAATACATTAATCGAGATCTTGTCCGATGCCCGCAATAGATAATTTGTTGAGCGCGCTACGCTGAAGTTTTCTTGCCCAAGACCCATTCTTGGTTGAGTTGCGGCTTTACCGATCACCGGCTCAGGGGTTGAGGCGCACCCAACCAAGGCGAAGGAAGCTAAAATCGATATTTTGAAAGACCAATTTTGCTGAAATGGGTTAATCGCCAATTTACTCTCCCCGAGCGCACAAGTGATAAACAGAGTAGGCAGAAGTCGCAATATGATCGTGTCTCGATATGGCACAAAGCTGACCTGTTTCTCTGAATGTGTTGCTAGGCTGCAGCGATGTCTCAGAGTTTTAATCGATGGGGACGCCATCCGACAGTGCGGCACGATGTGAGGTAACTGAAAACGGCAACCGTGGGATTTGTTACGCTTCTTGGTTAGCTTGCGCTTATGCCTCGAAGTCTTCATTTGGCGTGAATGGCGTGTAAACTAATGGGGTCGCATGTTGGCACAACCTTCGCTGCTGAGCCTAGTCGCTGCTGGGCTTTATCTGATTGTTTTGACCGGATGCTTGGTTGCCAAAAAGTTCGCCCAACAGAGGCAACTTCCTTCTTGGCATTCGAAAGTGTGGCTGGCTTTAGTCGTCTTGTTTGCCTCATTGATGCTTATGAGATTTCTCAATCTTGAAGACGTTTTTCGGGGCGAAATCCGTGAAATTGCCAAGGCATTTTCAATCTATGAACAACGCCGCCTTTGGCAGGCTATCTTCCTCGTGATGATCGCATCTATCGGTCTGCTCGTCATGGCATTCGTTGCTCGGCGAATGCTTACATCGGTCCAATCGCGCGCAGACAGAATTGTGATTGTCGCTTTGTCTGCTGGAATTGGCATGCTGGTGCTGATTGGATTGCGACTGATTTCGCTCCACTCAATCGATGTATTGCTTTATGATTTCAAGATCAATTGGGCCGGTGATTTAGGCTTGAGCCTTCTGGTTTGCGGCTCTGCTTTAATCTACAGTTCGAAAGGAATTAGAGAAACGGGCCCTAATAGGAAAATCAACAATCGACAGAAGCGATAATGTCGGCGATTTGCTCGCTCGCGGTGCCGTCGCCATAGGGATTGTGAGCTTGCGCCATGGCAGAATACGCGTTCTGATCGTCAAGTAATCGGTTGGTGTTGTCAACGATTACATCCTTATTGGCGCCTACCAAAAGGGAGGTTCCAGCCTCTATTCCTTCCGGTCTTTCAGTCGTGTTTCGCATCACCAACACCGGCTTGCCGATCGTCGGCGCTTCTTCTTGAATCCCGCCTGAGTCCGTTAAAACCAGATCACAGGCTTCCAACATCGCGACAAAGTCGAGGTAATCCAACGGGTCAATAAGCGCGATATTATCGATTGCGCCTAGCGCTGGTTGCATTACTTCAACCACGTTCGGGTTGGGATGCAAAGGATAGATGATTGCGACATCGTCACGCTTTGAAAGCTTGATCAGTGCATCTGCAATCTGCTTCATCCCTTCACCAAAGTTCTCTCTCCGGTGCGCGGTCACCGCGATTATCCGTTTTCCGGCAAAACGTGCTTTGAGTGCGCTGATAGCTGGGGCCAAGTCACTCTCTTGATTAATCTTGGCCTGCGTATGCAGCAACGCATCAATAACTGTGTTTCCAGTTACATGGATTCTATCCTTCGAGACGTTTTCTGCCATCAATGCCTTTGCGGCGCCCTGGGTCGGTGCAAAATGCAGGTCGGCAATCACTCCGGTGACTTTGCGATTCACTTCTTCTGGCCATGGTGAATAGATGTCACCACTACGAAGGCCAGCCTCAACGTGGCCCACAGGGATACGCCTGAAATAGCAGGCAAGCGTCGCCATCATTGTCGTTAGCGTATCGCCATGGACCAACACTCGGTCCGGCTTTTCGGAATCCAGCGCTTCCCCGAAACGCGCTATTATTCTTGCAGAAAGTGCATCGAGGCTTTGCCCTGGTTGCATAAGGTCGAGATCAATATCAGGCTTAATTCCGGCTAGCTCAAGAACCTGATCAAGCATACCGCGATGCTGGGCAGTTACTGCAACGCGAACATCGAAGCAGCCCTTAGCCTTGAGTGCCGAAACGACGGGGAACATCTTAATCGCTTCTGGCCTTGTCCCAAAGGCTACCAAGATCCGAGATCGCTCGGGTGTCTTGTTCATCGTTTGAGCATTCCGCGCGTATCAAGCACGATCCGGCCAGCTAGATCATTTGGGACAAGGTGCTTAAAGGCAGTATGGTCCACAAGGATGACAATGATTTCAGCCTCACGGAGCGCCTCATCGAGGCCTACCAATTGCACATCATAGCCAGACAGTGTTTCGGGTAGGTCTTCGGCAAACGGTTCCACCAATAGCATGCTTGCCCCCAAATCAGGCGCGAGATCCTCGGCGATTTCGAGCGCTGGGCTTTCGCGGAAGTCATCAATGTCAGGTTTGAATGCAAGGCCTAAAAGCGCCACTTTGCCTCCCGGAGTGGCTTCGACAAGCGCCCTGATGCGCTTCTGAGTGTGCTCAGCTTTATAGTCATTCACTTCGCGGGCAGCACGAACCAGTTTGGCTGACTTGGGAGCACCCGCTACGAGAAACCAAGGGTCCACTGCAATGCAATGTCCCCCAACTCCGGGGCCGGGCTGAAGAACGTTCACTCTGGGATGGCGATTGGCGAGCCGGATTACATCCCAAACATCGACCCCGATTTCATCCGCGATCATCGAAAGTTCGTTGGCAAACGCGATGTTCACATCGCGAAAGCTATTTTCGACAAGCTTCACCGTCTCGGCCACGCGCACATTCGTCTTCAGACAATCACCTTTGACAAAGCTGGTGTAAAGCGCTGCAGCTCTGTCTGCGCAGGCAGGGGTTACTCCTCCGATCACGCGGTCATTGGCAACCAGTTCGTGCACAATTTTTCCAGGTAAAACTCGTTCTGGGCAGTACGCTAGAGCAATATCTGCAGGCGCGTCTGCGCTTTGCCCAAAGCTTGGAATTGCAAGATCACTTCGCATTTCCGCAATGATTTGTGCCACTTTCTCTGTTGTACCGACAGGAGATGTGCTTTCCACGATGATGCAGGCGCCCGGCAGAATCTTTGGCGCGATGGCTCGAGCTGCCGCTTCAACATATCCTATGTCAGGCGTTTTGTTCGCCCCCAGTGGCGTGGGAACAGCGATCATATAGAAATGTGCAGTTGGCACCTGAGTTGAGGCTACCAGCTTTTCGGAAGCGATGGCGTCATGAACCAACTGGTCCAAGTCACGCTCTTCGATATGGACGCCGCCGCCATTGACAGTTTTTACGACATCTTCTGCAACATCAACGCCGCAAACGTTCCAGCCAAAGCTTGCCAGGACGGCTGCGGTTGGCAGACCAATATATCCCAAGCCAATCACCGCGATCTGATAATCGGGTGCGGGCTGCACTGCAGCATCAGGACCAGTGGCCAAAGTCATATCAAAAGGTGCGTTCATCCGAAAAATACCCGTTTGCAAGTGCTTTTGCGTTAATCAGACTAGCTTAAAATCGCGTTAGGCTTGAAGCAGTTTTGCTCGCTTGGGTTGCGATGAAGCGCAATTTTACAAATCGGTGGCGCTTTATATGGTGCCAGTTTCGATGAAATGCCGGACCGCTCTTTCCAGCTCGAAATGGGGCTTGGCGCGTTCTCGTTGTATGCCGCCCTTCTCAAGGCCTAAAGAAATCGCTTCGGGCAATTCGTACTCTTCAAAGGCAATACCGATGCCATCTCGTCCTTCGAGTTGACGGCACGTTGCGAGCTGATGATCATTGCGATGTTCGCCCAAAGCGGCACGGCGAGGGAACAGGACGATAGGTTTGGACGCTCTTTGGGCAGACAGTATTGTTCCAATGCCGGCATGGCTTACGATAAGGCTGGCTTGGGCAACCAGCTTTTCGAATTCTCGCGGTTCGATCGAACTGTGCTGCAACAGGTTTCGTGCGAGATATGCTCCTTTGCCCGTTTGCGCGACTATGTCTTGGCCGAGTGAAGGTGCCAACTGGTCCATCGCCTTGATCAGCCGATCAAAGCCAAGTTGCATCCCCACCGTGACCAGTATCATAACACTGCCCCGCGAAATTTGGGACAGGGCCGTGATGAAAGGTGCTCCCATTGTGTGAGGCATTCATGCGCAATGCGGCTGGACAGTTTGCCGCACATCGACAACTCCTCGCCATTTGCGATGCTGTCAATCCAGAGTGTTCTTGCCCCAGTCGCGCGGCCCCAAAGGATGCAAAAAAAACCAGGCGCAGCGCCTGTTGAGATCACCGTATCGGGCCGGGACTTAAGAATAAGCAATACTGAGACGAATAGACATCTAAGCGCTTTAATGGGTGTGTTGAGATTGCAATCCGGCAGGATCGCGGCGTCATCTATCCCATGCTGTTCTGCTATTGCCGCATTCGTGGTCGCAAAGCTGATATCGTGCGCTTCAAACGCGCCGCGTAGCAGCATCAACTGCTCCCAATGCCCGCCGCCAGAAGCGACTGCAAGAACGCGCTTTGTCCCCATACTTACCTTTTTCCGATCCCATTCGATTAACCCGCCTATCATCATGACCTATGGCCCGGTTTCAAGCCTAGTCAATTGCGCAATTGGGCAAGACTTGTCAGCCCGCATGCATCGCGTCACAAGCGGATTTCGATCACTAAGTACATACTGAGACAGCCCGAGGCGCACCTGAAATGACCGATCCACAAAATCTAAAATCCGGCCCCCTTGTAGGACTTCGCGTGTTGGAATTCAGCGGTATTGGCCCTGGCCCCCATGTAGGAATGTTGCTTGCTGATCTCGGCGCTCAAGTCGTCCGGATCGAACGCCCCGGCACACCTTCCACCAATCCCGTGGTAGAGCGTGCGCGCCACCGCGCCAGTGTGGACATCAAATCGGACGAGGGCAAAGCCTTCTGCCTTGATGCTGCATCCAAAGCCGATGTCCTCATTGAAGGGTTTCGCCCCGGCGTGATGGAGCGGCTGGGTCTTGGCCCTGATGAACTCCTCAAACTCAATCCCCGCCTTATCTACGCGCGGATGACCGGCTGGGGACAGGACGGCCCGCTTGCCCATGCGGCTGGCCACGATATCAATTACATAGCTTTAACCGGCGCACTTGCCGCAGTGGGTAAAAAGGGCGAGCTTCCCGTGCCCCCGCAAAACCTTGTCGGCGATTTTGGCGGCGGGTCGATGTATTGCGCATTTGGCATCATGGCCGCGCTTTATGAACGGACACGTTCGGGCAAGGGCCAGGTCGTCGATGCCGCGATTGTCGATGGCGCGACCAGTTTGATGAGTTTCTTCTTCGGCGTGCGCAATCGCCCGTTCCTCACCACCAATCGGGGCGAGGGGATGTTGGGCGGGGCGGCCCACTTCTATCGCTGCTTTGAATGTGCCGATGGTAAAGAGATTTCTCTGGGAGCAATCGAGCCGCAATTCTACGCAGAATTCCTCAGCAAGGCAGGCGCCCCGGCAGAGCTTGCCGAAGGCCAGATGAACCCTGCAAACTGGGATGATTACGCCGAAAAACTCGCAGCCCTTTTCAAAACCAAGCCGCGCGCTGAATGGGTTGAAATACTCGAAGGATCAGACGCCTGCTTCGCCCCCGTCCTCGAATTGGAGGAAGCCCGCGACCACCCACATATGAAAGCACGCGAGGCGTTCGTGGAGCAGGAAGGCGAATGGCACACCGCACCAGCCCCAAGGTTTAGCCGAACACCCGGAGCGGTGCGGTCGAGCGATGATGATGGAGCGGCTGTGGTTGAAGGATGGTGAGCAATAAGCAACGGCAGCGCGGCACCCCTCAGCCTCGTCCTCGGCATTCCTGCGAGAGCGGGAATCCAGATTTGCCATTGCCCCTCAACTGCATCACCAAGTGGCGTTCGCCCGACTGATTTCTCACCATACAGTTTTCAAAGCTGCCATTCCGCTTACGACCTTAATCTCGGTCGTAGAGGTTCAATCGAGCTGATCCCCAAACCGGACATTCAAGAAGGATCAGACCGTGTCAGCTACGCGCCCCAGTCCAAGACGTTCGCGTTCAAGATCGTGGTCCCCGAAAGCGGGCATACGCGAGAAACCACACTGAATTACCCAGGCTTCGTCGTTGCGGCATGTTTTAACAGAGGACAGACTTGCAGCGACCACTGGACCACAGATTGCGATGCAGATAGCTTTTGCAACATGGGAAAATTTGTTTCGAGCCTAGTCACACCTCTAATCTTACTTCTCCTGACTTCGCTATTACTTGCCTTTGTCAGAGATCCTATCGACGATTATGCCAGTCAAAACCGACTAAAGGCCGAAGTCGAGTTGGCGGCATCAATTGAGCCACTCGAGTCTCGTGAGGATGTATCCGATCTTATTGAGACAGGGCTGGTAGTTTCGAGCATAGATCAAATTCTAGGCTCCCTAGGTTTTGCTCGAGTTGTTCTGCGGAACGATAGCAGCGAGACCGTCACCAAGATAAGCTTCGAACTGCCTGAGATATCATTTTCGCGAGGCTATCTTCTGGTGGCCGGTGAGGAACCAATTGAGTTGGCTAAGGGCGGTCGGATTAGAGTTCCCGATATGGAGCCTGGTGACAGTGTATTCATCGCTGCCTGGGGCAGCTTCCCTACGTACAAATTAGAAGAAGATTTCAAGTCATTTTCCAGTGAAGGTTCGTTTCGGACAGAGTTTTACGTGCCTGAAAGCCAAGGTTTTGGTGATGATACCTTCCTTGAAGATGTCTTTGATTTCCTAATCTGGGGCGTTGGTACCGTGTCCGCTCTTCTTCTTTTGGGGATCGCTGGAATAGCGTGGGCTCAACACCTTGAGTTCCTAAAGCTGTTACTCACATACCCACGCGCATATGAAGCTGAAAAGTCGCGGTTTTGGGAAGACCCTCGCAATTGGAAACCTGACTGGCAGCTGCTTAATGAGAAACACTACAAGCCCCATGAGCTCTTCGGCGAACCCGGTGAAGTGGAAAAAGAGAATGAGCCAGAGAATGAAGAGAGCCCTGCATGAACTTGTATGTTCGATTTCGGAGGGAAGGCAATCGATGAGCGCCAGAACGTCCAAACGGCAAGTTTAGCCCGTGATGAAATGTTCGAAGCTGATATTCCGCAATCGGCCCCTCATGTCGGTTAAGGGATGTCCGCTTTGACGATATCCACTTCGAAAGCAGACAGTCGGCAAACCACCCAATTGCGGACATGTCTCTGCTGTTACAAGTCCCGCCGTAACCGGACATACAAGCCAAGTCTCCTCCAATCGTCCCACTTCCCTCATGCGCTCTGTTCCCATAGTGCTTGCTCCAAGCAACACAGGAACACTGCGCTCATGCCCGGCAAACACTTCGATGAATGGACCATCGGCGACACGCTTACCCACGATATTCGCCGCACGGTTACCGAGACGGACAACCTCCTTTTCTCCACTATGACGCACAATCCGCAGCCGCTGCATCTGGATGTTGAGGCAGCCAAGGAAAGCGGGTTTGGGCAGATCCTTGTGAATTCAACCTTCACCTTCTCGCTGCTTGTCGGGCTGTCTGTGGGGGACACGACGCTTGGCACGCTGGTTGCCAATCTGGGCTTTGATAAAGTGGTGACGCCCAAGCCTGTTTTTATCGGCGACACTTTGCGCGCACGATCAGAGGTGACGGGGCTTCGCGAAAGCAAATCCCGGCCCGAAGCAGGCATTGTCACCTTTACACACGAATTGCTCAATCAGCGTGATGAGGTGGTCTGCCGATGCGAACGATCAGCGCTGCTCAAACGGTCAGGCTAAGCCGCTTCATCAGGACGCGCATCCCCGCCCAAAGCCTGCCATAAAAGAATGCGCGCGCGCATGGCTCTGCCAAGAGCGGCTGCTGCGCGTTCTCCGCTGGCATCGGCTGCCCGGCGCGCTTCGAGCACGTCGAGGAAATTGGCAAGCCCGGCGCGATATCGTGTGTCGGCCAAAGCGGCGGCGCGCTGCAATTCATTGCGTTCCTTTACAGACAATTCAGCCTCACGGTCGCTGGCTGCGATCAAGCCGTAAGCGGCCTCTGCATCTCCCAATGCCTGAAACACAGCCCCGCGATAGCTTGCAAAGGCGAGTTTCTTGTTTGCCGCTGCGCCATCAATCTCAGCGTCGATCCGCCCGAAGTCCAAAATAGGTCCGGCAATTCCGGCAGCCAAATTGCCCACGATGGAATCCTCGCTGAAAAAATCACCGGGATTAAACGCCAGCAATCCGATCACTGCGGACAAAGTAAGCCGCGGAAAGCGCGACCGGGCTGCTGCTGCCAGGTCTTCGTCTGTGGCTGCCAATTCGCTCGCCGCGGCCAAAACATCGGGGCGATTGGCAAGCAATTCAGAAGGGAGCGAAGCAGGCGCCGGGCTCAGATCAAGCGGCGGTGCATCCGCGCTCAACGCTTGGCGAATGCGTGTCGCCGATTGCCCGGTCAGTGTCACCAATCGCCCGATTATCCGCACACGTTCGCTTTCCAGCACTGAAAGCCGCACACGCGATCCACTGGCAGCCGCTTCTGCGCGGACCCGGTCAAATCCGGGCGCAAGACCTGCATCCTCGCGCGTTTTGGCAAGAGCTGCGAGCGCTTCGGCGGCGTTCACATCATCAAGCAGCGCATCCATGCGCGCATTCAGAGTGCGCCAGTCAACAACGCTTCCTGCAATCTCCGACATCAACGCCAATCGCACTGCCTGCGCTGATGCTTGTGCTGCGTTCACGCGGGCCATGGCTGCGCGCTCTTGCGCTTTTAATTGGCCAAACAAGTCCGCATCCCAGTTCGCAATGATATTGGCACCATACTGGATTTGGTCAGTGTCAATCTGCGAGGCAAACGGGTTGCCGCTACCAAATTGGTTGGGATTGATCCGCGTGGCCGTAATCGATCCATCCGCGCTCAGATTGGGCAGACGCGCCGCACTTGCTCCCTTGGCGCGTGCGCGCGCGGCCTCGATCCGCGCAGCCGCTTCGGCAAGAGTGGGGGCATTCGCAATGGCCGCATCGGCTAAAGCTGCATAAGCGGGATCATTGCTCGGCAGCAGGCTTGCCAGCGATGCGCTGGTCTGGGCTTTGGGAGCATAGAGAAATTCAGGGCCAAGTTCAGGCGCAGGCGTTGCGATTTCAGGGGCAGGACCAGCAACGCATGCACCAAGGCTTATTGTGGTGAGGAGGATGGGGAGTGCGCGCATGACTTACTCGCTTTCGCTTTCCGCACTGCGCGCCGGGATAAACGCATCGACCTGTTGGCCCACGCGGAACAGATCGCTTTGCGGCAATTCGTAAATCACTTGCAGGACGCGCACATCGACGCGCTCTGCGGCGCTGTTGGTAAGCTGACGTTTGGGCACCACCTGTGGTTCTGCGCGCACGAATTTGGCTTTGATCTGGGCATCGGCTGCGCCGCGCGGGGAAACAATCGCTGGTGCGCCCATTTTCATCCGGACCGCTTCGTTTTCGTCAATATCGACGCGGATATGCAAAGGGTTGGTCTCGCCCATTTGAATAAACGGGATGGTGCCGCCGCCCTGGGTTGCGACAAATTCGCCGGGGCGGATATTCACAGCAAGGATTTCGCCCGAAATCGGTGCGCGAACGGTCAGCCTGGCCAGATCTGTGCGTGCGCTCCCCGCTCGCGCTTGTGCTGATTTGAGCCGAGCCTGTGCGGTGGCGAGGCGGCTGGTCGCAGTGCGTTGCGCGCCTTCTGCCTGAATGACTTCGGACCGGCTGACCGCTGCTGGATCATCAAGATTGCGATAGAGCGCCAATTGCTCGCTCGCCGTCCGACGATCGGCCTGCGCCTCGTTTATGGCGGCGCGGGCTTCTGCGATGGCGGCATTTGCCTCGGTCAATTGCGCGCGCACAGCGCGATCATCGACCTGGAATAGCGGCTGACCCTTGTCCACCCGGTCACCCGGCTGAACTCGCAAATCGGTGACCAGCCCGGAAAGCGCGCTGCCGATATCGATGATCTCGCTTGCAGGCTCCACCAGGCCAACACCTGCGACGCGCGCCGAATTGGCAAGCGCGCCGGTGGCCTTGGCCGGCTCTTTCTGGGGTTCAGAGGAAGAACGGTCAGGCTTGATCGCGAAGATGTAAATGACAGCGATCACCAGCCCGATAATGGCGATGATCGGCAGCACTTTGCGCGAAAAGCTGAAATCGGAGGGAAGGACAGCCATAATTTCCTCTGTAAATTGATGGGCCTAATGGCCTTCGGGCATTTCTTTGCCGTCATGGGTGACGAGACCATCCTCAAGCACGAGGATACGGTCTGCGAGATCGAAAATGCGATTGTCGTGCGTGACGATGATGCAGGCGCGCTCTTCAGACACGGCGACATCGCGCAGCAAATCCATGACGCGGCGGCCTGAATTTGCATCCAGCGCCGCGGTGGGTTCATCGCAAACCACAAGCCGCGGTTCATGGACGAGCGCGCGTGCAATCGCGACGCGCTGTTGCTGGCCGCCTGATAATTGGTTGGGAAGTTTTTCTGCCTGATCGCCGATATTGAGCGCGTCCAATAATTTCTTTGCTTTTTCGCGCGCAGACGCGACATCCATACCCTGCGCGATTAGAGGCACAGCCGCATTCGCCGCCGCATCAATCGACGGGATCAGGTTATATTGCTGGAAGATAAAGCCGATATTCTGGAGCCGGAAATTGACCAGTTCGGTATCCGACAAGGAATAGATATCGGTGCCAAAGACTTTCACTTCGCCCTGGGTTGGCCACAAAATGCCGCACATGATCGAAATCAGTGTGGTTTTCCCCGATCCGCTCTCGCCGACAACAAACGTCATTTCGCCAGAGCGGATATCGGTATCAATACCGTGGAGCACACGAATGGTTGATTGGCCCGCCTTAAAATCGCGGACGATCCCGCGCGCGCAAATCGCTGCTTCGCTTTGGATCGCAGCGTGGGTCTTTTCAGGCGTTTCGGCTTTGGCTTGATTGGTCATCTGAACACCGCTGCAGGTTCGGTGCTCAGCACGCTGCGCAAAGCGATCCAGCCTGTAATGGCAAGGATAACAATCACCGCCACAAGGCTAATCAGTGGGATTTGCCAGGGGATATAAAACCCTTTGAAGAAAGGATTGCCGCTAAACCCCCAGATAAAGGTAACCGTACCGATCACGCCGAGCGCGTAGCCGATGGCGCCGACCAAGGCGGCCTGTGCGCTGACCATACCGATAATCTTGGAATTGGTGACACCGATTGCTTTGAGCGCGCCGAATTGCTTGATGTTATCGCGGATGAAAAGGCTGAACGTCAGGCCCACAATGGCCACGCCAACGACAAATCCGAGCACCACAGTGATCCCGAAATTGGTTGGGATGCCGGTGTTCTCAATGATAAAATCGACTCCGGCTTGCGCAAATTCTTCCCGAGTTTCCGCCTTGAGGCCGGTCTGCTTCTCAATCCGCGTGGCGACTTCTTGTGCGGTGAGGCCATCCGATGGGCTGGCAAGTACGAAAGTCAGCCGGTTGCGCGTGCCGGGCACGTAATTCAAGGTCTGCGAATACTTGGTGTAAAGCACCACCTGGCTGGTGAAGCTGGGTATGGAATCGGCAACACCGCGTATCACGGCTCGCTGATCGTTCAGTTCAAGCCGCTGTCCGATCGGGTCCTCACCATCTTCGAAAAGATTGAAGACGCCGCCATCGTCGATCAGCACAGAATCGGGCTGCGAAAGCGAATTTTTCGACCCTTCGATCATATTTTTCGGCAGGCCGATCAAGGTCGCATCATCGACACCGATAATGGCGACACCTTCGAGATCGCCGGTTCCCGTGCGAACCGACGCTGCCGCGCGCACATGAGGAACAGCCCATCCCACACCAGGCACCGAACGCACTTCGTCAAGCGCGGTGGAAGGCATGGCATAATTCACATCTGTCGTGCGGCTTACCGGGTCCATCACCCAGATTTCGGCTTCGGGTGCGTTGTAAACGCCGCTTGCCCCGCGCTCGATCAGGTTCACGAAAATCGTGAGCTGCTGCGTGATGAGCAGGGTGGAAAAGGCGATGCCGAATAACAGACCGTAGAATTTCTGCCGGTCTCCTGTAAGCATTCGAATGGCAATCCAGAGCACGTATAAGGAACCTTCAAGGGGGCTGCGGGGTTGAATATCACAGGGGTTGTCGATAGATCCTGTACGGTAGCGTTCAAATGAACGGTGCCGTTCAATCTGTCAACTGCTGTATCGAAAATGACTTCCCAACCACTTGTAAATAAGCGCGAAAAGAAACAGGGGCGCCCAACTGATGATGCCAAGCGATTGGCCATTGTCGAGACCGCTGCGCGCCATTTCTTTCACCACGGTTTTGCCGCAACTGCGATCGAACAGGTCGCGGCTGATGCAGGCGTGTCCAAGGTCACCGTCTATAATCACTTTGGCAATAAACGCGCCTTATTTGGTGCGGCGGTTGAGCTGGAATGCGAGAAAATGCGCAGCTATTTCTCGCTGGACAACATGCCCCAAGGCTCCATTCGTGAACGCCTGACCGCTATTGCTGAGGGGATGTATGACTTTTTGATGCGGCCTGAAATGATGCGGTTTGAACATCGAATTGCCGCCGAAACAGAACACGATCCAGATATTGGCCTTGCCTTTTTGGAAGCTGGCCCATGGCGGATGAAAGCAGCTTTTGCGCAATTTCTCGCCCATGCCGATGCAGAAGGTGAGCTCAACATCCCCGACCCGCGCCTTGCCGCTGAGCAGTTTGTTTCAATGTGCAAGGGTATGGGCGATCTGGAGCGCCGGTTTGGTTCTCCGGTGTCCGCAGAAGACCGCGAAATGCGCATAAATGGCGCGGTCGATGTCTTCCTCGCGGCGTTTCGCGCCCGTTAAACGCTTTTTCGCATCATTGTGTTCGAAAATTAGCATCAAACGTGGCAGTGCGCATTATCTTGCCATTCACGTCCGCAATCCTACATTACAAGGCTCAGACAAGGAATCACACTCGATGAGCGAACACAACGATCCGAACCAGCAACCACCCGAGGGGCAAAACCCGTGGGTGAAACAGTTGATGATCTGGGGCGGCATATTCCTTGCCCTGTTGCTGGCGGTGTCGCTGTTCAGCAATTCTGGCGGTGCGACAGGCACGGAAATCAAATATTCTGAATTCCGCGATGCCGTTGCCGAAGGCCGCGTGAAAGATGTGCAGCTGGGCGAAGATCGCATCACCGGCACGCTTACCAATGACGAGGCATTTCAGACGGTCCCTGTCCCAACCGACGGCGAATTGACCGGCCTGCTTGAAGAAAACAATGTCGAGTTCACTGGTCGTCCGCGCGAACAGATGAGCATGCTGGCTTATATTCTTATCAATTCGCTGCCTTTCATCCTGATCCTGGGTATCGCGTTTTTTGCGCTTCGCCAGGTGCAAAAGGGTGGCGGCGGCGGCGCGATGGGCTTTGGCAAATCGAAAGCCAAGATGCTCACCGAACGCCAGGGCCGCGTCACGTTTGATGATGTCGCAGGTATCGATGAAGCGCGCGAGGAATTGCAGGAAATCGTCGAGTTTTTGAAAGATCCGCAACGCTTTTCCAAACTTGGCGGGCAAATCCCCAAAGGCGCGCTGCTCGTTGGTTCGCCGGGTACAGGTAAAACGCTGCTTGCTCGCGCGATTGCGGGCGAGGCTGGCGTTCCCTTCTTCACCATTTCGGGTTCTGACTTTGTTGAAATGTTCGTTGGCGTTGGCGCAAGCCGGGTGCGCGACATGTTTGAGCAGGCAAAGAAAAACGCGCCATGCATTGTCTTCATCGACGAGATTGATGCCGTTGGTCGTTCGCGTGGCCACGGTCTTGGAAACTCAAACGACGAACGCGAACAGACATTGAACCAGCTTCTGGTCGAGATGGATGGTTTTGAAGCCAATGAAGGCATTATCATCATCGCCGCGACCAACCGCCCTGACGTGCTTGACCCTGCGCTTTTGCGTCCGGGCCGGTTTGACCGTCAGGTTGTTGTGCCGATCCCTGATATTGATGGCCGTGAGAAAATTCTTGGCGTTCACATGAAGAAAGTGCCGCTGGCACCCGATGTGAAACCACGCACGATTGCGCGCGGTACGCCCGGCTTCTCAGGCGCTGATCTGGCCAACCTTGTGAACGAGGCTGCTTTGCTGGCTGCACGCCGTAACAAGCGTCTTGTTGCCATGCAGGAATTTGAAGACGCCAAAGACAAGGTCATGATGGGCGCAGAGCGCAAATCAATGGTGATGACCGAAGACGAGAAAAAGATGACCGCCTATCACGAGGCTGGCCACGCGATCGTCTCTGTTCACGAAGAAGCATCCGATCCGATCCACAAGGCAACCATTATCCCGCGTGGTCGTGCGCTGGGCATGGTGATGCGTCTGCCGGAACGCGACAGCTATTCGTACCACCGCGACAAAATGCATGCGAACCTCTCGGTTAGCATGGGTGGCCGCGTCGCCGAAGAATTGATCTTTGGCCATAATAAGGTCAGCTCTGGCGCGTCGTCAGACATCCAGTACGCAACCGATCTTGCCCGCAACATGGTCACCAAATGGGGCATGTCTGATAAACTTGGCCCCCTACAATACGAAGCAAGCCAGGAAGGGTATCTTGGTATGGGCCAAACCTCGCGCACAATGGGCGGGGCGGAAACCAACAAGATGATCGATGCCGAAATCAAGAACCTTGTCGAAGGCGCTCACAAGCGTGCGACCGATTTGTTGAAGAAGCACAGCGATGAGCTTGAATTGCTGGCACAGGCGCTGCTCGAATATGAGACGCTGACAGGTGATGAGATCAAGACATTGTTGAGCGATGGCAAGATTGATCGTCCCGATACGCCAGCAGGGCCGATTGCGAGCCGTCCTACGCACGGGTCAGCCATCCCCAAAGCTGGCAAACGCTTTGGTGGTAAGGGCGATGAAGGCACAGCCCCGCAAGGCGCCTGATTGACTGACAAAAAAATGAAGGGCGTCGGAGTGATCCGGCGCCCTTTTTCGTTGGCTGGCTTCAGAACGCGCCCAGCAGCAGCAATGCTTGTAAAAAGCCGATGAGAATAAACAGGATGCTGAAGATCAGCCCGAAGAAACGCCACAGGGTTGAAAAGCGTGAAAGCTGATAGGTGTATTTAAGATGTTTGTAGATATGCAGCGGCGCGACAATGGCTAAAAGTCCAAAGACAATGCCCAGACCAAGCCCAGCCGTTGCCAAAAGCGACAGGGCGATAAACAAGAGCGACATAAAGCCCAGCGAATAGGTCACAAACACCGCATGATCGTAGACGTGCACGCCTCTTCGCCACAAAAACAGCAAGATCATCGTTGGCAATGACAGGGGAATGAGCAACCAACTGAATTTGTAGCCATTCGCCTGCATTTTATACAGCATTAGACCGGGATTATCGCGCCACTTTTTCAAAATGCCTTGGTCGAAAGCCTTATTGCCGGTGAGATTGATGCTCGTTTCGAGATCGCGAAGGTCAAATTCAGCTCGTGTGGTCGCGATCTCCCCATCGGTGGAGCTATCGGTGCGCGTTTCTTGCTCGTCGGATTGCAAAAAGCCATCTAACAAGGCCAATTGCTGCTCTGCTTCCAGTCGCTCCGGATCGCCTTGCGGCATCGCCTCGATTTTGGCTCTTAGCTCTTGTGCTTCTTTCTGCCCTTGCGCCCTTATCTCCTCAGATGCTGCATCAAGATTGATGCTGTCTTGAAGATCCGAGGGCACCGAAATGCCGATCATCTGAAACACGGCAAACATGGCAAAGACGCTGAACAAGAACATCGCCATCGGCGACACAAATTTGGCGCGCTCTCCCTCGATATAGCGGCGAGTGAGTTTTCCGGGCTTGAAGGCAAGCAGCGGGAGTGTCTTGAACAGCTTCCCGTCCAGGTGCAGCACACCGTGCATCAGATCGTGTCCGATGGCTCTTAAGGTGCGGTGCACGTGTGCTTTTTGTCCGCAAGCCGAACAATAAGCGCCGCTCACACTCGCGCCGCAATTGGAGCAATTGGCGCTCCCTTTTTCGTCGCCAGCTTTGCAAGCTTTGCCGCCTTCATGTTCGACTGCGCCGCCCAGCAACGCACCTTCGAGCACAGTGCCAACTCCTTCGGCAATATCGTTCATTGGCCCGTGCCCCCATGCATCGTCGTTTTGCCGCCCTACATTGTAGAGCGGACCCGCGCGCTGATCCAGACGGTTTCACTCGGCGATGCTGCCAGCCTGATACTGTCAGCCTTTGGCAAGCTTTCGCTCAATTGCGGTCCACAATTGCGCAAATCCGCGCGCGGCGACCGAACGCGGGGCGAAAGCGCCCACCGGTTTGCGTTCAATCGCGCATTGTTCAATCGCGCTGGCAAGCGGAATTACGGGCCAATTGTGGTTTGCCTCGCGTGCGTCACGGTGCAGTTTTCGGCGCATATCAATCATCGAGAGAACGGGAAGAATTGGGGGGTGGTGCTTGCCGCTTCCTTTTACCTCCTCGACCACGTGTTCAAAAGCGCGCGCAGATAGCGGCGATGGAGGGAGCGGGACGATCACCAGATCGGCGGCGCGCATGACCTGACCGCTGATTTCATTGAGGACAGGCGGACAATCGAACAGGATGCGATCATAATCCTTGCCAAGGCTTGCGGTGAGTTTGGCCAGCCGCTTTTTCTTGCCGATCCGGTTCATTTCCCGGTCCAGGGTGCGGATGCTCTCGTCCGCAGGAAGCAGCGAAAGATTATCATAATCGGTTGGCTGGATTAGCTTTGAAAGCGCGCGATCTCCGGAAAAGACAGAAAACGCCTGGCGCTTCTTTTTGGGGTCAACGCCTAGCAAAAAGCCCGAACCATTCGAAGCATCAAGGTCCCACAGCAAAGTTTTGCGCCGCGAGATTTCCGCCGCGCACCAAGCGAGATTGACGGCAAACGTCGTTTTGCCGACGCCCCCTTTGACACTGTAGATGGCAATGGCTGCCATGGATTGTGGGTCCGATACTTGTTCGAATATTTCAAAGCGTGCAAACCATCTGTCACGCGCGTTCGGGCAAGGCAAGCCACTGGCGGCTCTGGTAAAGTTTTGTCCCGTTGCGCGACACTTGTGCAAAGGGGCGCAAAATCGCTGACCCGAACGCAAACAGGCCGCTCGATTACGGGCAGCCTGCTTGAACGGCTTTTATGCCGGAATGCCGCAAAGGTTATCCTTCGTAATCGGCACCGATAGAGGTGGAACGGGTCGGCGCAGATGCGGTGATACGCAGCGCTTCGGCCGATTGGCTCAATGAACCGATTTCATCGGCGTCATCTTCGTCGTCGGGAAGGATTTTCTGAAGGCTCGTGACGAGCGATTCTTGCAATTCCTTGGGGCGAATGGTTTGATCGGCAATTTCTCGCAGAGCGACGACCGGGTTCTTATCGCGGTCGCGATCCACAGTCATTTCGCTGCCGCCTGAGATTTCGCGGGCGCGCTGGGCTGCCAGCAGGACAAGGTCAAAACGGTTGGGAATCTTGTCAACGCAATCTTCAACGGTAACGCGTGCCATGGGCGAGCCTTTTACAAATCAGTTGTAGGAAGTCAGCCGCACGTAGGGGGCGCAAGGGGCAGAGTCAAGAATTTGCAATCGCCAGCACTGGCGTTCATGGCCCGGATATGACGTGTTCCAATGCCTGCGAACCGAGCACTATGGATGTGCACGACTATCAGGAACCATCCGCCTTCACGATTGATGCGCAACAGCACAGCTTTGCGTTTTATCCGGGCGGGCAGGATCGGCTCAAGGCGTTGATCGAACACATTGAAGGCGCGCAATCTTCGCTTCTGTTGTTTTTCTACATGTTTCAGCACGATGCATCCGGGACGCGCGTAAGAGATGCTTTGGCGGATGCGGCGCAGCGCGGCGTGGATGTGCAGCTAATCATTGATGCCTTTGGCAGCGATGCACCGCATCATTTCTTTGATCCCATCGTCGATAAAGGTGGGCGTTTCATGGTGTTTTCGGGCCGCTGGGGAGTCCGGTATCTCATCCGCAACCATCAAAAATTCGCCATCGCTGATGGAGAGCGCATCTACACTGGCGGCGCGAATATTTCGGATGCGTATTTCGGTTCGCCGCAAGACAATGCCTGGTGCGATCTGGCAGCTGTCATCGAAGGGCCTGTCGCCGGGCTGTTTGTGCGCTGGTTTGCATTGCTAAGAGCCTGGGTGGAAGGCGAGAGCACAGGGCTTCGTCACCTTCGCCGCCTCGCAAAAAACTGGAATGAGGGTGATGGACCTGTTCAATTGCTGGTTGGCGGGCCATTGGTGCGGCGCGGGAATTGGGCCTGGCGTTTTAGGAAAGACCTGATTGGTGCGCAAAAGCTTGATACGGTAAGCGCTTATTTTGCACCGCCGCGCAGTATTCGAAGACAGATCGCTAAAGTTGCGCATCGCGGGTCTGCACGGCTTATTACGGCTGGTAAGTCTGATATAAACGGCACCATCGATGTTGCGCGGCTGATGTATAAAAAGCTGCTGCGATCAGGCGTGCAAATCCATGAATTTCAGATGAGCAAGCTCCATATGAAGCTGCTGGTTGTCGATGACGTTTGCTATTTTGGTAGCGCCAATCTCGACACGCGATCATTTCGCATCAATGTCGAGCAGATGGTGCGCGTGCACGATGCCGAATTTGCGGCGCGAATCCGCGAACTCGTGGATCACCTGCAAGACGGCAGCACTCCTATTACTGATGAATGGTATTCGCGCGAGGCAACGTGGTGGAACCGGCTGCGTTGGCGTCTTTTGCATTGGTTGGCGCTGACCGATTCCCGGATTGCGCGCGTCCTAAACTCTTGAAGCCTATTCATAACCCCAATCGGAATAATCCTTGAGATTGGGCGAGGTGAATTTGGTAAACTCGCTTTGGAAGTGCAGCGGAACCGGACCGGTTGATCCGTGACGCTGTTTGGCGATATTCACCGATGCCCGGTTCTTGATCGCTTCGAATTTTTCTTCCCAATCGCGGTATTTCTCAACCGCTTCGGGTGTGCTGTTTTCGGTCGGAAAATCAGGTTTGATCGATTCGAGGTAATAATCCTCTCGATAAACGAACCAGACCATATCCGCGTCTTGTTCAATCGAACCGGATTCGCGCAGGTCAGACAGCATTGGCCGCTTGTCTTCGCGCTGTTCCACCGCACGGCTGAGCTGCGACAGCGCGATCACAGGCACGCTCAATTCCTTGGCGAGTGTTTTTAGCCCGCGGCTGATTTCCGAAATTTCGTTGACGCGGTTATCATTGGCGCGCCCGGAACCTTGAAGCAGTTGCAGGTAATCAACCACAATCAGTCCGATGTCATGACGCCGCTTTAGCCGCCGCGCCCTTGTGCGCAGTGCGCCAATCGTCAGGGCAGGCGTGTCATCAATGAACAACGGCAATTCGGCGAGTTTCTGGCTGGCAAAAGACAGGCGTTGAAAATCCTCGCGGCTCATTGTGCCGCTGCGAAGCGCCTCGGAACTGATCTCAGCCTGTTCAGCCAAAATACGCGTTGCGAGCTGGTCCGCGCTCATTTCCAGACTGAAAAACGCCGCTGGTGCACCGTAATTGTGATCACCGCCATCCTGCTGCCATTGCAAATGCGCCTCAGCACAATTGAACGCGATATTAGTGGCAAGCGATGTCTTGCCCATGCCGGGACGACCCGCCAGGATGATAAGGTCCGAATTATGCAGGCCCGATGTTTTACGATCCAACGAATCCAGTCCGCTCGTCTTTCCTGAAAGCCCGCCGCCTGAATTCATGGCGGTTTCGACCATCTTGATCGCTTGCAGTGCAGCTTCGCGGAAGCTCGATGCTTCCTTGCCGGTTGCAGCACCTTCGGCAACTTTGAAAAGGTCAGCTTCAGCCTGTGAGATACGGTCCATCGGATCGACTTCTTCCGATGTATCGAGCGCCCCTTCGACAAGGCCTCTACCAACACTCACCAACTCACGCAAAAGTGCCAGATCATAGATTTGTTGCGCCAATTCGCGCGGCGCGAGCAATCCCGCGCCATTGGCGGTGAGTTTTGCAAGATAGCTTGGCCCGCCCAGCTCTTTTAGAGCCTCATCCGCTTCGAAATAGGGGCGCAAAGTCACAGGCGACGCGGTCGCATTGCGTTCCAGCAGAGTTAGTGCACGCTCAAAAATGCGTTGATGCAATGGCTCAAAAAAGTGTTCAGGCCGGATCGGCGTCTGCAACTCTTCGAGCACCCGGTTATCGATCAGGACTGCGCCCAGAAACGCGGCCTCAGCCTCCAGGTTAGAGGGCAGTTTGCGCGCGTTATCAGAATCGGTTTGAACAAGGGAGAGAATTTCAGTTTCAGCCATGGGCCCCTGATGCGCAGAGCGACATGATCGTGCAAGGGTAAGCTGGCTAAATATATTTTTTCACGGGCGGCGCCATTGTGGATAGCGGGGATGGATGCGCGAAGTGCTTGAAGTGTGACCACTTGATCTGCGAAAGCGCTTCTTATGGCTGACCTGCCACATGATTCCTCTGCGACAAATTCGGCTGGCACGCCTGCCGGCACGCATCGTATCGCGCATATCGCTCTTGATGAAGAGACGATCCTTTGGCGCAATGCTGATGTTGAACAGGAACGGCGCGTTGCGATTTACGATTTGATTGAAGAAAACACATTTCTTCCCCTCCGCAGTGCAGAACGCGGCGCTAATGGTCCTTATCGCCTGTTTCTGGGTGTGCGTGATGGGCGGCTTGCGATGGATGTAAGCGATGAGGGCGAGCAATTGCTTGAAACCCTGCTCATTGGGCTTGCCCGGTTCCGTCGTCCGATCCGCGAATATTTCGCGATTTGTGACAGCTATTATCAGGCCATCCGCAAGGCGACCCCGTCTGAGATTGAGACCATCGATATGGCTCGGCGCGGCCTACATAATAATGCGGCCGAATTGCTGATGGAGCGGCTGGAAGGCAAAGTGCAAACCGACTTTGCGACCGCTCGCCGTTTGTTCACGCTCATTTGCGTGCTTCATATCAAGGGGTGAATTCAGGCGATGGCTAGGAAACCCCGCGCACGATCAAGGCGCAATCCCAAAAGGCGCGGCGCGCTGCGCTTTATGTGGCTGACCTTTGCAGCCATCGTGCTTGCAACAATTGTTTTTGCGGCATGGCTTTGGATTGACATGCGCGAATGGCGACCGGACAAATCGCTCTATCCAGAACAAGGCGCGGTCATTCCGGCTGAACCTGAACAATTGCGCTTTGAAGCGCTTCCCGCGATTGGCGCACAGTTTGTGTATCTGCGCCTTGAACAAAATCAGCGCGCTCTCGATGATGACTTTGCAAGCCGGTATGCCCAGGCCTCTGAGACACCGATGAAGATCGGAGTTCTTCTGCCGTTCAATCCGTGCATTCCAGCCGATCCGCAAAGCACCTATTTCACTCAGATGGTGCCGCGCAATGCGCAGCTTTTGCCGCCTGCGATCGAGCTTGAGACTTTGGCCACGCAATGTCCCAATGCTGTCAGCGATGCAGCAGTGGAAAGCGAGTTGATGACGCTCGTCAATCAAGTGGAAATGCACGCGGGAAAGCCGGTGATCCTCAAAGTGGGTGAGGCATTTGAAAAACGCCACCGGATAGCGCGATCGCTGGAACGGGATCTGTGGCTCGTTCGCGATCGGGCTCGGCCCGATTATGCAGGGCGGCCATGGCTGCTATGGAGCGCGAACAGCCAGTTTCACAGCGCGGCTGCGGAAGAACCATTGGAATGGGTGGTGGTGCAGAAATGAGCCTTGATGAAAGCCGGCGTGATGCGCTGATTGCAGCTGCGCAGGAAGCATCACACAATGCCTATGCGCCCTATTCCGATTATCAGGTGGGCGCGGCATTATTGTTCGATGATGGCGAGGTTGTCACTGGCGCAAATGTCGAAAACGCAAGCTATGGTCTGGCTTTGTGTGCGGAAACCAATGCCGTTTCAAAAGCCATGAATGATGGCAAGCGGGGCGGATTGATTGCGGTCGCGGTTGTTGGCCCCGATGACAAAGGGGACGGCGCGCCGATAACGCCGTGTGGTCGCTGCCGCCAAGTCCTCTATGAATTGGCAGCGCTTGGCGCGATGGACCCTGTTATCTATTGCGTTGGGACAAATGAGTTGCGCGAAGTGACCCTATCGCAATTGTTGCCGCATGCCTTTGGGCCGGACAGTCTGGTTTAGAGAATCCCGCCAAGCCCTTTCAACGGGTTTTTGCGAAACGCGATCTCTTCCTTGCCGATATAGTTGAAAATTCCATCCAACCCTTGATCGGTGACGGTCTTGTTGACGCTTGGCCGATCCAGCCCCGCATCGCGCAAAAGGCTCGATTGCTGGGCAAGTTTGTCAATTTGGCCATGGATACCAAGATCGCCCAATGCTGTGTCAACAAGCGGTGTCAGCTTTTCGTGCAGCGCATCGTTTGACGAGCCGCGAAGATATTGGGTCCCGCCATCGTTTTCCTTGATGATGCCAGGCGCATCGCTGAATGACAGACCATCGATTGCATCGCGGAAAATCGGTTTTGCTTCACCTGCGGCAACGCCTGCTGCATCATTGATCCCGCGAATAATATCATCGACACCGGGCAGGCCTGCCATCTTTGAGCCTGCGCCAAGGATTGTGCCGAGAAGTCCGCCTTTCTTGCCTGCGCCCAATGTACCCAGAACGGGAAGCCCGATCCGGATTGCCTCGTCGTTGAAGAATGCGCCGGGCAGCGCAAGATCATCGAGCGCGTTGTCGGTTGCCTTGCCAAGAATTGAGGAAAGGCCAAGCCCGCCGCCGCCTTCTTTGTTCCCGCCAAGAATATCGCCAATGCTCTGCGCCTGGGCGGCAACGGGCAATAGAGCAGCAGCACCCCATAGGCCGAGGCCTCTTAGAATGGCACGGCGGTGAAGTATCGTGGTTTGCATGGCGTCTCTCCCTTTTAGCGAGTCCACAAAACACGTTGTACCACAAAGCCGGGCGCGCAGCATGAACTGCGCCTGCCAATCGTGCTAAATGATGTTGCCTATGGCGGAAGGAGCTATTCTTTGCCTTCCAGCCATTCAACCAAAGCCGCCAGGCAATCACGTGCGAGCACTTTACAGCGTTCGGGCGACCATCCCTGTTCAGGCTCGGGAAATTCAGCAAGATCCTTGTAAGGCATTTCCAGTGTCATTGCGCAGGCACCATATCGTTCGGCGACTTGGTTGGTGCTGATGCCCAGGTTTGCTTTGCCCGCAGGCGCCTTGGGATAGCCTAACTTGGTCTGGAAATCGGGCGTACGGCGGTCAAGGATGCGCTGGTAGCGATAGAATTGTTCGCCGAGTTCATCACTCCAAGATGGGATGCCCTCAAAGCCTGCAAGGAAGTTTGCAGGGATCGCTTCATCGCCGTGCACATCCATTGCAAAATCAACTCCGCTTTGATCCATTGCATCCCGGATCGCGAGGACTTCGGGTGATTTCTCCGCCGAAGGACTGTCCCATTCACGGTTCAGATTGGTGCCCACTGCATTTGTGCGCAAATGGCCGCGGGCTGATCCATCAGGATTGCAATTGGGTACGATGTGAATGCGGCATTTCTTGCGCAGCGCGCGGGCAACCGGATCTGTGGGATCAGTCAGACATTCCAGCGCGCCTTCCATCCACCATTCCGCCTGCGTTTCGCCGGGATGCTGACGCGCATAGAGCCAGACTTTCGTATCGCCTTCGCCCATGGTCAGCATATCAAGCGGGCGGCCATCAAGGGTCGTCGTCAGCCGGGTCACCTCTACCCCTTCGCTGGCCCCAGCTTCCGCGACAAGGTCATGATGGCGTTCAATCGAATAGGGTGCGAAATACGCGAAATAGGCGATGTTAGAGGCAGGCGTATAGCGAATGGTCAGCGTCCCATCCTCTTGCGTTTTGTCAAACGAGCTTGCCGCGCGCGCCCAATATTCGCGATCTTCCGACACACAGGCATCATATCCGGGCCAGCCGCCTGTATAAGCAGACTGGTTAAGGCCGGTGAGCTTAAGTTCAAGTTCTTCGCCTTGGCCGCCTGTCACGCGGAAATGAAACCACTGCGCAAAATCGGACATATGGTCCTTTTTGATCGCAAGCTTGGCGGCGTTTCCCTCGATTGAGAGCACTTCAATATTGCCGCTGTCGAAAGCGGCATCAATGGCGATTGCGGTCATTTGTGTCCTTTGAGGTCGGCTCTTGGGGATTGTCCCTAGAGGTCTTTCACGTCAACGCTGACGGTTTCTCCATTGCCACCGGGAAAATCACGGAACAAGGCCTTGGTAAGCGCCTGCGCGCTGGCCTCCACGGCTGCGTAGTCGGAATTGACCGAAATGGCCTGCTCTGCGCGGCCTTCCCATAAGGTGATGCCAGCAGCAGACGTAATGCGCACGGACAATTGCGTCACGGCATTGGGACCGCGCTGTCCGCCGCCAAGATTGATGCCCACCCCGACGCCGACACCGCTACCAAACCCGCCAGTGCCGCCGCCCACGCCAACGCTAACCGGGCCGCGGCGGCTGGTGGTTGAAGCGATTGGATTGCGAGCGGTATCAATGCTTGCGATTTGTCCGCCCGACCCGTTGGCAGGGCCAGATACGACTTGCACCTCATATCCTTGCTCGGACAATTCCTGTGCAATTGCGGCGGCAAAAGCTGTGCGTGTTTCTGGTTTCAATTCCTCATTGAGAAATTGCAGTTGGATTGGCCCCTGACCAAGACCCGCCGGATTTTCTGCGACAAACCGGGTGACTTCGACAGGGCCGGTGTATGCGCTGGTGCAGCCCGCTAAAGCGGTGGCTGCAAAGGCGGTGCATATCAGTGCTGGGCGGTGAAAGATAAAAGGCATAGCGCGATTCCCTTATGAGATAATTGGATACCAACTAGCACAGCCAAGCGGCAAAAGCGTAAGGGAGCTTCCCATTCCTTACATCTTTTTCCAATGCTTTCATTCTTTCTCAGGCCATTTCTGTTAAAGGCGCGCGCATGACGACACATTCCAATACAAACTCGGCAAAACCCTGCGTCCTTGTCACAGGCGGTGCAGGCTATATCGGCAGCCATGCGGTTCTGGCTTTGAGCGATGCCGGCTGGCCGGTTGTGGTGATCGACAACCTTACCACCGGTTTCCGCTTTGCAGTGCCGGATCACGTCCCACTTTACGAAGGTGATATTGAGGACGGGGCGCTGGTTGCCGAAATCTTTGCAAAGCATGATTGCAAGGCTGTGATGCACTTTGCAGGGTCGATAATCGTGCCCGAAAGCGTTGAGGACCCGCTCAAATATTATCACAACAATACGGTCAAAAGCCGCGCCTTGATTGAAACCGCGATTAAGGCCGGGGTGCCCCATTTCATTTTTTCATCAACTGCTGCGACGTATGGGGAGCCGGAAAGCTCACCCATTACAGAAGACAGCGCGAAAGCGCCGATCAACCCGTATGGCTGGTCAAAGCTGATGACCGAACAGATGTTGGGCGATACCGCAAATGCGCATGCGATGAATTTCTGTGCGCTGCGTTATTTCAATGTCGCGGGCGCTGATCCGCGTGCGCGCAGCGGCCAATCAACCGCTGGCGCGACGCATCTTATCAAGGTCGCGGTCGAAGCGGCCCTTGGCAAGCGTTCGCATGTCAGCGTATTCGGCACCGATTACGACACGCCAGATGGTACGGGAGTGCGCGATTATATCCATGTCAGCGATTTGGCGGCAGCGCATGTATTGGCCTTGGAAGCGTTGATTGAGCAGCCCGAACGCTCGCTTACGATGAATTGCGGGTATGGCCGGGGCTTCTCGGTTCTCGAAGTGCTCGATGCGGTTGACCGTGTTACCAATATGCAGATCGACAGGCAGATCGAAGGACGCCGGGCAGGCGATCCCGATTCGCTCGTATCTGATCCATCCCGCATCCGTGCGACGCTTCCATGGGAGCCAAAACACGCCGATCTCGACACGATTATTGCGCATGCCCTCGCCTGGGAGCGCAAATTGACCGAGATTCGCGAGAATACTTGACCGCCGGGGGGTGCGAGCCTATTTGCGCCCTTCGAAATTTATCAGCGCCGGGTGACTCGTGATTGAGTGGGGCTTGGCGCTTTTTATTTGAACGCTTCCAAAAAGGGTAAGTCCCGTGAAAATCCGCAACAGCCTCAAGTCGCTGAAAAACCGCCACCGCGATTGCCGCGTGATCCGTCGTCGCGGACGCACTTACGTCATCAACAAGACAAACCGCCGCTTCAAAGCCCGTCAGGGATAACGAATGCGAGTGCACGCCGTCATGGGCGTGTGAAATCGGTTGCAGCGGCCCGCCTCCAATCTGGAGCGCGGGCCGCAGCCGTTTATGGAAAGTGAGCTATGCAAAAAGCTGTGGTGTTCGATGTCGGGCGAGTGCTGTTTCACTGGCAGCTTCGCGCTTTGTTCGAAAAGCTCATCGACGATGAAGATGAGCTCGAATGGTTTCTCAGCCATGTCGTTACGGAAGAATGGCATTTTGAACACGATCGTGGGCGCCCGCTTGCAGATATGGTGCCAGAGCGTATCGCGCAGTTCCCCAAATATGAGGCATATATTCGAGCCTATGCGACCCGTTTCAACGAAACGGTGCCCGGCCCTGTCGAGGGTTCACATGATCTGGTTGAGCGTCTTTCAAATGCGGGCGTGCCGCTTTTTTGCCTCACCAATTTCGGACACGAATTTTGGAATGCGTTCCGCCCGACAAAACCTATCTTCGATGTATTTGAAGACATCATTGTTTCCGGCACGGAAAAAGTCGCAAAGCCCGATCCGCGCATTTACGAGATTGTCGAAGAACGTTCGGGGCGATCTGGCGATGATTTGTTTTTCACCGATGATAATCCTGCCAATATCGAAGCAGCTCAACAACGCGGCTGGGACGCGCATCTTTTCACCGATGCAGATGCTCTTGAGGCTCAATTGAAGCAGTGCGGCTTTCTTTGAGCATTTTGATCGCGGCTAAGCGCGATCTGGCTGTCTGATACGAAAACAAAAAACCCCGGCGCAGCAATGGGGACATGCTGCGCCGGGGGCTCAATGAGCCGTCCGGGATGGAGAGTGCCTGACGGCTTGTAAGTCGAAGTGTCAGATCAGTTTAATTGCCGTTGCATTTGGCGAGTTTTTCAGACTGAAGCTTTTTGCCTTTGGCTGTGAAAGTCGCGACTTCGCCAAGCTCTTTTGAAAGACCACGGCAGATGCGCATCGGGCGTGAAGAGCCCTTGTTTGCAACGCACATCGTGCCTTTGCAGGCCCATGCAACGCCGCCCGCAACCGCGCGGGTTTCTTCGGTCGGCTGGGCTAATTGTGCGGTGTAGTAAGGGCCATCCTTGGCAAAAGCAGGATCAGCACTGGTTGCAACGCCAAATGTTGCGCCAGTGTAGAGGATTGCAGCGGCAAAGATGGAGAGCCGTGAAGCAGCGCGGGGGAGGGAGAGGGTCATTGCTTTATTCCTTTAGATCGGGTCATTGATTTTCGGGCATTTAGGTTTCAAAAGAAGACCAGTTGCGAATCACTACTTATGTGATTAGGTTTTTAGTTGCAACTAAAAACTGAATATTTTTTGCATGGTTCCCGAAAATCGGTCTAAGCTGTTGCAGGGGAAAGGATAATTATGGGCGAAATGAGAGAACCCTTAAGCGAACTGAAAGAGTGCGGACTGCCGCAAGCTCTTGAAGTTATGGGTGAACGTTGGGCTTTTATGATTCTTCGAGCCAGCTTTAACGGGCTGAAGCATTTTGAAGAGTTTCTGACCGAATTGGGGATCGCGCGAAATATTCTGTCGAATCGTCTCGCCAAATTGGTGGAACACGGCATTCTAAAGCGCGAACCATGCAAAAATGATCGCCGCAAAGTTGAATACCGGCTCACCGCAAAAGGCTTTGATCTTCTGCCTGCTATGATTGCTTTGCGGTTATGGGGTCAGAAACACGGCAGCGATTTTATCGCAGAAGACCCTGTTTTGGTGGATGACCTGGATCGCCTGCCAATCTCTTCAGTGTCCATCCTGTCGCATGATGGCCGCATCCTGGACCACACTGACCTAAACCTGATTGCCAAGGCTGATCTTGGCAAACGCAAAGATGGCACAATTGCAATACCGCATTCCGGACTGGGCGAAGGGGGCGTGGTTGAATTGGGTAAAGCGAAAAAAGCCGCTGGATAACTGACAATTCACGCCGTCCTTTGGCTGTATATCGCGGGGCGATGATCTAACGTACACGTCATGAGCGTGGCGACCCTTCCTGACATTCACGAAATCCTGCGCGCTACATTCGGCTTTGCCGGTTTTCGCGGCCAACAAGAGGCTGTGATCGCGCGGGTCATGGCCGGTGCGCCCACACTTGCTTTGATGCCGACAGGGGCGGGCAAATCGCTTTGCTATCAAATTCCCGCTCTGGCGCTGCCTGGCACTGCGATTGTCGTCTCTCCGCTTATCGCGCTGATGCATGACCAGATTCGTGCAGCAGAAGCGGTGGGGATCCGCGCAGCATCGCTCACATCGGCGGATCAGAACCGCGGCGAAACGCTGGAACGCGTGCGTGCTGGTGATCTGGACCTTCTCTATGTCGCGCCGGAACGAGCCACGACATCGGGCTTTCAATCAATGCTGCGCGATATGCGCATCTCTCTTTTCGCCATCGATGAAGCGCATTGCGTTTCGGAATGGGGGCACGATTTTCGCCCTGATTATCGCGGCCTGCGGCCAATGCTCGATGAGCATCGAAACATCCCGCGTCTCGCGCTGACCGCGACCGCTGACGAAGTAACGCGCGCCGACATCCTCAAACAATTGGGCATTCCTGACGAAGGGATGGTGGTTGCCGGGTTTGATCGGCCCAATATTCAATACCGCATTGCTGCGCGCGATAACACTGCGCGTCAGATTGCCGACTTCATCACCCGTACTCCGGGCGCAGGCATCGTCTATGCGCAAAGCCGCAAGGCAACCGAAGATCTTGCAACAAAGCTGGCCTTGGCAGGTCGCCCCACTGGTGCCTATCATGCGGGCCTTCCGCCAGAAGAGCGCGCGCGGGTGCAGGCGGAATTCGTCCGTTCAGAAGATATGGTGATGGTCGCTACAATCGCTTTTGGTATGGGGATCGACAAACCCGACGTGCGCTTTGTCGTGCATGCAGGCCTGCCCAAATCCATCGAAGCTTATTATCAGGAAACAGGCCGCGCAGGCCGCGATGGGGATCCTGCGATTGCACAATTGTTTTGGGGCGCGAGCGATTTTTCCAAAGCACGCCAATGGTTAGGTGACGTCGAAGAAAGCCGCCTTCCGGGCGAACGCGCGCGGTTAAACGCGCTTGCGGGGCTGGTTGAGGCATCCACTTGCCGCCGCGCGATCTTGCTCAAACACTTTGGCGAGAGCCCGGATGAGGCTTGCGGCAATTGCGATATCTGCCTCGATCCGCCCAAGATTCTCGACGTGTCGAAAATTGCACAAAAGCTGCTCTCTGCCGTCTACCGCACCGGGCAAAGCTTTGGCATCGGCCACATAGAAAAGGTCTTGCTTGGCCGCGAGGATGATCGTGTGGCGCAGCGTGGGCATAACGCGCTTTCGGTCTTTGGCATACTCACCGCAGATGAAGCGCCTTTACTGCGTCCTACAATGCGCGCGTTGATGGCGCATGAAATGCTGACTTCCACCGAACATGGCGGCATGGCTTTGGGCGCTGAGGCGCGCGATGTTCTTAAAGGCGAGCGGCCGGTTTCCATCGCGGAGCCTCCTGCAAAGAAGCGCCGTCGCCGCGACCGGGGAGAAAACACCGCCAATCCTGTCGGTGATCCCTTGTTCGATGCCTTGCGCGAACGCCGCAAAGAATTGGCGCAGGAACACAACGTGCCAGCCTATGTCATATTCCACGACAGCGTGCTGCGCGCCATGGCAGCATTGGTGCCGCAAACCTTACGCGAGATTGGCGAGTTACCAGGCGTGGGTGAGAAAAAGCTGGAAACCTGGGGTGCAGCGTTTTTGGAAGTGGTGCTGAAGAATGAAGTCAGGCCTTAGGATGATCGTTTGACCCGCGCCGCATAGCAAACTGAGGATTGTGAATTCGCTTGCCACTGTTCGGGAATCATGCTTGATTACACTTGTAATCGCAATTCAAAAAAGAGGTTGTCAGTGGCTCGGGCGCTCGGTTTCATTGTCTCTACCATCGCCGCATTCGGTTTCGCATATGGCGCTCAGGCGCAGAGCTTTCCTGATGGCTTTGAAGCCATTTCCGCAAACGACGCAGCGACGCCTGAAACCGGGATGACCTATGCGCGGATCGTGCCCGGTGGGCCGGTGGTTCTTGTGCTACAAGGGTCGGGTTGCGACAGCGTCTGGCAGAAAACCGCGCAAGGGCTGGCCCCTGTCGCAGTCCAGAATCTCCCCGCAGTTCTCATGCCTGATCGCACTGTGATGGTCGTCGATAAACCCTCGGTTGCGCCTGGGACCCGTCAAGAGTGCTCTGCCGACTTTACCCTGCCTGCCTGGTCCGCGCATCTCGACAGGGCGATTGCATCGGTACGCGAGGCTGGAGACTATGCCGGGCCAATCGCGGTGCTGGGTATTTCCGAGGGAGCGGCGACTGCGGCCCACCTTGCCGCCAATCGCGAGGACATCTCCCATGTGGTATTTGTTTCGGCGGCGGGATGTTTGCTTATCGATGACATGATAGCCAATGCCACAAGACAGGCCGCAATTGGTTCTGCCGAGGACGGATTGGAGACATGGGATCGCATCGAACAGGCTTCGGGTGCCGCGCAAGCCACCGCAGCGAGGATTTTCTCAGCACAGACCCCGGACGAGGAGCGCATCTGGGGACAACCGGTTGCCTATTGGCGCACCTTTGGAGCGGCATGCCCTGCGCGCGATCTCGCCGTGACCGATGCGAATGTATTCGTTGCATTCGGCACATCTGATGAGCAGGTCATCGCTGAAGGGATCGAGGAGATCGTGGCGCGCCGTATCATCGCTGGAAAACCGATCGAGGTCCGACGCGTGGGCGAGGGGAAACACATCCTTACCAGGCCCGGTGACAGCAATCCCTCTGCAAATCTTGTAGAGATTCTGCGCGAAGCAATGGCATGGATTGCCGCAAATTAGGCGTCCACAGCCTCCAGCAGTTCCGCGGTTTCCTGTGTCGCGGGCATCGCATCTTCGGGCCGATAACTCGTTTTGAGCTTATTCGCCAAATCGCGCGTCAAAAGCGCGTTTAACGCATTGCTGAGATTGGGGTACTTTACTTCCAGCGTGCGCAAATCGTGCGCATCCCATTCGATGTAACGCACACCTTCTGGTGCAACCGATGTGGTTGTCGTTGGCCGGTTCAAGACAAAGCCCACTTCGCCCACGAAATTGTGAGCGGGCAATCGGAACTGCCTGCCGTGCTTTTCGACCGAGATAACACCATCAAAGATATAAAATAGCGCAGTTGACGGTTCATCTTCGCGCGTCAGGACAGTGCCCTCAGGATCATCGGCGCGCTGCCATTTGGCAAGTCTGAGCATACGTCGGAATTGCCCAGGTGAAAGCGTCTCAAACGCATCGAAGAGCGCCTTTTTATCCTCGCTAAGGCGCAAAGTGGTTCGTTCAAAAACGATCTGTCCCAGCACCCAGAGGTTTACCGCCACCATCAACAAACTGGTGATTATCGCGTCCCATAGCGGGGGTGAGGGAACGACGAAGTAATAGAGGATATAGATGAAAGTCGATATGACGATGAGGAGCCGCAGTTTTAGCTCATCGCGGATCGCATAAGCGAGCAGCAGCAATCCTGCTCCGACATAGATAAGCCACCATAGATCCATAGGTTCAACGGTTGGCTGCAATTTTTGGGTAAGACAAGCCTGCCTTGATCCGCTTTCGACACACTACCGTTGCGCGCGCGTGTAATCGATCCTGATGCGCACCCATGATCCAACTTGAGAACGCCCGCCGACAATCGCTGGCCGCACGCGAAACTGCCACGCAGCAGCCATTACAGCTCGGCCAATTTGTGAACCTCGCGGCGTCTCACCCAAAAGCTCGCAATCCTCTACGTAGAAGTCGGGCACGGTCCGGCATACGATGAGCGCGCTTCCGGGCCCGCTCGCCGTCGAAAGATAACCAGCCAGTTCCTGGCGTGTCGGTTCGCGATACCAGCGCGCGGCATACAAAGGCTGACCATCAGGAGCTGTGCCGACACGCTGGCTGTCATTTGCGCCGCCCACTGGCCCGGTGTCTGGCGGGCCATAGACTTGTGCAGGCGGACCGGCTGGCTCGCGCGGCGCGGGCTTGGGTTTTGGCGGCGCTGGCGAAGGTTCGGGCTTGGGCGGAAACTTAATCGGCGGGTCGATGGGTGTGGGAAGTGGTTGTTGGGGCGGTTCTAGTGGCTGCGGGTCGGGTGGCTGAGGGTTTGGATCGGTTTTTTGCTGAGGTTGAGGTTCTGGCGGCGTATTGTCTTGAGCCTCCTGTTCAGGCTCTGCAAAATCATTGGCCCCAAGAGTGGTAACAACCGGCGTTTCAACCCTGTCATCTGTCAGATTCCAGCCCAGCGTCAGCAGCAAGGCGATAATTGCAATCTCGACGATGATCGTCGCGCTGACGCCCAGCACGCGCCGCCTGAGCGCGCCTTCCTCTTCCCCGCCAAAAGCATAGCTTGTGGCGGTCTCTTCGGCAGAGAAGGTGGAAATTTTCGGCACGGGCAAGCTTTGTTGGATCGGGGTGAGGCTGAGCGCTAACAGAATGCCGCATTGCCGCAAGTTGAACCGGCCCGCCAGAGGGCGTGGAAATTAGCCTTGCTACCGCGCGATGCTTCGCTGGCGATAGCTGAGCGCTTCGGCGATATGCGGTCGGGCAATCTCACGCATGCCGGCAAGATCGGCAATGGTCCGCGCAACTTTGAGCATTCGTGTATAGCCGCGCGCAGACAGGCGCAGTTTCTCAGCTGCTCGCATCATCAATGCGCGGCCTTCTTCATCGGGCGTTGCATGTTTGTCCAACGCATCACCTTCAAGCTCTGCATTTGATCTTACGCCGCGTGATATTGCGTGCGCACGCGCGGCCGCGACCCGGCGAGCGACTTCTTCGCTTCCTTCAGCGGGCGGCGGCATTGAAAGATCCATTGCGCTGACTGCAGCCACTTCGACATGGCAATCTATTCGATCAAGCAGCGGGCCAGATAACCGTCCCTGATACTCACCCACACAGCGCGGATGGCGCGCGCAGATATTCTCCGCCTCGCCAGCATGACCGCATCGACACGGATTCATCGCCGCGATCAGTTGAACACGCGCGGGAAAGGTCACATGGGCATTGGCGCGTGCAACATCGACTTGACCTGTTTCGAGCGGTTGGCGCAGGGAATCGAGCACGGGACGTTGAAATTCGGGCAATTCATCAAGGAACAAAACGCCCAAATGGGCAAGGCTGACTTCGCCTGGGTGAACCTTTAAACCGCCGCCAGTGAGCGCTGCCATACTGGCTGAATGGTGCGGTGCTCTAAATGGGCGAGCGCGGCTGATTGTGCCAGCTTCCAGGGTGCCTGCGACAGATTGCACCATCGACACTTCTAACGCTTCGGTTGGCGTTAGTTCGGGCAGGATACCGGGCAGGCAAGATGCAAGCAGGCTTTTTCCGGATCCAGGAGGGCCGCTCATCAACAGATTGTGCCCGCCAGCAGCGGCAATTTCCAATGCGCGCTTGGCTGTTTCCTGCCCCTTCACCTGTTTGAGATCTGCCGCAGCGGCAGCATCGGCAATTTTGCCGCGCTTTGGATCGGGAAGGATACTGTCGCCTTTTAGGTGGCCCAGTAGGCTGGATAAATCGCGCGGAGCAAGAACTGGCACACCGCTCGCCCATTTCGCTTCGGAGCCTTGATCGAAGGGGCAGATCAACCCTTTTTCCGCCTCGCTGGAATAGAGCGCCGCTATCAAAACGCCCGGTGAGGCGACAATGCGCCCATCAAGTGCGAGCTCTCCTACAGCAATCCAGTCACCCAATTGTTCAGCATCGGTAACGCCCATTGCCCCCAGCAATGCGAGTGCAATCGGCAGATCATAATGCGATCCGTCCTTTGGCAAATCAGCAGGCGACAGATTGACGGTGATCCGTTTTGGCGGAAGCGCGAGACCCATGGCAGACAAAGCCGCCTGCACGCGCTCCCGGCTTTCGCTCACAGCTTTATCGGGAAGACCGACGATTGAAAATCGCGGCATTCCGGGGGCAACCTGGCATTGCACTTCGACCCGGCGCGCCTCCAGCCCCAGATAGGCAACCGTTTCGACCAGTGCGACCACTTGCGCCGTTCCCCCAATACTACGTCAGGAGACCATAGGCGCGCGCGCTGCAATCGCGCGGTTAACATCATGTTATCAGGGATGGCTTCGAGAATTTGAAGCGGCGCCTACGCACTATATCTCAATACTTCTGCAAGCATAAAAATTCGCTCTTCTTAAAAGGGCGCCGGGGCATTGCAGGCCTCATGAACAAGGCCATCAGCCTCTTTTTGTGCGTTCTTGCGCTTCTTGCCCCCGGCCTCGCTGCTGCGCAGACCGACCACGGCGGTGCGCGCGTTGTCAGCACCGAACGCTGGGTAGAGGAATGGGATCACGCCACACAAAGCTGGGTTCGGGTAGAGGATGCTCAGGCCACTGCGATGCTGGAAGCCGCGCTGCGAGTTGATGCGACAATGACCACTACTGAAATTGTAGATGGCTACGTGACGACACAATCCACCACATTGCTTCGCGATGCAGCGCGTTATCAGGCACCAGCAGCGGCGTTTTCGCCGGCAATTGCCTTGGCGCAATACGGGCCGTTTCGCGTTCTCGATCATAACCGCGCAGCTGTGATCGGGTCTACCGATGCTGCCGCCCCGTTGCATTTTGAAGCCATGCTGCGCGATTTTCCTGAGCTTGACCAGCTTGAGATGATCGAGGCACCGGGCACAAGCCACGACCTTGCCAATCTTGAGGTTGGCCGTTTGATCCGCGAGGCCGGTATTGCAACGCATGTTCCGGCTGGCGGTTCGGTGCGCTCCGGAGCTGTTGAGCTGTTTCTTGCAGGCGTAACCCGCACGATGGACGACGCGGCAGAATTCGCCGTTCATTCATGGCGCGATGCCTATGGCCGCGAGCCGCAGGATTTCGCCGAAGATGCGCCGGAAAATCGGCTCTATCTCGATTATTACGTCGAAATGGGCATGAGCGAAGAGCGTGCCCGCAACTTTTACGAAATGACGAATTCGGTCCCGCACAACAGCGCGCTTTGGTTGAATGGCGATGAGATGCGCGGTTGGGTGAAGGAAGGTCGGATCTGGGATCAGCTTGATAGCCAGCCGTTGCAAATCGCGGTTCCAGACATTCCATATGAGAAGCTTGATGTTCAGCTCAGCGCTGCCCAATTGGAGGCTCTGGCTGCACTTTAAGGCGAAGAGCCTGCTTGACTCACACGCCACCATCCCATAGTTGCGCGCGCCTGATTTGAATCGTTTGGCAGCAAAGCGCCGCGCGATTGTTTTTCCCGATGTCAGCACCGTGTAATCGTTTTACCGGACACGACATCAGCTAGATTATTCGAGGTCGAAATGAAGCGGACTTTCCAGCCAAGCAATCTTGTGCGCAAACGTCGCCACGGGTTTTTCGCACGCAAAGCCACCGTTGGTGGCCGCAAGCTGCTGCGCGCACGTCGCCGCCGCGGTCGCAAGAAACTGACAGCTTAATTCTTTGCGCAGCGCATCCGCGCTGCCAATTTCTCGCTTATTGCGATCAATGATCGGATTGCGAAGTTTACCCTGAGCGGCTGTCTTGTCAGCCAGCCGAAGGGCACGCCCGGTCTCCCTTGCAGGCTCCCTGCAGGAGCCCGATTGGTATATATGGTGTGCAATGAGTATTACCGTTCTCACCAAGCGCGCTGATTTCCTTGCTGCGAACAAGGGTCTGCGCAATGCGCGGGCTGGGTTTGTGCTGCTGACGCGTCCCAATGGTGATTCTGGCATGCGGTATGGGATCACGGTTACGAAGAAAATCGGCAATGCTGTTGTGCGCAACCGGATGAAACGGCGATTTCGCGAGCTGTTGCGTGCAGCTCTCCCTCAAAAAGGTCTCGCCAATCACGATCATGTCTTGATTGGCCGTGCAGGGGGAGTGGAGCGGAATTTTTCACAGATGGCCGCGGAGCTGGACGCAGCCCTTTCTCGGGCAGCTCAAGGTAAAGGCGACAGCGTGCGCCGACCACGCAAAGGCAATCGAAATGCCAGGCCGGGGCAGAGGCTGGGACCAGGGCCGGACTTGCGCAAATGAAGCAAATTCTCATTTGGATTGCGCGCGGTTGGCAGCTTGGACCTTCACGAATTATACCGCCCACTTGCCGCTTTGCCCCGTCTTGCAGCGAATACGCCATTCAGGCTTTGCAAAAGCATGGTGCGATCAAGGGTGGATGGCTGGCGGCAAAGCGTATAGGGCGCTGTCACCCATGGGGGGGCAGCGGCCATGATCCGGTTCCGTAAAGGACTGGTAATCGCCGCTGTAATACCAACATAATACACTTACGTGCTACAGACAAACGGGCTCAACCTTGGACAATCAACGCAATCTAATCCTCGCCGTCGTGCTTTCCGGCCTGCTGATCCTTGGTTGGGATCTGGGCATGCGGTTCCTCTATCCAGAGGCATCGGTCACGGCTTCTTTGGCGGACGGCGAATCCTCGCAGCAGCCGCAATCCGCGCAGGCCCCATCAGGTGCAGGCGCTGCAAGCGATCTGGGCACAGATGATGCCGCGAAAGGTCCCGTTGAGCTTTCAGCAGCTCTAGCCAGCGCTGACCGGGTTAAAATCGAAGCTCCGCGGGTTGAAGGTTCAATCAACCTGATCGGTGCGCGGATCGATGATATTGAGCTAAAAGATTACCGCCAGAGGGTTGGTAAAGATGCCCCGCCTGTTCAATTGCTCGCGCCTGCACGCACCAAAGATCAATACTTTGCCGAATTTGGCTTTATCGTTGAAGGCAAGCGTCTGCCCAGCACCACAAGATGGGAAGCTGATGGCGAAACCCTCACACCTGATACGCCTGTCACACTGACGCACACGGCTGAAAACGGCGTAACCTATTCGATCACCTACACAATTGATGATCAGTTTATGATCAACGCGGTCCAAAAGGTCGAGAACACGGGCGAGGGAGCGGCGATTGTCCAGCCTTTCGCACTGGTCGACCGCTCAATTGCCAATGCATCGCCAGATGAATGGCTTGTCCATGCGGGACCTATTGGCTCTTTCGATGGGACGATTGACGAAGAATATGGCTATGATGATTTGCCAGCTGATGCTCGCAATCCTTATCGCCCCGAAGGCGCAGTGGATTGGATCGGCTTTACAGATCGGTATTGGTTATCTGCCCTTATCCCAGAAGAAGGAGCGGCTGATCCCGCATTCCGCCGTCTGGCCAATGGTCTTTACCGCGCAGATATAAGCTACGCTCCGGTCACAGTGGCGGCGGGCGAAACTTTAACCCAATCCACCAAGCTTTTCGCTGGGGCGAAGGAAAACGCCGTTCTCGAAGCTTATGCCGAAACCGATGGCATCGCGCAGTTTGATCTGGCGATTTCTTGGGGTTGGTTCTGGTTTCTTGAAAAGCCATTGCTTTGGCTGCTCAAAACCCTGTTTGGCTTTATCGGCAATTTCGGCCTCGCGATCATGGCGCTCACGTTCGTTATTCGCGGCCTGCTATTCCCGATTGCACAAAAGCAGTTCGGGTCCATGGCGCAGATGAAAGCGGTTCAGCCGAAAATGAAGGAAATTCAAGAGCGGTATAAGGACGACAAACAGCAGCAACAGCAAAAGATCATGGAGCTGTATAAGAAAGAGAAGGTCAATCCGCTGGCAGGGTGTTTGCCATTGCTGATCCAGATCCCGATCTTCTTTGCGCTGTATAAGGTCTTGATCCTCGCGATTGAGATGCGGCACGAACCGTTCATCCCGTTCTGGATCAAGGATTTGTCAGCGCCTGACCCATGGACCATTCTGAACTTGTTCGGTTTGCTGCCGTTTGAAGTGCCTGGATTCCTTGGCATTGGCATTCTTGCTGTATTGCTGGGTGTGACAATGTGGCTGACGTTCAAAATGAACCCGTCGACAATGGACCCGATGCAGCAACAGATTTTCAACATCATGCCTTGGATTTTGATGTTCGTGATGGCGCCGTTTGCAGCTGGCTTGCTATTGTACTGGGTGACATCCAACGTGCTCACCCTGGCACAGCAAACCTATCTCTATTCTCGTCACCCGCAATTGAAAGCGGCGGCCGAAAAGGAGAAGGCGGAAAAAGCCAAAGAGAAGGCCAAAGAAACAGAGAGCAAAGCTTGAACAGCACTCTGCCCTCTATCGAAGAGCGCGAACAACAGCTGCGCGAAAGGGCTGCATCCCGTCTGTTTTCAGGCCGGGTGGACTTTTTGCTGTCCGCGCCGCAGCTAAAATTCCTGCCCGATCCCACCGTTCCCGAAATCGCGTTTTGTGGACGGTCAAATGTTGGCAAGAGCTCGCTGCTCAATGCTCTGACGGGCCGCAAGGCAATCGCGCGCGCATCGGTAACACCGGGGCGCACACAGGAGCTGAACTTTTTCGAAGTCGGTGATCCAACTGAGCTGCGCCTTGTCGATATGCCCGGCTATGGCTTTGCCAAGGCACCTGTGGCGGTTGTCGATAAATGGAAAAAGCTTGTCAAAAGCTATCTGCGCGGCCGGCAAGTCCTCGCTCGTAATCTGGTGCTGGTCGATAGCCGTCATGGCCTTAAACAAGTCGACCGCGACATGATGCAAATGCTTGATGAGGCAGCGGTGGGTTACCGGGTTGTCTTGACCAAGACGGACAAGATCAAAGCTTCAGACCTTGAACGGACCGCGCAAAAAGTGTCCGATGAAATCCGCAAACGTCCCGCCGCCTTTCCCGAATTACACCTGACCAGCGCGGAAAAAGGCATGGGGATTGAAGCTTTAAGAGCAGCGGTGATCGTCGATGCTCTGGGCGAGGCGTGGTTTCGCTAGCTAGTTGCCGCGTGTGTCGAGCCAACTGGCAAAGCGCACTCCAAACGTGATGAGAAACGGCACGAGAATCAGGCTCAAGGTCACTTTGGCGAGCACTTGTCCGATGAGCAGGTTGGTAATGTCGAACTCGCCATAAAAAGCGAGAGTGATGAAGATCACCGAATCGAGCGCCTGGCTGAGCGCTGAAGCAATCGCTCCGCGCACCATCAGGCCAAACGTGCTGGTTTCCCCGTCGCCGCGCAACCGGTCAAATATCCAGATATTGAGCAACAGCGATGCGATGTAGGCGGCAGGACCTGCCATCAAAATGCGCGGCGTCTGGCCAAGAACGCGCTCAAAAGCGGCCAGGTCCTCTCCTCGAAATTCAGTCATTTCAGGCGAGGGCGGAAGGCTTAGCACCAGATATATCAACAAGGCTGACAGCAGCAGCGGGACAAACCCCCACCACACCAGTTTTTGCGCCATTGCCTTGCCGTAAAGCTGCGAAATTGTGCTGGAGATCACCACAAGCAGGAGAAACGGGAATATCCCTGCTTCAACTGCCAACTGGCTGGGCCACAATTGCACCTGTTTGAATGCGACGACGCCAGCAAGCACAGTCATCCCGCCATAGAGGATCAAAAAGGCAAACAGCCCGGTTGGCATAGTGATGCCGGCTGAATTGGTCGCAGATGCGGTTTCGATCTTGGCAGCAGCTTCGTTCATCGCGTTATGGTTAGGCAGAGCGGTTTCAAAAGAAAAGCCGCCTCGATTTGATCTGTGGACTGACTGGTGCGCAAACCCATTGCGAAAGCACTCGCAAAATGCCAACCGTTGCAACCAACGGGATCAACTTGCGGGGGCGTCGCCATAAGAGCGGCGAGAAAACAGCCATTTCACCCTATCTTTACAGCATTGCCGGGATCGTTGCGATCCTTGCCATCGCTTTCCTGCTGTCGTCTGGAAAGCGCAACATCAATCTGCGCGTCGTGGGATCGGCCTTTGCATTGCAAGCGGTGATGGCGGTGCTCGTGCTCAGAACCGATTTCGGTGTGAGGGCCATCAAATTCCTGTCCGATGGCGTCATCGCATTGCTCGGCTATTCAGTTGCCGGTATTGAAACTTTGTTCGGACCGATGGCTACAAACCCGTTTGCCAATACATTCCTTATCGCAGCCCTGCCGGTGATCGTATTCTTCGCAGCGCTCGTGTCGATCCTCTATTACCTTGGCATCATGCAGCGTCTGGTGCGCTGGCTGGGCGGGGCGATTGGATGGCTAACTGGCATTAGCAAAGTTGAGGCGCTCGGCGCTGCTGCCAACATTTTTGTTGGCCAATCCGAAAGCCCGCTTGTGGTTCGACCCTATCTGGCGGCCCTGCCGCCATCCCGACTGTTCACATTGATGTGCGTGGGAATGGCTGGCGTGGCGGGCACTATCCTTGCCGCCTATGCGTCATTCCTGGGTAGCGATGCAGTGCCCTATCTGCTCGCCGCCGCTTTCATGTCTGCGCCCGGCGGTATCCTGATGGCGAAAATCATCATGCCCGATGATCCTGAAGAGGCAGCCGAGCATGACAAACAGCTTGCCGATGTGACGGTTTCAGAGACATTTGAGGAAGGCGAGAAGCCCGCCAATATCATCGAAGCTGCTGCGCAGGGCACGACCACTGGTGTAAAACTGGCAGTGGCCGTTGGCGCTATGGTGATGGTGTTTGTGGCGCTGGTCGCTTTGGCGAACGGAATGCTGAGCGAGGCTGGATCTTGGTTCGGCTATCCCGACATCTCGTTCCAGCAAATGCTGGGTTATGTCTTTGCGCCTGTCATGTTCCTTATCGGCATTTCGGATTGGGATCAGGCGCAGATCGCTGGTGGATTGTTCGGCACAAAGATTGTTCTCAATGAATTTGTCGCCTTTATCGAATTGGGCGACGTAGAAGGGCTGACAGCGCGAAGCCGTTCTATCGTCACGTTTGCGTTGTGCGGCTTTGCCAATTTCTCATCAATCGCGATCCAGATGGCAGTGACCGGCGGGCTCGCTCCAAACCAGCGCCCAGTGATCGCGCGATTGGGGCTAAAGGCTTTGGCAGCTGGCAGTCTTGCCAATCTGATGAGTGCTGCCTTGGCTAGCCTGTTTTTGCCATTCTGATTGGAATGGAAAAAGCGCGATTGAGCCCCTAGATAAACGTCATGACACAGACCGCCGTAAATATTGCCAGCGTTTCGCTCGCTCAGCCGCTTGAAGAGATCGCTGATGAATTGGGTCGCAGTTTTGCCGAGTTTGGCTTTGCTGTTGTGCGCGATCACGGCATTCCATCTGAATTGATTGCATCCGCCGAGGCGCAATCAAAGGAATTTTTTGCGCTGCCCGATGAAGTCAAGCGCAGCTACAAAATCGAAGGCGGAGGCGGCGCACGCGGTTACACGCCATTCGGCACCGAAAAAGCCAAGGATGCCTCGATCTTTGATCTCAAGGAATTCTGGCATGTCGGGCGTGAGCTTCCAGCAGGTCATGCTCTGAGCGAGTTTATGGCGCCCAACGTCTGGCCCAAGGAGGCGCCCGGTTTCGAAGAGACGTTCAGTGATCTTTATGCAGCCTTTGAAACGGCAGGCGGGCGCGTGCTTGAGGCGATTGCACTGCATCTTGATCTGCCACGTGAATTTTTCGCGAGCACGGTTGAAGACGGCAATTCTGTGATGCGCTTGCTTCATTATCCACCGCTTGGTCCGCAAGCGCCCGAGGGCGCTATTCGGGCCGCTGCGCATGGCGATATCAATACGATCACTTTGTTGCTCGGCGCAGAAGAAGCAGGCCTCGAACTGCTCACCAAATCAGGGGAATGGCATGCGGTTGATGTTCTCGAAGGCGCTTTGGTTATCAATGTCGGCGATATGTTAGAGCGGCTGACCAATGGCAGGCTGGTTTCAACCACGCACCGCGTCGTTAATCCCAAAGGACCAGCAGCCGCAAGATCGCGCTATTCGATGCCATTCTTTCTGCATTTCAGACCGGACTATATCATTGAGCCGCTTCCCAATTGCACAGGGGATGATTGCTGGGAAACGCCGCCCGAGCCGCTTAGCTCGCACGATTTCCTGATGCAGCGCCTGCGTGAGATCAATCTCGCCTAATTGATTTAATTCGGTGCGCTGAAAGACTCGCGAATCGGTAAATTGTGCAGTGCGAAAGGTAATTGAATCTCAAGCGAAATCGGTCTGACATGGGTCAGCAACGCTTTATCGCATCGCGAAAGCGGCATCGGTAAAAATCCTGACTTCGTGGCGCTCTTGCAACACAAGCGCTTTTACCCTCGGGAATCCACGGCTTAGCCTGTGGATGAATGGCTTTTGAATATTCGGCCGATGGCGCTGCGTACGGCCTGTCACAAAACTGTCACAAAATAGTCGCTTTGCCGAAGCCAAGCGCTTCTAGGCGGGGCGCACCGCACACCTTCTCCATTGTGTTCAGGGGCTATACCATGAAACTCAAATATCTCTTGGCAGCGAGCGTCGTTTCTCTCTCTGCCGCAACCGTTGTGGCAGTTCCAGCTGCTGCTCAGTCAATTACCTCAGGTGTCGAAGGCGAAGTTACAGATGCTTCGGGAGCTCCGCTTGCCGGCGCAACCGCAACTGTCACAGATACTCGCACAGGCTCGACCCGCACTCAGACAACCGGCGCAGACGGTACGTTCCGCATTCAGTCTTTGCAGCCTGGCGGACCCTACACCGTGACAGTGACCGCTGCAGGCTTCGAAGGTCAGACGATCGAAGAAGTCTACACCAACATTTCGGGCAATATCGGCTTCACATTCTCGCTTGATGAAAGCGCAGCAGGCAACACCATCATCGTGACCGGTGCGCGTGCACGCGCAACTCAGGTTGCAGTTGGTCCGGGTAGCGCATTCGATACACAAACACTCGAAGCATTCCCTTCGATCACTCGCGACGTGCGCGACATCATTCGCATCGACCCACGCGTCAGCCTCGAACAGAACAACGACGTTGATCGCATCTCCTGCCTTGGTGGTAACGATCGTACCAACACCTTTACGGTTGACGGCATCGTTCAGTCCGACACTTTTGGCCTTAACGGAACGCCTTTTGCGGCGCGTAACTCGCTCCCGCTGCCGTTTGACGTGATCGATCAAATCTCGGTCGAATTTGCTCCGTTCGATGTCGAGTACTCAGAGTTCACCGGCTGTCTCATCAACACCGTTACCAAAGCTGGTTCGAACGAATTCCACGGTTCGGCTTTCTTCACCTATTTCGACAGCGGCCTGTTCGCCAACGAAATCGACGGTCGTCCGTTAAGTGCAAACGAAGAAAAGCGCTGGGGCGTTACGCTTAACGGCCCGATCATTCCCGATCGCCTGTTTTTCTCTTTTGGTTATGAAGAAGCTGACCTGACGCAGGGTAACAATTTTGGCCCATTCGGCGGCGGTTTCACCAACGAGGCGAACTTCGCAACCGTCGATCAACTTGCTCAGTTCGCTGACATTGCTCAGCGCGTATATGGCCAGGACATCGGCGCTTACCCAACCAGCCTAGCTGAAGGGAACGTGCGATATTTCGGCCGTCTCGATGCAATCATCAATGATGATCACCGCGTCGAAGCAACCTATCAGCGCCTTGAAGAAACCAACATCGAATCTGATTTTGGTGGCGGCGAAATCGGTGGATTCAACTCGTTTGAAGACGAGGGCACGCTGTCTGATTATTATTCAGTGCGTCTCTATTCGCAGTGGAGTGACAGCCTTTCAACCGAACTGCGCGTCAGCCGTTCAGAAGTTGGCGACATCCAGGGTCCAGTCGGCTTTGGCGAAGCGCAGTCAGACAATCCGACCCCGCGCCTTGTTGTCGGTATCGCCAACGAAACCCTCGGCATTATCCCGAATGGCCAGAATGGTCGTTTCGCAACAGGCCCCGGCATTTTCCGTTCTGCTAACCAGCTTGACCAGAAAATCGATCAGGCTCGTTTCCAGCTGAACTACGAAGCTGGCGGTGGCCACTTCCTGAAATTCGGTGCAGAGATCAACGATCTTGAAGTGTTCAACCTGTTTGCGATCAACGCAACAGGGACACTGTTCTTCCAAAACCTCGCTGATTTCGAGGAAGGACTTCTCGCAATCGGTGATGGTTCACCCAGCGTGTTTGATGATTCCGATGATCTTGTGAATGGCGACAGCGGCGGCGCAACAATCGCGTCGGCGACAGGCGGCGACATCAACAATGCAGCGGCTCGTTTTAGCCGCCGTATTTATTCGGTCTACGCCCAGGATGAATGGCAGGCGACTGACCAACTTTCGATCAATGCGGGTGTCCGCGTTCAATTGTATGATGGCGATGCACCACGTGCCAACCAGAACTTCATTGACCGTTACGGCTTCACCAACGCCAATTCGTTTGGTCGCCTTGGTCCAGTGGTTCTTCCGCGTCTTTCAGCAACCTATGAATTCGATAATGAGGGCTTCTTCTCAAACAGCCGCGTAACCGGCGGTGTCGGCGTCTTTTCTGGCGGTGACCCGGTTGTTTACTTCTCGAACGCGTTTTCAAACAACGGCTTTTCCAGCGCGAATGGCGACACGGGCGACTGCGCTCCTACCGAACTCATCACTGATCCAACAACGGGTCAGATAGACGTGGTTACTGGCGGCGCGTTCACGGGTATCCCGGCATGTGCGATCAATGCCGGTGTCGCAGATGCTGAAAACGGATTGGCTGATATCCAGTCAACTGATCCCGATTTCGATATCCCAACAGTGACGCGTGCAAGCCTTGCTTTCCAGACCACGTTTGGCGCGGAAAGCGGCTTCTTTAGCGATTGGCAGTTGCAGCTCGATTATATCTATTCGCGCTTCAACAACACGCTGAACTTCGTTGATCTAAGCCAGGCGCCGGACATCCGCACTAACGGCGGTTTCACGGTCGATGGGCGTCCGATCTATCAGGCTGTTGATGCAACCGCTGCTGGATGTAACGCTGTCCTGCAGGGTACGGGCGGCACGCCGCCAGTATACACGGGGCTTACGCCTGAGTGTTTCAACACTCGCCGCGATGATAACATCCAGCTCACGAATGGCCGCAGAGCAGAATCGCATTCTGCGTCAATCATCGTAAGCAAGGATTTTGAAAGCGGTCTGTTCACAGAAGGCGGCTCAACCCGCGTTCAGTTTGGCTATGCCTTCACCGATTCGAGCAATGCACGGAACAATCAATCATCAACGGCTACGTCTTCATTCGACGCAACCGCAGCGTTTGATCGTCAAGACCCGGCTGTATCAACTGCAACCACGGAAACCCGCCATAACTTCACAGCGGCGGTCAACTTCCGCGAACAGTTCATCGACGGTTACGACACGAGCTTTGGCTTCTTCTTCCGCGCCCGTGAAGGTCGTCCTTACAGCTTGACCTTCGATGGCGGCGGCGTGTTTGCCGATTCCGCGTCGGGCAATGACAATGCGTTGCTCTATGTGCCATCGGGCCTAACCGATCCAAACGTTTCTCCACTCTCTGATCCGACTGCGGTTCAGGATGTGATCGATTATGTCGCGGCGTCTGGTTGCGGGTTCACGGCAGGCGAATCCATCACTCGCAACTCGTGCCGTAATGATTGGCATGTCGATCTCGATCTCCGCGTCAGTCAGGAACTCCCGTTCATCGGCAGCCTGACAGGCATTGCCGAAGACCGGATCGAAGTTTTCGCTGACTTTGCCAACTTCCTCAATCTCATCGATAGCGGCGCGAACATTTTGCGTTCGCGTGGCGGCTTTGACGGGCTCGTCGATGTGGCTGATGGCGGTGTCGATGATCAGGGCCGTTACATCATTTCGGGCTTTAACCCGGATGATCAGAACTTCATCGCGATCAACCCGTCTGCTTGGCGTATTCAGGTTGGTGTTCGCTACGAATTCTAATTCGCTAGCCTGCAGTCAAAACACTATGAGCGGCGGGGCCTATGGGCTCCGCCGTTTGTTTTTGGGATGAGCGTTTTTCGCTCTGCCGCGTTCTTAGCCGTCTGCTGCGTTTGATTGTAAGTCGTCGTGTGCATTTTCGCCTGCCAAAGCCAACAGCTCGGCAGCGAGCGCCTGTTGCACTTTCGGGTCGAGATCGAGCCTTAAGGCATTTTCAAACGCCGCGGCCTGATCGCCCAGATTGGGCTCTCCAAACATTGCGGCGGTGCCGGCCAGTTTGTGCACCAAGCTGGCCAGATGTTCGCGTTGTTCCGCTTTGTCGGGGCCACCATCAAGCAATTGGTTTGTTAGAGCAGAACGCACGCCGTTGACGGCTTCGCTGCGCCTTGCTGTCCAACGTTTGATAAGAGCTGGCGAGTGCGTCTTTGATATTTGGTTGGCAATTGTGCGATCAGCGCTCTGCTCTTTTCGGGCAGCATGGAGCAAATTTACCACTTCAGCGCGATCTGGACTAGTTTCTGCATCATCAAGCGGGTGGATATTGGGGCCAAGTTCCGGCCCCACGTTCTCATCATCGCGTTCCACAATCTGGGTCGGCAACCAACGCTGGAGGACGCGCGCCAGATCGGCAAACACCATGGGCTTTGCCAGATGCGCCTGCATACCCGCCTGGCGCGCGGCGGCGATATCTTCGGGAAATGCATTGGCGGTGAGCGCTACGATCGGCAATTGTTCAGGCGTTATCCCTTCGGCACGAATGGCGCGTGTTGCGGCATAACCATCGCAAGCCGGCATTTGAACATCCATAAGAACCAGATCATACGGCGTACCGCGCATGATGCTGTCCATGACCATCGAAATGGTTTCATTGCCATCATGCGCCACGGCAACAGTTTGTCCGCACCTCTCGAGCATTTCGCGCGCCAGCATGCGGTTTACATCATGGTCTTCTGCCAAAAGTATGCGCGCTTGCTCTGGCAATTCTTCAAGAATGTTCTGTTCTTCGACCGGATCTGGTTCTGTTTCTGGAATGGCCGGGATTGAAGGCAGTGTGAGTGTAAAGCGCGATCCGACGCCTTTCTCGCTTGAAACCTCAATCCTGCCACCCAACAGGTCAGCAAGCTGGCGGCTTATAGTCAGGCCAAGTCCAGTCCCGCCAAAGCGTCTTGCCGTATCGCTTTCACCCTGAGTGAAGGGGTTGAAGATGGTGTCCAGCCTGTCTTGATTGATCCCGATGCCAGTGTCAGCGATGCTGATGACAATTTCATCTGAACTGCTTTGCAGACCAACGGTAACGCTGCCTGCCTCTGTGAACTTCACCGCATTTCCGATAAGGTTAAGAACGATCTGACGCAGCCTGAGGGCATCAGTCATCACCCAAGGAGTTGCGCCGTTATTGTCGTATTCTAGTATCGGGGGCTCATAAATCAGGTTGAGCCCCTTTTTCTCAGCATTGGGCCTATGCAGCATCGCGCATTCGGCAATAGTTGCGTCAAGGTCAACCGGTCCATTGTCGATTGCGATCTGACCCGCCTCGATCCGGGATAGATCAAGGACGTCGTTCAAAAGCATCATCATTGACCGACCGGATTGCACGATCATTTGCGCCTGTCGCGTCTGGTCTTCGTCGAGCTCTGATTGCAGCAGCAATTCGGCAAATCCCAGGACGCCATTCATAGGCGTGCGGATTTCGTGGCTCATATTGGCGAGAAATTCGGATTTGGCGCGTGCTGCATTTTCGGCATGACGGCGAGCCCGCGTCAAAAGCAATTCCAGCTCCACGCGTTCTGTCACATCTCGCGCAGCGACTACGATCCCCGCACGCGTACCTTTATTATGGCCACTCTTATGGCCGTCCACTCGTGTGCAATTCGCCTCGATAAAGACAGGCGTTCCTTCTTCGCTGTCGAGATAGCGGCGATATGTTATTCGCTCATTCTGCGATGCGCCCGACGACAATTGTTTGTGAACCCAGATCATTTGTTCATGCGCTTCTTCATGAATGCTGTCTGTGAAATGTGATCCAATCAGGTGTGGATGGTTCTTGCCCAGCACGGCACGCACTGATGGTGAGGCATAGGTGCAGGTGCCATCGAGATCATAGTGCAGCACCGCGTCAGAGATGTTGTCGGCCAAAATGGCCAGCTGTTGCTTTCCGCGTTCGAGTGCGTCGGTCATCCGTTTGCGTCCTGCAAGCGCTGCTGCGACAGGCAAACCAGTCAGAAAATTTGCTGCAACAAAGGCTTGAAGCAGATGATTGCGAAGTGCAGGTGAATGGCTGGCGTCTTGAAAAGGGCCAATACCAGCAGAGGTCATACCGGCTGAAATCGCAACAATTCCAGCTATAAAAAACGCTGTGCCTATTGAGCCGAGCCGAAACGCATGAAGCAATGTGATCGGGGGGATCAAGAACAGCAACGCAGAACTGGGTTGTGAGAAAACCAGATAATTGACCGTCAACCCGGCGCAAAGCAGCGCAATTCCCTCGCTCAGCTTGAGGGGGTCCCAATCCGTTCGTTCTTGCCATAAATCGGTCAAAAGCAGCAGGGCCGGGATCAACAGTAAAAGCCCAAGTCCATGCGCCAGCCACCAATTGGACACTTGTCCGATCAGCGCGGGGCCACTTAAACCGAGGTCAAACACCATCGCAGTCAAGGCGATTGTTGCAGACGCGAGTGGTGCAATAAATGCGCCTATCATGATGACAAAGCCCAGATGGCTGATACTCGTCATGGACGGTTGTAATCCGCAAAAGCGCCGGACCAATACAACGGTAACAGCGACCTCTGCCGCGTTGGCCATCCCAAAGACGGCAGATGTTACTTGGCTAAATCCCGCCGCTAAATCGGCGCAATAAACCCCTCCTGCCAAAGCAAACAAGAAAGCCAATTCGTTCTTGAGCGGTAGGCGCAATAGAAAGGCTGCAGCGCACGCTGCCGGGACCCACACCGTCGCCAAGGCACCATCGCCGAACCGTGACAAGCTAAGAGAAGCGGTCGCAAGCACAAAGCTGCCCAATGCGCAAACAAGCGAGATTAGAAAACAGCGCAGATCAATCGGACCAAGCGCAATAAAAGGCGCACGACCAGCTGCAGCAACCGTGGGAAGCGGTGCTGCAGCTTCTCCATTGCCAAACGCGCCGATCCCTGGAGGACCCACTTTGGCTGGATTTAGTTCTGGGGCTTGCAGGATTTTACGGTCCTCCGATACAATCAGCTGTAGAGCTATAAAAGAACGGACAGAATTGTGGTTGTAATAGCCCCCATAATGGTCCGATCTGGAGTCGTTGATGTCCGTGAGTAAGCGAAACACTCGATATGGGAGTAGAAGGCGCCGCATTCGCTGGCCGCTTGTGATTGCATTGGCGTTGCTTCACCTGGCCGCGCTGTACGGACTTGCGCGCGTTTTCGCGCCTGAGATGACAGCATCTGTTGAGCGGCAAATGGTTTCTGCCATAACCGTTACCGTATCTGTGGCAGAGCCCGACCCGCCGCCACCTGAAACAGAGCCCGAACCTGATGAGGGTGCACAAGGTGACCCCGGAAAGGAGGCTGTTCCTCAACCTGTAACGGCTCCTCCTGCCAAATTACCACCGCCTGATCCGAAGCCTGCTCCCAAAGCATCTTCGACAGGAACAGCCAACCGGTCGGGCGCGCAAGAGGCGGGAGATGGGACGGGCGCGGACGGAAGTGGGCTTGGCACAGGCAGTGGCCAGCGCGGGGCAGGTCAGGGCAATGCGATTGCCACCAAACCGGTGCATGTTTCGGGCGCGATCAATAATGCGCGCGACTATCCGGTACCTGCAGGCGGGAGAAAGGCTCGGCGCGGCACCGAAGTTATTGTCCGCGTAATTGTCGGTACCAACGGCCGGGCCAGTGACTGTTCGATCTATCGCCCAAGCCCAGATGCCGAAGCGGATGCCATCACCTGCCAATTGGTTGTCGAGCGTTTGCGTTTTCGCCCGGCGATCAATCGGGCTGGCAATCCTGTTCCAGCACCCTATTACTGGCGGCAAAGGTGGTTTTAGTCATTTGACCTACCCGCCTTAAATTATTTAAAAATCTGACATATAAAGATAATATTGGATTCTCGTGTGAACAGACAGGTAACCAGCAACCTGATCCATCCGGTTATATTGTGCGGTGGAAGCGGCACTCGGCTTTGGCCGGTTAGCAGCCGGGCGCATCCTAAGCCCTTTTTGCCGTTGATCGGTGACACGACCCTGTTTGAAGAAGCGATTGCGCGAACGAGCGACAGGTCTGTCTTTTCAGAACCGATTATCGTGGCAGGCGCTCAACATTGCGATGCGATAACCCGGCAAATGGATGGCGCTTTGCACCGCATCATCGTTGAACCGGCCGCGCGCAACACTGCTCCGGCGATTGCTCTTGCCGCGGCTTTATTGCCAGAAGATGCAGTGATGCTCGTTTGCCCAAGTGACCATCATATTGCTGACAATGCCGCTTTTCGGGCGGCTGCTAAAGCGGCCTATGAATTGGCAAAAGATGGTAAGTTGGTTTCATTTGGGATTACCGCTGAGCATCCGGAAACAGGATATGGCTATTTACGCCGCGGCGAACCCCTCGCCCAAGGCTACAGGATCGCCGAATTCGTAGAAAAACCTGATCTTGATCGAGCTAAAGCTTATGTCGCAAGCGGCGAATACAGCTGGAATGGCGGCATCTTTGCTTTTCGTGCTGGAACCTTGATGGATGAAATGACGCGCCATCGACCCGAATTGGCGCAATTGGTGAAAGCGTCGATTGCTGAGGGCCAACACGATGGCACTCAGGTGCATCCGGCTAAGGAGCACTTTGAGGCTATTAAGGGCGAATCCATCGATTACGCGGTGATGGAAAACACAGATCGCGCTGCCATGGTGCCTGCTGATATGGGCTGGTCTGATATTGGCAATTGGGCATCATTGCAGGATGCTTTGGAAGCAGCCGATGGAGTGCCTACCGACACGCATCGAAACATTGCGCGCGGTGTGGCGGATTTTGATCAATGCCGCAATGTTCTGGCATTCAGCGATGGGCCGCGCATCTCGGTTGTTGGTTTGGAGGATGTGTGTGTCGTTGTGTCTGGCAATGAAGTTCTTGTTACCCGGCGGTCAGACGCACAACGAGTGGGCAAGTTACCCGGTGTTTCACAGCCACAGGTCGGTAAAAAGTGAAGTCGCGTTATGAGATGACAAAGCCCCAGCGGCTTAAGGCAATCCAGGTCGAAAAGGTTTGGGGCCGCGATCACTTGCCTGCGCCGTTTGTTACCGTTCGCGGAAAACGCATTGGCGAGATTTGGTTCGATCCCATTCCAGCATGCGACAATGTGCTCATCAAATACCTGTTCACCAGCGAAAATCTGTCTGTTCAAGTGCATCCAAGTTCGGAAAATGCCCTCCAGGGCGAAGCTGGCAAAGAAGAATGCTGGCTAGTAATCGATGCACAAGCAGGCGCTCAGCTCGCCATTGGTTTCAAGCAGACTTACACATCTCAGCAGATCGCTACTGCCGCTCTGGATGGTACAATCGAGGAGCTGCTTGAGTGGCATGATGTCAGTGCAGGCGATGTATTCTTTCTCCCAGCGGGTACGGTTCATGCTATCGGGCATGGTTTGTCACTGGTCGAGGTCCAGCAGAATAGTGACACAACTTTCCGTCTGTATGACTATGGGCGACCGCGCGAATTGCATCTTGAGCGCGCTCTGTCAGTTGCGGACTGCGGGCCATACTCTGCGGGTCACCGAAGCAGTGTTTGCCGCGATGAGCAGACCCTTGTGGACGAGGCTCACTTCAGGTTGGACCGAGTGGTTGGAACGCCGAGCGAAGAGCTGCGCAGCGCCTATGGCGATGGCGTTTTGGTTCTGCCACTTGAAGGGGAGGTGACGGTCAATCGATCGGATGTGAAGGCGGTATCAGGTGAATGCCTCTACTCTCCCGATATCGATCTTTTGGATTTTACGAGGGCAAAGGTCACTTTGTTGACACGGCAATCGTAATATCTGGTCAGGATTGCCATTCGGTTGCGGCGCTTGCCAAGCAATCCGTCCTCCAGTTTTCCAGAAGCTCTTCAATTTCGGCAAGTCCGTAGGGTTTTCTCAAAAGCCCTATTGCTCCCATCTGATCAACTTTATCAGCAAGTTCAGCATATCCTGTAGCTAGAACAAATCGCACGCCGCGTTTCTTCAGGTCCTTCGCAACCGGTTCGCTCGATTCTGTACCAAGATTGAAATCCACGATTGCGAAATCGGGCAGGTGTGTCGCAATCGCTGCCAAAGCGCCATCGACGCTGCTGGCCAAATCGATGTTTTCTACACCAGTTCGTTTGAGATTGGCCTCTGTATCAAGAGCGATGATCATGCTGTCTTCGACAACCAACACGCGCGCAGGAAGATTAACGACATCGCTGGCTGAAACCAATGGATCAGCCTCACCATCGTCATGTGTGCCTGGCAGGCTATCCTTAATCCCGGTAAGCGCTGAGGCGGGCGCGATATAGCTTTTGGGGATGAGAAAATCGGCTTCGAGTCCCGATAACTTGAAACGCAATTTCGCATCGCCCTTAAGCTCGTAAGGAATTGATCGTTCGATGATGGTCGATCCAAAGCCGCGACGTGTTGGTGGTTTCACTGGGGGGCCACCGCGCTCGCGCCAGAGTATTTTTAAATCGCCAAGAGCCGTGCTCTCCAAAGTGACATCGAGTTGGCCAGAGCGATCACAAAGGCTGCCGTACTTTGCTGAATTTGTGACCAGTTCATGCACCACCAAAGCAATGACAGTGTACGCCTCGGGTCGGATTAACACTTCATCCCCGACGATATTGAAACGCTCTCGCTTGTTATTGAGATATGCCGCAAGCTCGGTTTCGAACAGTTTGGAAAGGGGAGCGGGTGCCCAGTTTTCGCGCGTGATATTGTCATGCGCAGATGCAAGTGCCGAAATGCGTCCACCGATGATGCCAGCGAAACTTATGACGCTTTGCGCGTCATGCTGTGACTGCGCAACCAGACTTCGGATCAGATTGAGTATGTTACGGACCCGGTGATTAAGCTCTGAAATCAGCAATTCTTGCTGTTCTTGCGCACGGGCGCGCTCTTGCGCTGTCTCTTCACTCATGCGCAATATCACTTCAAGAAGAGTGTTCCTCAGGCTTTCGGCGATCTGAATTTCTTGCGACGTCCATTCCTGGCTCCTGCCCACAATTGTTTCCACCCAGACGGAGAAGCTGCCGCGCGGCTGCAGTCGCTCACCAGGCGATGCGACAGCTTTCCTGGGATCGCCCGCCCACGTGATTTTCTGGTCGAGGGGGCGGCGCCAAAACACCAAATAGTCACGCGGTGATCGCGAAATCGGAAGGATCATTGCCCCAGCCGCGATGGATTGGAATTGATGCGCATCCGGGATCAAATCGGCGAGCGAATTCGTCGATACGATCTGACTGCTCGATTTGGATGCAAGTATAGGGATTAGGGTGTGAAAACCCATTTCATCCGGCGCGTACCCTTGTGTTTGATACTGTCCATCGCAGAAAGCGGAAATGCCATCATGCGGGATCTGATCGGCAAGTTGCTCGCCAATCAGATCCAGGTTCTGAATCACTGATTCCCCATTTGCCAGCCGGACCATCAGGCGTTCGTGCAGCATTTGGGCCTTTGCACGCGCATCATCAGCCTCGCACGCTGTGATCCGATCCACGATCAGCGAGAACATCTGGCTGAACATGTCCGCCACTGTGCGCAATGAATATGGGGGAAGGCGCGGTTCATAATTATGGCACGATACCATCCCCCACAGCTTGCCCTGCGTGACAATAGAGATTGCAAGCGATGCTGATACGCCCATATTTTTCATGTATTTGACATGCATGAGCGAATGCGAACGCAGCATACTCATTGAAAGGTCTAGTGGTTTTTGATCCATCCCGAATGCAGGTTCAATGGGAACCGGATCTGCATCCATATCCGCGATGATCCGCATCCGATTGCGGCGGAACAGTTCACGCGCCTGTTGTGGTATGTCTTCACGCGGATATCTGAGGCCCAGGAAAGGCTCAAGATCGCCGCGTCGATCCTCGGCAACAACTTCACCGCTTTGGTCGGGATGAAATCGGTAGATCATCACCCGGTCATAACTCAGCATGCCGCGAACAAGCTTCGCTGCCTTGCTACAAAGCTCATTCATGCTTTTGACTGAATCGAGCTGTGAAAGAACAGGAACAATGATCCCCAAATGATCGGCATATTCATTCTGTGCATGGGGTTCGAATTCGATGATGATTTTGCCATCGGATATGTGCATTGCAATATCCATGAGCGCGCCGTTTTTGGTGAGGCTGACACCGAAAACGCGTTCGACTGAATCTGTGGTTGATAGCCTGCCTATGGCTTGTTTCAGGACCCTCATAGCCTGCGAGGTGAAGCAATCGGCAAGCTGTGCGCCCACTGCCGGCAAAGAATCCAGTTTCAACAATTCTGCGCAATTCAACGATCGATGCGCGACCATCCAGTCAGAATTGACTGCAATCAGACCGCCAAAATGCTGGATTGCGGCGATGTGATGGATCGGTTCGCGATCGCATTCGGTCAGTTCTTGAGAAGCTGTCATCGGATTTAGCACCTAATTACCGGGCAGGATGGCTGTGAAAGTGTGATTGTAAGGCGATCTTCATTCGCGGCGGCTTGAGTTGGTCTTGCACTTCCACTGCTTTGCTTGGCGCAGGCGATGAAATGCTGAAAAACAGCCGCCGAAGCGTGCGCTGCGCTCGATGCATAGGCCGCAGAGGCCGGGCGCTCGACTTCGCTTTTGATCGTATGCCAAAAATCAAGCATTTGCCGGTCCGCGAGAAAGGAATGCGGCCAAGTCTCGGCGTTTTGAAGGAGGTTGATCTTGCGTATTTCTTTCAGGATCGCCCGGTTTCCCAGGGCCGAACCCGCCAATGTCCAAGCTACGCCTAGGACAAATGATCGATTGTCATGCCCCCCATCACAATCAATCTTCAAAAGAGGGAGCGCAGGGGTGTTTTTGCGTCTTGCAGGGGCTGCCCCCATGGCGGCAAGATCTTTTGCAATCAGGTCACATTGCGGCGGAGGGCACTGTGCACCAGAAGCGTTGATCAACAGCCAGCTTTCAACAGGGAGGCGGGCGGTGTGCTGAAGCGTCAGAAAATCAATGTATTCCTCGCGCGTATTCCATCCAGCCGCGTCGCGCATCAGGCCATCGAGCAGATCATGCAAAGCCGCTGTGCTTTCACGCAGTCTGGAACGAAGCGTTACGGACGCGGTCTGGCTGCTATTCTTGATTTTAGTGGACGCCAAATGCCTTGCCTTTGATGCCGACACCGGCATCGCTTAGAAACACAATGGAGATAACAAGCTATCTCATATGTATCGGGCATTGCAGCTCATTGGAACAATGGCAAACACTACAGTATCCGGGGAAAGGGTATATTTACTTATATTTCCACCGAATTGGAGTATTAACAGTCAAATGTGGTTTTTTGAAAGTCAAGAAATCTGCGAATCCTTCATTTCATCATCACTGTGGATTTAATCTTTTTCGAGCAGCTTCCCGCCGTTCTTCTTGACAGCACGTTCCAAAGTCCCCCGAAGAAAGCCTAGCATCGGTGGCAATTGCATTTCGATGGCCACTTGGGTGTCGGCGACTTCTATCGTTCCGGGAATGCGTTGGCCGGCAGCGGTGATGACCAATCCCATCACATCTTCGCTTGGCCAGTCGGTTTCCACTGTTGCCATACCGCTAGGGAAATGGTCGGCGATCTCGTGTGCATGGCGATGAAGGCGGCTGCGAACTTCGTCGCGGCCTAATGAGTGGGGTAGCGTGACGCGCATCCCGCCTTACCGCGATTGCTTCGTAGGCGTTGCTGAAAAATCAGGAAGCGGCACCCCCGTATCAGGCATACCTGCATTCTGCCCGGTCAAATCCTCAAGCATTTCATCCCCCCCATAGCGGTATTCGAGATAGCGCGATTTGACCGCTAGATCATCAAGCGCCCCTTCCGCCAAACGCCGGGTTACCCGGTCAATCTCGTCCGAGAGCTTGGTGAGGCTGGTCACAAGCCGATCATCTGCCGTGCCTCCGGCATGATTTTCGCGCCTCAAATGCTCTGGGATCTTGCGATAATTGTCGATGGTTTCGGGGATGTATTCGCCCACAAGCTCGCGCACTTCGGCCATGGCCGGATGGGTTTCTTCCATCGTTTCAAGTTGGACGCCGAGCGCGTCGAGCTGCGTGCCCATTTTCTCGATAATGGCTGTCGCTTCTGCAGGCAGGCTATCGCGCTGTGCTTCGAGCCAAAGCTCAACGCGCGCGACCATTTGCTTGGGATTGCCTTTTTTGAGTTCTGAACGTTTTGGTGGTTTGGGTGTGGGGGCAAAGGCAAATACCCCCAGCGCCACCACTACAGCGAGAACGAGTGCCATCACGCCCCAGAACCCGATCGCACCGAATATCGAACTGATTATCCCGGTAGCGACAAAGATCGCCATTAGCGCAACTGCAAGATAGGCGCCGCGTTTCATCCAATGCTTGATCTTAGCCTGTGCCGAACCTTTGCCGATGCTTTTGCCGGCAACACCGGGACGATGCGTGCCGCCTTCATTGCGCTGGGTACGCAACGACTTACTCGCTGCGCTTAATATCTGATCGCTATCGTTGGTGCTGTCCGGCATAGTGCGCGCTTACGTGTCCAGTGCCAGCAGGGAAGGCTCGCTTGCGACTTTTGCTTGCGCCTGCGCTTGTCCTTCAGCGCGCGCGATATAGCCTTTCGATTTCTCAACTTCATCGGTGAGGACATTTACCGTCTGCTTCATGCTGTCGAGCGCGCGCACTTTAAATTCGTCCACCTCATCCATCGTGTCATAGATGTTCTGGAATGCGCGTTGCAGCGTTTCCAGAGGAATAGTGGAAGCGGCCGCTTGTTCGTGGATTTGCCCGGTCTGTTCGCGCAGCAATGTGCTGGTGCTGTCGATGATGTCTGACGTTGTTTGATTAAGCGATGTAATCTGCTGCAATACCAGTTTTTGGTTGGTCATCGCCTGCGCCACAGTGACAGCAGTGCGCAGTGCGCCAACCGTCGTGGTGCTGGCGCGATCCACGCCTTTTACAAGCTCAACATTGTTCTTCTTAACAAGATCAAGCGCTAGATAACCTTGTACTGACACAGCCATCTGCGTGAGCAAATCCTGCGTGCGCTGGCGAACATAGAACAGCGCGCTTTCACGCAGGGCCTTGGCTTTTTCAGGATCGGATGCATCCAGCTCCAACGCTTTTGCCTCAAGCTTGCTATCCAGAGCTTTGGCGATGTGGATCATCTGTTCCAATTCGCCCATTGCCTCCCACAGCTTTTGCCGCTCGGTATCGATGGCGGCATTGTCGAGGTGCAGCTCTTTTTTCCCGCCTTCAAGCCGTTCAAGGATCGCCTGAATATGCCCTTGTGCTGATGTATAACTGTCGAAGTAGTTCTTCAGCTTGCTGCCAAAAGGGATGATGCCGAACAGCTTGCGCGGGGAAAGCAGCTTATTCTTGCGGCCTGGATCAAGGTCTTCAACGGTACGGCGCAATTCGGCCAAATCACTGCCAACAGAGCTATCACTGTCCATCGCGCGCACTGGGCGATCAAGAAAGCGGTTGGAGTGTGCGGCAGCGGCGCGAATTTGCTCCTGACCCATGCGTGTGATTTGATCGACTTTTTCGCCAAATGCCGGGGATTTTGCATCTTGCGCGACAAGCTCGGTTACAAATGCATCAACTTTGACATCAAGCTTGGACTTTTGTTCGTCGGAAACCGGCACAAGGCCAGCTGCTTTTTCTGGCGCGACAACAGGCACCGGATCGGGCGGGGTAAGCTCGAAATCCGTGGCAGTTTTGGTCGTAGTCGCGATATTCAAATCTGGCGAAGTTTCCGTGCTCATGCGCTCAAATGCTCCCTCAGTTGCGCTCAATAACAGCGCTACCCTTTGTAACTGTATTAGGTATCTAAAACACAGCTTTCAAGTCAGACTAGCCCGGAATAAGGCCATGCGTCCATTGCCGTTTACATGAGAATGTTGGCGTTTGGTCGCAAGCGCGGGTAAATACCGCTCGGCGTGACCGAATTGACCATTTACGGGGCGAACAATCAACGTGACTGACGAAACCGAAAAGAATGCTGATACCAATCCAGGAAACAGCCCCGGTGACGGTCCCGAAACGAGTCCCGGAGCAACTCCACGCATGCCTTCGTCATCGGGCTACACCCCTATTACAACGGGCAGCGCATCGACGTTTGCTGCCGATCAGTCCTCCCATTATGACCGAGTGGCGCACTCCATAAAAAGCTGGTGGCGCGAGGAAGTCATCGGCGCGGTCGATCAGGGTGAAGTGATCGAGAAGCGCCGCGCAGAATGTTCTTTATCCGAACGCTATTTGTTCATGACTGCGATGAGCGCAGGCATTGCCGTACTCGGTCTTCTCCTTTCATCGCCTGCTGTTGTTATAGGCGCGATGCTTTTGTCACCGCTGATGGATCCGATCATGGGCCTCGGTTTTGCGTTGGCGATCGGTGACTATAATTGGCTCAAACAATCAGCGCGCAGCCTTTTGTGGGGTAGTGTTATGGCGATCGCCCTTACCGCCGCTCTCGTATACTTCTCGCCGATCCAGACAATCACACCTGAGATTGCGGCACGCACGCGGCCCAACCTGTTCGATCTGTTTGTGGCTTTGTTCTCGGCGCTTGCGGGCGCATACGCGATGATCCGCGGTCGTGAGGGCACTATCGTGGGCGTGGCCATTGCGACGGCTTTGATGCCTCCGCTGGCGACTGTTGGTTTTGGTCTTGCGACGCTCAACTGGACAGTCTTTTCCGGCGCGCTGTTGCTGTACGTAACCAACCTCATCACCATTGCATTGACCGCGTTGGCTATGGCGCGCCTTTATGGGTTTCGGACATCGCTGACCGAGCGTCAGTCGAATTTCCAGAACCTTGCGATGATTGCTGTTTTTGTCGCGCTTGCTGTACCGCTCGCCTATTCGCTTCAGCAGATTGCTTGGGAAGCCAACGCGCAGCGTATTGTGCGTGACGAAATCACTGAACGCTTTGTCAGAGATTCGGAAATTTCGAGGCTGGATGTCGATTTCCGCAGCGACCCGTTAGTTGTCAGTTCAACTATCTACACGCCAACTGCCAAACCTGAAATCGAAGCTGAAATCGAAGCGGCACTGACCGAACGGCTTAAACGCCCGGTTGAATTGACGTTAAGCCAATTCCAGGTCGGAACCAGCGCGTCGGCAGCGCAGCAGGCCCAGCTTTCAGCAGCGCGAGCAAGCGAAGAGGAAGACGCTCTTGCGCGCGCAGAGGATTTGGCGCAGCGGCTTGCGCTTGTGGCAGGCGTTGATGAAAGCGATGTGCTGGTCGATCGCACAAGGCGCAAAGCGATGGTCCGTGCGCAGCGTTTAGAAGGTGCTACCTTGGCTGCCTATCGTGCGCTGGAAATGCGGATTGCGGCGACTGAACCTGAATGGGAAGTGGAACTGCTGCCGCCGCTTGCTGATTTGCCTGCTTCTATTCCCTTCGGTGAAGACGGTCCCACAATGGAAGGCTCTCGCGCACTCAGCGTTATCGAATGGGCTGCGGGGAGGGTGGATGTGCCCGTTGTGCTGTCCGGGCGTGCCGAAGATGGAGAACGCGCTGCTGCAATCCTTGCGGAGCGAGGTGTGACTGTCGTGATTGAGCCGGGTATTGGCACGCTCCGCGCGGAATGGGGCGAATTGGGGCAATAGGCTCTAAACCGGCATCTATTGGTAAGCCCTTACGCTGCAAGTTCGAGCGGAACGATCTCTCCTGCAAGATAAAGCTTCTTCGCCTTGGCTCGGCTCAACTTGCCTGATGATGTTCGCGGCAAAGTGCGTGGCGGCACTAATTCTACGACACAGCTCATACCTGTTACGGAGCGGACTTTGTCGGCGATCTGTTCGCGCAGTTTTATCCGCTCAACCGGATCAGAGACGCGGCAATGCACCAATACAGCAGGGGCCTCTTCGCCATTGTCGGTTTCGATCGCAAAGGCTGCAATATCGCCATGATTGAATCCGGGCAGTTGTTCCACGGCCCATTCGATATCTTGCGGCCAATGGTTTTTGCCATTGATGATAATCATGTCTTTTGCTCGGCCAACAATAAACAGATAGCCGTCCGCAAGATAACCCATATCACCCGTATCCAGCCACTGATTGCCCTCGTCATCTGCGATGAGACAATCCTGGGTTGCTTCTGGGTTGCGGAAATAAGAATGCATGACGCTTGGTCCGGTGCACCAGACTTTGCCGATCTGGTGATCGCCGCGGGCATGGCCGTCTTCGCCGCGAATTTCGACAATCATATCAGGCATGGGCTTGCCGCAATTGACGATGGCGCGATAACGGGCCGGGCGCGACAAATCGCGCGGCGTGCCGGAAAGCCGTTCTTCTTCGACCAGTTCCACCCGAATGCCTTCGCCGGGCGGCATAACCGTGACACCCAATACTGCTTCGGCAAGTCCATAAGACGGGGTGAAGCTTGATGCCTTAAAGCCGGCATCTGAAAACGCATTGACGAAACTTTGCATGACATCGGGACGGATCATATCCGCGCCATTGCCAGCCAGGCGCCAACGCGAAAGGTCAAAGCGTTCGGCCACATTGGATTGGCTGGAAATGCGGCGCGCGCAAATGTCATAACCGAAGGTGGGCGAATAGGAGATCGTGGAGCCTTCGTTGGCGCTGATCATATCGAGCCAGGCCAATGGTCGGCGGGCAAAGGCATCAGGTTTCAGATAATCGCCGGAAACCTGGTTTGCGATAAGCGACAAAAAGCAGCCAACCAGCCCCATATCGTGATACCAAGGCAACCAGCTGACGCAGCGTTCATTGTTCTGCAATTGCATGCTGGTCGAGTGGCCGTAGAGGTTGTGCAGCAAAGCCTCGTGCGTGACCGCCACGCCTTGCGGGAAACGGGTCGAACCACTTGAATACTGAAGATAACAAATGTCTTGTGAAGAGACACGCGGAAATTCGCATTCCGGCCCCTCGCGGGCAGCGAATTGCTCCCACGTTTCACCCCGGCAACCCTGGCGTTGGGACGCGCTTTCGGCCATTTCGGCGATTTCATCGGGGTAAAGCAGTATTGCCGGATCACAGCTTGAAAGCTGGACGCACAATTGGTCGATGTAATTGTCCTTGCCACCAAAAGTGGTGGGCAAAGGCAGCGGCACCGGCCAGGCACCAGCATAAACACAGCCACAGAACAATGCGGCAAATTCAGGTCCGGTTTCCGCGATCAGCGCAACGCGATCCGCTGGTTTGATCCCGGCTGCGATTAGCCGCCGAGCCATGACGAGCGCGTCTTCTCGCAATTCTGAAAAGGGATAAACCCGTTCGAGTTTTCCCCGCATATCGTGGAAATTGAGCCCTTTTTTCGAGCGAGCAGCGTAATCGACTGCCTCATTAAAGGTCACGAATTGCGCACGAATTCGCGGCAAATCGCAATCATTCGGCGTCGGCGTTAGTACGGCGTCGGTCATTTTCTTTAGCGATACCCGTAATTTACGACACTTCTTAAAGCGCCCTATCATATCCCTTGTTTCCGCGTCATAGTGACGTGGAGCGATCCGTTCTTGGTTCATTTGATAATGACTGTGGCACGAATAAGGCGAAATGGTTTCACTGAAAAGCAAAATGTCTCCGTTTGGTAGCATATCGGCGAACTCTCATGGAGCGTGACAGGCGGCAAAACGCAGAAAGTGAAGATGCGGGCACTTTCTCCAGCTCAAAAGGGTCGCCCGGGCGCAAATCGCAAAAGCGCACTCCTAAAAAACGCAAACCTCTTAATGAGGCGACGCTGCGTGACCTCGCCCTGCATTATGCGGCACGCTTTGCGACGACGGGTGCGAAATTGGAGGGGTATTTGGCGCGTAAAATTCGTGAGCGCGGTGTCGCTGAGGATGCAGAGGGCCGCACGGTTGAGCTTGACGTAACCGGGCTTGTTACGCGCCTGATTGAGCTGGGATATGTTAATGATGATGCCTATGCGCGGGCAAAATCTCGCGATCTTACACACCGCGGATATGGCGCGCGGCGTGTGGAGCAGGCGCTTTGGGCCGCAGGCGTTGAAGAGCCCGTTCGTGAAGCCCATGCTCCAAGCGAAGCCGAGGCAAGGCGTGCCGCAATTCTGCTTGCAAAGAAACGGCGTTTTGGCCCTTTTGGTATTGTTCAGCCAGACGAACAGGAGGCTGAGGACCAACAAAACGATCGATTGGCCGCACAAAAACAACGGGACAAACAGATTGCCGCGATGCTGCGCGCTGGCCATGACTTTGAGCATGTACGGTTCATCCTTGATGCAGCGCGAGTGGATGATATCGAGGAATGGCTTGGTGAAGCCGAAGCGCACGAAGCGGACGAAAAGGGCGAGGAGGCCGGATTGTGGTGAGAGTATTGGGAATTGGCGTGGCAGTCTTTTTGGCCGCATGTTCGCCAGCAGAAAGCGGCGCAGCGCTCTCGCAGTCGCAAAGCTCAGAGACCATTGCAACTGAATCAGAAGTGCGTAACCACCCTGTTTCCGGTCTTGAGATCATCGAGGTAACCGTCATGCGCGGTGATCAGGCGATCACTTTTGAGACCGAACTTGCTGATACTGCCGAAGCGCAAGCGCGTGGCCTGATGTTCCGCACTGAATTGGCCGATGATGAAGCGATGATTTTTCCCACCAAGGTGCCACAGCAGCGTAGCTTTTGGATGAAAAATACACCGTTATCGCTCGACATTATCTTCATTGGCCCAGACAGAAAAATAACAAATATCACGGCCAATGCCGTGCCCTATTCACTCGAATCGCTTCCTTCTTCCGGGCTAGCGAGCGCCGTGTTTGAAATTCGCGGAGGTCTGGCAGAGGAACTTGGCATAGTGCCGGGCGACGAGGTGCTTTGGGACGCGGAATAGTTTCAGTCGCTAAACCGGCAATCTCAATAAAACCCATATTGGCGCGGGCGATCAATTACGCTATCGGACCGGCCATGGGAATCTTCGGCAAAATCTTCACATGGTGGGACGGTGCAACCATTGGCACCCACTTGTGGTCCTCGCGCAATGGCGAACACGTGGGAACTGACGCGCAGGGCAACAAATACTATCGTTCTGCAAAGAAGTCGGACGCGCCGTCAAACGGCTCTTATGTCCAACGAGAGCGCCGCTGGGTCATGTATGATGGTGCCAATGATGCAAGCCGGGTGCCTGCCGAATGGCACGGCTGGTTGCATGGCGCATTTGATGACGTTCCCGAGAGCCATTTGCCGCCTGCAAAGATCTGGGAAGTTGACTATACGCCCAATGCGACCGGGACAGCAGCAGCCTATCGCCCGCAAGGCGCGCTGGAGCGCGGTGGCAAGCGCGCAGCGGCAGTTGGCGATTACGAAGCCTGGTCACCGGGCGATGATGGCTAAAGCGCTCTGATACCTCACATGCGCCACCTTTGTTTTGCCATCCTGGTTAGCGGCTCGCTCGTCTTGTCAGCGTGTTCCAGCGAAGAGACCGAAACTCCAGAAGTGGTGTCGCAAGAGCCCGAACCCGCAGCGAGCCCGGCGCCAGCCGATAGCCAGCCAGAAAAAGCAGATTCTGAAGAAACAGCGCAAGACGTCGCCGTGGCCATTGAAACAGCAACGCCGATGGCAGAGCGTGTTGCCACGATTGGTCTTCTTAACAAGCGCAACAACGTGTCTATCGATCTGGAACTGAAACCCGGCGAAACGCGCGAGGAAGGCCCGGTGATCGTAACTCTGGCTGCTTGCGAGCGAACCGCGCCGTGGGAAATGCCACAGGAAACAGGCGCATTCGTTCAGGTTGACGTGCTTGAGCGGGGGCAATCGGATCACACCCGCGTGTTTTCAGGCTGGCTCTTCAAGCGTTCGCCCAGCCTGAATGTCGTGGAGCACCCTGTTTATGATGTTTGGGTCAAAGACTGCGCAATGCGTTTTCCAGGTGATGAGGCCTGAAGAACGGCATTTGAAACCGTCTCTTGTCGTGAATTGATCACGAAATGATCAAAAGCCTCGCGCAAAGATAGCTTCGTTTCACCACGAGCCGCCGCGAGAGCTTTCAAATACATTGGCTGGGGCAATTCCGTAGCACCCATCGTTGCCAAATGATCGGTCATGAACTGACAGTCGAGCAATCGAAAACCAGCATGCCGCATAAGCGCAACAAGCCAGCAGAGCGCGACTTTACTGGCATTGTCGGCGCGACTGAACATGCTTTCACCGCAAAAAACCCGGTCAAATGACACGCCATAAAGTCCACCTACAAGATGCGGCGGCCCTGTATCTTCTTGCGTTCCAGCGCTCTCGTCGAGCCAGCATTCAATCGAATGCGCATGCCCAGCGTGGTGCAACTGCATGTAGCTTGCGACAATGCGGTCGCTGATCCATGTTTCAGGATGGCCCGGCCTTGGTGCTGCACAGGACCTGATGACTGCGCTAAAGGCTTTATCAATCGTAATTGTAAAACGATCAGAGCGCAGAACTTTGCGCAGCGATTTGGAAACGTGCAGTCGATCAAGCGGAATAATCGCCCTGTCGCGCGGTTCGACCCAAAAAATTTCCTGGTCGTCGCGCGTGTCAGCCATGGGGAAAACACCGCTACGATATCCTAGCAGTAAAGTCTCAACTGGGATGGGGCTGCGAAAAGGGGAATGCATGGTAGGCGATGTTGTATCATTTTGGCGGACTGCGCTAGTACCAGATTGTCAAACATCTGTTGCACCTTGCGCTAAGGCGTTATAGAGGGCGCTGCTTCTGCAGGGGCGTAGCTCAGCTGGTAGAGCGTCGGTCTCCAAAACCGAAGGTCCAGAGTTCGAGTCTCTGTGCCCCTGCCATTTTCCT
>CAYGQX010000010.1:0-82423 GCA_964352245.1 uncultured Porphyrobacter sp.
GGGCAGGGGCGCTGGGGGATGACGCTATTCAATCTCTTCATGCGTTTGGCAGCCAGGGCTTACGCCCTGATCTCACCATCCTTCTTACTCTCGATCCGCGAGAAGCGGCAAAGCGGCTTAAGGCGCGCGACGGCGATAGCAGCGATGCTATCGGGGGACGCAGCGCTGAATATCATGCCGGTGTTGCGCGGGCATTCTTGGAACTTGCGAAAGCAGACCCGCACGGCTTTGCCATTATCGATGCTGGCAATACGCTGGAAAACGTGCACGCTGCGGTCATGGCAGCGATCGCTCGTTTTCTTGCGCCGGATCCATTGGCATGACCGATTGGCCTAATCACTCGGCCGCATGGCGTGAATGGCGCCAAGCAATGAACGGAGCGCGAATGCATCATGGCTGGATTCTGGCCGGCAAAAGCGGGCTTGGCAAAATGGATTTCGCTCTTCTCGCGGCGCGCGAATTGGTGGCGCAGACCGACATTCCTCAACCAGAAGGCGACCATCCCGACATAATCGAGCTCACCTATGGCGCGAAGAATGACAAGGAAGCGCGCGCCCAAGCAGATGGCAAGCCCTTCGAACGCGCACGATCCATCCGCGTTGATCAAATGCGGCAAATGCAAAGGCGGCTGAACACACGTCCAACTCTGGGTGATCGCCGGGTCATCATCATAAACCCGGCCGATGATATGGAGCGCAATGCCGCCAACGCGCTCCTGAAAAGCCTGGAAGAACCGCCCGTTGGGACGTTCTTTATTCTTGTCGCCCATCGCCCTTCGCGTCTGCTGCCAACAATCAGATCACGCTGCCGAATTGTACGTTTTCCCACCATCAGTGAGAGAAATATGCGCGCAATGCTGGAAGAGCAGCGGGCTGCCGATCCCACTTCTATTGAGGCTGCAATTGCAGCGGCAGAAGGATCATACGGGGCAGCCTTGCGATTTGTAGAACAGGATTTGGGCAGGCTAGGCCAGTTAATCGAAGGCCTGATAACCAAAGGTGATCCCATGCTAAGTGCGCGCGCTGAACTATCACGCGCAATCGGGCCGCGCCCTGACAGGGACCGAATTGCAGCCACGCTTGAATTGGCGCAGGCCGTCACCGCTGGCCATGCACGCAAGACATCATCTTCCCAGCATCGCGCCAAATTGATCGACGCTCATAGTGCTTTGGTAAAACTTGCAGCCGAAGCGCCCAGCTACAATTATGACACCGGGCTTCTCACATTAGAAATCGGCACCTTGCTTAGCGCCGCTGCCCCCGCTAGCGAGCACGCCCATGGCTGACACCCGATTATCCCCGTACTACATCACAACTGCAATCAGTTACCCCAATGGCCGCCCTCACATCGGCCATGCATATGAGGCGATTGCAGCCGACGTGATTGCGCGTTTCCAGCGCTTGCAAGGGCGTGATGTGCGTTTTCAAACCGGCACTGACGAACATGGCCTAAAGATGGCGCGTAAAGCGGCAGAGCAAGGGCGAAGCCCGCGTGATTTGGCTGACGAAATGTCCGGCTATTTCCAGGACATGTGCGAGGCTTTGAACATCAGCCATGACCGCTTCATCCGAACGGTCGAAGCTGACCACCACCGGGCAAGCCAGGCCATTTGGGAGCGGATGGCCGCTGCCGGTGATCTTTACCTCGACCGTTACGAGGGTTGGTATTCGGTTCGCGACGAAGCATATTACGATGAGAGCGAGCTTGTCGAAGGGGAGGGCAAAGAAAATCTCTCGCCCCAAGGCACGCCAGTTGAATGGACCGTTGAGGAAAGCTGGTTTTTCCGTCTTTCCAAATATCAGGATCGACTTCTTGAATTGCTGCGATCTGATGGATTTTTGGAGCCTGCCAGTCGTCGCAATGAAATGATCGCCTTTGTGGAACAGGGCCTTAAAGATCTATCAGTGAGCCGCACCAGCTTTGATTGGGGGGTAAAAGTACCCGGCTCTGACAATCACGTAATGTATGTGTGGGTCGATGCCCTGACCAATTACCTGACAGGTCTTGGTTTTCCTGATGAAACCGAGAATTACTCCAAATTCTGGCCTGCCGATTTGCATCTGATTGGCAAAGATATCGTGCGCTTCCATACAATTTATTGGCCTGCTTTTCTGATGAGCGCTGATCTGCCGCTTCCTAAAAAGGTCTTTGGCCATGGGTTTTTGCTTGCCCGGGGCGGCGAGAAGATGAGCAAGAGCGCTGGAAATGTGGTCGATCCGCAAGATCTAGCAGACCAGTTTGGCGTCGATACGCTTCGCTATTTCCTGATGCGTGAGGTAACATTTGGCAAGGATGGCAGCTATTCACCCGAGGCGATCGTGGAGCGCACCAACGCGGAACTTGCCAACAGTTTCGGCAATCTGGCGCAGCGCACCCTATCGATGATCCATAAGAATATGGATGGCGTGCTGGAGAAATTTGCCGGATCGCAAGTTGACGATACCTTGATGGCTGAGGTCAACCATGCTTGCAAAGTGCAACTGCCTCACGAGTTTGATAAGATGAATTTCTCAAACGGCATTGAAGACTGGATGCGTGCTGTATTTGCCTGTAACCAGTACGTCGATGAGCAAGCACCCTGGGCGCTCAAGAAAACCGATCCCGACCGGATGAAGGTTGTTCTTCAAACACTGTTTGTGGCCATTCGTGATCTTACAATTGCCATCCAGCCTGTTGTGCCAGAGAAAGCAGCAGCGCTCTTGGATCAGCTCGGCATTCCGGCAGAGGAACGCTCATATGCCTCTCTTGATGACAAGGACTGGTTCGAACGTCTCGTCCAAACCGGATTTGTCCTCGAAAAACCATCTCCAGCATTCCCGCGCCTCGAATTACCCGCAGAGGACGGCGAATAATGCTGATCGATAGCCACTGCCATCTGGAATACAAAGGCGTGGTGGAAGACCAGCAAGGCGTTCTTGCTCGTGCCAGGCAAGCAGGCGTTGGCGCATTTCTCAATATCTCGACCAAACAAGCGGAATGGGATCAGGTCATTGCGACGGCAAACCGCGAACCTGATGTCTTTGCAAGTGTCGGTGTTCACCCACATGAGGCTGATCATCATGCCGATCTGGGATACAACGCTCTGCTTGAGGCCACCCAGAATGAACGCGTTATCGCAATCGGCGAAACTGGCCTTGATTATTATTACGACCATTCCGACCGCGCGGTTCAAGCCAGGCTTTTTCGCATGCATATTGACGTCGCGCGGGAGACGGGCTTGCCAGTGATTATCCACACCCGTGATGCGGAAGATGACACCTTTCAGATCCTCGAAGAAGAGACGGGGAAGGGCGCGTTTCCTGCCCTTATCCATTGCTTCACGGCCTCTGCAGATTTTGGTCGCAAAGTGCTTGATCTCGGCCTCACCATCTCACTTTCAGGCATAGTTACCTTCAAGAACGCCAAGGAATTGCAAGACGTTGCAAAGACCATTCCTGAAGATCGACTGCTGGTCGAAACGGACAGCCCGTTTCTTGCCCCAGTGCCGCATCGTGGGCGTCCTTGCGAGCCAGCCTTCGTCTCCAACACGGCCCAATTTGTAGCCGAATTACGCGGACAAACTCCCGAAGATCTGGCCAGTGCCACAACCCGCAATTTCAAAAAATTGTTCAGCAAGGCAAAGCTGTGAAAGTCATCATGCTAGGTTCCGGCACCTCCACCGGTGTCCCGCGTGTCGGGGGTGAGGATGGAACAGGTGACTGGGGCGCATGCGATCCGGAGGAACCGCGCAATCGGCGAACAAGGGTTTCTGTCCTGATCGAAAATGACGAAGGACGACGTGTCCTGGTCGATACATCATCGGATTGCCGGGCACAGCTTTTAGCAAACAAAATCAATCGCCTGGATTGCGTATTTTGGACGCACGATCATGCAGATCACTGCCACGGCATCGATGACCTGCGGGTCCTGAGATATGGCCGAGGTGGTCCTATTCCGGGATATGCAGCAACCGAAACGGCCCGACGTTTGCGACAACGGTTCGGATATGTCTTTGCAGGTCAAGAAGGCTATCCAACAATCGCGAGCCTCGATACGCTTGAAAGGCTCAGGATTGTCGCTGGGTTCGGCATTGACCACTGTCAAATGCCGCATGGACCTGGCGAGACGACCGGCTATCGATTTGAAGCTGATGGCAAAAGTATCGCTTATGCAACGGATTACAGTGCGATAACCGATGATATGATCGATTGTTTTGAAGGCGTCGATATCTTGGTTAGCGATTGTTTAAGGCGCGAACCTCATCCAACACATGCAAATTTGGCCCTGGCTATGGAACTTGCCCAGCGCTGCGGCGCAAACAGGCTTGCACTGAGCCACCTCGACAAGAGTATGGATTACGCGACATTGGAAGCTGAAACGCCGGATTTTGTTACTGTGGGATTTGATGGGTTGGAGATGACCGCATGAATGATGTCGCAATCGTTTCAATCATTGCAATGCTCGGCTGGCTCGTTCTGGCCGGCGGTGCATTTGCGTCATTTCAGTTGAGTTGGGGCAAGACCGTTCAAATGATACTCATCTGGGCGTGCATCTTTACCGGTGGCTTTCTTTTGGTCAGCTTGTTGGGGTTGGGCCTTTGACACGCTCCTCCAAAGCGCACATGCCATAATTTAACATAATATATATTATCAATCTTGCATAGCGTAGGTGAAGCTCCGTGAACACAGCCGACAGCACACCCCCCATCAATCGCCTGCTCGATATCATGGAGCGGCTTCGCGATCCGGAAACAGGATGCGACTGGGATACAGCGCAAAACTTTGCAACCATCGCGCCATATACAATTGAAGAAGCCTATGAAGTCGCCGATGCAATTGAACGCGGCGACTTATCAGACCTCAAAGATGAACTTGGTGATTTGCTACTTCAGGTGGTGTTCCATGCGCGCATGGCTGAAGAACAATCTGCCTTTGCCTTTGATGATGTTGCGACCAGCATTTCAAACAAGATGGAAGCACGCCATCCGCATATCTTTGGCTCTGGCAAAGGAACCATGGAAGAAACGCGCTGGGAGGCATTGAAAGCAGCGGAGCGCGACGAAAAAGGAATGCAAAGCGCGATGGACGGAGTTGCATCGGCATTACCAGCGCTTATGCGAGCGCAAAAGCTGCAAAAAAGAGCTGCGAGAACTGGCTTTGATTGGCCTGATGATACTGGTTCCGAAGCGAAAATTGCCGAAGAAATCGAAGAGCTTAAAGCCGCAACCTCATCAAGCCATAAAACAGAAGAAGCTGGAGACCTGCTGTTTGCGGTTGTCAATTTCATCCGTGCGCACAAAATCGATGCCGAAGAAGCTCTGCGCGCAGCCAATTCAAAATTTGAAAGGCGGTTTCGCGGTATGGAAGACTTGGCCGATGGGCGTTTTTCGCAGCTCAATTTAGAACAGCAAGAAAAGCTTTGGCAGGCCGTCAAACTGGCGGAAAAACCCTCAAATCCGCCGTAAATCCACCTCTAGAGCGCGTGATATTGCCCCAATTCTTTAGGATTGAGCCGCACCACCAGTTCACGAACGGGCCCCTGCTCCCCTTCCCCGACATCCCGGTCGCTTCGCACGTCACCATGTGCATGAAGCCAGGCAATCCGGCGGCCATCGCTCACAGGCAAAGTAACTGTAATTTCTTCGGCAGACGCTGTTAACATAGTCGCAATGCGGTTTGCGAAATCATCAAGCCCGGTCCCATCTACTGCCGAAATAAGGACCGCACCGGTGTTTTTGGCGGCATCTTCGAGATCAGCCTTACGATCTGGATCAAGCAGATCTGCCTTGTTCCAGACCTCGAAAATGGGAATGTCGCTCTCACCGGTCGTAGCATCGACTACGCCAAGATCGCTCAACACTTCAAGAACCTGGCTTTTTTGCGCCGCATGAGCTTCCCCAGCAATATCGCGAACATGGCAAATGATGTCAGCGCCGGTAACCTCTTCAAGTGTGGCGCGAAAAGCAGCGACTAACTGCGTGGGCAGATCAGAAATAAAGCCAACTGTATCTGAAAGGATCGCTTTTTCCACGCCTGGCAGACTGATTGCGCGCATGGTCGGGTCCAAGGTTGCGAACAGCATATCTTGTGCCATTACGTCAGACCCGGTCAGCCGGTTGAACAGTGTCGACTTTCCCGCATTGGTGTATCCAACCAGAGCGATAACCGGCCAAGGCGCCCTTCCCCGCCGCTCTCGATGCAAAGCGCGCGTTTTTCGCACCTGTTCCAGCTCACGGCGCAAACGGCTCATGCGTTGACGGATCATCCGCCTGTCAGCCTCAATTTGTGTCTCACCCGGACCGCCCAGGAAACCAAAGCCACCGCGTTGACGTTCCAAGTGAGTCCAACTGCGCACAAGCCGGCTTTGCTGATAGTCAAGATGCGCCAGTTCGACTTGCAAACGCCCCTCAGCCGTAGCCGCGCGTTCGCCAAAGATTTCAAGAATTAATCCGGTGCGATCAATGACTTTACGCTTGAACTTGTCTTCAAGATTGCGCTGCTGAATTGGTGTCAAGGCACCATCAACAATGACCAGCTCAGCCTCATACAATTCGCAATCAGATTTGATCCGTTCAACCTGACCAGAACCAAACAGCGTATTGGGCTGCATCTGGCGAATTGTGAAATTCTCCGAATGAGCAATCACCACCCCAATTGCGAGCGCCAGACCCTTTGCCTCTTCAAGCCGTTCATTGGCCGTAAGGTCGTAGGATACACCGCGTATATCCGGGCACAGGACAAGGGCCCGCGCACCGCGGGTTACCTCATCCATTAGATCGTCATCAAAACTCAAAAGCGGTTTTAGCCTTCGTCCAACTCACCGATTTCGAGATTCTCGTCATCGGTAAGGTCAACGGGGCTGGCAGGCTGAATCGTGGAGACAGCATGCTTATACGCCAATTGCACCGCGCCATCACGCTCGAGCAACATGCAGAAAAGATCATAGGCCGCGATCCGCCCTTGCAACATCACCCCGTTCACAAGGAACATTGTGACCTCAACATCGGATTCGCTTACGCGGCTAAGGAAAATGTCCTGCAGCAAACGCTGTTTTGAATTGCCTATCCGGTTTTCAAACTGCTCTGCATCAACGGCACTGCCAGGCATAATAGTCGAAATGGCATGCTTATAGACCAGTTGCGATTGCCCATCGCGACGCAGCAAGATCGAAAAATTGTCAAACCATGTGACAATCCCTTGAAGTTTTACGCCTTTCACAAGAAACATGGTCACGGGGGTTTTGTTCTTGCGCAGCAGGTTCAAAAAAGCGTCCTGCAGATTTCCAGTTGCTTTGCCTCGACCACCATTTGCGCTCCGGGACTCTACCCTTGGTTCGCCAGCTGGCCTAGGGCGTGGAGAGAGTGTTCGCCCACTAGACATGATTATTGCTCCTTTTTGTTTTTGGCGGCCGCCATTGCGGTCCGCAGACAAGACGAACGAAGCGTCCAAGCACCTCAACCGTCCTGCACTATAATGCCGTTAACAATTGAAAGGAGCAATCATTGAATTGATTTCGAGACAAATTGGCGTGTTTTTACCAGAGTTTAGACCCTGATTACTCCTTACGGCCAGTTTCCCGCCGATCTGCCATACCCAAAAGCTTCAATTTGCGGTGCAGAGCAGATCGTTCCATCCCGATGAATGTCGCAGTCTTTGAAATATTGCCGGAGAAGCGACGAATCTGGATGGTGAGGTATTCTCGCTCGAATGTCTCACGGGCTTCGCGCAGCGGCGCACCCATCATGGCAGAAAGCCCCTGCCCTGATGCAGCGAGCTTACCTCCTGTGATTTCAGCGGGCAGCATATCAGTTTCCACCACGGTTAAGCGCTCTCTTGGTGTCATGATGATGGTGCGTTCCACGACATTGCGCAGTTGTCGGACATTGCCCGGCCAATCATAAGCCTGAAGAGCGGCCATTGCTTCTTCCGAGATTTCGGGCGGTGCAATGCCTTGATTGGTGGAATAGCGAGTGAAGAAATGCTCTGCGAGGGGAGGAATATCATCACGTCGCTCGCTCAAACTTGGGATGGCAACGGGGACCACATTCAAACGATAAAACAGGTCTTCGCGGAAACGTTTTTCCTCCATTTCGAGCGCGAGATCACGTGATGTCGACGAAACTACACGCACATCAACACCGATCTGGCGTGTCCCCCCTACCCTGACGAAGCTTTGCTCTGTGAGCACACGCAAGATGCGAGCTTGCGTGGAAAGCGGCATATCGGCGACTTCATCGAGGTAAAGTGTTCCGCCATCAGCCATCTCTAAAAGGCCTGGACGCACCTGCTTTCCATCAGATTCCTCGCCAAACAACTCATGTTCAAATCGTTCTGGCGTAATGCGCGCTGAATTGACCGTCACGAATGCCTTATCCCCACGCGCACTCCACGCATGAAGAAGGCGCGCAGCGACTTCTTTGCCAGCTCCAGCGGGACCTGAAATCATCACTCGGCTGCCCGTATTGGCAACACGCTTCAATGTGGCACGAACCGTGTTGATCGCAGAAGAATTTCCTGTGAATTCTGCACCATCAATCACGCCCTCGCGAAGACGCGTATTCTCGCGCCGCAGGCGTTCTGTTTCGGTTGCTCTTTCAACCAGCAACAAAAGGTGCTCGGCTTCAAACGGCTTTTCAATAAAATCCATAGCGCCGCGCCCAATCGCTGATACGGCGGTGTCGATATTCCCATGGCCGGAGAAGATTATTACCGGCAAATCAGGCTCACGCACTTTGATTGCGTCAAGCAATTCAAGCCCGTCCATCTTGCTGCCATGAAGCCAAACGTCGAGTAGAACCAGGCTGGGTCGGCGTTCATCAATCGCAGCAAGCGCGCCACTGCTTTCGGCAGCTGTCCGACACTCATATCCCTCATCACCGAGCACGCCGGCAACCAGATCGCGAATGTCGCGTTCATCGTCTACAATCAAAATATCAAGCGCCATCAAAGGCTCCGTGGGTCATTAGGATTCATAAGGCTGGTTCTACTCGCGCAATTTCAGGATCACGTGCAAAGCGCAGGGTAACTTTCGTTCCGCCCCCTTCTCCGGTCGCAAAGCTCATGTCCCCGCCATGCTCGTCGACAATCTTGTTTACAATCGCAAGACCGAGCCCCGTGCCCCTTTCGCGAGTTGTGACATAAGGTTCTGTGATCCGGTCTCGGTCAGCTGGTAGTCCGATGCCATTGTCGGCGACTGTGACAGACAAGAGGTCGGTATCCTTTGTGCCGATATCACTGATAGTGACGGCGACTTTGGCAGCATAATCAATTTCAGCATCAACCCGTTTCGCCTCGACAGCTTCAACTGCATTCTTGAGCACATTCGTCATCGCCTGGCCCAATTGATGGCGGTCACAGCGGATGGTCGATCTCTCGGCCAAATCCACCGAAACGGTAAAAGTGACATCTGAATGGGCCACTTCCTGAAGGAACACGGCCTGCCGAACGAGGTCGACGGGATCTTCTGGGCGGAATACCGGCTTGGGAAGGCGCGCAAAGGATGAAAACTCATCGACCATCTTGCGCAAATCACCCACTTGGCGAACGATGGTGTTGGTTAGTTCGTCGAACAATTCCTCGTCTTTTTCAATCTGCTTGCGATAGCGGCGCTTCAATCGTTCGGTTGCAAGCTGAATTGGCGTAAGAGGGTTCTTGATCTCATGCGCGATCCGGCGCGCAACATCAGACCACGCCGCTTGTCTTTGATCGAGCAATTGGCGGGTTATGTCCTCAAAAGTAATCACATAACCGCTCGAGCTCGGAGCAGCCTTCACCGCTAATGTGAGCAGTTCATTGCCTCTTGCATGGCTAACAATCTGACGTTCCTTGCCCTCATTAAGCATTTGGCAGATTTCCGGAGAAAGCTCGCTCAAAGAACGCCCGACCAAGTCATCCACACTCGCCTCACAAAGGCTTTCGTCTTCCAATAACGACTGCGCTGATGAATTCACCAGCATTACTCGGCTTTCCTCATCAACCGAAATCACGCCGGCTGAAACGGACTCGAGCACTGCTTCCATAAAAGCGCGGCGATCATCGATTTGGCGGTTGGCACTGACCAAAGCATCGGTCTGCTTTTCAAGCTGTGCAGTCATACGATTGAACGCGCGGTTAAGCAGCCCTATTTCATCGGCGCCTGTCCGCCCTTCAACCCTAAGTGAAAAGTTACCCTGCCCCACTTTTCGGGCTGCGCCGACGAGATCTGTGAGGGGCTGTACTTGGCGATCTGCAAAGCGCAGCGCGAACCAAACGGCAAGCCCAACCAGCAGAAGGCTCACTGCGAACAGCGCTATGTTGAAGCGCAACTGCAAGGTGCGCGCATCTGCTGTCAGCGAATCATACGATGACGAAATAGCCTGTGCCCGCTCCCACGAATTAAACAGGCTCGCTTCGGTTGTGCGCGCATTGTAAAGATAAATACCGCTCTCGGCATCAATCGGAGCAAGCGCAGATATCCTCTCAGGGCTGCCCTCGACCGCAACGAATTTTCCTTCGTCAAGCTTGGGCAATGCGGTTTCACTAAATTCAAGCCAGCGATTGTCATCCATCAAGTTCATGATGGCAGCAGTCCGCAGCGAACCATCGGGCAGACGCTGCAGAATTGCACTTTCTGTTATCTCGCGAGGTTGGGCCTGAAATGCGTAGAAATCGGGAAAGTTATCGTCTGACAATTGGCCGCCGCGCTCAAAAAAGAAGAAACGCAAATCGCTTGCCATCGCGATGGTTTCATCTTGCACATCGGCCTGGTTGGCATCGTAATAGCTCTGCGCCAATTCGTTGGCATTCTCCATCAAACCTCTGGAATCGTCAGAAAACCAGAAATCCACACCGGACTGGAACAAAAATGCCGCAAAGCCTGCGACAAGTAATGTCGGAAGGGCGGCGACAATCGAGAAGAAAAACACAAGCCGCACATGAAGGCGCGCGGTGCTACCAGCAGCCCGCCGCATGGCAAGCCGTCTGCCAACAAGAACCAGCAAAGCCATTGCCGGAACCAGTGTCGCTATAAGCAGAAGAGAGGCTTGCAAAGTGGGCAGAAGCTCTCCTGCCTCAGGCTCCCCTGAATATGTCAGATAAGTTGCGGTCATTGCAGCAATCAGCGCTATCACAGACGCGATCTCAAGCCAGACGAACAGGTTTGCCTTGCGTGATGCAATTAGAAAACGCCTCCACCAACGCGGAGACTGGCGTACAGCCAAGTTTTCAGCATTCACAGGCGCGGCATCCATCGTGTCTTACTTACAACGCCACTGTGGCATTCATGCAAGTGGAAAACGCAAGCCCTGCGAAAAAACCACGTTAAAGCGGTCTAGCGAAGCGATCAGGAACAATATTCAGCTCAACGATGCGTTTGCGCAACGTATTGCGGTTGATCCCAAGCAAATGCGCTGCTCGCAATTGATTACCGCTTGTCTGCCTCAAAGCATGTTCAATCAAAGGCTTTTCAAACGCTGCCAGCGCGCTGTGATAGACTGTCCCATGAGGGGGAGTTTCGCTTTCAAGCCAATGCGCCAACACCCCTGCAAATCCATCTTCGGCGTCAAATGCCAGCCCCGCACCTATCGATGTTTCATCGCCAATAATGTCCGCAACGCTGGCTGTATCAATCGTCTCTTCGCGCGCCATCAGTGCAAGTCTGAAAACAACATTGCGCAACTCGCGCACATTTCCGCGCCAATTGCGTTGTTCCAGCAAGGCCATCGCTTCGGGTGATATATTGCGGCGAGGCAAGCCCTCTTCAGCAGCTTTTAAGAGGAAGTGCTGCACCAATTCACGAATATCTTCACGGCGTTCACGTAGCGGCGGCAATTCAATCGGAACTACATTCAGTCGGTAAAACAGATCCTCGCGAAAATCACCCGATGCGATCATGGGCGCCAAATCGCGATTTGTCGCAGCGACGATACGGACATCGACCGCTATTTCCTGCCGCCCGCCAACGCGCCGAATGCGCCCTGATTGCAATGCCCGAAGCAGCCGCGTTTGCGCATCTGCTGGCATGTCGCCGATCTCATCAAGAAACAGCGTTCCGCCATTTGCTTGCTCAAACTTACCAATCGCTTGAGCAATCGCGCCTGTGAAAGCGCCCTTTTCATGACCGAATAGTTCGCTTTCAATAAGATCTCCAGGGATCGCCGCAGTGTTCACCGCAACAAACGGCCCCGTGCGCCGATCACCCAATTGATGGATGGCCTCAGCGACCAGTTCTTTACCCGTTCCACTTTCACCTGTGATCAAGACTGTAAGATCATTGCGCAAAACGCGAGTAATCATCCGATATACGCCCTGCATTGCCTGGCTGCGGCCAACGAGAGGCAATCCATCACCTTCAGACCCAAAATCTTCAATAACTTTGGAGGTAGAATTGCGCTTGCCCACAGCCTGACAAACAGTCTGCACCAATTCATCCAGATCGAACGGCTTTGGGAAATACTCGAAAGCCTCGCGTTCGCTTGCACGAACAGCGGTATCGAGTGTGTTTTGCGCCGATAGCACAATGACGGGCATGTGGGGTGCTGCACGCTTCACAGCATCGAGGCTCGCAAGCCCATCCCCATCCTCGAGCATCACATCCGTGAGCATTACCTCAAAACGGTTTGACGCAAGCAATTCATCCCGCTGCGCGATCTGGGTGCAATGATGTATGCCAAACCCTTCATCTTCCAAGGCGGCGATAATCACGGTCGCAATCGCTTTGTCATCTTCAACGAGCAGCACACTGGCGGCTTGGTTCGTTGCATCACTCATTGCGGGTCATCCTTTGCCCGGTGCCTGAGGCAGGTGAAGTCGGAAATGCGTGAGTCCAGTGCGCGCATCGCGCTCATGATTGATATTGCCATTCATATCCCGAACCAACTTTCGTACGAGCGCAAGGCCAAGCCCTTGACCTGATTGTTTGGACGAGACGAATGGATCAAACACATGGTCGCGAATGGCAGGGTCAATTCCAGCACCATTGTCGCTTACGGTAACTTCAATTGGCAATCGCACCGTACGACCCAGTCGCATGGCGCTAAATGCCATTCCGCTGACAAAGCGCGTTTGCACAATCACCCGCGCCGGATCGCCCTCATGATGATTGGCAATAGCTGCATCGCGGGCGTTGGAAATCAGGTTAATCAAAACTTGCTCCAGAGCATCGCGGTTCACATAAACGGGAGGCAAGGATGGATCGAATTCCTCAGTGGTTTCAACATCAACAGATCCAACAGCAACAGACCCAGATGCCTTAGCTGTCGCGAGTGCCGAGCGCACAGCTTCATGAAGGTTGCACGGGGCTGCTGGATCGCTTTGCGAACTGCCCAATTGTTGCATTCGATCAATCAAACGCGCGATGCGGTCGACTTCATCGGTTATCATCCGCGCAAGCGATTTGTCCTTGTGAGGCAGCTTTCGCGCCACCAATTGCGCTGCGCCTTTGATCGCCGCCAAAGGGTTTTTTATCTCATGAGCAAGGATAGAAGGCGCTCCAATAGTAGTGGCCGCTCCGTTATCATACGCTCTATCTTCTCTCCCCAGTTCCGACATAGCCACAACTCTCCACCCGTTATGGGTAGGCAGCGGAGAGACGGTGAGATTGACTTTCACTTCAGCGTTGTTGACCAAAATTCGCAGGTCACGTGCGACTAAAGCAGCATCCACTTGATCTAGCCGACTGATGACGCGCGCATCCGCTATTCCAAGCGTCTTGGCGATTGATTGTCCGATAAGACGGCGTTCGCTTTGGCCAAGCATATTTTCGGCGGATTGATTGGCCTGCGCGATGCGGCCTTTGTCATCCACTAGAAGAACAGCAAAAATCAGCCCTGATATCTGGTCTCTTGGATCAGGGCATTCAGAACTTGCACCGAGAATTTCATTTGCCGTTTCTCGATCCGGTGCGAAAACGCCCTTCGCTTTTCCAGGCGTGACTTCACCCATCACGCAGCTCGGCGTTTAAGGAAGGGCTCATAAAATCGCGCAATTTCCCCCAACACTTCATTGGGATCGTCGATGAAGTTGGCTTTGTTTCGAAATTCAGCCGAGCCGTGCATACCCTTGGTATACCAGCCCAGATGCTTGCGCGCGATTTTGGTGCCGACATCGCTACCGTAATGGTCGAGCATCCGCTCGTAATGCTCAATCAGTGTCGCATATTGCTGATCAAAACTTGGGGTCTGGATGCTTTCACCTGTGCGCCACCAGTGCATGACCTGGCCAAGCAACCAAGGTTTGCCATAGGCCCCGCGTCCGATCATGAGGCCATCTGCTCCTGATTGCTCAAGGGCCTTCGCCGCATCATCAATCGTGCAGATATCGCCGTTAACAATGACAGGAATGGAAACAGCATCCTTAACCTTACGGATGAAGCTCCAGTCTGCACTGCCTTTATACATCTGATTGCGCGTGCGACCGTGAATGGTGATCATCTTCACGCCCAGATCCTCAGCAATCCGGGACATTTCGGGTGCGTTGAGGCTCTGGTGATCCCAACCCATCCGCATCTTGACCGTAACCGGAACGTTCACCGCCTTAACGGTCGCCTCCATCAGCTTTGTCGCAAGCGGGACTTCGCGCATCAGAGCAGAACCTGCCAACTGGCCCACGACCTTGCGTACTGGACAGCCGAAATTGATATCTATGATCGCTGCGCCATTGCCTTCCTGCAATTTGGCAGCTTCGCCCATGCTTTCGGGATCGCAGCCAACAAGCTGCATGGACACAGGTTCTTCGGTCTTGTCCCATTCTGCCTTTTGCACCGATTGGCGCGTTTCGCGAATGGCCGCTTCACTAGCGATCATCTCCGTCACGTTCAGACCGGAGCCAAAACGACGCACGAGAGTGCGAAACGGCATATCGGTCACGCCTGTCATAGGAGCGAGGATCACCGGACAATCGATCGATACCGGGCCGATCTGGATCGGCTTGAGCGCCGGAGGAGCTGGTAGAGTGGTCATGGAGAGGTTGCCTAAATATTGAGCACCCCGATAGTGGATTGCGCAAGTCCCGTCCAGACCGTAAGCGCGGGCGCAATGCTTGCTAGTCACCCCCTTCCCTCTTTTGCCGCAATCGTGGTTGCAGCTGGTAAAGGACTGCGCGTTGGCGGAGACACGGCCAAGCAGTTTCGCAGCTTCCGCGCAAAGCCCCTCATCAGACACTCGGTTGAAGCTCTATTGAAGGCCGGAGCAGCGCCCCTTATTGTTGTCATTGCCAAAGACGCAGAGCCGTTTGCCAAAGAGGCTCTCAAAGGTCTTAAAGGTGTATCTTACACAATTGGCGATGCTACACGGCAGGGTTCGGTTAGCAATGGGTTGGAGGCTCTTGCGGATCAGCCCATAAAGCGGGTGCTTATTCATGATGCGGCGCGCCCCGATTTGCCCTATCAAGTGATCGAGCGTTTGATCCTCGCGCTCGAATTGCATCCCGGAGCTATTCCGGCATTACCCGTGGTCGATAGCCTCGCGATCGCCGGTGACAATGACACTATGTCGGGCAAAGCCGAGAGAGAAACCTTGCGCCGGGTCCAAACGCCGCAAGCTTTTCGGTTTGCAGATATTCTTGCCGCTCACCGCGCATGGAAAGGCGAACCAGATGCGGGAGATGACGCGCAAGTCCTCCAAGCCATGCAAGGTTCAGTTGCGCTCGTTCAGGGTGATGAACGCTTGAAGAAAATCACATTCGCAGAAGACCTGATGGACCAGACCACCCTTCCCCCTTTTCGTATTGGCCAAGGCTATGACGTGCACCGCCTTGAAGAGGGCGAAGAGCTATGGCTGTGTGGGGTAAAACTGGAACACACTCACGGGCTTGCCGGCCATTCAGATGCTGATGTTGCTCTTCATGCAATTACCGATGCGGTATTAGGCGGCATTGGCGATGGGGACATCGGCACACACTTCCCGCCGAGCGATCCTCAGTGGAGTGGGGCACGCTCTGCCCAATTCCTTGAACATGCAGCGAAACTCGCATGCGAAGCTGGGTACGCAATCGGAAATATCGATCTTACCATCATTTGCGAAGCCCCCAAGATCGGCCCACACCGACCCGCCATGCGCAGCGAAGTGGCGCGCATCACGGGGCTGCAAGAAAACGTCATAAGTATAAAAGCAACCACCACTGAAAGGCTCGGATTTACTGGCCGCGGTGAAGGTATTGCAGCGCAAGCGATTGTATCGCTTCAACGTGGCTGAGCCTTTAGGAGACATTGTTATGAAACGTACCCTTATCGCTCCAGCGCTCGCGATCGCGGCACTGGGAACCGCTCAAACAGCCCAAGCACAACAAAGCTGCGTCGCGCCGGCTGATGTGACCGATATGGTGACCTATATGGTGCCGCTTGCATTCGATGCAGCAATGCAGACTTGCAACGCGCAGTACCAACCCGATGGCTTCATGAAGTCAGACGGCGGCAAGTTTGCTGATCGCTTTCGTGCGAAACAGGATAAAGCCTGGCCCGGAGCGTATAAGCTCGGCAAACAATTCATGGCTAAGAAAGCCGCGAAAGAGGGTGCAGCTGGTGCCGGAGCTGGCGCTGGGATCATCAACCTGATTGAGCAAATGCCTGAAGAGCAAGTGCGCCCATTCTTCGATGGAATCGTCCAGCAAATGATTGCGTCGGAAATCAAGACGGACACATGCAGCGATATTGAACGCGGATTGGGATTGCTCGCGCCATTGCCGGTAGAGAACACGTCCATGCTCGTCACATTCGTTCTGGAAATGTCGGGGGTCAAAGACCCTCAGATTTGTGGCGGCTGAGGCCTATCATGGCAAACTCTCTCCTCCCCGAAGATATCGCCGAACTTGCCGCGCGCGTCGTTGCTGAAAATCGCGAAGCTGGACGTATGATTGTAACTGCTGAAAGCTGCACTGGCGGCCTTGTCGCAGGCGCCATTACCGAAATAGCGGGTTCATCGGCGGTGCTCGATCGCGGGTTTGTAACGTATTCAAACGAAGCCAAGATGGAATCGCTTGGTGTCAGCCAAGACATTATCGAAACGTTCGGGGCTGTGTCGATTGCATGCGTCTGGGCTATGGCGACTGGGGCATTGCAGCGTTCGGGCGCGGATGTTGCCGTGGCTATCAGCGGGGTCGCGGGACCTGGTGGCGGCACTCAGCTCAAGCCCGTTGGGACAGTGGTGTTCGCGCGCGCTTACCGCAATCAGGTTGGCGAACCTGAAGGTGAGTTAAAGCACTTCGAAGGCGGAGATGGCCCCGATGGCCGGGCTCTGATCAGGCATCAAGCAACGCTTTGCGCGCTCGAATTGTTGTTGCCGTAAAGCTCAAAGGCGCGCTGTTCGAACGCAGCGACCATTTTACGAAAAGCACGGTCGATATATTGACCTGCAAGTCGTTCAAAAATGCGGCTCTTGAACGTAAAGTCGACTTTGAAATCGATCTCGCAATCGTTTGGACCCAACTCACGGAATGTCCAGACATTGTCGAGATCGCTTAAGGGGCCATCGACATAATGCACCGCGATTTGCTCAGGCCGGATTTTGGCGACGCGAGATGAAAAACTTTCGCGAATGCCCTTAAAGCCGACCACCATGTCGGCAACCATCTCAGTTTCGGAATCGGAGCGAACGCGCGTTGCCACGACCCATGGCAAAAATTCGCCATATCTCTTCACATCGGCGACCAAGTCGAACATTTGTGCTGCACTATACGGCAGAGCCCGGGTTTCGTGGATGGATGGCATCAGAGGCTCAGTCGGTCTTTCTTGCGGAGCTTCTCCTCACGGGCCGCCTTCATAACAGCAAAATCATCGCCTGCGTGATAGCTGGAACGGGTGAGCGGACTTGAGGCAACTTGCAAGAAACCTTTTGCACGCGCGATCGAACCAAAGGCGTTGAACGCTTTAGGCGTCACGAATTCTTCCACCACCGCATGTTTTGGCGTTGGTTGCAGATATTGACCCATGGTTATGAAATCGACTTCGGCGCTGCGCATATCGTCCATTACCTGATGGACTTCCAAACGCTGTTCTCCAAGACCAAGCATTATCCCTGATTTGGTGAAAATCAACGGGTTGTGCGATTTTACTTCCTCAAGCAGGCGCAAAGACGCGTAATACCGCGCACCCGGGCGGATAGTGGGGTAAAGCCGGGGCACCGTTTCAAGGTTATGATTGTAGACGTCAGGCCCAGCTTCGCAGATCGCCTCCACAGCGGCGCGCATTTTGCCGCGGAAATCGGGAGTGAGGATTTCAATCGTGGTATCGGGCGTGTTGCGGCGCAGCGCTTCGATAACTTTGACAAATTGCGATGCTCCGCCATCAGGAAGGTCATCGCGGTCAACGCTGGTGATGACGATATGCTTAAGGCCCATCTTGGCCGCTGCGATCGCTGTATTCTCAGGCTCCAAAGGATCAACCGCGCGCGGCATGCCTGTTTTCACATTGCAGAACGCACATGCCCGCGTGCACACATCGCCCAAGATCATCACGGTCGCATGTTTTTGCGTCCAGCATTCCCCGATATTCGGACACGCAGCTTCTTCGCACACAGTGTTCAAATTTAGGTCGCGCATTAAACGGCGCGTCTCGTGATATCCCTCGCTCACAGGAGCACGGACACGGATCCAATCCGGCTTACGTTGACGTTTTGGGCGCTCGTCGGCGGGTTGAGGCGTATTCGCAAGATCGTTCATAAGGCCCATTTAGGCAGGGTGCGCGCGCGCCGCAAGCGCGGCAATTATCGCAAAATCGACAAGCCGCTGTGCGCGATAAGCATCTGTAGTCTTGCCCCCCTGCCCCTGCCTATGCTTAGCACCGTGCAGGGAAGGGATCATTTACATGCCAGAATTTGCCGAATTGCTGAAAGGCTATCGTCGTTTTCGCCAAGATACATATCCGCGCCAAAAAGAGCGGTTTGACGAATCCATCACCGAAGGACAGCACCCTAAATTATTGGTGATCGGTTGTTCAGACAGCCGGGTAGATCCTGCGCAAATATTCGATGTTGATCCTGGCGAAATATTTGTGGTGCGCAATGTCGCAGCATTGGTCCCACCTTATGAGACAACCCCTGGTAAGCATGGCGTATCCGCAGCTGTTGAATATGCGGTACAAGTGCTTGAAGTCGCGCAAATCTTAGTCATGGGCCATGGGCGCTGCGGCGGATGCAAAGCGGCGCTTGATCAGAGTCTGGCTGGCCATGGCCCAGGCGATGGCGGTTTTGTTGCTGGATGGATTAAGCTGCTCGATGACGCGCGAGAACCGGTTGCGCGCAAACACGGCACTGAGGGGCGCAAAGCCGAATTGGCGATGGAATTCGCCGCCATCCGGCAGAGCCTTGCCAATTTGCGCACATTCCCTTGGCTCAAGGACAAGGAAGACGCTGGGAAGATAAAGCTGCGTGGGGCGCATTTCTCTATCAATGAGGGCGTGCTTTATTCGCTCGATGAAGAAACCGGGGAGTTTCTGCCTGAAGATTAAGCTGGTTCATTCTCGACGCTTGCCCTGCCCTGCGATTGCTCCCATGTGACGAACCATGTCTGAAACGGAACTAAAAAATATCGCGCTGCTGATTGATGCAGATAATACGACACCCGATGGGATCGACCCCGTCCTGACCGTGATGGCAGAGCTTGGCCAAGTGAACATTCGCCGCGCGTATGGGAATTTTGCAAAGAACAATTTGTCGCGTTGGGACAAGATCACAAACAAATACGGTATTCGCCCGCAGCAGCAATTTGACGTGACCAAGGGCAAAAATGCCACCGATATGGCCATGACAATTGATGCGATGGACCTGCTTTATCAGGGTAAGGTCGATGGATTTGGCCTTATGACGTCAGACAGCGATTTCACGCCGCTTGTCACGCGCTTACGCCAAGATGGCCTTGTTGTTTATGGGTTTGGAGAGGCAAAAACACCGCAAGCTTTCAAATCGGTTTGCACTCGGTTTATCGACATCAAACAGTTGATCGCTACCTATGCTGATGAGAAATCGGACGGAAGCGTTAGCGATACCCAAAAGACAAGCGAACCGGTCGATGACGATCTAATCGAATTGATCACGGCCGCCTATTCTGAAGCCAAACGCGATGACAAAGGCTATGCAAAGCTCCAGCAAGTCGGTCAAATCGCAGGCAATCGTTCAAGTTTTGACGTGCGCAATTACGGCTTCAAAAGTCTGTCCGACCTGTTCCGTTCACTCGATAATTTTGATGTTGAGCGCGGGCCTGACAATCAGCCTATCGTAAAGCGACTTCGCTAGACATTCCCGCTACGAAAAAGCCCGTTACGAAAAAGGGGTGCTCCGACATGATCCGCAACACCCTCTTTTTCAGTTTGGATTAAATCTGCCTTTAGCCGCTTGTAAGCTCGCCAGCATCTGAGCTTTGCGCTGACGCGGCCGGGCTTTGCGATTCGGCGTAGGCTGTCCAAAGCTTCGCAATAGGAGCACGAACACCCTCAACTTTTGCGAAGGTTTCACGCGCAGCTGCGAAATCGCCTTGTCCTGCCTGAGCAATGCCCAGCCTTGTCATAGCTTCGCCTGCATCAACACCAGGCATCGAAAGAGCCTTGGTGTAGAATTCGATAGCTTTGCCGTATTCACCATAGCTCAAAAACGCGCTGGCAGCGGCTGTGACTGTCCGCAAAGCCGCAGTGCCTTTGCGAGCATCTGCTTCCAAAGCCGGTAGCTCGGCCCGGTCGCTAGCGATCCTTCCGTTCGCGGTCTCAAGCGATTCTGTGAGGAACGAATTGTCGCGTGATACATCGCCAGATGCATACCCCGCTTCAATCACCTCTTTCACTTCCTTGGGCAACCGGCGAGCGTCCGCCGCCTCGACATAGTAATCGTAGTCGGCCGCATCCTTGAGAGCGTTTACTTTGCGGCTCAACCGGAAAAGGTCGAGCAATTGCTGGTTCTCGAACTCATTGAGATTACGCGTCAAGTTGACCGCGTCTTTCCAGTTTTCAGGGCTTGGATAATCGCCGATCCAGGCAAGAACGAAATCATAGACTTGCGGCGTGATTTCATTGTTGTAGGCGATCTGGATACCGCGCCGATACCAGCGGTCAGGCACTTCTGCGCCAGAAGCTTTGCGCGCCTTGACTGCGTCATCAAGAAACGCAAGCCCTTCGAGATTCTGTTCAGCCGAAAAGAAATTTTCCGCCATCAGGATCTGGAGATCAGCTGATGAGACATTTTCCGAAGTGTAGTTAAGGTTGATAGCCTGCTGCAGGTAATTGCGAGCCTTGGAAAAATCATTCTGCGCATTGGCAAGTTGATATGCGATAAAATTGAAACGAGGCAGACGGTCAAGCTCGACTTTGCCGCTTCCCAGCATCAATTCCATACCCTGCAATTGCAGGGCCTGATCTTGCGAACCAACAGCAGCGTTGAACATCATTCCGCCCAGAGCATTCTTGTCATCAGGGGTCTGGGCAAGAGGAACAAGCGCCATGATCTGAGGTTTGAGCGCCGCGGCATGCGCTCCTTCAGCTTTGAGAGCTGCGTCAACAGGGCCGTAAGCCGCGACGAATTCTTGAGTGTAATCAGGCTTATCCGCTTTTTTCTTCTTGTCCTTTTTCCGCTGCGCATGGGCTTCTGCCGGCATCATCGCAGTCACAAAGATGGCTGAACCAGAAGCGAGTGCAATCGCCAGAGCCAAGCCAGAGAAAGGCTTTCGATTGGTCAAAGTGGTCATATAGGGTGTCCTCCGTAACAGTCATATCCGAGCCCGATCATCCAATGCCGGGACTTTCTAAAAGTCGATGACGCGTATTTGGACGCGCGTTTCGAAATTTGCAATTATTCCTAGCTGAAACGGGCTGAATGGCCTTTGAATGGTGCCAGTCGATATAATAAATCGCGTAAAATCTGCAGCCTTGAGGATGGATAAATCCCAACATTCGGCGAAATGTGGAAAACGCCTTTTTGTACTCAGCTTGTTCGCGCGGCTATGTGGTCAAATTGAGGCTGCTAGCCTACATCAGAAATCTTGAAATTGATCAGACAAAGGCTTCCCTTTGAGCGACAGCGACACTCTTGAACCCACCCCCCCTGCAGTGCCGGGTAACTTTGAACGCGTTGATATCGTCGATGAGATGAAAACGAGTTATCTCGATTACGCGATGAGCGTGATTGTGAGCCGGGCTCTGCCAGATGTGCGTGATGGCTTGAAGCCTGTGCATAGGCGCATTCTTTACGCGAGTAGGCTTGGCAATTTCGTCGCTGGCCGCCCCTATGTAAAAAGCGCCAAGATTGTTGGCGATGTGATGGGTGATTTCCACCCACACGGTGACAGCGCCATTTACGATGCATTGGCGCGCCTGACCCAAGATTGGTCGATGCGTGTGCCACTGATCGATGGCCAGGGAAATTTCGGCTCGATGGATCCCGATCCACCGGCCTCGATGCGTTACACCGAAGCACGGCTGGCACGCGTGGCGGATACGCTTCTTGATGACCTCGACAAAGATACAGTTGATTTCGTCGACAACTATGATGGTCGTAAACAGGAACCTGCGGTTTTACCTGCCCGTTTCCCCAATCTGCTGGTTAATGGTGCAGGCGGGATTGCGGTTGGTATGGCCACCAATGTGCCTCCGCACAATCTGGGTGAAGTGATTGATGGTTGCTTTGCCTTTATGGAAAATCCGGCGATCACATCGGAAGAGTTGATCGAATACATCCCGGGACCCGATTTCCCCACCGCCCCTCTAATCCTTGGCACCAGCGGAGCAAAATCTGCCTACACCACCGGACGTGGTTCAATCTTAATGCGCTGCCGGCATGAAATTGAAACCCGCGCTGGTGACCGTGAAAGCATCGTGTTCACCTCGATACCCTATCAGGTTGGTAAATCAGGCCTGGTTGAAAAGATCGCGGATGCGGCCAAGGAAAAGCGGATTGAGGGCATTTCGGACATCCGCGATGAAAGTTCCCGTGAGGGTGTACGGGTTGTTGTCGATCTTAAACGCGATGCAACTGCTGAAGTGGTTTTGAACCAGATCTGGCGTCATACTCCGGCGCAATCGAGCTTCCCTGCCAACATGCTCGCTATTCGCGGCGGCAGGCCCGAAACGCTCATGCTGCGCGATTTCATTCAGGCGTTCATTCAGTTCCGCGAAGAGGTTATCACGCGGCGCACCAAGTTTGAGCTCGCCAAGGCCCGTGACCGCGCGCACATTTTGCTCGGTCTGGTTGTTGCTGTTTCCAACCTTGATGAAGTCGTTGCAATTATTCGCGGCGCACCAAACCCAGCCACGGCGCGCGAACGCCTCCTCGCGAAGGAATGGCCGATCGGCGATATCGCGCAATATATAAAATTGGTCGAAGCGATTGAACCAAGCGCGGATCAAGAGGGTGGAACATACAGCCTGTCGGTCGTCCAGGTAAAAGCCATTCTGGAACTGCGTCTCCACCGTTTAACAGCACTTGGCCGGGATGAGATCGGCGATGAGTTAAAAGAGCTTGCAGCGCAGATCGAAGAATTGCTCTCAATTCTTGCAGATCGCGTAAAGCTTTACGCCGTGATGCGCGAGGAGCTGGAAGAAATTCGTGCGACTTACGCGACGCCGCGCGTTTCTGAAATTGCGCCCGCCTGGGATGGTCTTGATGATGAAGACCTGATCGAACGCGATGAGATGGTCGTCACGGTCACTCATGATGGATATATCAAACGCACCCCGCTCTCCACTTTCCGCGCGCAGAACCGCGGCGGTAAAGGGCGCGCTGGTATGTCTACGAAAGATGAGGATGCGATTTCGGAAATGTTCGTCACATCGACGCACACTCCGGTCCTGTTCTTCTCCACGGCGGGCAAGGTCTATCGGTTGAAAGTCTGGAAACTCCCCGAAGGCGGTCCCACAACACGTGGCCGCCCCATTGTGAATATGTTGCCATCTTTAAGCGAGGGTGAAACCATTCGCACCGTGCTGCCTTTACCCGAGGACGAGTCTGAATGGGCTGCGCTCTCGGTCGTTTTTGCCACGGCAAAAGGCAATGCTCGCCGCAATTCCATGGATGCCTTCACGAATATTCCTTCAAATGGAAAATTCGCAATGAAGTTTGACGATGAAAGTGAAGACAAGCTTATTGGGGTTGCCTTGCTTGGTGAAGGTGATGATGTGCTGCTCGCCACCAAGATGGGCAAGGCCATCCGTTTCAACGGCGAAGACGTGCGGGAGTTTACATCACGCACTTCAACCGGCGTAAGAGGCATGAAATTCAAAGAATCTGGTGACGAAGTGGTCTCTCTTTCAATCCTGGCTGGCGGTTCAGCAACGCCGGAAGAGCGCGATGCTTATCTGAAGGTCGCTCCTTGGAAAGCCGACGATGACGCCCCCGCCCTTGGCGAAGACCACGCACAAATGGCTGAGGAAGAACAATTCATCCTCACCGTGTGCGCCAATGGATATGGCAAAGTGTCGAGCGCCTATGAATACAGGCGCGCAGGGCGCGGCGGCATGGGTATCACCAATATTGACAATATCGCGCGCAATGGCCCCGTTGTGGCCAGCTTCCCTGTAGAACCGGGCGAACAGTTGATGTTGGTCACCGATCAAGCAAAGCTGATCCGTATTGGGCTTGATAGCTTGCGCGTCATGGGCCGTAACACAGCCGGGGTTCGCCTGTTTACAGTGGGCAAGAACGAACACATCGTCAGCGCCGTGAAGATTGAAGAACCTGAGGAAGAAGAGACCGATGCAGATGGCGCGGCTGAAGCCAGCCCAGAAGCCTCGAGCGAAACCAGCGATGGTGACGGCAATTCCAGCGAAACTCCGGGTGAACCCGCCTCTGAATAACCAGTGATTGCAGGTCAACGCCTGCGGTCGTAGGTAACTGCGCCTATGGCATATGATGTTCACATAATCGGCGGCGGCCTCGCCGGGTCTGAGGCCGCCTGGCAACTCGCACAGCGCGGCGTAAGAGTTCGCCTGTCAGAAATGCGCGGCGCTCCCTCGGAGTTTGGGGGCGAGATGACAGCCGCGCATCAAACGGATGGTTTGGCGGAGCTGGTTTGTTCCAATTCGTTTCGTTCAGACAACGACGAATCCAACGCCGTAGGCCTTCTCCACCATGAGATGCGTGCGCTTGACAGCCTCGTAATGCGTGCAGGCGAAGTCGCGCGCGTTCCCGCTGGCAGCGCAATGGCCGTTGATCGCCTTGTTTTCTCAACTGAAGTGTCGAAAGCACTGGAAACCCATCCCAATATTGAAATCGTCCGGGAACGGGTGGATGCCTTGCCAAACAATGGCCTCTCCATTGTTGCAACAGGTCCGCTTACCGCAGCCAAGCTTGCGCAAAGCATTGTGGGCACAACAGGAGAGGATCGTCTGGCGTTCTTCGATGCTATTGCCCCCATAATCCACCGCGACAGTATTGATATGTCGAAGTGCTGGGTTCAGTCGCGCTGGAACAAGACCACAGAAGCCTCCAATGAAGATGGCGATTACATCAATTGCCCAATGACGAAGGAGCAATATCTCGCTTTCCATAAGGGTCTGATAGAAGGCGAGAAAGGCGAGTTCAAAGAATGGGAGAAGGACACGCCCTATTTCGATGGTTGTATGCCAATTGAAGTGATGGCGGAACGCGGAGTTGAAACGCTGCGCTATGGTCCGATGAAAGGGGTCGGGCTCGATAACCCTTACGACACAACAGAAGAACATCCCCAAGGACGCTGGCCATACGCTGTTGTTCAACTGAGGCAGGACAACAAGCTGGGAACCCTTTGGAACATGGTAGGCTTTCAGACAAAACTGAAATACGCTGCCCAGATTGAACTATTCCGGACAATTCCCGGTTTGGAGAATGCCGAATTCGCTCGCCTTGGCGGACTGCACCGCAACACCTTCCTCAACAGCCCTCAAGTGCTCGATCGCCAATTGCGGCTAAAAGCAGCGCCCCATATCCGTTTTGCAGGCCAAGTAACTGGCTGCGAAGGGTACGTGGAAAGCGCAGCCATTGGTTTGGTTGCCGGGATGATGGCAGCTGACGAGCTGATAGGCCGAGAATGGCGCCCACTGCCCGCCACCACAGCGATGGGCGCACTGCTCAGCCACATCACAGGCGATGCCGAAGCGGAAACATTCCAACCCATGAATGTGAATTTCGGCCTTTTCCCACCTCTACATGAAGTGAAAAAGAAACAGCGCAAACAGGCCTATACTGACCGTGCAAAGGCCGATCTGGCCCAATGGATTGCCACTTCTCGCGAAGCAGTGCCCGCTTAGCAGTTACAGCGCGGCTTTTGGGCTTTTCGTTTCGGCGCAGTTGTTGCGAATTCTGCTGGGGAAAGCTTGCCATTGCCGTTGCCATCAGCCTTGGCAAAGCGCTCGGACGTTTTGACGGCCCATTCCTCGAAAGTCAGAAGGTTATTGCCGTCTTTGTCCAGTTTGCGAAATGCATCCGAGCGACTGGAAAGCATTTCATTTCGCGTGATCTCGCGGTCACGATTGCGATCATAGCGGAAAAAACGGCGCTCTTCACGCGTCAATTCGCTTGCTTCAGGTGGAGCGGGGCCCTCCATATCTCCGGGATCAGCTTGCGGTAGCTCTTCGGGCAAAGGTGCTTCAATTTCGGGTTCAGGCGGCGGTGGCGCATTCTGTTCAACTTGCGCGCGGCCTTGCCACCAGAATGTGCCAACACCTGCAAGGACAAGCCCAGCAAACAATCCCAATACAGCCTGCCGCATGCCTCTACTCCCCAGCGAATTTGCCTCACCAGAGTAGCGCCGGCAAAGACGCTGCACCCGTTACATTCCTGTAATCGCCGCCCGCATCGCCACAAGCGAGGCACCGCGACCTTCCATAAGTGGTCGCCCTCCCCGCTTAATCGCTCGTCTCCCCAAAGCTCCAAGAACAGCAAGGCCGCGCGCTTTGCTTGGCAAACGGCCCCGAGCATTTGTCGCTTTGGCTGCCAGACCGATTAACAGATCGCGTTCCTCAACAGCCGATACCTTCGAAGCGAGATCAGCCAACGCCCAATTCCAACCCGCATTGCAAGCAGCACCATGGAAAGATTGTGTCGGGTCCAGCTGCAAAGCTGCCAGCAATGTATCCCTCCTACCTTCACAAAAGGACACAGCAGCATTTGCCGCCAAGGGAGGCTCTGCAAGCAGATGCTCCCACCCATCGATTAGGGGTAGCAAGAGCGTATGGCACTCCTTCCAGTGAAGCTTTATTCCATCAAGGACCTGATCGCCTTCTGGCCATTCCTGGGGTGGTTTGGCCAACACATCGCGCCACCAAGCTAGCCGCATTTGGCCAAGCATGGGTTCGGTCGTTCCAGCAACAATGCGCCCAAGCCGCGAGTCGAGTTCGAAGACTACCCTTAACGCATCACGATCGGCGGTATCGGTATGCGCTAGAGCAAGCATCACTTCATCGGGCAAAGATTCTGAAGATAGGTCGGTCACGAAGCGCAAAGCGGTGCGTCTCTAAGCAACGGTTTGTCAAGCATTCTTCCCTAGAGCTGATCGTCGCAAAGAATGTTTGAGCACTATCAGATTTTTACCTCCCTTTAACCATTGCCATTCGCAATGCGGTTACCCCGGATCGTTATGCAAACGAGGTATAAATATTTTTCCGTTCCGGCTCCGGATGGGCCAACACAGAAGGAATCGTTCCCTATGGGCACGCAACCAACACCGCGCGGCACTTTTTTGCGCTCACTGCTGAATGACACATCAGCAAACACGATTGTGATCTCGGCAGCATCCTTGATTCCCTTGATCGGCATGGTTGGTGGAGCGGTTGACTCTTCTCGATATTACATGGCCTCCTCGCGTCTTCAGGCGGCATGCGATGCAGGTGCTCTTGCTGCACGGCGCGCCATGCCAAATGATACATTCGCGACCGAGCATCGCGAGATTGGTGAAAATTTCTTCGACCAGAACTATCCCGACGGGACGTTTGGTATTGAAAACCTTGCCCGGAATTACACCGCTGATAGCGACGGGGAAGTCACCGGCACAGCAACCGGGAAATTGCCGACCAGCCTGATGGGCATTTTCGGATATGAAGAATTTGATTTGTCGGTTAGCTGCACGGCTGAGATCAACATTTCCAATACCGACATCATGTTCGTGCTCGACGTCACCGGTTCGATGAATTGTCCAGACAATGGCGGGTCGTGCCCCGGCGGTAACAACGGAAACAATGAAGTTACCAATTCGCGGATTGTGGGCCTGCGCACGGCCGTGATGAACTTTTATGATACAGTCGATCAGGCTACATCTAACAGCGCGCAAGTGCGTTATGGTGTCGTCCCTTATGCGTCAAATGTGAATGTTGGTGGAGCGATACCTACACAATACATGGCAACCACCCACACCTATCAGTCGCGTGTTGCTGAATTTACAAAAGAAGAGGTTCAGGTACAAAACCAGACGGGTGATTGGCAATTCGATTCCGCAACCATCGTGGATCTTGATCTGGACAGTACCGGCGACTTCATCCGCAGAGACATAACTGACACGATTTCCAATGTCGGCAACAACAATTGCAGCCGTCGTCAACCAGAAGACTATTTTGAATATATCGATCAGTTGGGGCCATACGGCTTTCAAAATCGGTCGGTGAATGGCAATACTCGCACGACCCGGTATGCAGACGATCGGGAACAGTTCGTCGTCTATCGCGGGTTTTATAAATTCAGCAAAAACAGAGGCGGTCGCAGTCGTCGGTGCGAAATCGGTTACGATGTGTATCGCGGCACCGGAACGGCGACGTGGGACCTTGTTGAAAAACGTGACACAGTCACGACGACGCAAGAGGTGATCGAGTTTGATCGCTACGTTTACCGCCCCGTCGATCTTTCTAATCCGCCTGACAATAATCGCGATGGTGACACAAACATCACCGAAAGACCAAGTTGGGATCAGGTGAGCTTGTCAACACTTTACGGTAACAATCAGATTGATATGCCAGTTGGCACTGAAGGTGCGATGAGCACTGTGACATGGGATGGTTGTGTCGAAGAGGCGCAAACAGTCAGTGATGCTTCGTTCAATTCGGTCCCATCGGATGCGTTTGATCTTGATATCAATCTTATCCCAACGACAGAGGCGCAACGATGGAAGCCCGTTCTGCGTGATGCCGTTTGGAAACGTGAGGATGGCAACAGCAATACATTGAACTGGCTCTATCAGACCGGGAATGAAAATCGGCCAAGCTATAGCTGTCCAGCAGCTGCTTTCCGCCTTACCGATATTTCTCGTGGCGATTTGCAGACTTATGTCGACAGTCTGCAAGGTCGCAGCAACACATATCATGATATCGGCATGATTTGGGGCGCACGCTTTATCTCACCGAACGGCATTTTCGCAGCAGACAATGATAGTGCGCCAAATGGTGACGCGATTGCACGGCATATCGTGTTTATGACGGATGGTATCCTTGCGACCAATGTCGAGGTCTATGGCACTTATGGTGTCGAATGGTGGGATCGCCGCGTGACTAATAATGGTGAAAACAATCAGGCTTCTTCCCGCCACGCATCTCGCTTCCAAGCAGCTTGTAAGGCGGCGAAGAATGAAAACATCACCGTCTGGGTGGTCGCATTCGGCACCACTCTGACGCAAAACCTGATCAATTGCGCATCGGCAGGGCGTTCATACGCGGCAACCGATGCGACAAGTCTGAACAATGCGTTCCAAGAGATCGCTCAGAAGATCGCAGCGCTGAGGCTCACATCATGATGCGTTTGGACGAGACTTTGATGAACCACATCCGCAAAGGACTTCGCGATGAGCGTGGGGCGACACTGACCGAATTCGGTCTTGTCGCTCCCATCCTCTGCGTGCTGGTCATGGGAATCTTCGACATGGCCCATACCCAGTACACATCATCATTGGTGAACGGGGCCATGCAAAAAGCGGGCCGCAACCTAACCTTGGAAACTGCAGGCAGCCAGGAAGCGTCGATCGACCAGACGGTTATCGATCAGGTCAAATCCGTCACCCCTTCATCAGCCGATGTGCAGCTTCAAAAGCTCTCGCATTTTGACTTTAGCGACATTGGGGAAGTCGAAGAATTTACCGACACCAATAGTGACGGAACTTGCAACGATGGCGAGCCTTTCATCGATGCCAACGATAACGGCACTTGGGACCAGAACCGAGGCGCCGAAGGTATTGGCGGCGCGCGCGATGCTGTGCTTTATACCGCTGTCGTGACCTATCCTCGCCTGTTTCCGATGGCTGGACTTATTGGTCTGCCCGAAAATGTAGAGCTGAGGGCCTCTACTGTGCTGCGCAACCAACCTTACGATGAGCAAAAACAAAGAGACTTCGTGGAGAATTGCACATGAGGTCTTTCCCCTCGAAAATCCGTAAGAGCCTTTCATCGACCACTGCATTCATCAAGAGGGTGGCGAAGGACAATTCTGGCCTTGCACTGATTGAATTTGCTTACACGATGCCGATCATCCTTGCGCTTGGCATGTTGGGCGCAGAGACAGCAAATTACGTCATCACGCATATGAAAATTAGCCAGGTCGCAATGCAGGTTGCCGACAGTGCCTCTCGCGCAGGTGAGCAAGGGGCATTGGCAGAACAGCAATTGTTTGAAGAAGACCTCAACGACGTCTTTATTGGTGCTGAAAGGCTTGGCGAGAGGTTTGATATTATGGGCCGTGGACGCATCATCTTATCAAGCCTTCAGGCTTATGATCCGGATCCGACGGATACGATCGTCGAATGGAATCAGGAAATCAAATGGCAACGCTGTCGAGGGGCTAAGAACCATGTTTCGTCTTATGGCGTTGAAGGTGACGGTTCGACCGACAACACTTTCCCCGGAATGGGCACGTCTGGTTCGGAGATTACGGCTGCGCCTGGCACAGCTGTTATGTTTGTCGAAATCTCGTATACTTATCAAGCACTGACGCCTTTCGATTTCCTAGATGGACGCGAAATCGACTACACTGCGGCATTCAACGTGCGTAACAACCGTGATCTTACGGGAGTTTATAACGACAGCCCTCCTGAACCAGTGGCGCGCTGCAACGTCTTCTCGGCAACGTAACCGGTCAAGGACCCAGAAAATGAGCGCGCGAACTTTTGCCGGTTCGCGCGCTCGTTTGCGTTTCAAAGCAGACAAATTCAGGCATAACAAACTTTCTTGGCAGCAGTTACAATCCGCTGCGCATCAATCAACGCCAGTTTCTCCAAATTCGCAGCATATGGCAGCGGCACATCTTCATTGCAGACTCGCATAACAGGCGCGTCAAGATCGTCGAAGCCTTCCTCCATGCACAATGCGATGATCTCGCTTGCAATAGAGCAAGTTGGCCAACCTTCTTCTGCGACGACCAAACGATTGGTCTTGGCAAGACTGGTTAAAACAGCCTGCTTGTCGAGCGGCCGCAAAGTGCGAAGATCGATAACTTCTGCGCTGATACCTTCATCTGCCAGTGTCTCCGCCGCTTCCAGAGCCATACCGACACCGATGGAATAGCTGACGATTGTAACGTCAGAACCTTCACGCATGGTCCGCGCCTTACCGATGGGCAGCACATGATCGTCAAGATCAGGCAAGTCAAAGCTGCGACCATAAACAAGCTCGTTTTCCAGGAAGACAACGGGGTCTTCCGAACGGATGGCAGCCTTCATCAAGCCTTTCGCATCGGACGCATCATAAGGTGCAATCACGATAAGACCGGGGACGCTTGCGTACCATGGGCCATAGTTTTGGGAGTGCTGCGCGCCCACACGACTTGCCGCGCCGTTGGGGCCACGGAACACGATGGGGCAACGCATCTGGCCGCCGGACATGTAATTGGTCTTTGCCGCAGAATTGATGATGTGATCAATCGCCTGCATCGCAAAGTTGAACGTCATGAACTCAACAATCGGACGGAGCCCGCCCATTGCCGCGCCTGTTCCAATCCCTGCAAAACCGTATTCGGTGATCGGCGTATCTATCACCCGCCTCGGGCCAAATTCATCAAGCAAACCTTGAGTGACTTTATAAGCGCCCTGATACTCGGCTACTTCCTCTCCCATCACGAAAACACGAGGATCGGCCCGCATTTCCTCTGCCATTGCATCGCGCAAAGCTTCGCGCACCGGTGTTGAGGTAAAACTGGTGCCTTGCGGGATCTCCGGATCGTTTGCGGGCTGCGCTGATATCGATTTGGCCGGCGCAGGCGTTTTGGCGGGTTGCGGCGTGGTTGCTGGCGTAGGCTCTGGTTTGCGAGCAGGAGAAGGCTCCTCCCCCTCCCCGTCGAGCATGGCAATTACAGTGCCGACAGCCACATTTTCGGTGCCCTCGGCAATCATGATCTTGCCCAACACACCTTCATCGATGGCTTCGAATTCCATCGTTGCCTTATCGGTCTCGATCTCTGCAATGATATCACCCGGCTCAATCGTATCACCCTCGGCCTTTAGCCATTTTGCAAGGGTGCCTTCTTCCATAGTGGGAGAAAGCGCCGGCATTTTTAGTTCGATACCCATGGATCAATACTCCTCCACGAGAACATCGGTGTAGAGTTCGGATGGCTCCGGCTCGGGCGAGCTTTCAGCAAAGTCAGCCGCTTCTGCAACTCGCGCACGGATCGCTTTATCGATAGCTTTCAAAGCGGCCTCGTCATGACCGTTTTCAACCAAGACCTTCTTCAGTCCCTCAATCGGATCGTGATGGTCCCGCTGCTCCTGGACTTCATCGCGGGTGCGATATTTCGCAGGGTCAGACATTGAGTGCCCGCGATACCGATACGTGTTGAGCTCCATCAAAACGGGCCCTTTGCCATCACGCACATGTTTGAAAGCCACTTCCGCCGCTGCACGAACTTCGAGCACATCCATCCCGTTCACTTCCATGCCCGGAATACGGAACGATGTGCCACGGCGATAAAATCGGGTTTCGGCTGAAGACCGCTTTGTCGATGTGCCCATGGCATATTGGTTGTCTTCCACCACGAATACGATCGGCAAATTCCACAGCGCCGCCATATTAAAGGTCTCATAGACCTGACCTTGGTTTGCAGCGCCATCGCCGAAATATGCAAGACACAAACCGCCATCATCGTTGTATTGGTGAGCAAGGGCCAACCCGCCCCCTAGCGCAACCTGCGCGCCGACAATGCCATGGCCACCATAGAATTTGTCCTCGGTCGAGAACATATGCATGGAACCGCCCTTACCTTTGGAAATGCCTGCCTCGCGGCCGGTCAATTCCGCCATGATGACCTTGGGATCAATGCCGTAGGCTAGCATGTGGCCGTGATCGCGGTATCCGGTAATCACGCTATCTTTGTCGCCATCAAGCGCAGATTGCAGCCCAATTGCGACAGCTTCTTGACCAATATAAAGGTGACAAAACCCACCAATCAGGCCGAGCCCATAAAGCTGGCCCGCTTTTTCCTCAAACCGGCGAATGAGAAGCATCTGCTCGTAAAATTGAAGCATTTGCTCGTTTGAAGCATCGAACCTTTTGTTCTTTTCAAACTCGTTTTGAAGCGAGTGCAGTACGAAATCCAGATCATCAGATGGAGCGATGGCCACATCGCTGGACGCAGACGGTTTTGCAGGCTTTTTGGCCAAAGAAGATCCCTTTCAATTGGCGCGCATTTGGGGAGGAGATCGCGCCTCAATCTCGCTCGCGGGCTATACTATCGAAATAACGAGCGACGCAACGGAAATTGAAAGCAAGAACCAAATGGGTTCAAGCTTATGTGCGTAGGCACCCTATGCCTTCAATCCGGAAGGGTGAAGACCACTTCATCTTCATGCATAACGCCTAAATCGCGGCGCACCAGTTCACTTGCCAGGTCCGGGTCAGCCGATCGGGGATCGAGAAGATCAACGCGATTCTTCAAGGCGTCTCGTTGGCCCTCAAGAGCTGCAATCTGGGCTTCGCGCTGCTGCAAGGCTTGAGAATTCTCATTCCAGGCAAGCAACCCTGTTGGACCGGCAATTGCAAATCCAGCAAGCACCAGCAAAACCGCTAATGCAGCACCTTGCTTAAGCTGTTCGAGTGGTGATTGACGCATCCGCTGTGTTGATCCCTTGTCCCCTGCAAAGCACAGAATCACTTTTGGCATACGACTGCAAGCACAAATAGACATTCCGATGCATTTTCTGGTGGAATTGCGTGGTTTTACCGATGGTTTGGGCATCCCAACCCCTGATCCCATACTGCAGATTCTCGGAACAACGGCGGTTCAAGGCCATTGGTAATAAAAGAAGGGAATTACGACACAATCATGCTTCAGACCTTAGTGGACCAAATTAACTCAATGGCGCAGAACGCAATCGCGTCCCTGCCAGCCGCAGCAATCGCGGCCGTAGTGCTTGTAATAACGTGGATCGTCGCAAAAGGAGCGACGCGTATCAGTGCTCGGTTGATAGGGTCCACAGAACTGCGTCCTTCTCTTCAGAACCTCATTGAGACACTTGTGCGCCTGGGCATCTGGCTTTCAGGGGCGATGCTGGCCGCCATTGTGGTCTTTCCCAATTTCAGTCCTTCCGGGTTGATAGCTGGATTGGGAATTGGCGCTGTGGCTATTGGATTTGCTTTTCAGGATTTCTTCGAAAATTTCCTCGCTGGCGTGATGATTATGCTGCGCGACAAAATGCAAATCGGCGACACGATCAAGGCCGGCGACATTCACGGCAAGGTCGAATTTATCAGCCTGCGCGAATCTCATATCCGCGCATTTTCTGGCGAATTGCACGTCTTGCCCAATGCGATGTTGTTCAAAAACCCGGTGGAAGTGGTGACTGATCTTGACGAGCGCCGGTTTGAGGTCGTGATTGGCGTTTCCTATGATACCGATCTTGACCAAGCCGCGGACGTCATTCGCAATGCCGTGGCGAAATGTGACCTCATATCAGCGGAAAAGGACGTTCAGGTTTTGGCCGATACGTTCAATTCAAGCTCGGTTGATTTTCTCGTGCGCTGGTGGGCTGCATCTTCTGGCAGCGAAGCGGTAATGAACCGCGATCAGGTTATCCGTGCAATCAAACGCGGCCTTGATGATGCTGGCATAGAAATACCCTTCCCCTACATCACGCATACGTTCAAAGAACGTGTGCCACATGGGGAGAAAGTCGGCGAAGCGGCATAAGCACTTCTTATATCTCTCCCCAGCACCCATTCGGAGAGAGACCCATGCAAATTCTTCAAGCTGACTTAAGCCGCTTTACCGAGATACCTGAATATACCTTCTCTGAGAATTGGTGCGAGATTGATCTTGGCGAGGGATATTCGGGCCGGATACATTATGTCGATGAAGGCCCCAAGGAGGCTCCCGCTGTTCTGCTGTATCATGGAGAGCCGAGCTGGAGCTTTCTTTATCGCAAAATGATCCCGATCTTGGTCGATGCGGGCTTTCGTTGCCTTGCGCCTGACCTTATTGGCTTTGGCAAGAGCGACAAGCCAGATGACATTGCGTTCTATACCTATGATCGTCACATCAATTGGCTTGGTCAGTGGCGTAACGCTGTTGTGCCGCAAACTGCGGGGCTTTTTTGCCAGGACTGGGGCGGCTTGCTTGGCCTTCGCATGGTTGGAGAGGAACCGGACCGCTTCAGCTTTGTAGTCGCCAGCAACACCTTCCTGCCAACAGGCGGCACCCCGTCACCCGCCTTTCTTGCGTGGCGGGAATTTGCCAAGAGCTCTCCTGATTTCAAAATCGGCGAATTGCTTCAGCGCGCAACCGCTACCGAGCGTAGTGCTGAAGAGGTAGCCGCATATGATGCCCCCTTCCCCGACGAGCCCAGCAAAGCTGGCGCGCGTGCTTTTCCTCAGTTGGTCCCTGTTGAAGATGGAATGGACGGCATCGAACAGAATAAAACAGCGTGGGAGGGGCTCCGCGATTTTGACAAACCTTTCCTCACGCTCTTCGGCGAAGATGACCCGGTAACTGGCGGTCTTTCACAACCCCTGATTGAGCGCATCACAGGAGCAAGCGGTATGCCGCATGCCATGCTCTCGACGTGCGGCCATTTTTGCCAAGAGGACCAACCACAAGCCCTTTCGAAAGGGGTCATCGACACAGCTCACAAAGCTGGTTTTCTGACATAAGGATCAGGATCAGGATCAGGATCAGTTACAACCATATTGGTGATAATCCTGAAGAAAATCTGCATCTCACCCGCTCGGATTTACTATTTGTTAAGCATAAGGACTTAATCCAAGGCTCGAAGGCGCTACGGTGCAACCGAATGACCCAGCGAAACGCTTTGGTCATTCCCGGTTATCCCGATTGTCTTCGTTCGTATCACCAGACCTCTCATTCCTGAGTAGAGGGACAGTGAAAACAAAGAGGCGCTGCGGCTCTTCCGACCGATCCTACCCCGGGGATCGCTCCGGATCTGCCGAGCGCCTTTCTTGCGTCGAACCTGATTTGAGTTGTGGTGTCCCCGACAGGATTTGAACCTGTGGCCTTCGGATTAGGAATCCGACGCTCTATCCACCTGAGCTACGGGGACGCTTTAATCCCAATAGCAGGGCGCATTTTTCAATCAATTAAGTTCGTCAGGCGGCGCGATCGGGAAAGGCAGCGGTGCTACGGAGACCCCTTCATCAATCAAGGATTTTGCCTCTTCCAGGCTCGCCTTGCCATGGATAGGCGCTTGTTCGCTCTCTCCATAGTGCATTTCGCGTGACTTCTCTGCGAACTTGTCGCCAACCCATGTACTGCCCTTGAGGGCTTTTTGTTGCGCGTTGGCGAGCGCTTTGAGCGCTTTCTCCATTTCAGCAGGGATTGGTTCGTTTGAAACGGCTTGTACCGGATCGGGGTGCGAAACCTTTTGATCCGCAGAAACAGGTTTCCTGTCCAAAGCGACGTCGCCGCTATTACCCTTAACGGGCACGGCTGGCGCCATAGGAGCTTTCACAACTGCCCCAGTGCCGCATTCAGGACAAACCAAAAGGCCGCGCTCGACCTGATTGTCAAAATCAGATGAGGAACCAAACCACCCTTCAAACCGGTGATTATGTTCGCATTGAAGATCATAAACTATCATACCGACTGCCTATTTGGGGATATTGCGCTTATTAGCAAGACTTGGCAGCTGTCGGCGTACTTCGGCGATACGGCCTATATCTATGTCACAAAAGGCAAGGCCGGGGCCTTCCCCGCCCATATCGAGCAGCACGTCTCCCCAAGGATCGACGACAAGGCTGTGACCATAGGTTGCGCGGCCATCTTCATGGCTGCCGACCTGCGCGGCGGCAATAACGAATGCGCTCGCTTCGATTGCTCTTGCACGTAGCATGATGTGCCAATGCGCTTCACCTGTTGGTTTGGTAAAGGCTGCGGGAATTGCGATAGCATCGCAGCGTCGGCGTCCAAGTGCCTCGAAGAGGGCGGGAAAGCGGATGTCGTAACAGATTGTGAGGCCAAGCCGCCCAAGCGGGGTATCATCGATTGAGACCACCTCTTCACCAGGCTGGTAAGCATTGCTCTCTCGCCAACTTTCGCCCGAAGTAAGATCTACGTCGAACATATGGATCTTATCGTAGGTAGCGCGCTCGCGGCCCATCGTGTCAAAGTAGAACGAACGGTTCGCCCATTTCCCGCTCGTGGCCGTGACTGGCATCGACCCTATGACAAGATCGGTTCCACTGTCCTGAGCCAATTGGATCAGCCATTTACGCATTCGTTCGGGCTTGTCGCTTTCGATCCATTCACTCGCGCGCTTGCGATCCTTGTCGAGCAGCATCGACATTTCAGGAGTGAACAGCATTTCGGCACCAGCGGCACCGGCTTTAGCAGCAGCGTCCTCAATCACAGAAAAATTGGCTTCAGCATCAACTCCCGAAGTCATCTGGAGAACGGCGATTTTAGGCAATAGCCCTACCCCGCCAAAAGAGCATCTAGCTTGCCTGCTTGTTCCAGAGCCGCAAGGTCATCCGAACCGCCGACATGCGTATCTCCGATGAATATCTGAGGCACAGTGCGCGCATCAGGCGCACGCGCGATCATCTCATCGCGCTTTTCGCCACCCATTGAGATATCGATCTCGTTAAATGCTGCACCTTTGCTAGTCAGCAAATGTTTTGCACGCACGCAAAAGGGGCAGGCAAACTTGGTGTAAATATCAATTTTGGGTGCTGTCATCGTCTTCTGATCCCGAAAGCCCATTTTGGGCGAATCGCATGTGGCTACTCAATCCTTGAAAGCCATTCTTCGTTCCCTACTTAGATTGTGTCGGTGCGCTTCGCCAGCTTTGGGAAGTGAAATCCGGCAACGATCAGGCGCTGCATGAGGCAGGCCTGATTTTAAAAATGGTTCAGATTGCTCAAACAAGAGGATTTGTAAGTTATGTCACGTTTAGATTTTACCCCCTATCGCCGCAGCACTGTTGGATTTGATCGCCTGTTCGATCTCCTTGAGAGCCAAGCTCGCAGCAATTCCGGAGACAATTATCCTCCTTTCAACATCGCCCGGCAAGGCGAAGACAATTACCGCATCACTTTGGCAGTCGCTGGTTTCCGCCCACAGGATATTGATATTACAGCGCAGCAAAATTTGCTGACAGTTCAGGGCAAGAAACGCGAAGAAAGCGATGATGGCTCAGAGCTTCTCCATATCGGAATAGCGAATCGCGGCTTTGAACGTCGATTTGAGTTGGCTGACTATGTCAGGGTTGAAAATGCAGACCTCGCAGATGGTTTGTTGGTCATTGATCTTGTTCGCGAAGTACCCGACGCGATGAAACCCAAAAAGATCGCCGTAAATGGAGCGACAACGCTTACCGCTGTTCCCAGCGCCGACAAGGAAGCCGACGTCGCCTGAGCTGTTCGTGAAAACGAACACTAAATACATTTAGATCAAAATGTTAAATCGCGATCAGGCATTCAATACTTGCCTGAGGTAGGGGCGGACCGCAAGGGTCCGCCCCCGCGACCATAGGTCGCCTCGATACGCCTATGACCATCCGGGTCGCAGAAAGATGGTCACCAACGCCTCAAGTTGGAAACAGTAATCCTCGCTCCATTCAGTTAAAGGATTATGCCGGTATCTTTTGGTGAGCGAAGCAAACTTCAGCCCCAAAAAATCCGGTATCGAAAACTTATCTGGCTATGCCTACGCAATATCTTGCGCAAGAATAATTTCGGCATCTTGTAAGAATGCGACAAACCTTAGCCAGAGCGACCGTCTCGTGAAACAAAACGGACGCATACCCTTTTCAAATGGGAGAAATTACATCAGTCGCGATTGCTCAAGCGCTGCCGCAATAAATCCTGCAAAAAGCGGATGGGGATCGAACGGCTTCGACTTGAGCTCAGGATGGAATTGCACGCCCACAAACCAGGGATGGTCAGGCCGCTCAACAATCTCGGGAAGCAAACCATCAGGCGACATGCCGGAAAAGACCAATCCCTGCTTTTCCAATGGCTCAATATAGGCGCTGTTGACCTCGTAACGGTGCCGGTGGCGCTCTGAAATCACTTCGGCCCCGCCATAGATAGTAGAGGCATGGCTGTTACGGGCAAGCTTCGCCTCATAAGCGCCAAGACGCATAGTACCGCCCAGATCGCCGCCCTCCTGACGCTGTTGGATACCTTCCTCGCTCATCCATTCTGAAATAATGCCGACAACAGGTTCTTTTGTTTCGCCAAATTCGGTTGAGGAAGCAGTTTCAAAGCCAGCGTTTCGCGCACCTTCGAGACAGGCCATTTGCATACCCAAGCAAATGCCAAAGAAGGGCACATTCCGGGTCCGGGCGAAGCGAACACTCGCGATTTTTCCCTCGCTGCCGCGTTCGCCAAAGCCGCCGGGCACCAGAATGCCGTGCATGGGTTCTAGCGCAGAGATGATTTCGCTTTCATCTTCACCTTCAAAGATTTCCGCATCAATCCACTTGATCTTGACTTTGACCCGGTTGGCTAAACCGCCATGGACGAGCGCCTCGTTGAGGCTTTTGTACGCATCTTGAAGTCCGACATATTTGCCAACGACGCCGATCGTTACTTCGCCTTCGGGATTGAAGTATCGGTCAGTCACATCAAGCCATGATGACAAATCCGGCTCAGGCGCATCGGTGATACCAAACCCGCGCAAAACCTCCGTGTCGAGACCTTCCTTGTGATACTGCAATGGCACCGAATAGATGGACGGCGCATCAAGCGCAGGGATCACTGATTCTTTGCGAACATTGCAAAAATTGGCGATTTTTTGGCGTTCGCTTTCGGGAATGGGGTGCTCCGCGCGGCAGAGCAGGACATCGGGCTTGATGCCCAAACTGGCCAGTTCCCGGACCGAGTGCTGAGTGGGTTTGGTCTTCAGCTCTCCAGCGGCCGCGATGTAGGGCACAAGTGTGACGTGAACGCTAAGTGTTTGGAGCGGTTCCAGATCGTTCCGAAGCTGCCGGATCGCTTCCATAAATGGTAGGGATTCGATGTCACCCACCGTCCCGCCAATCTCGCACAGAATGAAATCGTGATCGTCCTGATCATCGAGCGCAAACGCCTTAATTGCATCCGTGACATGCGGGATGACTTGCACTGTTGCGCCGAGGTAATCGCCTCGCCGCTCTTTTGCGATAATGTCGCGGTAAACACGGCCGGAGGTGATGTTATCGCTTTGACGCGCAGAAACCCCGGTGAACCTTTCGTAGTGGCCAAGATCGAGATCGGTTTCCGCACCGTCATCGGTCACATAAACCTCGCCATGTTGATAAGGGCTCATCGTGCCCGGATCGACATTGAGATAGGGATCGAATTTGCGGATGCGCACCTTGTACCCGCGCGCCTGTAGGAGGCTAGCCAAACTGGCTGCCATCAACCCTTTGCCGAGCGAGGAGACCACGCCGCCGGTTATAAAAATGTACCGCGCCATGGGATTTGGGCCTTAAGGGTTCAAAAGGATTCGGGGCAAGCGAATTGCGCAGCCTTTATTGCCGCCATCCACAATAGTTTTGTGAAAATCCGATTTTATTCGGCGAGTGGGTCAACCTCAGGCGCGTCTTCACCAGTTGCTTCATCGCCTTCAGCCAACGGATCAGCGTTTTCATCGGAAGCCGCTCCGCCAAGCAGGTCATCGGTCGAAGGCGCAGATCCTGCCGCCCCGCGATCAAGCGTCGTCTCGACTGTGCTTGTGCTCGTCTCTTTGACCGCAACCGCCGCCAAAGCGATCGAAAGCACCACAAATGCCACTGCCAGCCACTTTGTTGAACGGGTGAGGAAGTCGGCCGCACCGCGAGCACCCAAAGCGCCATTAGGATTGCCACCAATGCCAAGTCCCCCGCCCTCACTGCGCTGCATCAACACAACGCCTACAAGCGCGGCTGCAACGAGAGCCTGAATAACAGTGAGAAAGATAAAAACGGACATTTGCGGACTGTTCCAATTACGTGTTTAAGCAGCGCACATAGTGAGCGCAGCGCTGCCAAGCAAGATTTAGTGGCGTTGGTGTTTAGCTATCAACCGTTTCACCAGCAGCAAGGGCAATGCCCATAAAGCTGTCTGCGGTAAGGCTTGCCCCGCCAACAAGAGCACCGCCCACTTCAGCTGTTCCGAGAATATCGCGGGCATTGTCCGGTTTTACAGAACCGCCATAAAGAATGCGAATTTCACTTCCCTGCTCTTCGCCATACAGTTCAATTAGCAAAGCACGAATTGCACCATGCATCTCTGCAATATCCGAAAGGCTTGCAGTTTTACCCGTTCCAATGGCCCAAATGGGCTCATAAGCAACAGTCAGCTTTTCTGAAGCTTGGTCCAGAATTTCGCCGCCTTTTGGAAGCGAAGCGGTTAACTGCTCTTTCACAAATTGGACAGCATTGCCCGCATCGCGGGTTGCCTCATCCTCTCCGCAACACATGATGACCTGCAAGCCAGCTTGAAAAGCAGCATCCGCCTTCGCTTGCACCAGAGCGTCGCTTTCATTTTGACCCTGGCGGCGCTCGCTGTGACCAAGAATGACAAATTTAGCGCCGGCATCTGCCAACATCGTGGCCGAAATCTCGCCCGTATGGGCACCATCTGTTGCATCGTGGCAGTTTTGCGCCCCAACAGGGATCAATTCTGCTTCACGATGAATAGGATGGATAAGTGTAAAAGGTGGAGCAATAGCAACCTCCACCCGCATATGACGTTGTGCGGCACGATCAATCGCCCGCGCTTCTGAAAGCATGGCTCTTGTGCCGTGCATTTTCCAATTGCCAACGATGTAGGGGCGCTGGGTCATTCAAGTAGCCTGCCAATCAAAGAAAAAGTATTCGAATCTGCTTATCATCTAGGGATGACTTAAGCAGTCCGCTAGCCGAGCGAATTCATCCCGTCAAAACCTGTTCCAACCTGTTGCCGACAGGTCGCAGGGCGGATAAGGCACTTTACGAATGATGCTCTGCCCAAAGGGGCGCTTTTCACAACGATGTCCATCGGACGGGAATAGACAGACAAATGATTTCTTTTTTCCGCAATTTCTTTCAATCCAAAATAGGATTGCCGATCTTTATCGCCTTTCTTCTTATTGTCGCCTTTGCCTTTGCCGCGAGTGACATAACGGGAAGCACATTTGGCGGGATTTCAGGCGGAGACCGCGCTGCATTGGTCGGTGATGACAGCATTTCGACAAGCGAATTGCAAAGCACGGCCACGTCTGCGTTGAACCAAGTCCGGCAGCAAGATCCGACTTTGACGATGCCGGTGTTTATCGACCAAGGTGGATTTGATGAAGTTTTGAAGCAGCTTATCGACCGTTACGCGGTTGGTGGATTTGCTGAAAAATATGGCCTGCGCGCTGGCGAAAACCTTGTGAACAGTGAAATTCTGCAAGTTCCTGCTTTCCTAAATTTAACAGGCGAATTCGATCAAGCGACTTATCAAGCAGCACTTCAGCGCGAAGGCTTGACCGACGCTATTTTGCGGCGTGATCTGTCCGATGGGCTCCTTGCACAGCAATTGCTCGTCCCAGCGCTTGCATCCCCGATCCTGCCCAAAAAAGCTGCGAAGCAATATGCCGCTTTGGTGCGTGAACGCCGCCGGGGTCAAATTGGCCTGATCCCTAGCGAACTGTTCATGCCGAAAGGCGATCCAAGCGATAAGCAGCTGAACGCCTTTTACAAAAACAACCGCACTCGCTTTATCCGTCCAGAACGGCGCGTTCTACGTTATGCAACTTTTGGAGCCGATTCCATCGGAGATGCCGCAGCGCCTACAGATGCTGAAATTGCAGCGCGGTATGAGGCAAACAAATCTGATTATGAAGCAAGCGAGCGCCGTTCCATCAGCTCCTTCGTGGTGCCGACCGAAGAGGGCGCCAAAGCTATTGTCGCACGCATCAATGGCGGCTTTTCCCTGGAAGCGGCTGCACGCGAGGCAGGCTTCAATGTCTCCACCGGCGAATTGCAGAGCCGCGAAGAAATGGCATCCTCGACCAGTTTTGCTGCAGCAGAAAAGATTTTCGAAGCGCCTCGGGGTGGGATGGTTGAGCCAGCACAAAGCACTCTGGGTTGGTATGTCGCTCGGATCGATAACGTAGAGACAATTCCTGCTCGTTCGCTTTCTCAGGCGCGCGATGAAATCGCCGAACAACTCAAAACCGAAAAGTCAGCGGCCGCTTTGGCGGATATGTCAGCCAATATCGAAGAGGAAGTTGATAGCGGAACGTCATTGACTGAAGTGGCGAAGGCCTACGACCTGGAGCTACAAACAACGCCGCCTATCCTTGCTGATGGCCGCATTTTTGGTCAGCCTGGCCCGGGTATCGGTCAGGCACTGGGCCCGCTGCTCGACAGCGCGTTTCAAATGGAAGAAAGCGAACCAGCGCTCGACCAACTTATCCCCGGCGTGCAGTTTATCGTCTACGAAGTGACCGAAATAACCGAAAGCGCTGCGCCTCCAGTTGCCGATATCAAAGATGAAGTAACTCAGGCTTGGAAGTTTTCAGAGGGCAGCAAGAAAGCGCGGGCCGCCGCTGGACGTATTCTGGAAAAAGTTCGGGCTGATACCCCGCTTGCAGAAGCGATGTCAGCTGAAAATCGTGGTTTGCCTCCGGTTGACCGTATTAACCTTGCCCGGGCCGAATTGCTCTCCCAACAACAGCGCAATGTTCCGCCGCCCTTGATCCTCCTCTTCAGCATGGCCGAGGGTTCAACAAAACTGTTTGAAGGCGCACGCGATGCCGGTTGGTTTGTCGTTGATCTGGATGAAATTGTGACCACCTTGCCTGAAGATGACGATCCGTTGCTTGCCCAAACGCAGCAGCAATTCGCACAAGCACTTGGCGCAGAGTATACCGCTCAATTGCAAGCAGCGATCCGCACCGAAATTGGTGTGGAGCGCAATGAGACGGCAATTGAAGCGGTGAAGCGGCAATTGACAGGCGACAACTGAGGCAGATTGCCAGCTTCAAAGCGAGAGGCGCCCACAGGGGACAATGGAAAACGCGGCTCCTGAAAATGCCGAAACGGCGCACGCGGCAATAGCAAGCGGTAAGCCTGCTCTTGTCTGGCGGCGCGTGATCGCTGATTGCGATACGCCTGTCAGCGCAGCTGTGCGCCTGATCGAACCGGGCCGCGGAGACTTTCTGCTCGAATCGGTTGAAGGCGGCGAAGTTCGCGGGCGCTACAGCCTGATAGGCCTGAACCCTGATCTGGTTTTTAGGGCGCACGGGACGCAAGCAGAAGTCAATCGCAACTGGCGTACCGATCGCGATGCATTCGTGCCCTGCCCCATGGACATGGGCCAAAATGCGCTTGATGAATTGCGCAGCCTCGCCGCAGATTGCCGGATTGACGTGCCCGATGCGCTGCCAAAAGCGTTGGCCTGCCTTGTCGGGTATTTTGGATATGAGACCATTGGTCTGGTTGAAACGCTCCCAAGGGCTGAGCCTAGCGAGCTTGCTCTGCCCGATATGCTGTTTGTGCGACCGACAGTTCTTTTGGTGTTTGATGGCCTGAGCGATGAATTGTTCTGTGTCGCGCCAATATGGTCGGATGAACGGGAGATCCGCGATCCCGATGGAGCCATAAAGCAGGCAGGAGAGCGGATTGATGCAACCTTGGCAGCGCTCGCCCAGCCACGCGATCGCTCAAGAGAGACCGCAATCGCCATAGATGGCGAACCTGATCTGACACCGGTGATGGCCGAAGATGATTACAAGGCAATGGTAAAGCGCGCCAAGGATTACATTGTCGCAGGCGATATCTTTCAAGTGGTCCTCGCCCAACGCTTTACATGCCCGTTCGAATTGCCGCCATTGGCGCTTTATCGAGCCTTGCGCAGAGTAAACCCCTCGCCATTCCTTTATTTCCTTGATCTACCTGGCTTTGCGATTGTCGGCTCCAGCCCGGAGATCCTTGTCCGCGTCCGCGATAATGAGGTAACCATCCGGCCGATTGCAGGGACGCGGCCTCGCGGGGCTACTGCGAGCGAAGACGAAGCCAATGAGGCAAGCTTGCTCACCGATCCCAAGGAATTGGCAGAGCACCTGATGCTGCTGGATCTCGGGCGCAATGATACGGGCCGTGTTGCGGAACGCGGCACCGTCAAGGTCACGGGCAGCTTCACAATCGAACGCTACAGCCATGTCATGCATATCGTGAGCAATGTGGTTGGCCAACTTGCCAAAGGCAGCGATGCTCTCGACGCTCTATTTGCCGGATTTCCCGCAGGCACAGTCTCTGGCGCGCCAAAAATCCGGGCATGCGAGATAATCGCCGAGTTGGAACCTGAAACGCGAGGAGCTTATGCTGGCGGCGTCGGATACTTTTCGCCCGATGGATCGGTGGATTCGTGCATCGTGCTTCGCACAGCAGTGATAAAGGACAAGCAAATGCATGTTCAGGCAGGCGCAGGGATAGTCGCAGACAGCGACCCTGATTACGAACTCGCAGAATGCCGCGCGAAGGCTGGCGCTTTGATAGCCGCCGCGCGCGAAGCGGTGCGCGTTTCCAACAATGTAGGATTTGGTCAATGATCGCTCTAAGATGGGTTTTGATAACAAGCTCGGCTTTTCTGGCACTGACAGCCTGCGAAAAGCAGCCTGAAGGCGAGCCGGTCATGCGCACCGCACTTGACGGTAGCGAACCCCAAATTCGAGAAACACCGGACGAACCGCAATCGGTCGTCGATACGCAGCCCGCGCCCTCACCCACAGCCAGCGAGACGCCCAAACAAATTGCCTCAGTCTGCAAGAAAGCAACATTCGAAAGCGCTGCATTCACGCATTGCTTGGCCGATCCCGCCAAGCACCGGATAAAATTGGTGCGCGGTCCAAGCGGAGGCAACGCATATGGGTCACTAAAAGCCTATGCTGCGACAGCTGACAAAACAAAAGTAGCCTTTGCCATGAATGCTGGCGCCTATGGCGACGATTTGCGCGCTCTTGGTTACTATGTCGAGGATGGCGAGCGACTCAGATTGCTCAATCGCGAACAGGGGACGGGCAATTTTTTTCTGAAACCCAATGGCGTATTTTACGGTACCGCCGGCCAATGGCGGATGCGAACCGCAGACAGCTTCCTGCGCAACGTTTCTGACAGGCCAAATTTCGGGACACAATCGGGTCCAATGCTGGTGATTGACGGCAAGCTTCATCCCGAAATCCAGCAAGACGGGCCTTCGCGCGCAATCCGCAATGGTGTTGGTCTTGGCGCAGATGGCAGTGCCCACTTTGTGATTTCAGAAGACCCGGTAAGTTTTGGCAAGATTGCACGTTTCTTCAAGGATCGCCTTGGCACGCAAAACGCACTGCTGCTTGATTCAAACGTATCCTCATTGTGGGACCCCGCCACAGGTAGAGTGGATGGTAAGCGCACCGGACCGATTGTGGTAGTAACGAAGAAATGACCGTGAACAGACGCACTCTTTATCCTGAGATCGAGCCTTATGAAACCGGAATGCTTGATGTAGGTGAAGGTCACTCTTTGTATTACGAGCGGGTTGGTACACAAGGAGCCAAACCAGCTGTTTTCCTTCACGGCGGCCCTGGTGGAGGCATGGCACCATCGCACCGTCGCCAATGGGATCCGGCCCGCTATGATGTGGTGCTGTTTGATCAGCGCGGCTGCGGCCAATCGCTTCCCTTTGCCGAGATTGAGAACAACGACACTTGGCGGGTTGTCGCCGATATTGAGCGTCTGCGAGAGCATTGCGGTTTTGCTAAATGGCAGGTCTTTGGCGGCAGTTGGGGTTCAACTCTCGCGCTCGCCTATGCGCAAAAACACCCAGAGCACGTTACTGAACTAATCCTGCGCGGTGTATTCCTTGCTCGCCAGCGCGAGAAGGATTGGCTCTACACCTACGGCGCGAGCGAGATCATGGCCGAGCAGTGGGATAAGTTTACAGGCCTCATCCCCGAGAATGAACGCGATGACCTAGTCAAAGCCTATTACATACGTTTGACCAGCGATGATGAAGCAACGAGGCTTGCAGCGGCAAAAGAGTGGTCGATGTGGGAAGGCAATGTCGCGACATTGCTGCCCAACCCTTCTCTGCTTGAAGACTTTGCCGATCCGTCAAAAGCGGTGCCTTTCGCCCGGATCTGCGCACGATTCTTCCTGGAAGATTTCTTCCTGGAAGAAAGTCAGCTGTTGAATCATGTTGATACCATGGCCGACATTCCGGGAATTATGGTTCAAGGCCGTCATGATATCTGCACACCGCCGGGCGCAGCTTGGGCGCTCAAGAAAGCTTGGCCCAGGAGCGAATTATGGATGGTTGATGATGCCGGCCATGCAGCGAGTGAGCCGGGCATTGTCGACGGATTGGTGCGCGCAACAGATCATTTTGCAGGAATTTCTAGATGAGCGCTTCTGCTGATATTCTTGTCATCGACAACTATGACAGCTTTACCTTCAATCTTGTCCATTACCTGATGGAACTGGGCGCTCAAGTGGAAGTCGTGCGCAATGACGCCTTGACCGTTCAAGAGGCGATGGCCCGCGATGTGAAAGGCTATTTGATCTCGCCAGGTCCATGCACACCCAATGAAGCGGGAATTAGCCTCGATTTAGTTGCAGCATGCGCCCAAGCAAAAGCGCCTTTGCTCGGTGTCTGCCTCGGCCATCAATCAATAGGTCAACATTTCGGCGGAACTATTGTTCGCGGCGGATTGATGCATGGCAAAACCTCACCGGTCGCACACGATGGCACAGGTGTATTTGCTGGGATCCCCTCGCCCTTTACCGCTACCCGATATCATAGCTTAGAAGTTGTAAATGTGCCTGATGTTTTGATCGCAAATGCCCATGCTGAGACGCCCGGAAGCGACCACCCAAGCGTTATGGGTTTTCGCCATTCAGAGCTTCCCATTCATGGGGTACAATTCCATCCAGAGAGCATCGCGACACAACATGGCCATGCACTTCTTGCCAATTTCCTCGCTATGTGCGGTCTCGATGCGCGCCTTCCAGAAAGCGAACCAGCATGAGCGCTCTACCCGATGTGACGAAGGCGCTCACCGAAACTGAGGCTGAAACTGCCTTTGGTGCGTTGCTAGATGGAGGCCCAAGCGACGATGAGATTGAGCAATTCCTGATCGCACTATCGGATCGCGGTGAAACCTCAAACGAGATCGCTGGCGCTGCAAGAGCTCTGCGTGCGCGGCTCATCCCTATTAACGCCCCTGACAACGCGATTGATGTATGCGGTACAGGCGGCGATGGCCACCATACCCTAAACGTTTCAACCGCCGTAAGTCTGGTGGTCGCTTCGTGCGACGTGCCAGTCGCAAAGCATGGAAACCGAGCTGCCTCTTCCAAGGCTGGCGCTGCTGACACTCTGGAAGCGCTTGGCCTAAACATGGATGCAGCAGGCAAGACTGCCGAGAAAACACTGGCCGAGATCGGTATTTGTTTTCTTTTCGCCAAAAACCACCACCCTGCCATGGGCCGAATACAGCCGATCCGTAAGAAAATCGGTAAGCGGACAATCTTCAATCTGATGGGTCCGCTATCGAATCCAGCAGGTGTGACGTCCCAGCTCATCGGAATTGCACGTCCTGCCTATGTACCAATTTATGCAGGCGCTTTGGCTAAACTGGGGACAGGTCGCTCCCTTATTGTTTCAGGTGATGAAGGTTTGGATGAGCTTAGCCTTGCTGGCGGTAACGAAGCAGCCTGGGTCACGAACAATGCCTTTGAGATGCGCCGTTTGCACCCGTTTGTCGCCAATCTTTCGCAATCACCGATAGAAGCCATTCGCGGCGATGATGCGGTACACAATGCCGCTGCGCTAAGAGCATTGCTGAAAGGTGCGACGGGCCCTTACCGTGACGCGGTGATGTTCAATGCTGCTGGTGCCTTGATGGTGGCGGGCAAAGGCGAAAGCTGGGCCGATCTTGCAGCGATGGCAGCTGAAGCGATTGATTCAGGGCGCGCAGAAAAACTACTGCATGACTGGATAGCAATAGCGCGTTGAACCATTAGCTCGCACTCTGTACTGGTGCACCCGATGAACAAACTCGAAGAGATATGCACCAATAAGGCAAAGGAAGTTGCGGCGCGTAAGTCGGCTACTATGATAGCTGATTTGACAAATCGTGCACGCGAACAGTCTTCCCCAAGAGGGTTTGAGGCTGCACTACGCGAGGCAAGCCTTTCGGGCTTTGGGCTGATTGCCGAGATTAAGAAAGCGTCCCCTTCGAAAGGCCTCATTCGCGCCGACTTTCACCCCGCAGAGCATGCGCGCGATTATGCCAGAGGCGGCGCATCGTGCCTTTCTGTGCTTACTGATGCTCCTTATTTTCAGGGTCATGAGGACTACCTGATCCAAGCTCGGGCGGCATGCGGACTGCCGGTTTTGCGTAAGGATTTCATGGTGGATCCTTGGCAATGTCTAGAAGCACGTGCGATTGGCGCTGATGCAATCTTGATCATCGCTGCTGCTTTATCAGACGCGCAGATGTTAGAGTTAGAGAGCGCTGCCCGGGAGCATGCAATGGATGTGCTCGTCGAAGTGCACGATGAAGACGAACTGGAACGCGCGCTTAAAACGCTGAAATCTCGCCTAATCGGTGTAAACAATCGTGATTTGAAGACTTTTACAACCTCGCTCGATACAACTGTACGGCTCGCAAAGCTGATGCCGGACGATGTTTTGGTGGTCGGCGAAAGCGGCATTAACAGCCATGCTGATGTTGAAAAGCTAAGCCTTGCAGGAGTGCGCACTTTCCTCGTGGGAGAGAGCCTTATGCGCGCCGATGACGTCGCGCTTGCCACTCAGGAATTGCTCGGTTCGAAAGCCACTGCATGACTGGTCTGACGCATCTTGGCGATGATGGTGCGGCACGCATGGTCGATGTCGGAAGAAAAGAAGAAACGCATCGCGTTGCCATTGCATCAGGTCTCATCACCATGTCGCCAGAAGCGCTTAGCGCAATCAAAGACGGTGATGCTCCCAAAGGAGATGTGCTTGGCGCGGCCCGAATTGCGGGGATTATGGCCGCAAAACGCACAGGTGAGCTTATCCCGCTGTGCCATCCGCTTGGGCTTGAAGCGGTCACGGTCGAATTCACATTTGCTGACGATGCAATCCGCACAACCGCCACCGTTTCGCTTACTGGCAAGACTGGTGTCGAAATGGAAGCGATGGTGGCGGTGTCAACGGCGCTGCTCACCATTTACGACATGGCAAAGGCGATTGATAAAGGCATGGTGATCGGAAATATCTGCCTGATCGAAAAGCGCGGCGGGAAAAGCGGCACCTGGCGTGCAGATGGATCGTGAGCGGCTTGCTGGACCTTGAACAAGCCCAGCGCCGGCTGCTTACATTCGTCAGCCCTGGCCCCACGCTATGGCTTGATACAAACGAGGCGTTTGGTCATTTTCTATCCGAGGATATAACTGCGCAACGCACCCAGCCCTCCGCAGACCTATCTGCTATGGATGGCTATGCAATCTGCGGTGATGGCCCATGGAAGCGTGTAGGTGAGAGCCGGGCTGGCATGCCGTTTGTTGGGCAACTCAATTCAGGTCAATGCACCCGCATTTCAACTGGCGCGCATATGCCGCTCGGTTCTGATCGGGTGCTGATCCAAGAGAATGCTTCACTTGTCGGCGATAAGATCAAGCTGAGTCAAAATGAAAGCATGCCATCGCAGGGGCATCATGTCAGAAAACGCGGCTTTGATTTTGCGCGCGGTAGCAGGGTCCTGGCCTCAGGAACGCGTATTGGCGCCGCACAAATCGCGCTCGCCATTTCGGCTGGCTATGCGACACTCCCCGTTCACCAGATCCCCTCAGTCGCAATACTTGATAGCGGTGATGAGCTGACAAGCGACGTCGCAGCATGCGCCCCTGATCAAATCCCGGCCAGCAATGGCGCTATGATAGAGGCCATGGTGCGCCCGCTTGGCTGCTCTCCATCAAGGCTCGGCCCGGTCCCGGATGACAAACAATCACTGGCGAAGGCACTAGCTCAAGCGGATGATGTGACGATTCTTATCACCACAGGTGGCGCATCGGTTGGCGACCACGATCTAATCCAGCAGGCTTTGCGCGATTGGGGAGCGGAAATCGACTTTTGGAAAGTCGCGATTAAGCCAGGAAAGCCGTTAATGGTTGCGACACGGCAAAGGGATTGGGGATCGCAGATTATTCTGGGTCTACCCGGTAATCCCGTGTCCAGTTTTGTGACGGCTTTTCTCTTCGCGCTTCCATTAATCCGCGCCTCGATTGGCAATCCCGCCCCACTGCCTGCGGCTCAGACACTGATTGCGGCACAGGCACTTGAGCAAACCGGTCCGCGACAAGAATTCTTGCGAGGTATCTTTACAGGTGAGCGCGTTCAGCTGGCCGCGTCGCAAGATTCCAGCGCGTTGCTTGCTCTAGCTCATGCCAATTGCCTAATTCAGCGCCCTTCAAATGGCGGACCGATAGCCGCAGGTGACACTGTGCCTGTGTATAAGCTCGAAAATGGCTGAATCTTGAGCGTCTTGCCCAAGTCCGACCGTTGACTTGTTCCAATAAGTTGCCTACTTGTTCCTCATTCGTTCACTGTCTCGGTGGATGATCAGCGTTTCCAATGCACCCGCCTGACGGGCGTTGTGCCTCTTAGAATGCGACAGTTTTGGCACCTTGCGGGCCCGTTTCCGCTGGAATAGGTGCGCTAAAGGGAGTTTGGCCGAATGTTGACGGCAAAACAGCATGAATTGATCCGCTTCATTCAGGAGCGGCTTGCAGAAACCGGCATTTCACCAAGTTTTGAAGAGATGAAAGAGGCGCTCGATCTGAAGAGCAAATCGGGCGTACACCGCTTGATTTCTGCTCTTGAGGAACGTGGCTTTATTCGGCGACTGCCCAATCGGGCACGAGCGCTTGAGGTGATTAAGCAACCCGAAGATGCAACCCCTTCTCCAAAAGCGGTTGCCGATGGTAAAGTCGTTGATCTGGGCGAAGCGCGAGCGACAACGAAAGCGAAAGCTGCTGTAAGGAGTGACCCAGCCAATGATGATGTAATCAGCATTCCGTTGCATGGCAGGATTGCAGCGGGTGCTCCGATTGAAGCACTAGAAGGCCAAAGCGCGCTTCCCGTTCCCGCTGCATTGCTTGGTCCCGGCGAACATTACGCACTTGAAGTGTCTGGCGATTCCATGGTCGAAGCTGGTATTTTCGATGGTGATTTTGCGTTGATCCGCAGGACAGACACAGCACGTGATGGGGAAATTGTGGTGGCACTTGTCCGCGGCGAAGAAGCAACTTTGAAATACCTTCACAAAGATCATGGCAGTGTTCGGCTTGATCCGGCAAATGCCGCATACGATCCGCAGGTCTACAGCCCAGGCGAAGTGCAGGTTCAAGGAAAATTGGCTGGGCTCCTACGGCGCTACCATTGATTGTCTGGTTAGTAATCGGCGCGCGTTGCTCTACGAGTGCGATCGGCTTTTTGAAATAAGACGAGCGGGGTGAAAAGGGCTTTAGTAGTCCTTTTCGCCCTGTTTGTAGTCACCTCTTGCTATTCCCAACCTTTCCACCACCCATGAGAGCCTTGCCCGGATTTGACGCTTGTGATTGTTTCGTCTTCGAGATTAATCGCGAGGCCCCCACTTTTTGATAGAAACCGGCGGTCCGCTTTCAACCATTGGGGTTGGCAAGAACGCGGAAGGAACCGGTCCGCCACGACTATGTCTGCATTGTCACAAGCGGCCGCCAGCGCTCGTTCTTCAATCAGGTTCCGATTGCGTGCGAGCAAGAGCACCCATTCCTTGCCTCCTCGCTCAATCGAAATAATGCAAAACTCAGACGAACATTTTGCACCAGACCACTCACTTAAAGGGATAGGGTTGCTAGTCACGCTTGCCAGTTCAAGTAAATTATCACGCGAGTAGGATGACCGACCGTCGCGCAATGATAACAGACGGCGCGAACCATCAGCCTGAGTAAGGGTAATGCCCACATGGCGCCCCTCTCGCCCCACCAAAACGTCTGGGATCGGCGTTGTGAATAACAAAAGCGTCGCGAAACCAATTGGTGCAAATCCGGCGAGCCGAGCCCGGCCTGACCAAAGGGCAAGCCACAAACCTCCCGCAACAAACATTGCAATTGTGGCACCACTCATTTGCGGCATCAGTTTGACCGCGCCGGGTTGTGCTGACGTAAAGTGCGCGAGCCCCAACAGGCCATCCAGTGAGGCGCCTACGAGCCACCAAACGGGTGCGCCAAGCCCCACTATGTCCAGCAGCAAAGCAAAGGCAATCAATGGCATGGCCAAGAATGTGACCAGAGGAATAGCTATGACGTTTGCCAACGCACCATAAAGGCCTGCTCGATGGAAATGAAACAGAACGATCGGCATCAACGCGATCTCGATAACGAGGCCCGTCACAAACAACATGAGCGTATTGCGACCCAAGCGTTGTAGCCAGTTTTCTTCGCGCGGGGCAAGAAAGGCCTTTATCGGTCTGGAAGAATGTAGCGCAACAATCGCCAAGACAGCCGAAAAGCTCATCTGGAAACTTGGCCCGATGACGCTTTCTGGCCATAATAGCATCACGAAAATGGCAGCGGTGGCCACCATCCTTAGCGACAACGCATCGCGACCAAGCGTGAGTGCTCCCAGGACCAGCATAGCAGCAACACAGGCGCGGACAGTTGGAACCTGTGCGCCGGTCAGCAATGTGTAGCCGATCCCGGCAAGCGCCCCTGCAACAGCGGCGACAACCGGTAATCTCACGCGCAATGCAACTGCCGGAAACAAAGCAAGCAGTTTTAGAACTACGAAGTAAGCGGCCGCAATTACAGCGCTTACATGCAGTCCGCTGATCGCAAGTAGATGGGTGAGTCCGGCATCACGCATCGCCTCCTCATCTGCTTTCGTAATCGCGCCGCGATCTCCGCTAGCGAAAGCGGCGGCGATTGTTCCGGCCGACCCAGCAACATTTGAGCGAACATGCGCCGCGAGACTTCGCTGTATTTCAGAAAGACCGCTATTGGCGGGTGCAGCTTCGATCACTTCAATCTCGCCAACCACACTTCCTGTAGCTGCGAGCCCTTTGAACCAGGCAGCGCGTGCAAAGTCATAGGCCCCCGGAAGCATCGGACTTGCCGGCGGCATAAGGCGCACCCGCATTCGCAAGGTTGCGCCTTCGCCTAATGGATCAGCACCCGCCCCCCTCGAAGACTTTGCGTCAATTCGTTCGACCTCTTTGAGAGGGACATTAACGCGAATTTTGCGGCTTTCGGCGGTAGAGGGATCGCGGATCGCCATTGTAAGCCTGATGCGATCGTCGGCAGGTTGATCCTGACGCTCAAGAACATATCCTTGCACTCGCTGAACCAAAGGCCTTTCGATTGGCTCGGCCCCCACCATTTCGGACCGCGCCCAGATGATCGCAACCCCAGCAGCAAATACCAATCCAATCGCGATAGCGGCTTGTCGGCAGTGATCACGATCTTCGTCTCTTCGCCACACAGCAATCGCAGCCAAGGCCAGCAAAAGCCCCATTCCAATCGCACTTGCCCATTGCCAAGGCTGAGCAAGACCGAACCAAGCGAAGATCCCGGAGGAAAAACACACTGCAAGCCAAGGAGCACGATCAAATCCGGCATCAGCCAAGAACGCTTCGATCCGGTCAAAGCCAAGGCGTCGAACGCTGGACAATCGCGCGCCCTTTTGCCAAGGGCGCGAAGCATTTTGAAAAGCATCGCCAGAAGATGCAATAGGGATGGTCCGGTCAGCAGCCATGCTACTACCGGAATCGTCTCCCATTGGAATAATCGGCACATCGGCCATTGGCCCCAAGCCCTCCCAGGGATCGGCCAGTTGGTTGGATTTGCGACTGAATAGGAATTAAGCGCTCATGGCAAGCAACATCGTCACACGCTTTGCGCCCTCGCCCACTGGTTTCCTCCATATTGGTGGTGCGAGAACAGCCTTGTTCAATTGGCTTTATGCTCGGCATCACGGCGGCAAGGCGCTGCTGCGGATTGAGGACACTGATGCCAAACGTTCCACTCAAGAAGCGATTGATGCGATCTTGGATGGTCTTGCTTGGTTGGGACTGGATTATGACGAAGACCCCGTCTTCCAGTCACAACGCGCTGAGCGACACGCGCAAGTTGCGCACAAGCTTCTCGAAACAGGCCATGCATACAAATGCTATGCAACACCTGACGAACTTGAAGAAATGCGCGCAGAACAGCGAGCCAACAAGCAACCCATGCGCTATGATGGTCGCTGGCGCGATCGCGATCCATCAGAAGCTCCCGACGGCACACCCTATACAGTCCGTCTGAAAACGCCACTTGATGGCGACGCTACAATAGCAGATGAGGTGCAAGGTTCGGTTTCTGTCAAAAATGTTGAACTGGACGATTATATCATTCTGAGAGCCGATGGGACGCCCACGTATATGCTCGCGGCAGTCGTGGACGATCACGATATGGGCGTGACCCATGTTATTCGCGGTGATGACCATTTGAACAATGCTTTTCGCCAGCTGCCAATCTATCACGCTATGGATATGATTGAAGGTGGTTGGCCGGAGCCTACCTACGCCCATATCCCTTTGATCCATGGTTCTGACGGCGCCAAACTGTCCAAACGCCATGGCGCACTTGGTGTTGAGGCCTATCGCGATGATTTCGGCATTCTGCCAGAAGCGCTGTTCAACTACCTTTTGAGGCTTGGCTGGGGGCATGGCGACACAGAAGAGATCACTCGCGCACAAGCGATTGAGCTCTTCAGCCTTAAGGGCGTCGGGAAAAGCCCCTCTCGCTTCGACATCAAAAAACTCGAAAGCCTAAACGGTCATTACCTAAGAGAGGCGGATGATGCGATGCTAGCTGATCTCGTCGCGAAGCTACGCGGCGATGGAGCGGACAAAGACCTATTGGCACGCGCCATGCCTGCACTCAAAACACGCGCAAAAAACCTAAGCGAAATCGCTGAGGGTGCTGGATTTTTGTTTGCCAAGCTTCCGCTTTCGATGACGGAAAAAGCTTCCAAGATGCTGGATGATGAGGCGCGTGCACGCCTCGCTCAGGTTTCCGCAAGATTACGCAGTGAAAATGACTGGACAATCGAAGCTCTCGAAGCCAGTACAAAGGCCTTGGCGGAAGAACTGGAATTGGGTTTTGGCAAGCTTGCGCAGCCTATGCGCGCTGCTTTGACCGGAACGACGACTTCGCCTGGTATTTTCGATGTTCTGGTCCTCTTGGGACGGGATGAAGCTCTGGCACGGCTTGACGCTGAGGCGTCTTGAGCGCGCCGCCGGACGATAAAATTTGGACAGGAGACACAGTGTGGCAGACAAAATGGCGAAACTCGAGCTGGGCGGAGAGACTCACGAATTTCCCGTACTCGCAGGTAGCACTGGCCCCGATGTGGTCGACATCCGCAAGTTGTATGGCGCGACGGGTGCTTTCACTTTTGATCCTGGGTACAAATCGACAGCCAGTTGCGAAAGTGCGCTTACCTATATCGACGGCAATGAAGGTGTACTGCTGCACCGCGGCTATCCCATAGGCCAGCTGGCAGAACATTCCAGCTTTATGGAAGTCTCATATCTCCTGCTCAACGGCGAGCTGCCCAATGCTGCCGAGATGGAAGATTTCAATTACACAATCACACGGCACACCATGCTGCACGATCAGCTGCGCCAGTTTATCCAGGGTTTCCGCCGTGATGCCCATCCTATGGCTATTATGTGCGGCGTGGTCGGCGCTTTGTCTGCCTTCTACCACGACAGCACCGATATTTCGGATCCTGAGCACCGAAAGATTTCCTCGCATCGCTTGATTGCGAAAATGCCGACTATTGCGGCTATGGCTTACAAGTATGCTGTGGGTCAGCCATTCATGCAGCCCAAGAATGATTTGAGCTACACGGGCAACTTTTTGCGTATGACTTTTGGTGTTCCGGCTGAGGAATATGAAATCCACCCCGCTATTGAAAAGGCGATGGATCGTATTTTCATCCTCCACGCTGATCATGAACAGAATGCATCCACTTCGACCGTGCGCTTGGCTGGTTCTTCGGGTGCAAACCCCTTTGCTTGTATCGCAGCTGGTATCGCTTGCCTCTGGGGCCCAGCCCATGGCGGCGCTAATGAAGCGGCACTCAATATGTTGCAAGAGATCGGCACACCAGATCGCATCCCGCACTACATTGAGCGTGCAAAGGACAAGAACGATCCATTCCGCCTGATGGGCTTTGGTCACCGGGTCTATAAAAACTACGATCCGCGCGCGACCGTCATGCAGCAGACGCTCCGTGAAGTGTTTGAGGCGCTCAAAACCACTGATCCAGTTTTTGAAGTCGCTCTGAAGCTCGAAGAAATCGCGCTCAATGACGATTACTTTAAAGAGAAGAAACTTTTCCCGAATGTCGATTTCTATTCTGGGATTATCCTGTCATCAATCGGATTCCCGACCACCATGTTCACGGCACTCTTCGCCCTCGCGCGCACCGTGGGTTGGGTTGCACAGTGGAATGAAATGATTTCTGATCCAGGCCAGGTTATCGGTCGTCCGCGCCAGCTCTACACCGGGCCAACCGCGCGCGATTACGTTCCGCTTTCTAATCGATAAGGGTACTGGGCGGTGCCATTGTGCACCGCTCCTCCCATCCCGAAATCATTTGTATTTGGGCAAAGTGAGGCGGAAGCAAGCGCCCACTGCCTCTGAGCTTTCTTGTTCGATCAATTCAACTCGCCCATTCATTGCGTTGGCAAGCCTTTGGGAAATATAAAGTCCCAGGCCTGATCCACCGTCATTGCTCCTACCCAGACGTTCAAACTTGTCGAACACGCGCTCGGCTTGCTCAGTGCTGATACCAGGGCCTTGATCGGTGACAGTCAAAGCAACGGTATCCAGCTCGTCGCCAGGACTGACTTCAACCAAGACTGCACTCTTTTCTGGCGAGTAAGCAATTGCGTTTCCAATCAGGTTGATAAGGATTTGAAGAACGCGACGAAACTCTGCTTTTGCGAAAAAGTGCTGGTCTTCTGCAGGGAGATCGAGCTTGATCGACTTGGCCTGGGCACGAACGCCTAGAATACCAGCAGTCCGTCGCGCCGCATCTCCAAGATCAACACGTTCCTCAAGCGTATTGAAGTCGTCTGCTTCGACCAATTCAAGATCTGCCAAATCGTCCAGCATACCAGACAAGTGTTGTCCCGCTGCCGCGATATTGCCCGCGTATTCGCTGTATTCTGCGCGTATAGGACCGGCGAGCTTTGCCCGGATCGATTCTGCATTGGCAATAATGCTTGCAACAGGCTGGCGGAGCACAGGGGTGAGCGTGCTGCCGATCATACGCGTCTGTGAATTGGCAGCGTCAGCGTTTTCATCAATGTCATTGGCTGAGACCAGAGGGTCATCAGCCACCAGAAGCAACTCAAACGCCCTTGGGGATGCAGATCCAGGACCGATGGGAATAAGGCGCGCACGCCAGACCCTATCGGAGCCCGCAAAGGTACACACTGCGCCATCAAGCAAGCGCCAATGCAGTGGCTGTTGATGGGCCACCCCGCGTAGCTCAAAGTAATGTGTCCACGATTGACGCGGTTCGTGCTTAATTCGCTCTGCCAATTCTCCAGTATCTTCACCAGTCGCATTGAAGAGCTGAACGCACTGACGTGCGTCAAGCCGCGCTGTTACTTCCGCTGAAGCCCGGTCAATCGCGTCGATCCTATCAGCAAGGTCTCTCGGATTGATCTGCGGTTCACCGCCACGCTGCCAATTATCAATCAAGACCTCGCATCCGCCCCCGTCTTCTTCATCAAGAGGCCGAACACGAGCAAAACCACTCACTTCTTCCTCGCCGTCAAAACAGGAGAATTCTCGAGCAATACGAAGTCCCATCGTGCGGCCTTGGCGTACAAGATCGAGCAACTCAGGTATGGCCAAGGTTCCAGGCAATGAACCGCCACATCTCTCATGCAGATCGGTCAAAGCTTCGTCAGCGGTCAGCAACCGGTCACGCTCATCGGTGAGGCCGCGCGCGGCTAAGAGAGAGCTGCGTTGGTCCATGCCGGGCTCTAGCTCCCTCGCCATGCAGTTGACTGGCTCAACAAATAAGCTGCATGCTCCGGATCTATTTCACCCAGCTCTCTTGGTAGTCTTTCGGCAGGTTCAAGAAGCAAAAACTGGCGTTCAATGGCGTTTTGATCGAGCCCGGCTGCCCTTAATCCCAGCGCCAAACGAGCTGCTTGTCGATCATGGCAGGCAAGGACAGCCAGATCACGTGGCTGACGAGTGAGAACCGCCAAAGCTGTCGCAAAGAGCGCTAGTCCTGCATGATCAAGTTCAAGACCAGCAATGGCACCTTTTCTCATGGAACCTGTAAGGCGGGTCAACAATCCCAATCTAGTGGTGGCTTCGTCGTATGATCCGCGCAGTTTCGTCTCAGCTGCTTGTTGTGAAACACCATCGGGTAATTTTGAATGCTGCGTCCAGCTTTTCCAGCTTTGCAAGACCCGGTGAAACAGGCGAGCAGGCAATTCGATAAGCGGGAATGACATACGGCGTTGCGCCTGAACAAATCTTGATTGCGCTGCTAGCGTGCTCATAGCGAGATCTGCTGTCTCACTATGAGCAGAAGCGATCAACTCCTGCAATAAGGGGGTAAGCACTGGGTCCAATCCTGACCTCTGTTCAAGCCGGCGAGCAAGGTGCGCTTCCATCGCCAATGCATAGTAATGGCTTAAGATAGGGCCATTTTCGGCAAGGTGATCAGCCAAACTCTCAATCGATTTCTGACTGGGCCGGGATTGCGACGCTTCAGTCTGTCCAGCATCAAGCAATTGACAAGCGCTGTCCGCAAGCATCCCCCGGAGGCGCGCGACAACATCTTCATTGACCAGTGCGTGACCTGAACTTGCCAGCATATGCGATAAAACAGGTGCAACCCCGCTCAGCGCGCGATCACCCCTGGCCAATTCAGCCTGAAACATCGCCTTAACTTGCGCAGGTGCTGGAGTAGTCGCAGCCTGATCCATGATGGTTTTGCCCATCCCCTCGCTATAAAAGGGTTATAGTTAAGCCAGTATTAGCCTATTTGCACGGGTGAGGCAGCAGCAATTCAGGCGAGTGTATCGGCTCAGAAGCGGCATATCTTCTGGTTAGTAGCGTGATGAAGGACCTCAGTTTGAGATCTAGATTGCGGAATTGCCAGAGAACTGTTGAAGAACGGCCTCAATATCGCGAATTGCGGTCGGCTCACCGGGTGCAGACGTCAATGCATTCTCAGCAGCGTTCAGCAAATCATCGGAGTGGAAGCTAGCAGCAAGCCCTTTGAGCCGCATAGCAGCAACAGTCCAATTCCCGTCACAACGTGAGCGCTTCAACAAATCCAGTTGTTTTTCAGCGCTTTCGACAAAGGCTAAACGCAATTCTCGCATGAGCGCAGGATCATTTCCTGCTGCTGCAGCTAAGGTTGCATCAAGAGCGCCGTGTTCAAATGCCATGAAAGCAACACTAAAAGAATAAGGGTTAATGGAGGGTTTATCCACAGGAGCGATGTGGTATCTCAACTGCATGTCACAAGGACCTAACATTCAAGCCGTGGGCCGCGATGCAAAGCTGACCCCATCTTCACAAACGTCACAAACGGCGGAGGCAAACAGTATGAGCGACGATCTGGAATTGTCAGTCGAAGATGAAACTGATGTTCTTGATCTAACTGAATTGGACGAAGAACTTGAGTTCTTGGAAGAGGTGGAAGTGCCCCGTGGGCGGTTTACGTGGCTCCTTCCTGCTCTTGCACTTGCGACGATCGTTGGTTGGAGTGCACTTTATGGCTGGGCAATGCGGGGAGAGCTGCTCAACGCATCCGCGATTGCGCCTTCGCAATGGGTCGGTTGGATCATCGACTGGTCCGTACCTGTCCTCCTTACTTGTGTGATCTGGCTGCTTGCCATGCGCAATTCTCGTCGCGAAGCTGATCGGTTTGCCATTACTGCATCATTGCTGAGCCAAGAAAGCGCACAGCTCGAAACGCGACTGACAGTGGTCAACCGTGAACTCAGTCTCGCTCGCGAGTTTTTGGCTTCTCAGGCCCGTGATCTTGATTCGCTAGGGCGCGTTGCAAGTGAACGAATTTCCGAACACGCAGCGACCCTGCAAGACCTCATCAAAAAAAATGACAAGCAAGTCCAATCGATTAGCAAAGCAAGCGATACTGCATTGGACAATATGGTGCGCCTGCGGGACGATTTGCCTGTGATTGCCAATTCTGCTCGCGACGTGAGCAACCAAATTGGGAATGCTGGTCGAACCGCCAGAGAGCAAGTCGACGCGCTTGTGATGGAATTCAAGAGCCTCGAAGAATCAGGCGCAACGAGTGACGAGCGGATTTCTGCAATGACTTCCAGAGTAGGCGGTACGCTGAAAGAGTTTGACACCGAAATATCGCGATTGGAAGAAACGGTTAGTGCTCGCTTTGATCTACTACAGAATAAGACGGCCGAATATCGCAGCGAAGTTGATCAAACCGAAGCAGAAGTCTTTGCTTCACTGAGTGGGCGTTTTGCGACACTTCAGGGGGAAACTGACACTCTCATTACAAAGTTACGTGACGCCGAGAAAATGGCTGGAGATCGTCAGGAAAAAGCAGTTGAACATCTGCGCTCCACCATGACCGAGCTTTTTGAACAAGTCGATGTGCTAGATCGCAATGCAATCGAAGCATCTAAAGCGCGCATCAATAACCTGCATCAGGAAGCTGCTGCCTTTGACGACGTGCTGACCCAGCGCGACATCCGCTTCATGGAAGAAATGAAGAACCGTCAAACCCAGTTTGAAGAGCGAGAGGCCCGTGGCGGAGAAATGATGGCTGATCGGCTGGCGAAATTGGGCGCATCGATGGAGACGCAGCGCAAAGCGCAAACAGAAGAGACTGAGAAGTTTGCAGCACAAAGCGCAGCTCTGAGTGATCAGCTCGGCGAAATGGGAGTACTTATCAAGCAGATTGGCTCGCAAACAGATGTCACAAGGCGTAGCCTTGCTGAAGGCCTAGGCGATTTAGGCAAGCAATTGTCGGAAAAACGCCTTGCCCTTGGCCAAACGGCGGAAGCGTTGAATGAGATCAACAATGCCGCGCTAAAAGTGCTCGAAAATATTGAGCTTGGCGTTCATCACACGCGCGAGGACTTGCCTGAAGCAATCAAAACGGCAGCATCCGAGCTAACTGAGGTTGAAGCGCGCGCGAACGAAGTCAAAAACATTTTGCTGACGACAACGCAGCACGGTGACGAACTGAGCAACTATCTCACCAACACGCATAACGAAATCGAGCAGGCCGATACGTCAATAGAGGGTATCCAAGAGCGACTATCCGAACACGCTGATGATGCATTGGCCAAACTGCAATCGCTTCGAGGCAGCCTATCGCAGGCGGCACACGAGAGTGAGGAATTCGCTGGAGCAACGCAAGAACGACTGCGCGAATCCATCAGCTCGCTTGAAATGACTGCACGCACAACTTTTGCTGCACTGGAGGCGGAAACCGAAGAGAAGATTGGTGCTCTTGCCGAACAGATCAGTACGCAAGCAGCCGGACGTTTATCCGTTTCCCTTAAGGAAGAGAGCAATGCTGCTATCGCGCAGATGGAAGCCGCGGCGATACAAGCCACCGGCGCAGGCCGGAATGCAACCGCCCAGCTGCGAGATCAACTTGCAAAAGTGAACGAGCTGACTGGCAATCTGGAACAAAGGATCCGACGCGCGCGTGAAGTAGCCGAAGAACAGGTCAATAACGACTTCTCTAGGCGTATGGCTCTTATAACTGATAGCCTCAATTCAAGCGCAATCGATATCGCATCAGCCCTGTCGAGCGAGGTTTCGGACACCGAATGGAACGCCTATCTCAAAGGAGATCGCGGCATCTTTACTCGTCGCGCAGTTCGATTGGTGGACAATTCACAGGCTAAGGAAATCGCTGAACTCTACCAGTCAGACGATGATTTTCATCTCAACGTGAACCGCTACATCCATGACTTTGAAGCCATGCTGCGTTCAATGCTATCCACCCGTGACGGCAACGCGCTGGGCGTAACCGTGCTCGGTTCGGATATGGGCAAGCTCTACGTTGCTCTTGCTCAGGGAATTGAGCGGCTGCGGACCTGATTTCAATCTTGTACCGACAAATCGACAGGTGCTTGCGGGAAAATATTCAGATCTTCAGGCGTTACCCAGCCAAATTCGAAGTTGAGTACAAAGATCGTAGTCAAAAGCGTGGCCATTATCGTCGCACGAATTGCAATCTTGCCAGGTTTGAAACTCACAGGCGCGCTGTCGGCTTGGCCTGGGACTTTCTCTACACCAGCCTCATCAGCCGTGCGCACTCCAAACGGCAGCAACACAAACGCGCTCATGACCCAGACAAGGAAATAGATCGCAAGGATGGAGGTCCATTCCATCGCCGATCAGGCCTTCACCAATCCAGGCATTATAATGCGCACCTGAGGGTTCTTGCCAGACCACCTGCGTGCGGCGCGACGAGCGGCCAAGCGGGCGGCTTCATGAACCGCCACCGGGTCTGTTGCATCCTTGCCTTTCAGCTTTCGCAAGGCGGCCAAGATGTCGCCTTGCGCTTCAGCTACAAATTCAGGCATGTCTTCATCTAACGGCAGGCCAAGACAATCGATTGCCGGATTGCTTCCGCGTACCAATACAACCGTCACAACCCCTTCATGCCCGATCCTGCGGCGCATCGTCACAGCTTCGCCATCAGCGGGCGCAATTATGTCCCCATCAAGCACTAGGCGCCCGTTTGGAACTTGCGCGATTGTGGCTGGCTTGCCGGGCGCCAACTTCACAATATCACCGTTTGATTGGACCAAATTGTGTTCAATGCCTGACGCTTTGCCGACCCGCGCTTGTTCCTGCATATGACGCATTTCGCCATGGACAGGGATAAGGGTGGTGGGCCGCAGCCAGCCATAGAGCGCTTCCAACTCAGGCCTGCCTGGATGACCTGAGACGTGGATCATATTCTGACGATCGGTCACCATCACAATCCCACGGCGGGCGAGTTCGTTTTGCATTTTGCCAATCGCAATTTCATTGCCCGGTATTTGACGCGAGGAAAAGAGAACCACATCACCGCGTGATAGCTCGATTGGATGGTTGTCATCAGCCATGCGAGCAAGCGCAGCACGCGGCTCTCCCTGTCCACCTGTTGCAAGGACCAAGACCTCCCCGCGAGGCAAGCGCATGGCGGTGTCAAAATCGATAGGATCAGGAAAGTCAGTCAGGTAGCCATTGTCTTGGCTAACCTCGAGAATTCGATCGAGAGAACGCCCGGCGATGCAAACCTGCCTGCCCGTTTCGCGCGCGACTTCGCCAAGTGTCTGCAGCCGCGCGACATTACTGGCAAAAGTGGTCACCACAACGCGTCGGCCTTCGTGCTTGGCGACCTCATTCATCAGCCCGCGATGCACCGCGCCCTCTGATCCTGATGAATTGGGATTAAACACATTGGTGCTGTCGCAAACCAATGCGAGCACGCCCTCATCACCGAACGATTTCAATTCTTCTTCGGTGGTCGGTTCACCGATGATTGGTTCCTCATCCAGCTTCCAGTCACCGGTATGAAAAACGCGGCCATAAGGAGTGTCGATAAGCAGCGCATTACCCTCAGCAATAGAGTGCGCCAGTGGAACATAGGTGACGCTAAATGGGCCGAGCGCAATCTCACCATGATCATCAGCAATGATGTTAAGTTCAACCTGCCCAGAAAGGCCAGCTTCCTCTAGCTTACGCGCGACAAGATCGGCAGTGAACGGCGTTGCATAAAGCGGCACACCCAATTCACCCGCAAAGTAGGGAACTGCGCCGATATGGTCCTCATGCGCATGCGTGAGAACGATACCGAGCAGGTCTTTAGTGCGCTCCTCGATGAACTGCAGATCAGCAAAAACGAGATCGACACCGGGATACTCGCCACCCGAAAATGTCATCCCCAAATCAACCATCAGCCATTTACCATCGCAGCCATAAAGGTTGACGTTCATGCCAATTTCGCCCGACCCGCCAAGGGCAAGGAAAAGCAACTCATTTTCAGGACTGTAATTCTTTTTCACGTCTGTGGGTTTACTCGGAATGCTTGAAACAGACTATAGGGAAGCCTGCTGAGCCAGAATGGCCAGGCCTTGGATCGTGAGATCGGCATCGACATGATCGAAAATGTCGGTTGCCTCATCGAACAATATGGCTAGTCCGCCTGTAGCTACAACCTTTGCAGGGCGCCCAATCTCGGATTTCATCCGCTCAACAATTCCTTCCATCATGGCGACATAGCCCCAGAAGACACCGATCAGCATCTGATCCTCCGTATTTCGCCCGATGACGCTCTTGCTCTCTGGTGCTCTAATGGCAATACGAGGAAGCTTTGCAGTTTTTCCAACAAGGGCATCTAATGATAGATTGATACCGGGAGCAATCGACCCGCCCTTATAAGCTCCATTAAAATCAATTACTTCAAACTTGGTGGCTGTTCCAAAATCGATTGCGATGATATCGCCGCCATACTTGTCGTGCGCCGCCAAGATGTTCAGCGCGCGATCTGCTCCTAAGGAGCTTGGCTGATCAACGTCGATTGCAAACCGCCATGCCGCTTTACCTTCGCCTGCTTTCAGCGGGGTAATGCCGAAGTATTTTTGGGAAAGAACAGTCAAATTGTGGTCGGCACGAGGAACGACCGAAGCGAAAATGATCTGGCTGATGTCTTCCCGCGCGACACCGTGAATGGAGAGCAATTGCAAAAGCCAAACAGCGTATTCATCACCCGTACGGCGCGGGTCGGTGGCGATGCGCCAACGCGCCTTTACCTCGCGCCCTTCGAAAAGGGCAAAAACTACATTTGTGTTTCCAACGTCAGCAGCCAGTAGCATGTGTGTTACTCCTCATCATGCCAATTCAACGTGACATCGCCTGCATGCACAATCGTCTCAACCGCGCCCAAAGGTTGTATTCGTAAAGCCCCTTCTGGGTCGATACCGCGATACCATGCAGGCAATGTTTCCCCGTTTGAATCTGTGATCCGTAGTTTATCATTGAAGCGGTGACTGCGAACTGCCCATTCAAGCAGAGTATCGCTTAGCGGTCGCTCACGCCAATTGTTTAGCCGGTCAGCAAAGGATCGCGCCAAGCTATTGAGGACGCAGGTGGGACCGTTGGCAAATTCTCCATTGGCTTGCGCGATAGAGGTCGTCTTTCGTTCGGGAAGATCCGGCGCATAGGTGACATTGACACCTATTCCAACAACGATGCTGTGCCTAACACGCTCCAACAGGATACCGGCGATCTTGTCTCCATAAACCATAAGGTCATTGGGCCATTTCAGCAGCATGATCGCATCCTCCAAAAGGCATGGTTTCACAGCATCATGGACAGCCAAACCGGTAACCAGTGAAAGCGTCGATGGCGATGGATCTTCTGCCCTCAAGTTCACCACAGTGCTGCAGAACAAATTGCCTATCGGGCTTTCCCATTTGCGGCCCAATCGCCCTCGCCCACCTGTCTGGCGCTTGGCGCACAGCCAATATCCTTCTGGGATTGTTTCACCAGCGCCAAGGCGCGCTGAAAGATCGGCATTGGTCGATCCAGTTTCCTCGACCACTTCAATGGTGGGCCCTTTACTCAAGCTCCCATAAACAGCGCTGCTGCCGCCTTGTCTGCCAGGTCAGTCAGAGATGGCGTCAGCAAATACCCGAGCGGAGAGATAATCGCGGTTGTTAAGATCAAAAGCACCCAGTGCGCAGCACCGCTTTTGCCAGTGGCCAATCCGACAGGTGCATCAAAGCAGATAACCTTGACCACTTTGATGTAGTAGAACGCACCGATAACGCTTGCGGCAATGGCAATGGCTGCAAAAGCGATAAGCCCCGCATCCACCACAGCCTGAAACACCACTAACTTGGAATAGAAACCAAGCAGGGGCGGTATACCAGCAAGACTGAACATAGCAGCTGATAAGCACAAAGCTATCACCGGGCGAGTGACCGCAAGACCTGCAACATCGCCGAGGTTTTCGTAAAGATCGCCGTTTCCATCACGCAGCATCAGGAGCGCTGTAAAGCTCCCCAAGCTCATCACGACATATATGAAGAGATAAACGAGCATTGCGCTCGCTCCCGATTGATCAGCCACTGCAAGACCGAGCAAAATAAAACCAACATTGTTGATTGAGGAATAGGCGAGCAGACGCTTTAGATTTTCCTGCCCGATGGCTCCCAGCGCGCCAAACACGATTGACGCAAGAGCCGTGAACATGACGATCTGCTGCCAGGCGGCAACTTGCCCGCCGAAAACGTCAAACACCACTCGCGCAGTCAGCGCGACGGCAGCGACCTTTGGCGCTGTGGCAAAGAAGGCAGTGACAGGTGTTGGCGCGCCTTCATAGACATCCGGCGTCCACATGTGGAACGGCACCGCCGCGATCTTAAACGCGAGGCCCGCCATTACAAAAATCAGTCCAAAAAGCGGCCCATATGCTAGCTCACCTTCCAGACCAGCGCGAACGGTCGCAAAGTCTGTGCCTCCGGTGAAGCCATAAAGCAGGCTCATCCCGTAAAGCAGTATGCCAGATGCAAGAGCGCCCAGGACGAAATATTTAAGACCAGCTTCAGCAGAACGATCATCTTTGCGAAGGATCGCGGCAAGCACGTAGGCCGCCAGCGAATTGAGCTCGAGACCTAGGTAAAGTGCCATGAAATCGTTGGCCGAGACCATGATGCTCATTCCGACCGTCGCGAATAAAACGAGCACAGGATACTCTGCCCGCATTCCGCGCTCCTCGCCCGCCGCGGGGCTGGCAAAAAACGCTGGCGCAAGCACAAGTGCACCGATCGCCGCAAGATAGATCAGCGCCTTGGCAAAAAGTGCAAAGCTGTCCACCCGAAGCAATCCGCCGAACGCAAGTGTCTCCGGTCCATCAGTACCGAAATGCAGATCAGGTATAAGGGCAATTCCGGCGCCAAACAGGGCACTCGCAGCAAGAATGGCGATAGGGCGCGAAACTTTGTCGCCTCCCCATGCAGCCACAAGCAGCAGCACCAAGCCTGCTCCGACGAGAATGAGTTCGGAGATAATCAGATCGAACGAGTTCGCAAGGTCAAGCATCAGTGTGCGCCCTCCCCTTGATCGCCTTCAGGGGCCGATACCGCGTTCGCGGCTCCTTCTTTCGGCTTTCCGACAACAAGTTGGCTGTCGCTGGGTGGGGCCGCGATAACGAGCCGCGCATCCAGTGCTTTGATATCATCGCGCATCGGGGCCAGAAAACTCTCAGGATAGATTCCCATCCACATCACGACAGCAGCGATTGGGGCCAACATAGCCCATTCGCGCGCCGTCATGTCTCCCATAGCTGCGGCGTCATCGTTCTTTTGCCCACCAAAGGCGACGCGGCGGTAAAGGTAGAGCATATACCCAGCGCCCAGAATAATGCCGGTGGTGCAAACAAGCGCCACCCAGGTCGAAACTTGATAAATTCCTGCGAGCGACAGAAATTCTCCAACAAAGCCGCTCGTGCCTGGCAGACCGATGCTCGCCATAGTGAAAAGCAGGAAAAACACCGCATAATAAGGCATGTTAATCGAGAGACCGCCATATCTCTCGATCTCGCGAGTGTGGAGGCGATCGTAGATAATTCCAACGCAAAGGAAGAGCGCGCCCGACACAAGACCGTGGCTGAGCATAATAATAATGGCGCCCTCAAGCCCCTGAACATTGAAAGCAAACAGGCCTGCGGTCACAATAGCCATGTGTGCGACTGAAGAGTAAGCGATGAGCTTCTTCATGTCCGCCTGAACCAGAGCGACCAGCGAGGTATAGACAACCGCGATCATTGATAGCGCGAAAACGAGCCATGCGAATTCTGCGCTGGCAACAGGGAACATCGGAAGGCTGAACCGAATAAAGCCATATCCGCCCAGTTTGAGCAAAACGCCCGCAAGGATGACTGAACCTGCGGTTGGCGCCTGGACATGCGCGTCAGGTAGCCAAGTGTGGAACGGCCACATTGGCACTTTCACTGCAAAACTCGCAAAGAAAGCAAGCCATAGCCATGTCTGAGCGCCAACGGGGAAGTTGTATTGCATCAGTGTCGGAATGTCGGATGTACCGGCAGTGGAAACCATCCAAAACATCGCCACAAGCATCAGCACCGAGCCGATTAGCGTGTAAAGGAAGAATTTATAGCTCGCGTAGATGCGGTTGTCGCCACCCCAAACCCCGATAATCAAGTACATCGGAATGAGGCCAGCTTCGAACATGATGTAAAACAGGAAGATATCTTGAGCCGCAAATGTGCCGATCATCAGCACTTCCATGAACAGGAACGCAGCCATGTACTCGCCGACGCGTTTCTGGATCGCTTCCCAGCTTGCGAGGATACAGATCGGCATCAGGAAAACGCTGAGCATGATGAGCATTAACGCGATGCCGTCGATCCCAAGCGCATAATTGAACCCAGCAACAAGCTCGTACCGCTCGGTAAATTGCCATTGCGCGCCGTCGATGTCGTAGTTGATCCAAAGCAACACGCCCAAAGCAAACGTCACCAGGGTCGACAGCAAAGCGATAAGGCGAGAGCCTTCGCCCGCAAAAAGGGACGCAATCGCGCCTGCCAGCGGCACAAGCATCATCACAGTGAGGATGGGAAAGTCCATTGCTCTTAATTCGCCCCTAGAGCAGCACGTAAGTGACAGCGGCAATCAGGCCCAAAAGCATAATCAGCGCATAAGTGTAGAGATAGCCCGACTGGATAGACTTGGCGGCAACCGATCCTCGTTGGACCACGGCGGCAATGCCATTAGGACCAAAGCGATCAATCGTGCCGATATCACCCAGTTTCCAGAACTGGCGACCAAACCAGAAGGCGGGCTTTACGAAGATGCGGTCGTACAATTCGTCAAAGTACCATTTGCGGAACACGAAGTTGTGTAGCCAGCCAAAAGTGCCGACGAACTTGGCTGGAATGTCAGGCTTCGCCATGTAAGCGAGGTATGCCCCCGCAAAGCCGAGGATCATGACGATCGTCGCAGTCAGCTTCACCCACAGCGGCACATCGTGCAGCGCGTGAATAAGGTTCTCGTTAAAGTAGATTGACCCGCCCCAGAAAGCGCCGTTCACGGCCTCTGTCGAGCCATCAACGAAGTGGTATTTATAAACGAAGCCGGCAAAGACTGCCCCGATTGTCAACACTACAAGCGGCACCAGCATAGGCCACGGGCTCTCATGCGGGGCATATCCGCCTGTCGTGTCCTCGCCTGCTTCTTCAGGTGTTTTGTGGACAGAGTGCTGGATATGCTCGCTCTCAATCCAACGCGGTTTACCCCAGAAGGTGAGGAACATCAGACGCCAGCTGTAAAAGCTCGTCAGCAAAGCCGCGATGGCGCCCGCCCAGAAGGCCAAATGCGCCGTACCTGTCCCGCGCGCCCAGGCCGCTTCGAGGATCGCGTCCTTCGAGTAAAAGCCCGCAAAGCCAAACACACCAAGCACGCCTACTCCGGTGATCGCCAGTGTGCCCGCCATCATCGCCAAGAAAGTGATCGGGATCTTCTTCCGAAGGCCGCCATAATACCGCATGTCCTGCTCGTGATGCATCGAATGGATGACCGATCCTGCGCCCAGGAACAGCAGAGCTTTGAAGAAAGCGTGGGTGAACAGGTGGAACATAGCGACGCCGTACGCGCCGACGCCAGCAGCGAAGAACATGTAGCCGAGTTGCGAGCAGGTCGAATAGGCAATAACGCGTTTGATGTCCCACTGCGTCGTTCCGATCGTAGCCGCAAAGAAGCAAGTCGCAGCACCGATCACCGTAACGATCGCCAGCGCGGTTGGCGCGGTCTCAAACATGGGAGATAGGCGGCACAGCATGAACACGCCTGCCGTCACCATCGTTGCAGCGTGGATCAATGCGGAGACCGGCGTCGGCCCCTCCATCGCATCGGGCAGCCATGTGTGCAGGCCCAATTGCGCGGATTTACCCATCGCTCCAATGAACAGGAGAATACACAGCACATCCATCGTTTGCAGCCGCATGCCAAGGAAACCAATCGTAGCCCCGCTCATTGCGGGCGCAGCTTCAAGGATCACCGGGATCGATGTCGTCTTGAACACAAGATAGGTGCCGAAAATCCCGAGCATAAAACCAAGATCGCCGACGCGGTTTACAACGAACGCCTTGATCGCCGCTGCACCAGCGGATGGTTTTTTGAACCAGAACCCGATGAGGAGGTAAGAGGCTAGACCAACACTCTCCCAACCAAAAAACATCTGAACAAGGTTGTCGGCCGTCACCAGCATCAGCATCGCGAAAGTGAACAGCGAAAGGTACGCAAAGAAACGCGGCTGATCCGGATCTTCCTCCATATACCCCCAGGAATAGAGGTGTACGAGCGCGGAAACGGAGTTGATCACCACCAGCATGACAGCCGTCAGAGCATCGACGCGTAACGCCCAATCGAACGTCATCTCACCCGATTGGACCCACTTCAATACAGGCACGACCTCGGAGATGGCATCGCCTGTCAAGAATGCAATGAAGATCGGCCAGCTGAGGATAGCGGACAGGAACAGCGCGCCCGTTGTGACGACTTTCGCACCCGTATTACCAAGAGCGCGATTGCCGAACCCTGCGATAATTGCAGCAATCAGCGGGGCAAATACTATAATAAGGATAGGAGACATGATCGCTTATCCCTTCATCTGGTTGACATCATCGACCGCGATTGTTCCGCGACCACGATAGTAGATGACAAGGATAGCAAGCCCGATGGCCGCCTCTGCTGCTGCGACGGTTAGGACCATCATGGCAAATATCTGTCCCGTCAGGTCGTTCATAAACGCGCTAAATGCAACGAGATTGATGTTCACGCTCAGTAAGATGAGCTCAACCGACATGAGGATCACAATCACATTCTTGCGATTGATGAAGATACCAAGGACACCGAGCACGAACAGGATCGCACCAACGACAAGATAGTGTTCAATGCCAATCACAGCTCAACCCCTTCACCAATGGTCGGCTGTTTCATAACAGTTGCCTCTTCCGGGCGGCGGCTGATTTGCTTGCCGATATCCTGACGGCCACGCGCACCTGGTTTTGGCGCACGATGAGTCAAAACGATCGCGCCAATCATCGCAACCAGCAGGATTATACCAGCGATTTCAAATAGCAAAATGTACTTGCCATAAAGCAGCCGGCCTATTGCCTCGATATTGCTTTCGCCCAATTGCTGGCTTGCACCGCCTGCTGAAGCATCACCCAGTTCCAAGCCCCCGGCCCCGTACACGCCTAGCGCCAAGCCAAGTTCTGCCAGCAGAATTAACGCCATCGCGATCCCCAGCGGGAAGTTTTTCACCAAACCCGCCCGCATCGCGGCGAAATCGATGTCGAGCATCATGACAACAAACAAGAACAACACCGCGACCGCGCCCACATAGACGATCACCAGCAACATCGCGATAAATTCAGCCCCCACGAGCACCATGAGGCCCGCGGCGTTAAAGAATGCGAGGATCAACCAAAGCACTGAATGCACTGGGTTGCGCGACAGGATCACCATCACCGCGCTAGCGATGACAATGCCTGCAAAAAGGTAAAAGGCGAGTGCCTGTATCATGGTGAGTTATCCGTGAAAGATGGCCGCGAGTGCGGTAATCGTAAACGGAGATGTGATCCCTTTTTAGTCCGACGAAACCGGCCGCATTGCTAATACTTCTTGGCCGGAATCGCTTATCCCTGTTGTGTTTCGTGCACGCCCCTAGCGATAGGGTGCGTCCGCTTCAAGATTGGCCGCGATGGCCCGTTCCCATTTGTCACCGTTTGCGAGCAGCTTCGCCTTGTCATAAAGCAGCTCTTCGCGCGTCTCGGTGGCGTATTCGAAGTTCGGTCCCTCGACGATGGCGTCCACCGGGCAAGCCTCCTGGCAAAAGCCGCAGTAGATGCACTTCGTCATGTCGATATCATAGCGTGTGGTGCGGCGGCTGCCGTCGTCGCGCGGCTCGCTTTCGATCGTGATGGCCTGCGCGGGGCAGACTGCCTCGCAGAGTTTGCACGCAATGCAGCGCTCTTCGCCATTGGGATAACGGCGCAGCGCATGCTCCCCGCGAAAACGCGGGGAAAGCGGCGATTTTTCAAAGGGGTAATTGATCGTCACCTTGGGCTTGAAAAAATACTTCAAGGTCAGCGCGTGCGCCTTGAGGAATTCCCAAAGGGTGAACGATTTGAGGAGCTGGGTTGCGGTGGTCATAGCGGTTGCCCTCGTTCTGTCGGGCAACGCTGCGGTGGCGTCGTACCGGGTATCTCTTGCGGTTCTTCTTTAGACATGTCCCATTGTCCAAGTGAATTATCAGCGTATTTCCTCATGAAGAGACGGCCTTTGTCTGGTTCTTCAAGCTCCCAGATCTCAATTACCTCGAGGCAACCAGTCACAGTGTCTAAAAGAACGGCCGGCATTTCGCCAGACGGTGGGTGATAAGCGAATCTCCCCACGGCGCTCGACTCAGTAGGAGGCTGTTGAGCTTCGGCAGCCGCACAACCACTCAACACAGCAATGGCAATAAAAAGCAGCGATTGTCTCTTGCCGTCGATCATCCGAAATGCCCTGTAGCCATCAGGTAGCCGCTGATCACCGCCACAAACAGCAGGCTCATCGGAAGGAACACCTTCCAGCCAAGCCGCATCAGCTGGTCATAGCGATAGCGCGGCACGGTCGCCCAGATCCAGCTAAAGACGAGGAAAAAGCCGAAGGTCTTGAGCAGGAACCACACGATCCCCGGCACGTAATAGAGCGGTGCCCACTCGATCGGCGGCAACCACCCGCCGACAAACAGCAAGGTGCAAAGCGAGCACATCAGCAAAATGTTGGCATATTCGCCGAGCCAGAAGAGAGCGAAGCTCATTGACGAGTATTCTGTTTGGTATCCAGCAACCAGCTCCGATTCCGCCTCAGTCAAGTCAAACGGTGCGCGCGCGGTCTCTGCCAGAGCCGAGATAAAGAACACCACAAACATCGGGAACATCAGCGGGTTGAAGAAGAAGCCGTTGACGATCCCAAGCCCGTGGCCTCGCTGAGCCTCGACAATCCCGCTCATATTGAAAGTGCCCGCCCACAGAACAACGCAGACGAGGATAAAGCCAATTGAAACCTCGTAAGAGATCATCTGCGCGGCGGCTCGCATGGCGGAGAAGAACGGATACTTGGAGTTCGACGCCCACCCGCTCATCACAACGCCGTAAACGCCCAAAGAACTGATCGCGAGAATATAGAGCAGGCCGACATTGATATCCGCCAGCACCACGCCCGCATCAAACGGAATCACTGCCCACGCAGCAAGCGCCACAGTAAAGGTGATGATCGGCGCGAGGAGGAAGATGCCCTTATTGGCGGCGCTCGGGATGATCGTTTCTTGCAGAAAGACTTTCAGGCCGTCCGCGAAGCTTTGCAGCAGCCCGAACGGACCGACCACATTGGGCCCGCGACGAAGCATAACCGCGCCCAGAACCTTACGGTCAACGTAAATGACCATCGCAACCGCGAGCATCAGCGGCAGCGCGATCAGCAGGATTCCAGCGATTGTGGCTATGGTCCATGCGGCCTCGTAGGGAAGGCCAAAGGATTGGAAGAAACTAGTCATTTAGTCGCCCCCGCAGCTGCCAGCGGAGGTCTCGCTGGTATCATCGTGATATCGGAGCAACTCATCGTTCGACTTGCGCTCGGTTATCGTTCTTGAGAGCAGAAGAAGTGAGACGATGCCCACGATCGCCACCGCCACAGCCAACGCTATAGTTAGGACAATGCTCACTCCGCAGCCTCCTTGATCTCATCAGCATGAAGCAGTTCTGCCGAGCATTGCTGCATCACCTGGCTTGCCCGAGCGATCGGGTTGGTGAGGTAGAAATCCGCAATCGGATACGCATTGATTGCGCCTTCTGCCTTCGCTGAACTATCCGCTTTCGGCAGCGCGCCGTAATCCGCGAGACCTTCTTCGCCCAGCGCAGGCACCTCGGCGATCATCGCGGCTTGCAACTCGCCAAAGCTGTCAAAGCCCACATTCACCCCCAGCACATCGGCAAGAGCGCGCAGGATAGTCCAATCCTCGCGGGCATCACCGGGAGCAAACACGGCTTTTTCCGCGAATTGCACGCGGCCTTCCGTATTGACGTAAGTGCCGTCTTTCTCGGCATAGGAGGCGGCGGGCAGGATCACGTCGGCGTTATGTGCGCCTTTATCGCCGTGGTGGCCGATATAAACTTTAAGGGCTTCGCTAAACGGCGCGTGGTCCATCTCATCCGCGCCAAGGCTCAGCAGCACTTTCGGTTTCGCCTCTGCGATCTCGGCCATGCCGCCCGGCACAGTGAAATCGAGCATCAGTGATCCCATCCGGGCTGCGCTCATATGGAGGACGTTGAACCCGTTCCAGCCATCTTTGACGAGGCCGAACTTGTCGACCAGCTTCAACGCAGCGCCCAGCGCTCCTTTGGCCAATGCCGCTCCGCCAAGGATGACCGCCGGACGCTCTGCCGCCTTCATCGCATCGCCGAGCGCTTTGGGCACGCGGTTCAGTACTTTGAGGTCTTCGCCGAGGAAGGTGGTAGGATAGGTAGTCTCCCATTCCGGGCCGACCACGAATACTTCCGCCCCCTGCTTCACAGCCTTGCGGAGGCGAGCATTCACAAGTGCGGCTTCCCAGCGGACATGCGAGCCAACAATCAGGATGCAATCGGCGGTCTCAATCCCTGCAAAGGTGGAGTTGAAATTCACCGCTGCGATATTCGACACGTCATAGGTCATGCCGGTCTGGCGCGCTTCGAGAAGGCTCGATCCGCTTGCCTTCAGCAATGCCTTTGCTGCGAACATTGTTTCGCAATCGACCATATCGCCTGCAATCGCCGCAATGCTCGACGTGTCAGAGCCAAGCGCGGTCTTGATCGCATCAAATGCTTCGTTCCAATCAGCAGGCACAAGCTTGCCTTCACGACGCACGAAAACCTTGTCCAAACGGCGTTTTGTCAAGCCATCGACTTGATAACGGCCCTTATCCGAGAGCCATTCTTCATTGACGTCATCATTGATGCGCGGGAGTGCGCGCATGACTTCTCGGCCCTTGGAATGGAGCGAGATATTGGCGCCAACCGCATCGGACACATCAATGCTGAGCGTGCGCTTCAATTCCCAAGGACGCGCCTCAAACGCGTAGGGGCGCGACGTCAAAGCGCCGACCGGGCACAGATCGATTACGTTGGCGGATAACTCATGCGCAGCTGCCTGTTCCAGATAGGTCGTGATCTGCATGTCTTCGCCGCGATAAAGAGCGCCGATTTCATCAACGCCTGCAATCTCTTCAGAGAACCTCACACAGCGCGTGCAGTGAATGCATCGGGTCATCACTGTCTTGATGAGCGGACCCATATATTTCTCAGTCACCGCGCGGCGATGTTCCTTGGTGCGCGAGACGCCCTTGCCATAAGTCATGGACTGGTCTTGCAGATCGCACTCGCCACCCTGATCGCAAATCGGGCAATCCAGCGGGTGGTTGATGAGGAGAAACTCCATCACCCCTTCGCGCGCCTTTTTGACCATCGGCGTATCTGTGCGGATTTCCTGCCCATCACCAGCTGGCAATGCACAAGAGGCCTGAGGCTTGGGCGGGCCCGGCTTCACTTCGACCAGACACATCCGGCAGTTACCCGCGATACTTAAGCGTTCGTGGTAACAAAAACGCGGGATTTCCTTGCCCGCAAGCTCGCACGCCTGAAGGACAGTCGCGCCCGCCGGGACTTCGATTTCTTCGCCGTCTACGGTGACCTTAGGCATGATTTACTCCGCAGCCTCCGCAAACTGAGCATTGTGCTCGTGGATGCGTTTTTCCAGCTCGGGGCGGAAATGCCGGATAAGCCCTTGGATCGGCCATGCCGCCGCATCGCCAAGCGCGCAGATCGTGTGGCCTTCCACCTGCTTGGTAACCTCTTGCAGCATATCGATTTCTTCGATCGCCGCATCGCCTGTGCGCAGGCGCTCCATCACGCGCCACATCCATCCAGTGCCTTCGCGGCACGGGGTGCACTGGCCGCAGCTTTCGTGCTTGTAGAAATAGCTGAGCCGAGAGATCGCGCGCACGATATCGGTCGACTTGTCCATCACGATCACGGCTGCGGTGCCCAGTCCTGAGCCGAGCTCTTTCAGCCCATCAAAATCCATTGGAGCTGAACGAATTTGCTCAGCAGGCACCAACGGGACCGAGGACCCGCCCGGAATAACCGCAAGCAGATTGTCCCACCCGCCGCGAATGCCGCCGCAATGCTTTTCGATAAGCTCCTCGAACGGAATGCTCATTTCTTCCTCAACAACACAGGGTTGTTCGACATGGCCGCTGATCTGGAACAGCTTGGTACCATGATTTCCTTCACGACCGAAAGAACTGAACCATGAGGCCCCGCGCCGCAGGATCGTCGGGACCACCGCGATGCTCTCAACATTGTTCACCGTCGTTGGGCAGCCATAAAGGCCCGCGCCTGCCGGGAATGGCGGCTTCAAGCGCGGTTGACCCTTTTTTCCCTCAAGGCTTTCGATCATCGCGGTTTCTTCGCCGCAAATGTAAGCGCCTGCACCGCGGTGCATGAACACATCGAAATCGTAGCCTGATCCGCTGGCATTCTTGCCGATCAGGCCCGCATCATAGGCTTCGTCGATGGCTTTCTGGAGCGTTTCCGCCTCGCGAATGTATTCACCGCGAATGTAAATGTAAGCTGCGCGAGCACGCATCGCGAAGCCTGCGACCAGAGCGCCTTCGACCAGTTTGTGCGGGTCGTGACGAATGATCTCGCGGTCCTTGCATGAACCGGGTTCGGATTCGTCGGCATTGATAACGAGGAAGCTGGGCCGTCCATCAGCCGAAGATTTCGGCATGAATGACCATTTGAGGCCGGTGGGGAAACCTGCCCCGCCCCGCCCGCGCAGGCCAGACGCCTTGATCTCTTCGATAATGGCTTCTTCGCCGCGCTGGATCAGCGCCTTGGTGTCATCCCAATCGCCGCGCGCCTGCGCTGCCTTCAGGCCCCAGTCCTGAAAGCCATAGACGTTGGTAAAGATGCGGTCCTTATCAGCCAGCATCATGCGATCCCATCTTTTGGCCTTTCGCTTTCGCAATTCTGAGTTGGCGCAAAGTCAGCACCTGAAACAGCAATCCCATGCCCATAAGCACGATACCGGTCGAGCGCTCGTCCGTCGCCGCCAGATACGCGCCGAAGCCGAAGCAGGCGAACCCCGCGATCATCATGGAAAGAACGAGGGCGTTCATCACCAACCCCCCCGATAATCGTGATTGGCATCGACCATTTCTTTGAGCGTCGTCGCGCCATCCTTTGGCTCAGAGGTGTGCCGTCCGGGTTCTTGTGTGCCTGTCTTTGGCTGCTCACCCTTCGCCAATGCATCGAGCACAGTGTCGAGGCGCTCTGGCGTCAGGTCTTCGTAATTGTCGTCATTGATCTGGACCATGGGCGCGGTGGCGCAATTGCCCATGCATTCAACTTCTGTGAGGGTCCAAAGGCCATTTTCGGACACCCCCCCCTTCACCATCCCACGCTTCTTGCAAGCGCTGATGATATCGTCCGAGCCGCGCAGCATGCACGGCGTCGTGCCGCAGACCTGCACGTGATATTTCCCGACCGGCTTCATGTTGTACATGAAGTAGAAGGTTGCGACTTCAAGCACGCGGATCACCGGCACGTCGATATATTTCGCAACATATTCGATGACGGGAAGCGGCAGCCAGCCTTGCGTATCGGTTTCCTCGCCAACCTGACGCTGAGCAAGATCGAGCAGCGCCATCACCGCCGATTTCTGGCGGCCATCGGGATATTTGGCGATCTCGCGATCGGCCTTGGCCTTGTTCTCTTTCGTCCAGGCAAAAGGGCCCCAGCGCTCGCGCAGTTCGGGCGTATCGGGTGCGGGTGTACGGTCAGCCATTAGACTGCGTCCTCGGAATTCGTGCGAAAAGTTGTAGAATCAAACCCGGAACGAAGAAGTACAATGGCAATTCACCGACTTCATCATAAGCAAAGGTGTGCTTCGCTATGAAGAGCAGCACTCCAATAACAAGGATCGCTCCGCTGATAAGTTCGAGAGCCTTCACCGGTCACACTCCCCGAAAACCACATCAATCGCGCCAAGAATGGCAGTCGCGTCGGGCAGCATGTGGCCTTTGCTCATCATGTCCATCGCCTGCAGGTGGCTGAACGCAGTCGGGCGGATCTTGCAGCGATAGGGCTTATTGGTGCCGTCGCTAACGAGATAGACGCCGAACTCGCCTTTAGGGCTTTCGGTGGCGACGTAAACCTCGCCTTCGGGCACGTGGAAGCCTTCAGTGTAGAGCTTGAAATGGTGGATCAGGCTTTCCATCGACTGCTTCATCTCGCCGCGTTTGGGCGGGGACACTTTGCCGTCTTCGCTGGCAACAGGGCCGGACGGCATATCGCGGAGGCACTGCTTGATGATCTTGGCACTTTCGTAAACCTCGTTCACGCGGACCATGAAACGGTCATAACAATCCGAATTGGTGCCGACGGGAATGTCGAACTCCATCCGATCGTAGACATCGTAAGGCTGCGACTTCCTGAGATCCCATGGGATGCCAGCCGCGCGAATCATTGGACCGCTAAAGCCCCACGCAATCGCATCATCGCGGCCCACAACGGCGATATCGACATTGCGCTGTTTGAAAATGCGGTTGTCGGTGACAAGGCTCATCGCGTCGCCGAAAATCTCGGGCAGACGCGTGTCGATCCAGTTGCCAATATCCACCAGCAGCTTTTCCGGCACATCCTGATGCACGCCGCCGGGGCGATACCAGGCTGAGTGCATGCGCGCACCAGAAGCCCGTTCAAAAAAGTTGAGGCAATCTTCGCGAATTTCGAACACCCACAGGTTTGGCGTCATCGCGCCAACATCCATGACGTGCGCGCCGATATTGAGCATGTGATTGCAAATGCGGGTAAGCTCGGCGAACAGCACACGCAGATATTGTGCGCGCTCAGGCACCTCAATGTTTAAAAGCTTCTCGATCGCGAGCACGTACGAATATTCCTGCGCCAGCGGAGAACAGTAATCAAGCCTGTCAAAATATGGCAGGGCCTGAAGATATGTCTTTGTTTCGATGAGCTTTTCAGTGCCGCGATGAAGCAGGCCGATATGCGGATCGACGCGTTCAATTACTTCGCCGTCAAGTTCCATCACCATGCGCAAAACGCCGTGCGCAGCGGGGTGTTGAGGCCCGAAATTGATCGTGTAGTTCTGGATCACATCGCCTTCGGTGGTTGGCGATTCTTCGATTTGGACGCCCATTATTCGTCCTCCTCAATATCAACTTCGATCATGTCAGGTGGCACGGCATCGGTGCCTTTGGCCGCGTTTTCCTCCGCCTTCGGACCAGCGCCGGTATCAGCAGGCTTTTTGGTGACCTTGGGCTTATCCACCTGCGGCGGACCGTCTGCCTTTTCATCACCCGGAAGCACGTAATCAGACCCTTCCCAAGGCGAGAGGAAATCGAACGTGCGCATATCCTGCGCAAGCTCCACCGGCTCATAAACCACGCGCTTCTCATCCTCGGAATAGCGCAGTTCCGTATAGCCGGTCATAGGGAAATCCTTGCGGAAGGGATGCCCTTCAAAGCCATAATCGGTGAGAATGCGGCGCAGGTCCTGATTACCTTCAAATACGACGCCGTACATGTCGAACACTTCGCGCTCCAGCCACCCTGCGACCGGCCACAGCGTAGTGACGGTAGGCACTGACGTATTCTCATCGGTCGAACATTTGACCATGATGCGATGGTTCTTGGTCAGCGACAGAAGCATGTAGACAACTTCAAATCGTTCAGCGCGATCAGGATAATCCGCGCCAGCGATTTCAACCAGCTGCTGATATTCATGATCGTCGCGCAGAGTACGAAGCACGGTTTCGATCTGGTCGCGCTTGGCAGTCAGGATAATTTCCCCGTGCTCTTCGCGCGAGCCATCGAGCCATACGCTCAAGCTCTCACAAAGCGTATCGAGCACGCCTTCGTTCGATGTGAATTTGGGGGCGGAGTGAACAACAGCCATGATTACCGCTCAATCGTCCCGGTGCGGCGGATCTTACGCTGCAATTGCATCACGCCATAAAGCAACGCTTCTGCCGTAGGGGGGCATCCGGGCACGTAGATATCAACCGGCACAATCCGATCGCATCCGCGTACAACGCTGTAAGAATAGTGATAATACCCGCCGCCATTGGCGCAGCTGCCCATGCTGATCACGTATTTGGGATCAGACATCTGGTCATAAACCTTGCGCAGAGCAGGTGCCATTTTGTTGCAGAGAGTGCCGGCGACAATCATCACGTCCGATTGGCGCGGCGATGCACGCGGGGTCACACCAAAACGCTCCATATCATAGCGCGGCATGTTCACGTGGATCATCTCAACCGCGCAGCAGGCGAGGCCAAATGTCATCCACCACAGTGAACCCGTGCGCGCCCAATTGAACAAGTCTTCAGTGGAGGTGACAAGAAAGCCCTTGTCATTCACCTCGGCCTGGAGCGCGTTGAAATAATCAGCATCGGGCGTCTTCACTTCGCCCGGCTGTGCAGTCGGTTGAGCCAAGGGTGTCTTAGGAAGCGCGTTAGGGGGGGTAACTACAGTGCTCATTCCCAGTCCAGAGCTCCCTTCTTCCATTCATAAGCCAGGCCGACAGCAAGAATGCCGAGGAACGTCATCATCCCTGCCCAGCCGATCCATCCGGTTTCCCCAAGGCTAACCGCCCACGGGAAGAGGAAAGCAGCTTCGAGATCGAAAATGATAAAGCTGATCGCGACGAGATAGAATCTCACATCGAATTGGCTGCGTGCGTCTTCGAATGCGGGAAAGCCGCATTCATATTCCGAAAGCTTTTCCGCATCAGGATTGTGCGCGCCGGTCAGCCGCGACACTCCCATTGGGAGGAAGACGAAAAGGCACGATATCGCGAGAGCGATAACAATGAAAAACAGTATCGGTAGATACTGGCTAAGATCCAACACGGCGCCGTCCAAGATGATTTATCCCGCGCCCCCGTTACGCCCCTCTTTTCGATTTCGCAAGCACGTGTGACACCGCATTTACCGGTAAATGCG
>CAYGQX010000011.1:0-81201 GCA_964352245.1 uncultured Porphyrobacter sp.
GGCGGTGGCGGTGGCGGTGCTTCGCCGCCGAAGTTATAAATAATCGAGCCCATCAAAGAGTGAGAGCTAATGTTCGACGAGAGATCGAATCCGCGAGTGTCAATCAAATTGACATCTGTTGCGTTGAAATAACGATACTTAAGACCTGCATCCCACTTGTCATTAAGTGGAGCTCGAACGCCCGCGAGTAACTGCCACGCTAAACCAGTGTCAGAGTCGTCAAACGCCCCGGGACCACTCAAAAGCGCAGTGCCGTCAAGATCGACGCGCGCAACCCCGATACCACCACCGGCAAACGCCTGTACGCCGTCATCAGGACCGAAGTCGAACAGGCCATTAAGCATAAAGCTAAGAGCGTTGAACTCACCTGCTGCTGGGAGAGTGGCTCCGGCAAACGTACTGCCTGTCTGAGCAGTCAGTCCAGTCGAACCAGCTGACAACGAGTCAAGGTTTGCCGCGCGATAGCTAGCTTCGGCTTCCAAGCGGAATGAACCAAAATCATGACCAACGGCGGCTCCAAAGTCGTAACCAGCGTTGAAATCGGCGGTGGCATCGCCTGGGGCGTCGAAATCGACGCCTCCAGTTGTACCAGCAATATCGAAGTCGACGTCTTCAACAATCATTGCTCCACCGTCACCCTGGATGTACCATTGGCCTTCACGAGCCATGGCGGGCGCGGTAAGCGCGGTAGAAGCCATCGCCATTCCTATGACGAATTTGCGCATTTGTAATCTTCCCCTTTTATCAGATGGAGTTCCTAGGCTCTCTAACTTCTCACTATACAGGTGGCAAGCAGACAATCACATCCAACTGTTGCATGTTTGCCTCTACGCCCTGAGTAGCCAGTACCTCAATGGTCGAAACACAAGGTTCGGGCAAGCCTGCCTTTTTGCCAAAGAGCTATCAGGTCTGAAATGGACTAAGTAACCCAATCAGCTTGAGCTCGTTGATCAGGTCGGTCAGAGTAGCTCTAGCTTCGATGTCGATAACGTTACCGTCAATAGGAGCGGGTGGCTCGGATGCGGACACCCAGTTTGAGCGATATACCAGCAACCGACCCGTCCCTTTGTCAAAAAGCGTCATGCCTTCAATGGGATTAGCAAAATGCCATGCTCCGGCAATTCGCAGAGCAATCGCATCTTCCATGTTTGTCCATTCTAAGGATGCTGGCCCATCTACAAGGTATGCCTCTCCATCGACTGCGTTTAAGGGCGGGTCGGTCGAGACTCCAATTATGACCCGAGACATCAGGGCGTCAATCATCGCAAAAGATTGATTTATAAACGGTTCTTTCTGAGCTTGCCCTGCAAATAGCAGCGGTAATTGGAAATTAGAACTGGATGATGAAAACACTAGAGGTTCGGCCATTTTGGTCTCCAATCGCTATGTCAATGAGGTTAGCAGAAGTGCTGGTGATTTTGCATGGGTGCCGACTTGCTTCACCCAAAGGTTGCCTGCCCCATACTCATTGGTGAGACCCTCTTTGTCAGAAGGACTGAGGGAGAATGTGTTATCGGCCACAGTCCAGGTCGCGTGTGGCGAAGCAACTGGCCCAAAGCCAATGGTGTAAAGCTCTTTCTCTTCAACTAGTGGAGTATCTGCCCCATCTTCCCAAAGCCAAGCGCCACGAGCGCGTCGCGTCCAATAGCAAGCGAGTGATCCATCTTGATCATACGAGATCCTTGGATGAACCGGCGATGGTGGCCTGAGAGACAATTTCGCATTTTGGAGCGGTGCTGAGGCCGCTTCTGGGTCAGTTGCGCCGATCGCAGCAATTATGGTTTCTTTGCTTGAGTGCGCAAGGAAGGTACCCAGAGGAGTCAGGCTGTTGTTTAAAACGGTTACACTGGCTCCTTCGGTGTGTCCGACAAGAGCATAGTCTTCTGTTCCAGCTCGTCCACGCAAAAGCCCGGTAAGCTTCCAACGGTTGTTTCCCACCGGCTCAGCCTCAAGATATTGCAACACTTCAGCACCAACAAGTAACCTGTTATACCCTGCGGCGATTCCATTCATATCAGTTCCGTCAAAACCCAGGTCGGATGACGGCAATTGGACCTCAATCGCTGAGTTTGCTTCAACTAAAAGCGATTGAGAAGCACCTAGTGCACCAACTAAGGTACCTGTAATTGCGCGTCTCGGATTGGTAGGGCCTATGGGTAAAAGGCTTTCGCCTTGCTGGATATAAAGAGCTGCCCCGCGCCAAACAGAGCTTGCCGAAGTCGCAGCTGCATATATCTCTGGTTGCAAATTATCGCCCATCCGCAGAGGCGGAACCTCAAAAACGGCCAAGATTGTAGGGCTCAGCGCTATATCTGCCGCAGTATTCGCTTTGCCCGGTGCGGCACCGACCGTCTGGCCTAACTCGGGGGGCATGCGACGAAGCGCATATACGATACCTCTTTCATTCCACTCCCAAGAAGTAACTTGCCAAATTCCTGAAACCTCTGGGATCGTAACCACGCTCCCCGGCGAGACTGCTGGATCGAGAATGGCCGATATCCAAGTCATTCTCTCCTGATGCCATCTGGCTTGATGCGCTTTTGCATTGACGAGGTCCTTTGCACCCTGAGCTGTCATGGTTGCGGGCAGATCAATCATAACTTCGCTACCACCAACCCGTCGCCCAAGCGCACGCTGTACACCAGGCTGATAGTCAAGGCTTTCGTCATAATATCGAAGTGCAATCGGTTCTCTGGCGCTCGGAGCGCTTCTCTTTCTAAATCTGCCTTCTTGATCCTGATTATCAGTGCTTTGAATTTGCTCTGGAAGAGAATTAATGACGTCGGGGGCAGTATCCCGAGCCGTTAGCAATACTCCATTTACTGTACTTACCGCTGTGAGGGGGTAGACTCGGTCGATTGCTTTGAGCGAGCTGGAGACTGGGCCTCCCTCGTCAGAGAAGCCTCTCGCATAAGGTAGTACTGCGCTGGATTGCCCTCCATTGCTCTTTGGCGCTATTTCCCCAAGGTAGATTTCCGTATTTTCTGAAGCAAACACTTCGAACGTAAGGGCGGGGATGCGATTGCCAAACTCTTCTAATTGAAGGTCTTCGAACACGACGTATGCGCAGTCCCTAAAGGCGGGCGTATCAGCACCTTGATCCGCCTCAATAAGTGGATCGGCGGTATCATCGCCGTGGCCAAGGTAGGTGCGAATTGCCCCACCAACTTTCATATCGGAGTCTGCGCCGATCAACAGATCACCCTCAGCCCACACTCTTCCAATACGCGATATTGGAGTGCTTGAAACAGCTACAGCAAATGAAACAGAATAGCTGTAACTGGTCCTCGAAGGTTGTCCTTTTCCGCCATGGCTCTCGGACGATTCGACCAAGTCTGTCGCCCAGATAATCGTTCCAGGCACTCTCGTGCGGCCAAAACGGCGCGGGATTGCCTGACCATAGCTAGACGTAGTTACAGCCAGTTCGGTTATCCGGGGACCTTCAATACTGCCGCTTCCAAATATCGACTGGTCAACCTGTCTGCCGATCAAACCACCAATAGCTGACCCGAATGGACCGGCAACCGCTGAGCCGACCGCAGAGAGAACGAGAGTAGCCAACGCTAAGTCCTTTCAAGCGGTTTTTATCCGCCACTTTGTGATGATGTTTTCTGGAGTTGCTACGCCTCGTTGTCGGACAACGCGGCGCAAGCCTGCATGCGCGTGGATGAACCAGTCTTTGGTGTCGGCAATCACCAAGTGCTGTTGCATAGGGCCTGGCGAAATGAGTGCGATGTCGCCGGGGCTCAGGCGTCCGCGTGATCGGTTAAGGCCGGAATACTCTGCTTGCCTTAGCCAGGTATCGATTGATTTGTTTCTAAGGCGGTAGCCGCGGAGCTGGTCTGGTTTTCGTCCTATCGCGATCAAACTGTTATAAACCAAGCCAACACAGTCGATGCCGGTTGCTGCATCTCGCCCGTAAAGCCGAAATGGAGTTCCTATCAGGGTTCTTGCGGCGCGAACAAAACGCTCCGCATCACACTCGGTTTCTTGCGCCACTTCAAGCGTATCGAGCAAGTAAGTCATTGCCTGGCAGGTGCGGCTCTCCTCGGAAGTTCAAAATGTTGTTGAAGCGATCTGAACAAGTGATGTGCGTATGATCACAGCCCTCCGTCACTTCCGCCTTCGTGCCGAGTTGGATGCCTTGTGACAAAGGTCTATCAAGGATCAGGTTCACGCCATCAATAGCTAGGATACTGAACACAATTCCTGTTTGTGGACCATCTAGAAAGCGGACCCGTCCATCTGTGAAGTCAGCGGCCGTAAGGTCTGAAAATTGAACCTGGTTTCGACTAACGTCGATTGCGGTCAATTGCTTGATGCTCGTGAATTTTGACAAAGAGAGACCACATCGCGGATCGCAGAACTCCGCCCTGCATGTTGGGCTGGTCCGAGGAACAAGATCTAAATCAAGCGTCGTTTTCATTGATCGAAGTTCTGCGGAAAAACTGTGCGCATCACTCTCGATAGGCCCGATCCTACCCGAATAGAGCAGGCTAGTCTCAAGATTTTCCCAATCTACAACACCAATTTCAATCGCCGCATTATCAAACAGTCCGGCCGCAAGATCAGACTCGCGAATTGAATTGTGACTCAAAATGCCTTCAACTTCAGCGTTGTCGTCCGACAGGTCTGATGTAAGCCTTATTGCTGCCGGGACCATCCCGGGGGCCGCTCTGTGGGTTATGCCGTTAAAGGTAAGGTCACGGTCGTGGCTTGTGAAACCCAAAGCTACACCATCGCTACGAAAAATACGCCAAATCGTAGCAACAGTATCGAGACCTCGGTCAAAAAACACGCGCATCAGTCTACCTCACGCAGTTCAATTAGAGGAATACTTGGAGCGTCACCGGCCGAAAAATTCACGCCCGATATGTCGATCCGATCTTCGGCGAAGCGGACCGGCACATCGAACAGAAACCCTGCCCGGATTTCCGCGCCAAAGCTTGGCGCTGTTTCAAAACGTATCGTTCCGCCATTGATCAATTCCCAATCGGAAGTAGCGATTCCGTTGATGCAAACCTTGACGGTCTCGGAGCGAGGACGCCTTATCGGTCTCGTTTGAGCTTCAGGCCCGGTCCCATAGGACTTAATTAGTTGAAAATCTGTGTTTGTGCCATCGCCTGTTCCGATTAGCTGGTCTTGGGGGGTGGGGTTGCCAGTCATGCCATTAGAGCTGTGGTCATAGGGATCACTGATGAGGAAGCCCTTTGCTGCCCCACGGCGTGCGCGAAAAAAGGCGATCAATTCTGAGAGCTCAGCTTCGGAACGAATTCCCGGCCCCACATCGAAGTGAACCCGTGCATCTGACCAAAGTGAGTTGCGGTGCTCATGGCCGGAGGAGGTAACCGAGACTGACGTTGAGAATTCAGGGGCTACTGTCGTTGTTCGGCCTAGCGCGAAGGGATAAAAAACATTGTCAAAAGCTTCCATGCTGTCTTCCTGGTTTTGGCTAAGGCGGGAATATCCATCTCGGCAAATTTGGGGCATCGCCCAAATATACCTGCGCGATACGCCGCGCTCTTCGGCTTCGTTGAGCCCATGATCGATCAAAGCCCAGTAGGCTTCGGCATTCTCGGCTCCTAGGACAAATCCCGACAAATAGTCTTGGTATTCAAGAGGGTAGCCTAGGCGATTATCAACGAACAGATACGCATCTCGACGCCGTGAAGCTGCGCCAGCAGTAAGCCAATCATAGTCTTCGAGCTGAAGTCGGTCGAAGGCAGGGTATGCCCAACCAATCGGTAGGTTTGCCCGATAGAGTTGCGGCATCTCAGGATCAAGAATTGTCGGCGTGAAAGCTAACAACAGTACTTCGGCCGAGTTCGACGCAGCGGCACGAATGCTCGCCTTTAGATTCGCTGTCGACTGTGCGAGGATTTCGCCCGCGTCATCCAACAGGTTCGTTTGCTCGGATGAGAGCGCTGCTCGCATGTCGTCAATGACCGGCGGATTGCCTCCCAATGCTGTTTTGGCCGCGTCATCATACAGGCAGATTTCACCTGCTTGCGTTACCCACCACCAAGGTTCGCCGATCTGAAATCGCACTTGTTGATTTGCTCTCTCAAGTAAATCAACGAACCCTTCAGCACTCGTTTGGACCCATTGCATTGCCTCTGTATTCGCTGGCGATAGCAAAGTGGAAGGCGGAACCCATCCAGTCAGCGCAGGGTCTCCAGTAGCGGTCCGTTGCTTCCAATGATCTGGGCAATAGGCGTCAAAAAGTTCGTAAGAAATCGAAGCTATTACTTCGAGATCGTAGTTTGCGGCCGTTTCAAAGAAGTTTGAATGCCATGATTTCGCTGGCTCACAAATCTGTGCCTGCGGATCAGCGAGCAGCGCGCCGTCGGCTTGCCTCTCCAGCTGCATGAAATGGCTCATCCCAACGTAGTGAAGCAGGTCGGTTCGGTAGCCGAGGCCGATTGTATTTCGGATTAAGCGTGCGGGACTCTGGTTGTAGGCGTCATCATAAGCTGTCGCCATTCGTTCGCCATGAACTGGCATCCGTACATCACCGATTTCGATGACTGCATTGCGGCCATCGGCATTGATCTTTGAAATCTCGACGCTGCCATTTGTCCGGGAGATGAGCGGCTGATTGCTACCTGAGACATAGCCTTCAGGCACGATTGAGATAAACATCCGATCGATATCAGCGGCATTGATAGGTATGCCTGGTAGGCCGTAACCGCTTTCAAGGCTCGAAAAGGGCAATGTTATGAGCGCATCATTCGGATCACCACTAGCGTAGTTCCACAACCTGATATACCAGGTTTGAGCAGTTCCATCTTTGCCTCTGCCTTCGATGGTCAACGTCGGGCCAAAAGGCTGGTCGAGCGGGATCACATTACTTGACTGCCAGCGAAAGCTAAGTGTCGTGTGCGAGTAGTCTCTAAGTGTGGTGTAAGCGAGCAATGGATGATCAAGTGTGTCCTGACTCTCCCAAATTAGGCCAACAAGATCGCCTTCATTGTGAACTTCAACATCGACCCGCATGGAGTCGGCCCCAGTCGAAATTACCGAGGCCATTGCCGGACGCGGAAAATTCACAGTCCAAAAACGCGGATCGAACCTTTGAATAAAGCTTGTCTCCTGCGAGTGCCTCTTTTTTGCCAACCAAAATGCCACTTTGATCCTCCGACTTAGTCTTCAAGCAGCGCGCGCCGAACAGCGCTTGCAACTTGCCTAGAGGAACGCTGCATGGCTGTTGGAGCTGCCGTTCCTCGTGGTGCCGCCAATTGGATTGCAACACGTACATCACGATTGGTGTTTCTGCCGCTGTTGGCTTCGACACGTCCAGAGCTCGTAGGCACGAATAGTTCGGGGCCATTTTCCCCGACAATATACCCTCGCCCAGGGGAGACAGGACCTCCAGTCGCGCGACCTGGAAGTCCGAAAAGAGCGCCAATGGAAGACTGTAAAATGCCCCCTAAACCGACACCCGAACCCCCGAAAAGGGAATCTAGGCCTGAGCTCAAAGCATGTGATGCAATTTCGTCGAGCGCGCTGAGAGCCGCTCGCTTCAAATCGTCAAAACCAAGGCTACCATTGCGAAGGGCGGAAGTGAGACTGCGCTCCAAAGTTTCGCCGGCGCGGCCAAAACCATCAAGCAACGTCGAATCTACAGACTGTCTCACGGCATCAAGATCGGCCGTAAAATTATCGGTCGTTGCCCGAACTTCAATCACAAGCTCATCAAAACTGTCATCCATTTGCATCGCGCTCCATTATGTTTTTTATCGTCTCGCGGCTTGGCGCGGTCTGAGTTGTTGATGGGTCGGGATTGCCGAGAGCAGCCACAAGTTCACAAGGGGTAGCCTGCCAGAATTCGGCAGGTCTCCAACCTAGCGCTCGCGTTGCTAAGCTGATCCAGCGAGAGGTTCCGTCACTGAAGAGATCGCTCACGCCTTGCCTTGCAGAACCTGAGACAAGACCGTGCGCACTGGCTTTGTCGCGTCGATTAATCCGATCGACAGGATGGCTTCTCCAAGCTCCTCGCGCGAAGGGCGATCTTGATGGGGCAGACAATTCCAAAAAAGGGAAACAATCTCTACAATCGTGAGAGAGCCGTTCGATGCTCGTTCGACCAACGCGAAAAGTGATCCCAACTCTTCTTCCGCCGCGACAAGATTTTCAAAGCTTGGTCGAAGAATATACTGAACGTTGCCAATGGTGATGGATGCCTCACCTCTGAAGGGATTAGCTGGCTGGTTCACGCTGGAATTACCGGACCTGAGCTTTCAAGTTGAAGCGTGTAATTACGTTCACCGTTGAAATCGCCAGAATAGTCGAGCCGCTGTACGAGGAAACGGCCACGAAGTTTTGCACCATCCTCGAACGACAATTCGTAGTCATCAATTGTTCCGGCGAGTGCGTGTGCGCGGATTGCCCCCTCAGCACCGCTGCCTAGAAAGATACCTGCAGCACTGACGGAAACTGAGCGAGTGCCTGCGCCAGAAAGAAGATCGCGCCATCCGCCTGATTCTTTGTGCGTTACGACAACGGTGTCACCATTGATTGTTAATTGTGTGGTCCGAAGACCGGCGACTGTTTCATATGCAAGGGGTGTTGAGCCATCGCTGATTTTGAGCAGGAAGGCGGAGCCGTTTTGAGCTGGCATGGTATTCTCCGAAACTAGCGATTGAATATTCGAATTCGAAATTCGAGAAGCGCTCCGCGAAGATTGCGTTCGCGAGCTTCACTTCGAGCACGCAAAAATCGAATTGCGGCAATCTCGAATGATGGATGGGAGCGAGGAAGATTGAGAATTCTGGCTTCAATTGCTGAGATTAGATCATTATCAGCGGCAGTATCATCGGTGCGACTTTCTAGCTCCAGGGCAATCCGGACCTCGCGTCCGGGCTTGTCTTTTGCTCCCCAATCGATCGATGTGCTCGCAGCGATACCGAGCCACGGAGCACTAGCTCGCAATGGACTCTCTTCCTCAATTGCATTGATTTCAGAGAGGTCGGGGTCGCTTTGCAGCCATTCGATAACGTGCGCACGCAGTTCGTTTTCCATGTGCTATTTATCCCGGTATAGTTGAGGCCAAAGATGCTGAGCGTTGCGCCAGGGGTGTTCCCGAGCGCGGCTAGAATTAGAAAGCTGCCTGGCGTGGGTTGTGGCTAAGACCTCTCCCGCAATCTTTAGCTGTTTGACTATAGTGTTGAAGTTTGAATTGGCCGTAATCACGAAAGTCTCAACTCGCGCCATGGCTGCAAAAGCCCTGCAATGCTGGTCGGCAAGGGCATTTGCTTCGCGCTGGCTTGGTCACGCTCCCGGAAGTAGAAGGCTGCAAGCCTGATGACAGCTTGTTTGAGCGCCGACGGCATACTTGCCCAGTCTGACGCAAGCCCAACCGAGATTTGAATTGCAAGATTTGTGGCGTCGCTGTGTTCTAGGATCGTGAATTTTGCTGACCCATCGGCATTTATTTCGAGACTTTTGGATTGTACTAAGGTCTGTACTCGCGTGCCATCATCTCTCACTTCCTCAACCTGTTCTAATGATTTGATTGGTCTGGAAGAAAGGCAGTGCGAGCCAATTATATTTGGAACCAGCTCCTCGACGGTCTTAGTTAGCGGCGCTTGTGCGATTGTCTCTTCGCACCTGGCAAGGCTTGCTAGCAGAAGGTCCATGAGGAGAGTGTCCTCACTGGTCCGGTTGATGCCTAGCCATGATTTGAGGTTTGCAAGAGCAGCTCCAGATACGTCGGGCTGCTGCAAAATCTTTGGACGCATTGCCTTCTCCCAAGAAGCGAAAGTCAAAAAAGGTGCACCCGCGCCGCGCCACTCGGTAGGAAGACTGCCATTGGGCGGCGCGGGTGCAAGGAGCCGACGAGGGAGCAAGGGGGGCACTCAACTTCGTCGGGAAGGCTGGAATTACTTAATCGCTTAGCGACAAGTAATTCAGCATCTGATGATCAGGCCTCGATTTTTAGAAGTTTGATCGCGTTGCTATCGAGCACTTTCCCACCTACGCGTTTGGTGGCGTAGAAATGCACAAACGGCTTGTTGCTGAACGGATCGCGCAGAACTTTTGTGCCGCTGTGCTCTGCAATCAGATATCCGTGACGGAAATTACCAAATGCAATTGGATATTCATCTGCAGCGATGTCGGGCATATCCTCCGCTTCCACAACGGGATATCCAAGTAAGCGATCAGGTTGGCCTTCCACCATGCCAGGTTGCCAAAGAAATGCACCGTCGCTTGTTTTGAGCTTGCGAACAGTAGCAAGAGTCGCAGAATTCATGACGAAGCTCGCGCCCTGACGATGGCCGGCTTTTAGCGAGTGTATGAGGTCTATTAATTTCGCGTCGGGAGCACTGTCAAAACCGTCGCTATCGCCAGACCCAATGTATTGAACTGAGCCAAAAGCTCGCACTCCATCAAACGCAGTACTTGTAGGTGCTGTTAAGAACCCTTCTGGCTGGTCAGCCCCAGTTCCTGAGATGAAGGCTGCGCCTTCAGCCCTTGCGAACTCAATAGCGATTTCATTCGCCAGCCAGCTTTCAATATCGAACCCGACATCATCTAGCATACCCTGACTTGCGGCCGGGTTTGCATAAAGGTCGCCGCTAGGGGGTGCGATCTCAGCGAAGTTTGGAGCAGCTGTCTCTGCTCTTTCTGCTATTTCACTCACCCAGCCTGACGAAGTGCCGCCAGTCGCGACCAGTTTGCGATAGCCGGATGTGCCTGTTTGCACGACTTGCGCAAGTGAACGGATTGGACTGATTTCCTTCAGTTCGTGCGCAATGATGTCATCAATCGCTTTGGGAACTGCATAGCCGCCATCGCTTGGATTGACCCCATTCAACGATTTGACTTCGGTCTCCCGTCCCTGGCGGAGGTAGCCATGGACAAAGCCTTTGACTTCTTCGCTTGCGATTTCTTTACCGCCAATAGCGGGACGAGAAGCAGCACGTGATACTTTGTCAAGTCGTGCCTTTACTTCATCGACGTCGGTCCGAAGTGTCTCAATTTTTGCATCGGCTTCATCTTGGCGGACAACAATATCAAAGCTTTGTTGGAGGGCATCGCCCTCCTTCGCTGTTTCGCTCATTTGAAGGTTTCGAGAAGTTTCAAGAATATCCATAGGGCAGTGGGCCTTTCTTTGGGCATGAAAAAGGCCGCCCATTGGCGGCCGGTTGGAATCTGGTGGGGATGATTTTAGCCTTAGGCGACGAAGTGGACGCGTGCGCCATGCTGCAATGGGTGTGTTACTAAACTGATTTCAAAAAGATCAATCGCAAGCAATTCTCTGCCGCTCTTGTGGATCATTGAGTCCTGGGCGCGATATCCAAAACTCAGGCCGTTTACCGAACCGTTTCGAAGCATTGCGGCCGGGCGGCTATCCATGCGATTGATCCGGGCGATTACCCGTAACCCTTTCGCATCTTCTGCGATGTTTATTATCGTCCCGATTTGCTGGCTTTGCTTGTGCTGCCATAGCAGGGGAAAAGGGTTTGCTCTGTGCGCTAAGGTTTCACGAAACGCGCCTTTGCGAATTGTATCTTTGGCTGCATCGGCGATATCAAATAGACCTGCATACCCGGCGAACTCAATTGATTGCGGCGCTATCATGAAGTCGGATCCGAAGGACTGTCGGCAGCAAAGCCTAGAATGCTTCTTTTCTCTGACCGACTGAGAAAATCTGCAGCGGAAACTTGCTTCCAAAGTCGCTCGCGGTCTTCTGAAAGCGCAGTAATCCCATCCAGGTCCACTTTGAGTTCGGCGTCGAGGAACCAAGGGCGAAGGCTTTCACTCAACGCTGAGAATATCTTGTCTGCCAGAGGAAGAAGCGTCAGCCGCCACAAAGCTCGATTGGCTTCGCGGTAGTTGGAGTAAGTGTTATCGCCAGGGAGGCCCAGCAGCATGGGGGGAACTCCGAACGCCAAGGCTATCTCGCGTGCTGCTGTGCTTTTGAGCGTGGCAAAATCCATGTCTGCCGGTGACAATGCTAAGTTTTGCCAACTCAGACCCCCATCTAGTAGCAATGGTCTGCCTGCGTTCGCAGCGCCAGAGAACGCGTTTTCGAGTTCAGCTTTGAGTCGATTGAATTGATCCGTGCTTAGCCCTCCTCCGTCGCCCGAATCATAGACGAGCGCGCCAGAAGGGCGGGCGGCATTCTCCAATAGGGTTCGGTTCCATTCTGAGGCGAGATTGTGAATTGTGATTGCGCTGTGTGCTGCCGCTAAGGCGCCAGCGCCGTAATGGTCTTCGAGCGGATGCATGGCCTTGATTTGCACCGCATTTGGCCAGCCATCTTCATTTTCAGCTGGAATAACGGTGACGTTTTCTCCAACCCTATATTCATATGCGCATGGCCAACCTGTATCGTCTGCGATGACTTTCACGCGATCTGGCCGCAGCGCAAACATTTCGATGGGTTTGCCTGACGCATCTTTTAAGATTTGGACATAGCTGTTGCCATGCAGAAGGAGATGAGCAGCTAGCGTTTCTATAAGCGACTGTCCGGCACTCGTCGCTGAAACTAGTTCGGTAAGCTGAGGATCGGAACTAGCCAGCGGCGCTTGTCCAATACCCTCGGCGACAAGGCGTACTGCACGCTGCGCTATAGGGTTGGCGACAAAGCCTGCTTTGACTGCGCTTTTATACTCGAAATTTCGCGAAGCCGCGCCTACACTGAGAGTTGGCAACCAGTTATTCCAAATCCCTTGTGATAAAGGTGCGCGGTTTTGTTTACCGCCCTTGAAAGCGGTAATCATACTGTCGAACAGTGCCATGTTTGTTCCTTAATTGGATAAGACGTAGCGTTGCTGGCGTCAGATTGGCCGAACACTCGGCGGATTGGTTTTACCAAGCATCAATTCGTGAATCGCCCAGACTAGAGCGTCAGCACGGTCCGGACTTCGTCCTGGTCCGACATATTCGCCGCCAAGCACAAGTCCGCAAAGCTGGTCTTCAAGCCGCGGGAAGTTTCCCAAGTGACGAACACGGCCAGCAGAATAAAGTGCTGCAATGGGTTCGGCTCTGGCGACTTTGCCGCGGCTAGCATGGACCAATTTGACAGGAAGCGCCGAATTTGCAGCAAACAAAACGCTTTTGACCATCTCGCCGCCCTGATTGGATTCGGCGACAACTCGGTCTGCCTCCCAATATTCTGCAGCTCGTGCTACAGTTCTTGCCCACTCATTTGGATGAGCTCTGGCGATTGAGCAATCAGCGATCACTCGGGCGATGCCATCGCTACTTTTTGCTGCGACGATTATACCGCACTCATCACCATGAGCAGATACAGGAGGGTCGACGGCAACCACAATCCGTTCGTATTCAAATTCGCTTTCCGTTTCTCTTGCATTTTCAAGAAGGCCTCGAGTCCAAAGCGCTCCTTCTATGTCTGTGAGGAGTTCGCCACCAATTTCCTGGCGCGCCAACGTTGATCCGGAAAACTCATTTTCAATTGCTTCGAGGAACTTTTCAGGAAGGTTAGCAGCGTTATCATACGTCGATCCCTTCGTGATCACCGCTTCGCCACTTTCTCCGAGCTTCATCAAGCGTTTGACCAACGGTACGGAGCGAGGTGTTGAAGTCGCGGCTATTTTGGGGCAGCTGCCCACACGAAGCCCCATTAGCAGATTGTCCCAAACTCTTGTCGCGCGTTGATTTGCTATCGGCCACTTTCCGATTTCGTCGCACCAAGCGTGGCTGTGTTGTGGGCCGCGCAGAGCCTCTGGCTCGGCCGCTGAATACAATTGTGCTTGAGCGCCATTGGAAAACTTCAATCGGCGCAAGGATGGTTCGAAAATTGGGCGTTTTTCCGGTGCGAAGCAGGCAAGAATTCCGCTTTCTCCTTCCACCATCACTGATCTGGCTTCCGCGATCGAAGCCGAAAGTAAGGCTATACGTGCATTGGGATCACTTTCTGCAACAGAACGAACCCATTCTGCACCGGCTCTTGTTTTGCCAAACCCTCTGCCTGCAATGATAAACCAGATTCGCCAGTCGCCCGGAGGGGCAAGCTGTGTGTCGCGGGCAAAATTTCCCCAATGATATCGGAATTCTGCTCGCTCAAGTTCGCTGAGCGAGTTGACAAGTTTGTCGCGAACTCGATCTGGCTCGTCAATGAGCCAATCTAAGGATCCGCTCATTCTTCGCCCTTTGCAGTGCGCAACTTTTCTCGCATTACCTGTAGCCTGAGGTCTTTAATCTTCGCGTCGATCGCTGCGCGGATCTCAGCTGAACTCACGGTACTTCTTTCAGGCCGATGCTTCGCATGGAACTCTCTGTAGGAACTAAGCAACCTCACGGCATTGGTGAAATCGTATTTGGCATCCGAAAGGGTTGTAAAGTCACCTTCCCTGAGCCTTCTAAGGAGCTCCATCTCAAGGCTCGCATAGCCTTCCTTGAGAGCTCGATCCCATTCGTCGGAAAATCCCTTTTCTTCCCGACGAGCTTCAAATATCCGTGCAGGAGAAACACTTGCGAGCTTTGCAGATTTATTGACGTCCGATGTCTCACCAAGGAGCGCTAGAAACTTGTCTTTCCAATGCAAGGTCGCGCGGCAATGGCATTCAAGATTCGCCGCTTTGCCCTGGTCAGCCATAAGCACTCTCCCGGTGAAGCGACTCACAATTTCTCGATGATGACTTTTACTAACCAAATAGCGTGACAATGTCAATAGAAAAGTGCCAATATGGTTATTTTTTCTCGCTTGCGCAGCCAGTGGCGGTGGCCTAGGTGGCCGCGACCGTCAAAGACTTGGGAGTAAAGGGTTGACCTGGCTGCGCACACTTTATGATTGGACTTTGAATAAGGCGGCCCACCCCAAAGCGATTTGGTGGCTTGCTTTTTTCAGCTTCATCGAGTCGAGCTTTTTCCCAATACCTCCCCATCCCTTGCTGGGTTTGATGTGTCTCGCTGAGCCGTCGAAAGCGATCCGTTTTGCAGTGGTCGCTACGATTTCATCCGTACTTGGTGGACTGTTTGGATATACGATCGGCTTTCTGCTGTATGAAAGTGTCGGCGTATGGATGCTTGGAGTTTTGGGGCTGACTGACAGCGGGCCAGTGGCAGCTTGCTACATTCGCGAACAAGGTGCTCTTGCGGTGTTTTTCGCTGCGGGTACGCCAGTTCCCTTCAAGCTAATGACGATTACGGCTGGCGCAATTGGCATGAACATTGTGACATTTACGCTCGCTGCCCTTGCAGGGAGGTCGCTAATATTCATGGTGGTGGGTATCTTGTTTCAGCTCTTTGGTCCACCGATCAAAGCAATTATTGATCGCTATCTTGGGCTCGTGACAAGCGCTTTTGTCATATTAATAGTTGGCGGATTCGTGGCAATCGCTCAAATTGGCGGCGGCGACGAGGATAAGTCTGATCACAAATGTGATCACGCAACTGAGTTTAGAACAAGCATGCTCGAAAGAGGCGAAACTCTTAGGATATAATCCCGATCTGTTTTCCGGCGCGCTCGAAAATTTTCAAGATCGTGCCGACTTCATCAGCAGAATGCTCCGCGCAAAGAGAGCAGCGCAATAATGTCATACCAGCTGGAGTCGCAGGCGGCCTTGCTAAATTCACGTATAGGCCTTCCTTTAGAAGGGCCTCCCACATCATCGCACCTTGTTCGAGATCGGGCATAATGACCGCTACGATCGCGCTTTGAGGTACTTTGGTGCCTAATGGGAAGCCTAAGTCGGTTAGGCCTTTGTGGAGGGTCTTCGAATTCTCCCATAAATGCGCTCGCTTATTGGCTCCATGCATGAGCTTTCTAATCGAGGTTGCGGCCGTCGCTACAACGCTGGGAGGCAAGCTAGCCGTGAACACGTACGGGCGACATACTAAGCGCAAGATGTCGAATTTGGGATGGTTGGAGACACAAAAGCCGCCAACAGTGCCCACACTTTTGGAGAAGGTGCCGATGATAAAGTCCACATCATCAAGAACACCTTGTTCTTCTGCAACACCGCGCCCATTTTCCCCGATAAAGCCCATTGAGTGTGCCTCATCAACGAGCACCATCGCTCCATAGCTTTTTGCAATGTCTATCATCTCTTTCAGAGGAGCGACGTCGCCAAGCATAGAGTACACGCCTTCGAGGATCACAAGCTTCCCAGCGTCGGCTGGAATGCGCCTAAGTCTTTTCTCCATTGCTTCAATATCGTTATGCTTGAAAGGCACGATCTCCGCTTTGCCCATCGCACAGCCGTCATAAATTGAGGCGTGGCTATCGATATCTAGGACGATGTAGTCGCCTTTGCCCGCAATGGTCGAGATAATCCCAAGATTTGCTTGATAGCCTGTGGCAAAGACCATTGCATGGTCCATGCCGTAAAATTCTCGTAGAGCGTCTTCACACTCCTTGTGACCTTGGTAGGTACCATTAAGGACGCGACTTCCGGTCGTGCCTGAACCATAGTTGTCAAGAGCGTCTTTACCTGCGTCGAGAACGTCAGGATCAAACGTCATTCCCATGTAATTATAGGTCCCTAGCAAAATCGTGTCGCGCCCGTTGCAAATCGCGCGTGTGGGCGAAAGCACTTTTTCCATAACGAGATTGTAGGGGTCCTCGACTCCGGTCGAGAGAACACTCTCACGCAATGCGATCATGCCATCGAACTTAGAAAGAAGGTCGCCTTTTGGAGCGGTAGCTTCTAAGGCGGTCTTTGCTGCTGAATTACTCATTGGCCGTCTGGTATCAGCTTTCTTGTAGTTTGTGCACTGCGCTTACAAGTTGTCCGTAAGTTTCGATCTCAGCTTGCTGGTTCATGCTGATGATCACGTCGAATTCGTCTTCTATCTCCGCCACAAAGTCCATTACCGTCAGACTATCGAATTCGAGATCATTCGCAAAGGTTGTACCCTCCTCAATCTCGACACCCTTTTTGTTGAAGGGTTCAATTATTGCACGGATACGTTTGTCGACTTCTCCGCTGTTCATTGTTCGTATCCTTCGAGTTAAAATTCTGCGTGGGCGCCAGTCATTAAACGGTCGCCTGTGCTTGCGCTGCAGTCTGCGGGGCAAATGGCAATTCAGCAGCCAATTACAAGAGCAAGGCACCGTCTTAATCTTATGTGTGTTCTGACCTGTTTACCAGTTCGGTGACGGTATTCATGAAAGGCAGGATTGATACGGGCTTGGCAAGATACCCAGCGGCTCCGGCGGATAGGATCTTGTCTTCGTCTCCCTTGGCCGCGAACGCGGTTACTGCTAAGATCGGGACATGGCGCAAAAGTGGCTCCTGGTTTGCCGCCTGGATTAGCTCGATACCGGATATTCCCGGCAATTGGATATCCATTATGATCAGGTCAGGAGAGAACTTTATCGCACGCTCTATCACGGCGTTTCCATCGGCTTCAGCTTCTACAACGAAACCGTTTGCTTTGAGTACATCGCAGAACAATTTGCGGTTGAGGTCATTGTCCTCGACAACCATAATTTGTTTTGGCACCGTATCTCTCTTGTTTGCTAACGCGGACATCAAGTACTCTGAGAAAGGGCCAATCACAATCCCGCAACCATCTATGAACGACTCATCACAAGCTCAGACGCTCGCTTTGGCCGCCATTGGATGGATCATGGAAGACGTCGAGCGAGCAGAGCGCTACATGTCAATCACTGGTCTAGCTCCTGATGTTTTGCGTAATGGGTTGGAGGATGATTTGCTACTTGCATCTGCATTGGAGTTTTTGGCAAACTATGAGCCAGACTTGATCAAAGCAGCAGAAGCACTTGCCGTCGCGCCAGAAAAGCTTGTGGCGGCTCATCAGGAGCTAGTATCGTGAGCCGCCCTCTCATTATAACGGACTGCGATGAAGTCATCTTACACATGGTGGCTCCATTCAAAATTTGGCTTGAGGAAACTCAAGGAGTCAATTTCAAGCTTGACGGCGCCAACTTTGGCGAAGCGTTAACATGGCAGCGTACAGGCAAATTGCTCGAAGCTGCTGATATCTGGCGAAAGCTTGGAGATTTCTTTAAGACTGAGATGGACCGACAAGAGCCCATCGACGGAGCAATTCCGGCTATAAACGAGCTTTCCAACCACGCTGATGTCGTTGTTCTTACCAATTTGGCCGATGAGAATCGTGAAAAGCGCGCTGAGCAATTGTCGTCTCATGGAATGATGGCTCCAGTGTATACAAACCAAGGTCCCAAGGGGCCTGCCCTGAAGCGGATTATCGATGAGTATGCCCCGAGCCGAGCTATTTTCATCGACGATTTAGCGCAGCATCACCGCTCAGCGTTTGAAACAGCGCCCGATGCTATAAGGCTGCATATGTGCGGAGAGCCGATGATTGCGAACGATATTGCGTGCGCCCACAAGGAGGGACATGCCGATGCTCGTATCGATAAGTGGACTGATGCTGCGCCATGGATCATGCAGCGACTTGAGGTTTGAACCTAATGAAAATTGACGCTAAACTCGAGGAACTGGGAATACGCTTGCCAGAAGCCGCCGCCCCTGTTGCGAGTTACATGCCCCTCGTTCAACATAATGGGCTCGCTTATATTTCGGGCCAGCTGCCCTTCGAAGGCGGTGGTCTGATCACTGGTCGGCTGGGACTAGATCTTGAGGTGGAAGCTGGAATTGCGGCTGCCCGCTCGTGTGGTCTCATGATCTTTGCACAGTTACGAAAGGCGGGACTGCTGAACCGAGTAGATCGCGTTTTGAAGCTTGGTGCATTTGTTAATTCGACAACCGAATTTATTGATCAACCGCAAGTAGCAAACGGAGCTTCGGATTTGATGTTTGAAGTATTCGGAGAAAGCGGCCGACACGCCCGTGCTGCGGTGGGCGTGCCTGCTCTTCCACTTGGCGCTGCGGTCGAAGTGGATGCAATCGTTGCGATAAAAGGGTGAACAGACGGCTCAGGCTTCCTGCTAAAAAGTTAGCTCTCAGATGAGCGAAGAATTTCATGTCCGCTTGGCTCAATCTGTTGGGAGCTTAGAAGCTGCTCAATGGAATGCTTTGGGTGGTGAAGGTAATCCTTTCGTTAGCCACGAATTTCTCTCTTCTTTGGAAGATTCAGGAAGTGTCGGCCCAGGGACAGGCTGGGAACCAGCTCCTATCATCATTACGGATCAAGATGGCGGATTAGTGGCCGCCATGCCAAGCTATGCGAAAAGCCATAGCCAGGGGGAATATGTATTCGATCACGCTTGGGCGGACGCGTATCATCGTGCGGGTGGAAAATATTATCCTAAGCTCCAGATAGCAGTTCCTTTCACGCCAGCAAACGGGCCGCGTTTACTTACATCCGATGCAGAATATGCTTCCTATCTTCTAAAAGGGGCTGAGGCAGTCTGTCTTCAGAATGGCTTTTCGTCTGCTCATGCGACTTTTGTGGAGCAAGATCAGCTTAAAGCCTTCAAAGCTGGGGATTGGCTTATCCGATCCGACATTCAGTTTCACTGGCTTAACCGTAGCTATAATTCCTTCGACGATTTTCTGAATTCGCTAGCTTCGCGTAAGCGCAAGAATTTGCGTAAAGAAAGGCAGGCTGCACAGCAAAATTTGAAGATAATTCGCCTATTCGGTGACGAAATCAAGGAACATCATTGGGACGCCTTCTGGGCTTTCTACCAAGATACTGGAGCTAGGAAATGGGGGACCCCATATCTCACACGCGAAGCATTCTCTCTCTTGGGCGAGCGAATGGGATCCCGAATGGTGTTGATACTAGCGCTCGATGATGAAACACCCATTGCGGGGGCGCTAAATTTCGTTGGTTCAGAAGCTCTATACGGACGTTATTGGGGCTGCTCGATTGATGTGAGATTTCTTCATTTCGAGCTTTGCTATTATCAAGCGATAGACATTGCAATTGAGCTTGGTCTCAAGCGTGTAGAAGCTGGAGCACAAGGCGGACATAAACTCGCCAGAGGTTACGAACCAATGCAAACCTATTCCGCGCACTGGATAGCTGATGCAGAATTTGGATCAGCAGTCTCAGACTTCGTGGACCGAGAGCGAAAAGGTGTCGCGACTGAGCAAAAGTATCTTGATCAGCTGACGCCCTTTAGAAAGCCAGAATAGCTCTTTGCGTTTGCATCATGCAGCTCTTTGTTGCTCTTCAGAAAGCCATTGGCGCGCTCTTCGTTGAGCTTCTGCGATTTCGCGTGCCGTCATTTCATCGGAGATGTCTGCACGACACCAAGTGGCTTCCTCATGGCCACGCGACGCGGCGAGATTGAACCATTTGTGTGCTTCGACAAAATCAGCCGGAAAGCCGTCACTGGCTGTTGAGTAGGCGACCCCAAGGTCAAAGAGGGCAGAAATGTCACCCTGTGACGCTGCAGTTAGGCAATTTGCGACATGAAGGTCATATTCCCGTTCACTGATTTTCGTCGCGTTTGCGTGGTCAATTTTGGTCAATTCCATTGGTTTTCCCCGTTTCGGCATTCCACCCCCAGTGGAGGCCTTCCATGGAAATCAGGGATCATGGTCAACAATTGGTTAACGGCTGGAAAGATTTTGCACTTGGTTCAATTGCTGAGCGAGCTGAAGATGTTCACAGATGCTAGGGGAAGGGAAGAAATGGGAATGCGCCTTGTGCGGCACTCACGGGTTCCCTATAGGCGCGCCCAGAGCTTAGGGATTGGCTTGAGTAATTGGTCGATTATTAGATCTTTTGCGCGTCAGGACGGGACGGTCTTTTGGGGATTTTTTGGGACGAGAGAACCGTATGACCAGCGACACATCTGAAGAAATTGACACCCTTGAAAAGGTCAAGGACGCGCTGCCACCGAATTATCAGCCTAGCGAACAAGAACCTTACATGAATTCTCAGCAGCAGAACTATTTTCGGATGCTGTTGATTGAATGGAAGCGTTCGATTCGATCTGCGTCAGCTCAAACCCGTCAGTCGCTTCAGGACGGCCCAATTCGCGAGGCTGACCTAAACGATCGTGCTTCAAGTGAGACCGACTGGGGAATTGAGCTTCGAACTCGTGACCGTCAGCGGAAGCTGGTCGCTAAGATAGATGCGGCTTTGCGACGGATCGAAGAAGGCGAATATGGCTACTGCGAAACGACCGGGGATCCGATAGGTCTTCGTAGACTCATCGCTCGGCCAGTGGCAACCATGACCGTGGAAGCCCAAGAGGCTCATGAGCGACGAGAAAAGATTTCTCGCGAAGACTAAGAGTTAAACTATGTTCGATTTGTGTCCCAAAATGAGACGACATGGCTGTGGTAGGAGCTTCGCATCCGCTGTTTAACGTAGCGTTAACTGTGCGAAATTAACTCGGCGAGGTATGTAAATACCGACGTATCGGCTACATTCTGGACGTTGGGATTAGAACAGTGCTTCATTGCAAGAGGAGCGGTCGCCAATGACGGGTCTTGAAACACGCAGCGTGTCACGCGACAGCCTGTTCCTGCTCGCCAACATACGTGTTGAAAATCAGGGCGAATCGCACCGCGTGCGCGTCCGTAATCTTTCCGATGGTGGAATGATGGGTGAGGGTGCGTTGCGGGTCCAGCGGGGCAATCGTCTCGTGATTGAACTGCGCAACATCGGGACCATCAGCGGTAGCGTTGCCTGGGTCCAAGACAACAGATTCGGCATCGCTTTCGAAGATGAGATCGATTCCCAATTGGCCAGGCGACCGGTCGACGCCGAAAGCACTTCTGATGCAGGCTTTGTTGAAGGTTCCTGGGCGCACAAAGCGCCGAAATTGCCCACGACTGGAAGCGTTCGTAAGGTTTAGAGTTCTCCCTGTTTGCAGGATAGTTAAAGAGTCTGAAGCCAGCTCACTCGGTCGAATGCATCTGGGTTCTGCACCTGATATTCTGTATAGGGTGAGCCAATGCGAGTCTCGGACCCTAAAAAGTGCATCACAGCCTGCTTTTCCTCCTCGATGCTCGCCTTTTTATTGGTTTTGCCGTCCTGCTCTCAGGTCGATCGAGATGGACCTATAAATGTCGGATTTATCGGGCAGGCTGATAATCTCGTTGAGGAGGGGGTCCGCCTCTCACCCGCCGGGCAGCATATTCGGGCTGCGACGAGCGAGGGGCTAGTTGCCTTTGATTCGTCTGGGAAAATCGTACCGAGGCTTGCTGAGCGCTGGCACGTTTCGCCTGATGGCCTCTACTACACGTTCAAGTTACGTGATGCGTCGTGGCAGTCAGGTGAACCGATAACTGCAGAGGACGTTAGAGTCATTCTGCGCAATACTATTGGGCAACTGGACGGTACATCTCTAGGCTTGGACTTTGCCAAACTGACTGAGATCAGGGCAATGACAGGGCGCGTGATCGAATTGCGTCTTTCAAGCCCAATGCCTGAGTTTCTGCGCCTTTTGGCGCAACCTGAGCTTGGACTTTTGAGGCTTGGTAAAGGGTCTGGACCGATGACGCTTGAGGAAGTCGAAGGTTCGGATGCTGTCACATTGTTGGCGTTGCCTCCAGAGGATCTCGGATTTCCCGCTAGGCGAGACTGGGCTGACTTCACACGTCAGCTTACCTTGCAAGCCATTCCGGCTGAGAGCGCAATAAATCAATTCAGCGATGGTAAGATTGATCTTCTTCTGAATGGAAAGCTCTCACATTTGCCGCTTGCTGAGTTAGGCCCCCTTTCCAGAGGCACGGTCCAAATCGATCCTACTCAAGGGTTGTTCGGACTAGCGTTCTTAACATCAGATGGACTATTCTCTGATCCTGCTAGACGCGAAGCGTTGTCGATGGCAATTGATCGAGAGGCCTTGATCCAGCCATTCGGGTTGGCCGGTTGGCAGCAAACTAGCCTTATCGTACCCCCAGATTTGGGCGCAGGAGAGGGTGGTTTTGAGCCAAGGTGGGGCGATATGGATCTTGAAGCCAGAAGGCTGGTGGCCTCTGAACGAATTTCGGATTGGAAAGCCACTTCGGGAGATAATGCTTCGGTTCGAGTGAGGTTGGCTAAGGGGCCTGGAAACGACCAGCTGTTCGAGCAAATAAAGCGATCCTGGTCATCCATCGGGGTTTCTGCAGTTCGCGTATATGGCGATAAAGAGGCCGATTTGGAATTGCGTGATCGGATCGCGCGTTATTTATCTCCCAGGTGGTTTTTGAACCAGTTCAATTGCGGCCTTCGCGCTGGACTTTGTTCACCACAGGTAGACGAACTTGTCGCATCTACTCTTCAAATTCGTGACCCACTAACGAAAAGGCAAGTATTGGCAGATGCGCATGATGCACTTCTTATGGAAGAGGTGTACATTCCATTCGGCTCCCCGATCCGGTGGTCTCTGGTGCGTGGTTCTATCGCAGCGTATGAAACCAATCCTTGGGGCATTCACCCCTTGTTCCCGCTATCTCAAAGCACCAATTAAGAGTTTAGGAGAACAAAATGGATCGCCGTGAACAACCGGCTGCGGCTTCGATGATGCTTCCCAGTGGTACTGACCCAGCATCGATCAGAGCCCGTGTAGAAGCACTTGAGTTTCTACTCGAGCGTAGTTTTCGCATTCCGGGCCTCAACATTCCCGTCGGTTTGGACGCCCTTGTGGGTCTAGTGCCCGTTTTGGGCGACATTGTGACGACAGCGCTCGGCGCCTATATTGTATGGGAAGCGAGAAATTTAGGCTTATCCCGTTGGCAACTTGCGCGAATGGGAGCCAACGTGGCGTTCGATACGGTAATCGGTTTTATGCCCCTTGTTGGCGATGCTGCTGACTTTGTCTTTCGATCAAATACCCGAAATCTAAGGATAATAAAAAAGCACCTCGACAGGCATCACCCTGAAACTCGGATCATTGAAGGGTAATTGGCGGTAGCTATGTCTGAAGTTGTCACTTACTCAAGTTACCTTGATCTGGAGCGTATTTTAAAAGCCCAGAACCCATCATCAGGTGCGCATGATGAAATGCTATTCATAGTTGTGCACCAGGCGAGTGAGCTTTGGCTTAAGTTGTGTCTGCATGAACTAGAGGCTGCCCGTAAGTGCATTGAAAATAGTGATCTGCGTCCGGCATTTAAGATGCTTGCGCGAGTGGCGCGGGCTCAACAGCAGCTTATTCAGAGCTGGGATGTACTCAGCACAATGACGCCGCACGATTATTCTCGCATTCGTCCATATCTAGGTGCGTCGAGCGGATTCCAGTCACCGCAATATCGGATGATGGAATTCATGCTCGGATGGCGCGATGTTCGTCATGCAAAGCTGCATCAATCCGATAGAGCTTGGTCGAAAAAATTGGAGGCAGAAATGGGTAGAGCCAGTCTGTACGATGCCGCGATCCATCTGCTAGCGAGACGGGGATTCGAGCTCGACAAAGCGGTCTTTGAGCGCTCTCTAACCGAATCGTATTCCCCTAATAAGAGCGTGGAAGCCGCTTGGGCTGAGATTTATCGCGATCCAAGCCAGCATTGGGACTTATACGAATTGGCTGAAAAACTGGTCGATTTGGAATGCCACTTTCAACGATGGCGTTTTGGCCACCTCAAGACTGTTGAGCGCATCATTGGTTTTAAACGCGGAACAGGCGGCACTGTTGGCGTGCCATACTTGGAGAACGTACTGAAGCAGGTCTTTTTCCCAGATTTGCTTAACGTCCGAACCGAGATTTAACGATGGCCCGTATTTGGGACATCTCGCAGAAGCTGCGCCCTGATCTGCCCGTATGGCCAGGAGACACTGCATTTCGTCAAGAGCATACTTGGCAGATGTGCAAAGGTTCGCCGGTGAATGTTTCAGCCCTGAAAATGTCGACGCATTCCGGAACTCACGCAGATGCGCCGCTTCATTATAATGACACCGCCATGGATATAGCGAGTGTTACCCTTGAGCCTTACATCGGTGAGTGTGTGGTGGTGGATGCATGCGGTGCTGGATCACAAATTGATGTCAGTGATGTGCCCGATCTGCATGGTGTTAACCGTGTCCTATTCCGCACATTTTCGCGGTTTCCCCACGGCGCTTGGATGAAAGAAACCACTGCCATTTCCCCCCACGCAATTGATCGGCTGGCTGGCCTTGGGGTCAAGTTGGTCGGCATCGATGGCCCCTCAATTGATCCCCAAGACTCCAAGAATATGCGAGCTCACATGGCTGTTTTGAAGCATGACATACGCATTCTTGAAGGTTTGGTGCTCGATGATGTCCCCGAAGGACGGTATGAGTTGATTGCCTTACCACTCCCAATCGTGAACGGCGATGCTTCTCCCACAAGAGCCATTTTGCGAGAATTGCGATGATAGAGAAGGCCCGTGAACTTGATGCGGCCGACCCGCTCGCTTCCTATCGTGATCGTTTTCAGTTACCTGATGGCATTATCTACCTGGATGGCAACTCCCTAGGCGCCCTGCCGAAAGCCACTCCAGCTGCCATGCGACGAGTGGTTGAGCAGGAATGGGGCGAAGGGCTGATTGGCTCTTGGAACAGTGCTGGTTGGTTTGAAATGGGAGCGCGAGTTGGTGCAAAAATTGCGCCGCTGATCGGTGCGAAGGCCAACGAAGTCATTGCGTGCGACACTGTTAGCGTGAACTTATTCAAGCTTATTTCAGCTGCTTTGCAGATGCGACCTGGCCGCAAGACTATCCTATCTGAACCTGGTAACTTCCCAACCGATATTTACATGATTGATGGGCTCGAAAGGCAGGGCCTCGCTAAGCGGAGGCTAGTAAATCGAGCTGACCTTGCCGGCGCTCTTGATGACGATGTGGCGCTGCTTTTGCTTACGCATGCCCACTATAAATCGGGTCATCTCTTTGATATCGGAGCGATGACTAAACTCGCTCATGAGGCCGGGGCATTGGTCCTTTGGGATCTCTCGCATTCGACCGGTGCTTTGCCGATTGATCTGAACGCATGTGAGGCGGACTTTGCGACTGGCTGCGGTTATAAATACCTTTGCGGAGGCCCCGGTGCACCAGCGTTTGTGTACGTTGCACAGCGGCACCAAGCCGATTTGATGCAGCCGCTAACCGGCTGGTTTGGTCATGCAAAGCCTTTTGAGTTTTCGGATGACTACGAGCCGGCCCGGGGGATCGAGCAAATGCAATGTGGTACATCACCCATCCTAGGTCTTACGGCGCTCGAAGTTGGGGTTGAGCTTATTGCGGAAATGGGAGTCGCGCGGCTTCACAAAAAGTCTCAAGCTCTTTCTAAGTTCTTTTTGGACTGCTTAGAAGAGCAGGTGATGTCCAAGATTGAGCTTATCAGCCAGAGAAACATCAATTTCAGAGGTAGTCAGCTCTCTTTTCGTCATCCTAATGCTTTTGCCTTGTGCCAAGCAATTATCAGAGAAGGTGTGGTCGGAGATTTTCGCCATCCAGATGTAATACGCCTTGGTTTCGCTCCGGCTTATCTCAGTTTTGAAGACATCGCCAATGCCGCGAAGACACTTTCTGTGGTTCTTGGAGACCCAGCATTGCCCGTCATGAAAAATTTGGATCGACCTGCCGTCACATAACAGGCCCAAACTTATATCTAATATGGGTACATATCTTGTTCGATAATGCGTGAATACACGTATCCCTAATTGAGTGCTTAGCATTCAGTTTTGCTGCTTCAAATTAGCGGGCAATTAGGCTTCGAGCTCAATACCCCAATAAAGCCAGTCCCGCCATGTTTCATGCAAGTAGTTTGGGGGGAACATCTTTCCAAATTGCTGCAATTGCCAGCTTGTGGGCCTTATAGGCTTTATCTTGACTGGCATAGTCGCCTGCTTCGGTGTGCGTCCGCCTTTTTTCATATTGCAGGGTGCGCAAGCGGTGATGATGTTCTCCCAAGTTGTCTTCCCACCAAGCCTGCGCGGAATAACATGATCAAAGGTCAAATGCTCGCCTGAGCCACAGTATTGGCATTGAAACTTGTCCCGCAAAAACACATTGAAGCGAGTGAATGCGGGAAACTCGCTTTGTTTAACGTATTGTCTGAGAGCGATGACGCTGGGGATTTTCATGTCCAGCGAGGGGGAATGCACTTCGCGATCATAGCTTGCTACTATGTCCACCCGGTCAAGAAAGACGGCTTTGATTGCCGTCTGCCAAGGCCACAAGCTCAGAGGGTAATAGGAAAGCGGGGTATAATCGGCATTCAGCACAAGAGCAGGGCACGCCACCAGATTGCGTGTTGGGTCTTCGTCGGCGCTGCGAAAACGCGCCGCTCCTTCAATAAGTTCAGTCTTGAACACGTGCAGCGTTCCTCTCTGATTGACTGGAACATGCCGTGGCCGCAAAAATAGTCAAAGGCTGGCAGGTCGTCCTATCCACAGGAATAGCTAATGACGAGGTTGAGGCTGTTTATGAATCGCGCGCTGGAGTGCCCATTGAGGACCGTAACTCGCTTTGCACCAAGCCCTAACGGCAACCTCCATCTGGGCCATGCCTTTTCGGCAATCGTTGCGTATGATTTCGCCGTCTCACATGGTGGCACTTTTCTGTTGCGAATCGAAGATATTGATGGACCTCGCTCACGTCAGCAGTTCGCCGATAACATTCGGCGCGACTTGGAGTGGTTAGGGTTGGAGTGGCAAGAAGTTGCCGAGCAATCGTCGCGTTTGGAAGCGTATGCAGCAACAACGCGGCTCCTTTTGGACCTTGATCTGCTTTATGCCTGCAGGTGTACGAGAAAAGAGCTCCAAGAGCTTCCCGTTCGCATAACTGATACCGGGTTTCGATATCCCGGCTCCTGCAGAGGCCGGTGCGTCAGGGCCGGCGATAGCTTTGCCCTTCGGCTCGATATCGACAAAGCAATGGCAGAACACGATGGGTGTGTTTGGACTGATGAAGAGGCGGGAAGCGTTCTTGCGGATCCAAGAGAATTTGGCGATGTCATTCTTGTCCGCAAAGATTTACCTGCGAGCTACCATCTCGCAGTGACTTTGGATGATGCGCACGATGGGGTGACCGATGTGATCCGCGGTGCCGACCTTTTTTCAGCCACTCACATTCATAGGGTGCTTCAGGAGATACTTGGGTTGCCTGTCCCTCACTGGCACCACCACCCTCTAATTCTCGACGAAGATGGCAAGAAACTTTCAAAAAGCCGGAATTCTCCTCCGCTGGAAGACCGACGTAAAGCGGGTGATGATGGCAGGGCGCTTGCGGATCAATTGCGCACAAAACAATTCACACTTGGAACTTAGCTCTTCGACACCCATTTGTTGTCCATGAATTACGTTCTCATTCCATTGCTCATCGTTCTTTGCATTCTCGTGATCGTATCATTGGTTCGCGGTGTCATTGCATTCCTTAAGACCACTAAGATAGATTTAGAGACTGGAGAGGGCGAAACGGCCACAGACATGCAGCTCGCACAAAACAAGGCTATGTTTGCTCGGATCAAGTACCAGGCGCTGGCGATTGTTGTTGTCGCCATCATCTTTTTACTCGCGCAAAACTAGGGCGGGCTGGACGAGCTTTCGTCACTTGGGCAATGCGCTGACATGGTAAAGCTGAACAAAATATACACACGAACTGGCGACGATGGGACAACTGGCCTCGTCGACGGATCGCGTGCGCCCAAGCACTCGGATCGCATTTCGGCAATTGGGGCTGTTGACGAGACCAACAGCCTTTTGGGTCTAGCGATTTGCGCAATGGATAACGGGGTTCATTCAATGGTCCTCAAGCGTGTGCAGAATGACCTGTTTGATTTAGGTGCTGATCTTGCGACGCCATCTAGGGATGGGGATTTTGCGCCTTCTGAAATGGTATTGCGCATTGTGCCAGCGCAAAGCGAGTGGCTCGAGAATCAGATCGACATACTCAACGAACGGTTAGAGCCATTGACCAGCTTTGTGCTTCCTGGCGGCAGTGAAGCGGCCGCTCGACTGCATGTTTCGCGCGCATCGGCGCGTGCGAGTGAACGGGCCATGACGGCTCTTGCCGATCAAGTTCCAGTAAACCCAGCAGCACTCAGCTACATAAACCGACTCTCGGATCTATTGTTTGTGATGGCTCGCGTGCTCAATGATGACGGTAATGCAGATATCAAATGGATCCCCGGATCGAACCGATCATAGACATTTCTTGCGAAAGGCTGGCCAAGCCTATGGTGCATCGCTAACAGCGCCACCAATTGAGATGGTGCTGCACAAGCGAAGGGATTGAAAGATGAGAACAGTCGGCGTGATCGGGGCTGGTCAAATGGGCACGGGAATAGCTCAGACTGTAGCTCACAATGGGACGGCCGTTCTCTTATCCGATGTGGACCTTGCACGTGCCGAGGCTGGTAAGGCTGCGATTGAGAAGTCGGTCACCAAACTGGTAGGGCGTGGAAAGATCGAAGCGGATGAAGCCGAGAGACTGCTCAACCGAATAACGCCTGTTGCGGACTATTTACCGATGTCGGATGCCAAGCTGATCATCGAAGCTGCAACCGAAAAAGAGCAGATAAAGCAGGCGATTTTTGAAAGTGCAGGCAAAGTTCTTGCGAGTGATGCCATTATGGCATCGAACACAAGTTCGATCCCGATTACCAGGATGGCCAATCATTCCCCTGATCCTGAACGCTTTATCGGGCTACATTTTTTCAATCCCGTCCCGGTCATGGGTCTGATAGAAGTCATTCCCGGTCTTGCAACATCTAAAGAAACAACAGATGCAGTGACCGCGTTTGCCGAAGGTCTGGGTAAGCAGGTAGTCCTCAGTCAGGATGAACCAGGTTTCGTAGTGAACCGAATTCTGCTGCCCATGATCAACGAAGCCGTGTTTGTCCTCGGGCAGTCTACTGCTGGGATTGAAGATATCGACAAAGGCTGCCGGCTTGGCCTGAATCACCCGATGGGCCCGCTTCAATTGGCAGATTTCGTGGGACTTGATACCTGCCTTGATATCATCAAAGTGCTCTACAAGACTACACGGGACAGCAAATATCGCCCTGCGCCACTGCTTGTAAAGTACGTTGAGGCTGGTTGGCTTGGTCGAAAGACCGGACGCGGCTTTTACGATTATTCGGGTGAGGCACCGGTGCCAACGCGCTGATTTAGGTCGGCTCCGAGGTGAGGTCAGTCGGTCTCGTTCGTACCGCCTTTGCCTTTGCCCCCGACTTCCGGACTGACTAGGCTCGCATCGACTGCAATTGGGGCGCTAATCCCGCGCGTTGCGTCTGCAACAACTCTCTTTGCTGGGGTATTCGAAGCTGGCTTGCTGGCTTGCGAGGCGCTTGCAAAGGTCGGTTCGCTTTTTTCGCTTGATCGTGGCTCGAACCCGCCATCATCAGCCTCGTCGCCGAGCTCGCTTGGAGCATTGGATGCAAAGCCGTTGTCTTCATCGTCCAAGACTTCGTCACCCAGCATATCGTCGAAAGAGGCAGCTCCCCAGATTGTGGTATCCTCTTCTTCGGATTGTGCATCATCCGGTTTGTCTTCAGCACTTTGCTCTTGAGCCAGTTCAGGATTGTCGGGCGCCGGTTTGCCGCTTTCAAATGTGCCCGCGAGTATGACTCCGCCAATAACAATAACGGCGAGGATGCTGAGCATCACTTTGTATTTTTCGAGGATTGCAATGGACATAATTCGCTAAGTACATGCGTAGCGGTTAAGGTTTGGTAGTCAAAATCTCATTTTTCCATTTGTAGAGCAAATCCAACGCTTCCCTTGGGGAAAGCGCGTCGAGTTGGATTTCGAGCAGCTTTTGTTGGATAGTTTCCTCCTCACGCTCTTCGGCGTTTTCCAACACTTCCGCAGCAAATAGTGGCAAATCGCCAAGGCCTGCTGCAATGCCGCCTGTTTCCGAGCGTGATTGTTCCAATTTTCCAAGCACTTGCTTAGCTCGTGCCACGACGGACGGAGGCACTCCTGCGAGTTTCGCCACAGCCAATCCATAGCTGCGATCCGCTGCTCCTTTCGCAAGTTCATGCAATAGCACCAGATCGCCTTTCCATTCGCGCGCACGCACATGATGCAGCGACAAAGCCTCGCATTGCTCTGCGAGCCGCGCCAGTTCGTGATAATGCGTTGCGAACAAGCATCGGCAGCCAATCTCGGAATGAACCGTTTCCGCAACTGCCCACGCCAGAGCCAGCCCGTCATATGTTGACGTGCCGCGCCCCACTTCATCCAAAATAACAAAACTGCGATCCGTAGCCTGTGACAAGATCGCTGCGGTCTCCACCATCTCCACCATGAATGTTGAGCGTCCACGAGCCAGATTGTCCGATGCGCCAACCCGGCTAAACAACCGATCCACCAAACCAATGTGCGCTTGGGCTGCAGGCACAAAGCATCCCGCCTGGGCCAACAGCACGATCAATGCATTCTGCCGCAGGAATGTCGATTTACCTCCCATATTCGGCCCGCCAATCAGCCATAATCGGTCGGCAATATCGAGCGAACAATCATTCGCCACAAACCGATCTCCGGTTTTGGTCAGCGCGGCCTCGACCACGGGATGACGTCCGCCCGAAATCACAAGCTTTTTTGTCTGAGTGATGTGTGGGCGGCACCAATCTCCTTCAGATGCGCGCTCTGCCATGGCGGCCGAAACATCGATCCGGGCAAGGGCAGCAGCGCTCGCTGCGATGGCATTACGAGCATCGCTCACTTGCCTGCAAAGCTCTTTAAAATGCGCATCTTCTGCTGCCAGCGCATGCCCGCCGCTTTCAGCTATCCGCGCGGCTTCTTCGTGCAAGTTAAGCGAATTGAACCGCACTGCGCCTTTCATTGTCTGACGATGGGTAAAGCCGCTATCGGGGTTCATCAAAGCATCGGCATGGCGCGATGACACTTCGATGAAATAGCCAAGCACGCCGTTATGCTTGATCTTGAGCGATGCAATCCCGGTCTCATCGCGATATCGCGCTTCCATCGCGGCAATTGCTTTGCGCGCGCTGCCTGAAATCTGGCGCAGTTCATCAAGGCTCGCATCATACCCATCGGCGATAAAACCGCCGCCAGATCGTTCGGTTGGCGGTGAGGGGACAAGCGCGCGGGCAAGCAGATCAATCAGCGCACTATGACCGGAAAGACGCGGCAAAAGCTGCTGCATTAAAGCGGGATGATCGGCACAATTACTAAGCGTTTCATGCAAAGCCTGGGCACTGGCAAGGCCATCACGCACTTGCCCCAGATCACGCGGACTGGCGCGACCTGCCACTATCCGGCCCAAGGCTCGCCCAAGATCGGGCAATCGCCGCAATTGATCGCGCAGATCAGCGCGTTCAATCGGTCGCTCCAGCCAAAACTGCACCAGCGCGAGGCGATCCTCGATGCCTTTTGCTTCGACGAGTGGTGCCGACAGATCTTGCGCCAAAAGCCGTGATCCGGCTCCAGTCCGGCACCGATCAACAGCCCCTATCAGCGTGCTCGATTTACCTTGCGCTCCGCCAGCACTTGCACTTTCGAGTATTTCAAGGCTTGCCCTTGTTGCTTCATCCATCGCCATACTGGCGGCATTGGCGCGCAGCACGGGTGGTAAAAGCAACGGCAAATTTCCGCATCCCACATGCTCGAGATAGGCAATCAGCCCGCCGGCAGCCGCCAGCATTGCGCGGGAAAAATCGCCAAAGCCATCAAGCGTTGAAACCTCGTGAATGCGTTGAAGCTGCTGATTCCCACGCTCGCTTGAAAAGTCGCGAGGCTCAAACTCGACCAAATCATCAAGATCACTTTCCCAGCCTTCGGGCACGACAATCTCGCTTGGCCCAAGCCGGGCAATCTCCGCTGCAAGCGCATCGGGCGCGCATTCCTCAAGCGTCATCGCCCCTGTCGAGATATCACAGCTCGCAATCCCGAATGTGCCGCGAACGTCGCAAAGCGATGCAATCACATTGGCGCGGCGCGGTTCCAACAAGGCTTCTTCGGTGAGCGTGCCTGCGGTTACAAACCGGACGATATCGCGCGCGACCAGAGCTTTGGAAGCCGGGCGTCCTTCGCGTTTTGCGCGTGCCTTTGCCTCGTCCGGTGTTTCGGTCTGTTCTGCAATTGCCACCCTGCAACCCGCCTTGATGAGTCGGGCCAGATACCCTTCGGCCGAATGCACAGGGACGCCGCACATTGGCACAGGTTCGCCGCCATGTTCGCCGCGCGTGGTAAGCGCGATGTCCAGAATACGCGATGCCTCGCGCGCATCATCGAAGAACAGCTCAAAAAAATCGCCCATGCGATAGAACAGGAGCGATCCCCCCGCCTCTTCTTTAAGCGCGAGATATTGCTGCATCATAGGGGTGGGACCGGAGGCGCTGGGCATGACGATCGACTAGACACCATAGCAGCGATTCGGAAAACGTGTCCAAGCTCGGTTTCCCCTATCATCTGATCGCATCGCAGGTTAAGCGCTCGTCATAGACGCGTTCAATCGCTCCAAGAAAGATCAAGGCACATGGCAGACGAAAACAAAGGCGGCTTCACCACACGCGAGGCGCTTTTCTATCACGAAACGATCCGGCCCGGTAAGCTGGAAGTTGTCGCGACCAAGCCCATGACATCGCAACGCGATTTGAGCCTTGCCTATTCCCCCGGTGTCGCTGCTCCCGTCGAAGCGATTGCCGCCGATCCTTCTTTGGCTGCGCGATACACAGCGCGTTCAAATATGGTTGCGGTCATTTCAAATGGTACGGCCATTCTGGGATTAGGTAATTTAGGTGCGCTTGCTTCAAAACCCGTGATGGAGGGCAAGGCGGTATTGTTCAAACGTTTTGCCGATGTGGATTCGATCGACATCGAACTCGATACCGAAGATCCCGAAGCTTTTATCAATGCTGTCGCTTTGATGGAGCCGAGCTTTGGCGGCATCAATTTGGAAGATATCAAGGCGCCAGAGTGCTTCATTATCGAAGCAGCATTGCGCGAGCGGATGAACATTCCGGTCATGCATGATGACCAGCACGGCACCGCGATTATTGCGGCGGCTGGTCTTATCAATGCCTGCCATTTGACGGGCCGTGACCTTAAAGATGCAAAAATGGTTGTGAACGGCGCAGGGGCCTCTGCACTTGCCTGCACGGCCTTGATAAAGGCTCTGGGAATTCCCCACGAGAATGTAATTGTGTGCGACCGGTCGGGACCGATCTATCCGGGGCGCGACAATGTCGACCAATGGAAAAGCGCCCATGCTGTCGCGACTGATGCACGCAGTCTTGAAGAGGCTTTGAAAGGCGCGGACATCTTCTTGGGCCTATCTGCTGCTGGCGCATTGAAGCCTGAATGGGTGGAGGAAATGGCGGACAAACCGATCATTTTCGCGATGGCCAATCCAACACCGGAAATCATGCCTGATAAAGCAAAAGCCGTGCGTCCTGATGCTATTATTGCCACTGGCCGAAGCGACTTTCCCAACCAGGTCAACAATGTGCTGGGCTTTCCTTTTATCTTTCGCGGCGCGCTCGATGTGCAGGCGACCACGATCAATGAGGAGATGAAAGTCGCAGCTGCTCAGGCAATCGCTGAATTGGCACGCGAACGTGTGCCTGAGGAAGTGGCGAGTGCGTATGGCAAGAACCAGAAATTTGGCACGGACTACATTATTCCTGCACCGTTTGATCCGCGCCTGATCGAAGTTGTGTCGTCTGCTGTCGCCAAAGCGGCTATGGATTCAGGCGTAGCCAAGTCTCGGATCGAAGATTTTGAGCAGTATCGAACTGCGCTGCGATCACGCCTTAACCCGACCACATCGGTTCTTAACGGGGTTTATAATGAGGCCAAAGCCAATCCCAAGCGGATGGTGTTTGCAGAAGCTGAAGAGGAAGTGGTTCTGCGCGCTGCAATCCAGTATCGCGATTTTGGCTATGGCACGCCGATCCTCGTTGGGCGCACAAAAGCGGTGGTCGATAAACTGCATCAGCTTTCGGTGTCTGATCCGGGTAGTTTTGAAATTCAGAACTCTGCCGATAGTCAGCACGTTCCCGCCATGGTTGACCTGCTATACAAACGGCTGCAACGGCGCGGCTATACAGAGCGTGATGTGCGCCGGATGGTCAATCAGAACCGCAATATCTTCGCATCCCTTCTCGTGGCGCTTGGTCATGGTGATGGCATGATTTCAGGCCTTACCAAGACGTTCGCGCAGACGGTGCGCGAAGTGAACATGGTGATCGATCCCAAGCCTGATGCAGCGCCCTTTGGCATTCACATGATGCTGGGCAAGAACCACACGACGTTTCTGGCCGATACCACAATCAATGAGCGCCCCGATGCGCGCCAACTTGCGCATATCGCGACAGAGACAGCCGCTGTGGCTCGGCGGATGGGGCACGAACCGCGTGTGGCGTTCCTGTCCTATTCCACTTTCGGCAATCCATCTGGCCAATGGCTTGGCAATATCCGCGAAGCTGTCGCGATCCTCGATGCACAAGATCCCGGCTTTGAATACGAAGGCGAAATGGCGCCCGATGCAGCACTTAATCCCAAAGTGATGGAGCTGTATCCGTTTAGCCGCCTTTCTGGGCCGGCCAATGTGCTCATCATGCCGGGCCTGCAATCGGCCAATCTTTCGGCAAAGCTGCTGCGCGAACTCGGTGCCAATACGACCGTGGGTCCGATGATGATCGGCATGGAAAAGCCAGTGCAAATCGCGCCGATAACTGCGCTTGCGCCTGATGTGCTGACTTTGGCAGTGCTGGCGAGTGCCGGAGTGGTGGGCTAGGCCTCAACCTTTTTCCGCGTCCGCGACCCATTCATCGAGTATGATGTAATGGTCTCGATACCGTTTGCGGTCGACCAGAACAGGCACGGTCTTGCCTTCCAAAGTGCTGCTTAGATCGAGCCAAATAGGCTCGCTGACAAAGCTCGCCAGCCGTCCCGTTTTCGGGTGTTTGCCCTGCGCGTGAACGCGGTAGGGATTGCGCCCGTTCACGACTGTGCCGATGTCCACATCGCATCGCATAAATTCAGCTTCGATCCTTTCGCCTGCGCGTTTGAGCCGGGCGATAACGCCGCGCCGCTTCCAGTAGAGGTAGAGGAAAGGCAGCCCGATTAGGACGAACACAAGCCCGATGCCACCAAAGATCATGATGGCAGTAAACCGCTGACCGAATGTGTCGATCGCTGCGCGGCTGGGGCGGTCTGGATTATAGAGGATCGTCTCTTTCTCTCCGCGAGAAAAGGGACTGCTTGAGCCAGTGCTGCTTACATGTTGATGCTTTGTGCCCTTGGCATCTTTCCATTCTACAACAGGCGCTTAGGTGGTGGAGCCATCGCTCCCGCTGTTTGCTCTCAAAGCAATGACTGTTCCTTCGGCGCGCTGTGCGTTCTCCATGCGGCTTTTGTCAGAGAAGAAACCGATGCCTGCGATAGCCAACAGCACCGCACCAATCGCTGCGAAGATGGAGCCGAAAAGGAGAAATGACTTACCCAATCGATTTTGCCTTATGGTTTGCGGCGAAAGCGGAAGTACCAGACCTCGTGGCCGAAGGTGTTGCGCGCTTTGTGTTCATAACGCGTCTCGCACCAGCCAGAGGGGCGGTTTTGCCAGCTTGAAGGGCCTTCGACGACCCATTCAAACTCGTCCGCAAAGCGCTGCATTACCATCAGTGCATGACGCACATAGACAGCGTGGTCGGTGCCAAACCGAAACTCGCCGCCCGGCTTTAGCTTGTCTGCGATCAACTGCACCGGGCCATCATTCATCATCCGCCGCTTCGCATGGCGCGCTTTGGGCCATGGGTCGGGGTGCAGCAGATACACCATCAACAACGAGCTATCGGGCACACGCTTTAGAACCTCGATCGCATCGCCATGGTGAAGGCGGACATTAGCGAGGCGTTCGTCCTCAACATGAGAAAGAGCCTGCGCCACCCCGTTTACGTATGGCTCAGCACCGATAAACCCGTGATTGGGCAAAAGGTCTGCGCGGTAGGCCAGATGTTCGCCGCCACCAAAGCCGATCTCAAAGTGCAACGGGCAGTCTTCGCCAAAAAGCGCTTGCGCCGTAACCGGACCTTGCGCAGGGACGGCGATCTTGGGCAGGAGATTGCCCATCAGCCCTTGTTGGCGAGCGCGAAGCGGCTTGCCGCTACTGCGGCCATATAGCCGGCTCAATGTGGTCGGATCACCTTCTTTGAATGCTGACATAACCGGGGCCGATTGAGGCAGTGACGCGATTTTGTCCACCCTTTCCAGCCAGGAATATCCGCAGGGGTTGAGCGCAATGGGGGCTTGCCGCTATCGCCTACCAACAATGCAACAGCTCAACGCTCTAATCGCTTCACAGCCTACATGGGCGCAGTCGACTATTGGTGTCGCTGCACTCGTGCTCGCTGCGATCATCGCCAATTTCGTGCTCAAGAGTGTGATCCTGCGCGCGGCCAACCCGCTGCTTGATGAAAAGAGCGATACCATCAACCAAGCGGCAGCCTGGCTCGCGACCGCCGTTCCATTGCTTATCATCTCGCAAGGGATTGAGATGGTGCCCGATCTTCCCGAGCAGATTGCGCTGGTTATTCACAAAGTCGCCGAGGCATTGATCGTCGTGTCTTTCGCAATGGCGATTGTGCGGGGGCTTGCCTACGCCAATGAGCTTTACGAGCGTCAGCCTCGCGCAAAAGACCGCCCGATTAAGGGCTTTTTCCAATTGCTCAAGATCATTGTTTTGTGCGGTGCGGCAATCGTCCTGATTTCGATCCTGATCAATCAATCACCATTGCTGCTGCTGTCCGGTCTCGGTGCGATTACGGCTGTTTTGCTACTTGTTTTCAAGGACACGCTTTTGAGCCTTGTGGCCAGTGTTCAACTCGCCACCAATGATATGCTGCGGGTGGGCGACTGGATTACGATGTCAAGCATGGATGCCGATGGCGATGTCATCGATATCTCGCTGCACACGGTTAAAGTGCAGAACTTTGACAAGACGATCACTACAATACCGACGCATCGGTTGGTTTCAGATTCCTTCCGCAATTGGCGAGGAATGAGCGATTCTGGCGGGCGCCGGATCAAACGGTCTTTGATGATCGATCAAAATTCGATCCGTTTTTTGAATGACGACGAGGTCTTGGGGCTGAAGCGGTTTAACATGCTCAAAGACTATTTGGCGGCAAAGCGCGAGGAAATCGCAGACTGGAATGCAAAGCAGCTTTCGGGCGATGATGAACCCGTTAACGCGCGCAGGTTGACGAATTTCGGCACCTTCCGAGCTTATGTAAGCGCCTATTTGGCGTGGCACCCGGGCCTAAACGGCGAAAGATTCACGATGATGGTTCGCCAATTACCCCCAAGCGCACAAGGTATCCCTCTAGAGCTGTATTGCTTTACCGACACAACCAATTGGGGCGAGTTTGAAGCGATACAAGCCGATATCTTCGATCACCTGATCGCGATTGTTGCCGAGTTTGATCTCAGGCTGTTTCAGGAACCCACTGGCGGAGATTTCTCTGGCGATTTTTAGTCTCAACTGCGACCTGACTGACGATCAGGTTCAAACACAAAGCGCCCGAGGCCATCTGGCCCCAGGCGATTGTGTTTAAAGAAGACCGAATTCGTGAAATTCGGAACGCAAACGATCAGCGGTTTTGATCGCGCGCAGCAGACCCTTTTTGGCTTGCGCAATGGGACGCTTTAAAAGCGCCGCTTTGGCTGCGATCACGCTGCTTCGACTTCCTCGTGCGGATCACGAAGGACATAGCCGCGACCCCAGACGGTTTCGATGTAGTTTTCACCGCCGCAAGCGTGGCTCAATTTCTTACGCAGCTTACAGATGAAAACGTCGATGATTTTGAGTTCCGGCTCATCCATCCCGCCATACAGGTGGTTGAGGAACATCTCCTTGGTGAGCGTGGTGCCTTTGCGCAGGCTCAAAAGCTCAAGCATGGCGTATTCTTTACCGGTCAAGTGAACGCGGGCGCTGTCGACTTCGACAGTTTTCGCATCAAGGTTCACGGCAAGCTTGCCAGTGCGGATAATCGATTGGCTGTGGCCTTTCGACCGGCGCACAACAGCATGGATACGAGCAACCAGTTCTTCACGATGGAAAGGCTTGGTAACGTAATCGTCTGCACCAAAACCGAAGCTACGGATCTTGCTGTCCATTTCGGCAATGCCGGAAAGGATAAGAACAGGCGTTTGCACTTTGGCGACGCGCAGTTTTTTGAGCACGTCATAACCATGCATATCAGGCAGGTTCAGATCGAGCAGGATAATATCGTAATCGTATAACTTACCCAGATCGAGGCCTTCTTCGCCCAAATCGGTTGAGTAGACATTAAAGCCCTCCGTAGTCAGCATCAGCTCGATGGCTTTTGCCGTGGTTGGCTCGTCTTCAATCAACAGCACTCGCATTGCTGGTCCCCTATTTGCCCCATTGTAAGGCGGAAATTCGCGGTCATTGTTTTGGTAACGCCTCGCTAAGAAGTGTTGCCATGTATTAACCACACAACTTCTGAACGGAAAAGGTTAATTATGCGTAAACCTAGGGTTTCCCACGAGTCGCACGGGATAACACTTAGCGCTTTCTAGGTTAATTTGCCCATCTGGCTGTCTGCCTTAACGATTAACATGCGAGTTTCTCGCTCGCTTTTACCCAATCAACACCAAAGCGACCGATAATTCGGGGTTTGCATTCAAACGTGACATGGCCGGGGCGCACCGGGAAAAAGGTCTAGATATTCTCCAGCTTCTTTGTGCGCCGCCTTTGCGCACTTGAACCTATCCCAGCAGCTTCGCGATATTTCGCCACTGTTCTGCGAGCAAGGTCGAAGCCTTCTGCTTTGAGCATATCAACCAGCTTTTGGTCCGAGAGCACCTTTTTGGGGTCTTCGGCATCGGTAAGCGCTTTGATGCGTGCTTTGATCGCTTGCGAGGACGCGCCCTCGCCATCGCCCGAGCCACCGATTTTGCCGACGCCGCTCGAAAAGAAGTATTTCAGCTCAAAGCATCCCCGGTCACACGACAGGAATTTGTTGCTGGTGACGCGGCTGACAGTGCTTTCGTGCATCTCGATCTGTTCGGCCACTTCGCGCAGAGTTAATGGCCGCAGTTCCGAAACGCCTTTTCGAAAAAAGCCGTCCTGCTGCTTAACGATTTCCGCGGCTGTTTTCAGGATAGTCTTTTGTCGCTGATCAAGCGCACGGATCAGCCAGTGTGCATCGGCGAGCTTTTCCCTTAGCCAGCTTTTCGTTTCTTTGGATTGGCCCGCTTCGCCCACTTCGACATAGTAATCGCGATTGACCACCAGTTTGGGCAAAGTGTCTTCATTTAGCGCAATGTCCCATCCGCCTTTGCCATTGTCGGTCAACAAAATATCAGGAACCACCGCGCCGCCGCTTTGCGGAGCAAAGGTAAGGCCGGGCTTGGGATCAAACTCGCGCAATTCGCGCAACATGTCAGCAAAGTCTTCGTCATCAACACGGCATATGCGTTTCAACCTTTGCACTTCGCCCCGGCCCAGCAGTTCAAGATTGTCTATCAGACGCTCCATGCACGGATCATAGCGATCAGCCTCACGCGCCTGAATTGCGAGGCATTCGGCAAGGTTGCGCGCGCCAACTCCGCTAGGATCAAGCGAATGGACAACCCCAAGCGCACGCTCAACTGATGCCAGATCAACGCCAAGATCATAGGCAATTTCGCGCAGATCAAACGGCAGCCACCCTGCATCATCGAGCATCCCGATTAGATGCGTTGCGATAAAAGCCTCGCGTTCGCTGCTGGCCGCAGCGCCCACTTGCATGCGCAAATGATCGCCAAGGGAAACGTCGGCTGATTGCGTGGCTTCAAAGTCTGGCATGTCGGCGCCCGCGCCCGCGCCAGAACTCGCCGCGCTCCAATCGGCATTGTCGCGCGCGCTTTGCACGCCTGAAATTTGCGCACCGTCGCCTGTGTCAAAATCGCGATCAATCGCGCCTGTATCGATATCGAGCGGAGCTTCCGTTTCGCCTTGCGCCTGCGCCATTAATTGGTCGGATGTGAATTCCTCACGTGGGATGTCGTCAGTTTCAGAAGGGGCATCGGGCGGTTCTGCCTGTGCCTCTCCCACTTCGAGCAGTGGATTGGTCTCCAGCGCCTCGCCAATAAAGGTCTCAATCTCAAGATTAGAAGCCGCCAGCAGCTTGATCGCCTGCTGCAATTGCGGCGTCATCACCAGCGACTGGGATTGTCTAAGGTCGAGGCGTGGACCTAATGCCATCGCTAGAGATCAGATCCCATGCCAACAGGCCCGAAGCAGCCAAATGGCAAACAGATTGGGCCGATTGACGCGCTGCTAAGTGCAGCGCCCATAGCGAGTGGAGAGAGGTTCGAGTTGGACGCCATTTGGCTGTCTCTGCTGGATTTGACCAAAACACCCCATTGCGGCGTCGAAAGATGTTGAAATATTGACATATTCCTGCGTTCTTTCTCCTTGCACTGAGGCATTTTGCTTCAAACCTCGGGCCTGTTGGTATTGGATATGGTCTCTTGGCCTAGAGCGTAAAGCTCTCGCCAAGGTAAAGACGACGCACGTTTTCATCCGCAACCAGCTCTTGCGGGGAGCCTGCGAAGAGAACTTGACCGCCATAGATAATGCAGGCCCGATCCACGATGTCCAATGTCTCGCGGACATTGTGATCGGTGATAAGAACGCCAATGCCGCGTTGTTTCAGGTCTTTGACCAGATCGCGGATATCGCTGATCGACAGCGGATCAATCCCCGCAAAGGGTTCATCAAGCAGCATTATCGACGGCTTGGCTGCCAGTGCGCGGGCAATCTCACAGCGTCGCCTTTCGCCGCCCGATAAAGCCATCGCCGCGCTGTCGCGCAGGCGCGTGAGACCAAATTCGCTCAGCAACCGTTCGAGTTCAGCTTGGCGAGTATCGCCATCGGGTTCGACCATCTCGAGCACGCAATTGATATTCTGCGCAACCGTCATGCCGCGAAAAATGCTGGTCTCTTGGGGCAAGTATCCGAGCCCCAGGATCGCGCGGCGATACATTGGCAGTTTGGTCACATCCTCGCCATCCATCAGAATGCGGCCAGAATCCGGGCGAACCAGCCCCATGATCGAATAAAAGCACGTCGTCTTACCCGCCCCGTTGGGGCCAAGCAGGCCGAGCACTTCACCTTTGGCAACGGTTAGCGAAATGTCGCTCAAGACGCTACGTTTGTCATAGCTTTTGGCGATCGAGATGACCTCGAGCCCGCCCTGAGCTTCGACATTTTGTTGCGCCGACGCGCTTTCAGGGGGCGAAGCAAGTTCGTTCATTCCTATTCCTTAGCACTGATAGTCTGCCAGAAAAGGCCATAAGGCGTGCATTTGGTCGATTCTGGCAAGATTTTTGCTTTCAGGCCGGTTTACGGATGTGAGGGGAAGAAAAAAATTCACGTCCCCTATCGCGTCTTACCCGGATACTTCCAAGAAAATCCCTGCAAATCGGTGGTTTGAAAGGTGCGTCTTGCAAGCCATGCAACACAATGACACTTTGGTTACCATGCTTGCAACGCGCGCCTCTCTTTGAGATACTGCATCAAAGAACAGATCCGTTGGGGAGCGGCAAAATGAACGATCAGCTGCACGAGAAGAATTTCGCTCAAACCTCGCAGGCCGCCGCCGCCGGGACGTCGCAGCCGCGCGATTGGCGCAAAGCTATGAGCGATCATGTCGCCTATGCTTTGCTTGTCTACACTGGCTTACAAATCTTCGTGACGATCAAAGCCCTTGCACAAGGGGTGTCGTCGATCTTGCCCTACGTTGCGCTCGTCATTTTGGTCGCAGCAATCATTCCGGCGTGTCGCTGGTTTGAAAAACGCTGGACGCATCTCGACGATATTCAAGCAAGCGATAGCGCCTACGCACCGGCGTTCCGGCGCGACATTGCGGCACTTTGGCTGATAGCCATTGGTTTGCCGTTCTGCCTTACGGCGCTTTTTAAGATTATATTTGCCTGAGGAGTGCTGATAACCCGGCGAAGCAAACCGCCGGGCTTGTCTCGTAGACGTCTCGCTTAGCCTTTGGCTCGTTCGATCGCCTCAATCACGATCTGTTTAGCCTCTTTCGCCTCACCCCATTTACCAACACGCACCCATTTTTCGGCTTCCAAATCTTTGTAGTGCGTAAAGAAGTGTTCGATCTGCTGGAATATGATCGAAGGCAAATCCTTGGTCTCACCAACGTCTGAATAATATGGGAAGGTCGTGTCCACTGGCACGCAAATCAATTTTTCATCGCCGCCATGTTCATCTTCGAGGTTCAAAACACCGATAGGGCGCGCACGCACAACGCATCCAGCAATAAAGGGCGAACGCGATATTACCAATGCGTCCAATGGGTCTCCATCGGGGCTCAACGTGTGAGGCACAAAGCCGTAATTGGCGGGATAGCGCATGGGAGTGTGCAAAATCCGATCGACAAATAAAGCGCCTGAGTCTTTGTCGAATTCATATTTTACCGGTTCACCGCCAGTTGGCACTTCGATGATAACGTTGAGGTCTTCCGGGGGATTTGAACCGGTTGGAATTTTATCGATACGCATTCAGGGTTCCCTGTAATCACTTGTTTGCCCCTCTCCAAAAAGGCTTCGCGCAGTCGCTTAGCGGAGCAATGAGGATTGCGAAAGACCTCCCTTGGTCGTAGTCGCTCGCCATTATGAGCAAGAACACACCCAAGGCTATCAGAGGCACGCAGGATATCTTCGGCGCAGAGGCGGAAAGCTTCGCATTTGTGGTCGAGACATTTGAGCGCGTGCGCAAGCTGTATCGTTTTCGCCGTGCAGAATTTCCTGTGTTTGAAAAGACCGAAGTGTTCGCGCGCTCTTTGGGCGAGACGACCGATGTTGTGTCGAAGGAAATGTACTCTTTCGAAGATCGCGGCGGCACATCGCTCACGCTGCGTCCCGAATTTACAGCCGGGATTGCGCGGGCATATCTAACAAATGGCTGGCAACAGCACGCGCCGCTTAAAATCGCGACGCACGGTCCACTGTTCCGCTATGAACGCCCGCAAAAGGGCCGCTATCGCCAGTTCCACCAGATTGATGCCGAGATTATCGGTGCGGCGGAACCGCAGGCCGATGTTGAATTGCTCGCCATGGCAGACCAATTGCTGCGTGAGCTTGGCATTAAAGGCGTGACACTAAACCTCAACACTTTGGGGGATGCGAACAGCCGCGAGGCGTGGCGTGCTGGCTTGATCGAGTATTTCGGCAAAGTGCTCGGCGACTTGTCTGAAGACAGCCAGGAACGGCTGGAGAAAAACCCCTTGCGCATTCTTGATAGTAAAGACCCGCGCGACAAAGTGTTTTTGGCCGACGCGCCAAAGATTGATGCGTTTTTGTCTGATGAAGCGCTCGCCTTTTTTGAAAACGTGACGAGCGGCCTTGATGCGGCTGGCGTCAAATGGACACGGGCTGAAAGCCTTGTGCGCGGTCTCGATTATTACCGGCATACAGCGTTTGAGTTTATCCCTGATGAAGGGTCTACAGCGGCGGAGGCTTTGGGCGCGCAATCGACGGTGCTGGGCGGGGGACGCTATGATGGACTGATGGAAAGCCTTGGCGGCCCTGCGACCCCAGCGGTCGGCTGGGCTGCCGGGATTGAGCGGCTCGCTATGTTGGTAGGGGAGAAGGGCGAGGCCAAACTGGACGTGGCGATTGCTTTGGAAGACGACACGCTTCTTGCTAACGCGCAACGAATTGTAAGCGACCTTCGCGGAGCTGGATTCTCCGTGGAACTGCTTGCGACCAACTCTCCGCGCAAAAGGTTTGACCGGGCGGCAAAATTGGATGCTTCCGTCTTAACATCCTTACGCAGACAAAATGACGAACCATCGTACTTTTCGAAGGGTGGATTAAACGATCAAGACGACGAACGAATTTTTGCGATTTTTTCTGGGCATTTATAGCCCACTTGTCATCCTCGCGCAGGCGGGGATCCAGCTGTCTTAAATGGCAGCGACATCGGTAAGCTGGATTCTCGCTTTCGCGGGAATGACAAGAAGAGAAACTTAGACATGCAAATCCCACCCGAACGCCTTGATCAGATCGCCAATCGCTTTGCCGAGCTTGAAGCGCGCATGGCATCTGGCACGCTTGAAGGCGACGAATTTGTAAGCGCCTCGCGCGATTATGCCGAGCTTGAACCGGTCGCAAAAACCGCGGCTGAAGTGAAGGCCATTCGCGAGGAGATTGTGGGCCTCGAAGAGATGCTCGATGACCCTGAAATGAAGGCCATGGCAGAAGAAGAGCTTGCGGATCTGCGTGACGCTCTTCCTGTTAAAGAGCGCGCGCTTGCCATTGCGCTGCTCCCCCGCGATGCCGCCGACAGCAAGCCTGCCATGCTGGAAATTCGCGCTGGCACAGGCGGCGATGAGGCCGCTTTGTTCGCGGGCGACCTTTACCGGATGTATGAGCGCTTTGCCGCCGAAAACGGTTGGAGGGTCGAAGCGGTCAGCATGAACGCATCCGAAGTCGGCGGGTGTAAGGAAATCGTCGCCAACGTCACCGGCGCGGGCGTCTTTGCAAAGCTCAAGTTTGAAAGCGGCGTGCACCGGGTGCAGCGCGTGCCCGTCACTGAAAGCGGCGGACGCATCCACACGTCAGCCGCGACGGTTGCTGTCCTGCCGGAACCTGATGATGTGGATGTGCGGATTGATCCGGGCGACCTTAAGATCGACACCTACAGAGCCTCTGGTGCAGGCGGCCAGCACGTCAACACCACGGACAGCGCGATCCGCATCACGCACGAACCGTCCGGACTTGTGGTCACCTGTCAGGATGGGCGCAGTCAGCACAAGAACCGCGAAAAAGCGATGCAGGTGCTGCGCGCGCGATTGTATGAAAAGACGCGCGATGAAGCGCAGGGTGCCGAGGCCGAGGCGCGCAAAGCGATGGTCGGCAGCGGCGACCGTTCCGAACGCATTCGAACTTACAATTTCCCACAAGGCCGCGTGACCGACCACCGCATCGGGTTGACTTTGCACAAGCTTGAAGAGGTGCTGGCAGGGCCTGGATTAACGGAGCTTGTCGATGCGTTGATAGCCGAGGATGAAGCTAAGCGGTTGGCGACACTGGCGGAATGAAGGTCTCAGAAGCGATCCGGGATGCGACCCGGCGGTTAGAAGAAACGAGCGACACAGCGCGCCTTGATGCCGAATTGCTGATGGCGCATGCTTTGGGTGTTAGCAGGTCGGACTTGCTGATCCGAATGATGGATGAACCGGTACCTTCGCAGTTCTATCGCTTGGTAGGCCGGCGCTCCAAACACGAGCCTGTTGCTTACATTACCGGCTGGACAGAGTTTTATGGGCGGCGTTTCGATGTAGAGCCAGGAGTGCTGATCCCACGCGGAGATAGCGAAATCCTTATCGATGTTGCGCTGGAAGTGCACCCTCATGCCAAACGGATTCTGGATTTGGGAGTTGGTTCGGGAGCATTGCTATTCACCCTGCTTGAAGAATTACCCAAAGCATCGGGTGTTGGGATTGACGCTTCCCAAGACGCAATCGAGGTCGCGTTAGGCAATGGCGTGGGCTTTGAAAGTGAGCGTGACATTTTTGATGAGCAGGACTGGCGATTGCACAGGTGCAGCTGGCAAACGCCCGACTGGGCAGACAATCTTGGAAATTTCGACCTTATCGTTTGCAATCCACCCTACATCGAGTCCACCGCTGAACTCGATCTCGATGTTCGCGATTTCGAACCAGCTTCCGCTTTATTCGCCGGGCCGGACGGCCTTGATGACTATCGCATTTTAATCCCCCAATTGCGTCCGTTGATGAATGAGAATGCAAGAGCTCTATTCGAGATTGGTCACACACAAGCTGATGCAGTGACGAAAATCGCCCATGATGCAGGCTTTCAGGTCGAACTGCGCCATGACCTCGCAAATCGGCCACGTGTTCTTATCCTTTCCTAAGGAATTACCCAGTAGGGCTTGGCAAACCCGGTTCTGCTCGCTAGCAAAGAATCAGGTCACGAATTGCGAAGGGCGCAAATCGTTGAACCAAGCTCCAAAATTCGCTCAAAATGGCCGTCAGGGCTTGCCCATGGCCAAACGTAGCGCGGAGCGTGCTCTGTTTGGGGTCTATAGGCCAAACGTGTTTTGATGAGATGTTTTCGTTTTCATGATTTCGTTACAACACCGGGCCTCTGATAAGGATCGTTTTCCTTGAATAACAATCGTAACAATCGTCGCCGCGGTCGCGGTAATCGCAACCAAGGCGGCGCTAACAGCCAAAACCGGATTGATAGCCGCGCGCGCGGTAATGCACCGCAATTGCTCGATAAATACAAGAAGCTTGCTCAGGACGCCCAGCACAATGGCGACAGGGTACAGGCTGAATATTACCTGCAATTTGCCGATCACTATTTCCGTGTGATCTCCGATAATAAAGCCCGCCAGGACGAAGCTCGTGCGAAACGCAATGAAGAGCGCGATCAGTCAGACGATGAGGATGATGACGGCGAAGATGGTGGCAATCGCCGCCGGAATACCCGCCGTGGTCGTTCACGCCGCGATGACAGTGAACACATGGCCGAAGGCCAAGTCGGCGCTGAAGGCGAAACGGTTGGCGAGCATGAAACCGCCACTGAGGAAGCCGAACAACCCAAGCGGCGCACTCGCAAACCCAAAAGTGACGCGCGCACTGAAGGACGCGCACCAAGGCGTAAGCGGAGCGAGCCGAAGGTAGATACTGATGAGGGTCCAGCAGAGATTGATAAATCAGTTCTCCCTCCTGCCCTTGGTTCAGGTGATGGAACAGATGGTGATAAAGACGACAGCCTTGAGGCTGTCGGCTAGCCCATGATCCTCCGCGAGGGCGTGGATGCTATGAACCCATCGCAGCCTCGCAATCTGCTTGGCAAACTTGCCGAGTTTGCAAGCGATTGGCCTAAGCTGACATCGGTCTTTCTCGGACTGGTGACAGCTTGCGGCTATCCTCCGCTGCACGGCTGGTGGATAGCGATCCCAGCCATGGCTCTGGCAATCCTTCACTGGCATTGTGCGCCAAATTGGAAATCCGCTTTGGGGCGCAGCTATCTGTTCGGCTGGGCTCATTTGACACTTGCGAACAATTGGATCGCGACCGCATTTACATATCAAGCCAAGATGCCCGAATTTTTAGGGTGGCTCGCAGTTCCGCTGCTTTGCATTTACCTCGCAATCTACCCAGCATTTGCAGTCCTGGCAGCGCATCTTTTGAACCGCAAACTGAACGGCGTAAAATCCGGCCCGATGCTTTTTGGGACTTTGCTTGCCGGATTGTGGATCATCTTGGAATGGGCGCGCGGATGGGTCTTTACTGGTTATCCATGGCCGCCATTGGGGCTGATTTTTCTGGGCGGTTGGGAGACTGCAGGTGTCGCTGCTGTCTTGCCCTGGCTAGGAACATACGCGCTTTCTGGCCTAGTGCTCTTTGTAAGTTCGCTCCTTGCAATCGCACTTTTTGACCGCCGTTATTTATCGGGCTGCATTGGATTTGTAGTGATAGCAATCGCTATGCTGCTTCCACTGAGTGGTGAGATTAAACCGCCGCCAAACGTAATTCGCTACGCTCTCATTCAACCACTTATCCCTCAAGATGAGATCAATGACGGCTCGAAGTTTGAAGAGCAATTTCGGCGCATCACCGATCTGACGCTGCCTGGCAGTGATAAGGAGCGACTTGTGCTTTGGCCCGAAAGCGCAATTCCCGATTTTCTCGAAGATGGATATCCTAAACGTTATTATGCCCAACTAACAGCTGGCGGGGATCCCGAACTTGCGCGTCGGCGCATAGGAACGATAATCGGTCCGGAGGCGACACTTCTCACTGGCGTAATCAACCTTAATATCGGCGTTGGAGCTGGCGGTTTTCCGACAGCTGTTACTGCCCGAAATTCAGTCCTTGGTCTTAATGGTGAAGGCGATATCACGCATCACTATTCCAAAGCGCATCTTGTGCCTTACGGCGAGTATCTCCCGATGGAATGGCTGCTGGAGCCGCTCGGCCTTGCACGGCTAACCGAAGGTACGATCGACTATGCACCAGGCCCGGGTCCAGAGACGCTGGACCTTGGGCGCCTGGGTAAAGCAGGCATTCAAATCTGCTATGAAATCGTGTTTTCTGGCCACGTTGCTGATCGCGAAAATCGACCCGACTATATCTTCAATCCGTCCAATGATGGCTGGTTTGGTACCTGGGGTCCGCCTCAGCATTTGGCGCAGGCTCGAATGCGTGCGATCGAAGAAGGACTGCCCGTCTTGCGTTCCACCACAACAGGGATCAGCGCTGTCATCGATGCGAATGGAATAGTTCGTCACACTGTTCCGACGGGCGAGGCTGGCCGTCTTGATGGTTTTATCCCGGAAGCGAAGGCGCCCACACTTTTTGCAACATTGGGGCATCGTTTAACACTGGTCTGGTCTGCGATTTTCGCGCTGGCAGGAATTGCCGTTCCGAGATTGCTTGCGCTGGTTAAAACCCGCAGCTAGGGGTTTATTGCGACATAAAGATTTCCTTATATCATGGTCGCCACTACTATCTGATTGCATTCTTCAGGAGCATATATGCGCAGCGATTACCTGTTCACATCTGAAAGCGTTTCTGAAGGCCATCCGGATAAAGTTTCGGATCAAATCTCGGACGCAATTGTCGATCTGATGCTGGCAAAAGATCCTGAATCGCGAGTCGCTTGTGAGACCATGACGACGACCCAGCGCGTGGTGCTATCGGGCGAAATTCGCTGCAAACCGATGTACGATCTGACTCGCGAGGAGTGGAAATACAACAATTACTGGGCGCCGGGTGCGCGCGATGAAATTGAAAGCGCTGTTCGCCGGACTGTCGCAGAAATTGGTTATGAGCAGTCAGGATTTCACTGGGAAACGCTCGTGTTTGAAAACCACCTGCACGGCCAATCGGCGGAAATCGCGATGGGCGTTGATGCAGGCGATGCTGGATCGAACAAGGATGAAGGCGCAGGCGACCAAGGGATTATGTTTGGCTTTGCTTGTGATGAGACACCTGATCTGATGCCGGCAACGCTCGATTACAGCCACAAAATCCTTGAACAGCTCGCCGTTGATCGCAAATCGGGTGCGGCGCCATTCCTTGAGCCTGATGCAAAAAGCCAGGTCACATTGCGGTATGAGAATGGCCAACCTGTGGGCTGTACTGCGGTGGTTGTCTCGACCCAGCATGCCCCAGGTTACCACGAAGGCGAACGGGAAGCTGAACTGAAGTCTTACATCAAAGGCGTTGTGACAAAAATCCTTCCCGAAGACTTTATTACCGATGAGACGGTTTGGCATATCAATCCCACTGGAGCGTTTGAGATTGGCGGGCCGGATGGCGATGCGGGCCTTACCGGGCGCAAGATCATTGTTGATACCTATGGCGGCGCTTCGCCTCACGGCGGGGGTGCCTTTAGCGGCAAGGACCCGACCAAGGTCGATCGCTCCGCTGCTTATATCACGCGATATTTGGCCAAAAATGTTGTCGCGGCCGGATTGGCGCGGCGCTGCACTATCCAGATTGCCTATGCGATAGGCGTATCAGAGCCTTTGTCTCTTTATGTCGACACTCATGCAACCGCGGCTGATGGGGTTACCGATGCGGCAGTTGAGGAAGTAATAATGAACACCGCCAAGCTTGGCGGTCTGACCCCGCGCGGCATTCGCGAGCATCTGGGCCTGAATAAGCCGATCTATCGCAAAACGGCGGCTTATGGGCATTTTGGTCGCACCGCCGAAGGCGATTTCTTCCCTTGGGAGCGGACTGATCTGGTGGAGGACTTCAAGGCCGCTTTGTCTAAATGATGAGCGGATCTTTGCGGGTTTTGTTCACTAAACACGTACGCGGGGCAGGTCTGTGTTGATCGGCGCGTTGGGCCGGGCACACAAAACGGCTCAATAAACATAACAGGGCTCTGTAATGTAGGAAAATGGCGGCTGCGCAATGGGATGCAACCGCCATTCCCACTCAGCATCAGGCGTCTTCGCCTGCTGCCTTTGCAGCCCATTGCTCCTCGCGGAACCAACTGCCGACTTTGCGGCCAAATTTGGCAATCGCATTCATGTTGAAGAAGTGCATCAGGCCAAGCGCCACCACCACAACACCGATTTTCCCAGAGAGAAACTGGATCGCTTCAACAGCGGTTTCGGGCGGATTGCCAAAGCGCAGGGTCAATAAGATCCAGCCCAGATTGACGAGATAGAACCCGACTACCAGCAAGTGATTGGTGGATTTGGCCAGGGTTTCATCATGGCCAAAACATTCGACCAAAAACACCAGCCCGTTCTTGGATAAGGTTTGTGCGACCCAAATGGTCAGGCCAATGCTGACGCCAAGGTAGGCGAGATAGGAACCGATATCATACATCATTCACTCCTGTTACTTCTGCGTTTTGGGGGGAAATTTGCTTGATCGTGCCATGGGGTTTGCTTGTCTTAGTGGATCAGATCGTGAATTGGGTTGGAGCGTCTGTCTGACGCGCGTTCACGGTCTTGATCGTGCAGCGCCAGAGCCGTTTTCTCGCGCCACTTTCCCCAGCGCAGCGCACAGGAAAATCCTGCAAACGCTCCAGCGAAAAGGATCATTAGCTCCTGTGCACTAACCATGGCGGGGGGATCGAAAAGCACAGCCAGCACAGCCAGCACGGCGAAGCCGGCAACGGCTCCCAATCCTGCGTAAACGAGAGCTTTCTCCGCTCTCATCTTTCGCAGAAGAAAAGTGATGGGCAGTCCGATCAACACCATCGTAATGAGCGTGAAAAAGGCGACGAAGAATCCGAAAAACGCTATTGCAGCACCAAGCTCGCCGAGGTGAGTGCCAAGTCCAAGGTCCATCGCAAGTCCCGCCATCAGCGTCACTGTGCCGGCCGATGTGCCCCATCCTAAAGCAGCACAAAAGTGATGCAGGCCAGATTTATCAGACATTTCTGTAATTTCCGAAATGCTATCACGTGAGTATTCGGTTATCATTGTTACCTCCTTCGCTATGTTTGATTAGTCGGCGGATTTGCCGGGAAGGAACCGCGCAATGCCGCGGCCAAGCTTCATCAGGCGAACCAGAGTTGGTTTGGGCAAATTGCGCACATCGGCGTACCAACCTGTGAGCGTGCCGATAAATTCGTGCATCCTCCCGATCCTCTCGCGCACATGCACAGGAACATCCTCGCGTCCGTCAAGGCTTTCGGCAAGCTCACCCATAAACTGGATTGTAGGGTCAAATTCGCGGCGCTTGCGCTCTGCTGCCAGCTTCATCAGCATTTCCCAAAGATCGGTTTCCGCCAAGAAGTGATCGCGCCTGTCGCCTTCGACATGGACGCGCCGGACAATCTGATAGCTCTGCAATTCTTTTAGCCCGGTTGACACATTGGAGCGCGCAAGGGCCAATGTTTCGCAAATCTCTTCGGCGTGAAGCGGGCGATCGCTGAGATAAAGCAGCGCATGAACTTGTGCGACTGATCGGTTCACACCCCATTCGGTGCCCATCTCACCCCAGTGGAGGATGAAAGAGCGCACCTCTGGAATATCGAGCAGTTTAGTCACGAATCACCTCATTGCTGTTATTTCTGTAATTACAGAAACTGAAGGCAAAGACAAGAGCGGGTTGGTTTTGGACCGTCCCGCTTGCTTGCCAGTCCGCCCTTTGCCAATCCGTCTTTCGTCAAGCCACCTTTTGTCAGTCCGGCATAACCGCTTGATCCTGTGAAGGGATATGTCACTATAGGCGGCTAGCGGGGAGATGGGCGTCATGATTAAGTTGTCTTGGGTTTTGCCGTGCACGGTCTTTTTTGCCACCTGCGCGGTGCCAGCCTCCTCTCAACGGCCCATCGAACTTGAAGTAGGCGCAAGTTGGCAGCATCCCCATAGCGCGATCATTGTTCCATCCCAACTCGCGGGATTGCCGAGAGGGGCAGCGACCGAATACGCGCCAGATTTTCTCAATATCGGTTTCTCATTTCGAAGCGATGACCCTTACGAAGAGCTATCGATCTATATTTATCGTCACACCAATGGCGGCGCACCTGTCTGGTTCGAACAGGCGCGTAAAGCGATTGAAGTGCGCGATCTTTATGCCGGAGCAAAGCTTGCTTTTGGTGTCGAACAATATGGTTGGCCGGGCGCCGAAAGGTGGCAGGGCCAGCGGGCCATCTACGACCTTGCGTCCGGGGGAGTTGCCCAAAGCACGGCCGTTGCTTTGTTCTCGGTCAATGGTTGGCTTATCAAAATGCGCGCCTCGTCTGCCTCGCGTTCGCCTGGAGAACTGGCAGCTTTGATGGATGAAGCTTTTGCTGAATTGACCCCTCCTGAGGCAGCAAACCCTCAATTGCCCGCGATTGCTGTCGCCCAGTGTGACGAGAAGCTTAAATTCAAGACGGCAAAGGATGCAAAACAGGATGGCGCCTCTGCCTTGCTGGGGGCATTGCTGGGCGGGATTGCAGCAGAAAAGGTCGCGCAAGATGAAGGCGCATCCCTCGACCCAAAACCGGTGGTAGCATGGTGCCGAGACAGTATGCTCAATCCCATGCAGGTTGTCTACCGGCCGGATGCGTCGACGAATTCTTACATGATCGCATTAAGCGATAGCGGTGTCAGTGTCCTGGTAGGCCAAGATTTGTCTTCTCAGATCCTGGCCGCGGGTTCGAAAAAATCAAAACCCGTCTATTCGATCAGCCTGGTGACCGATAGCCAGCGCATCAGCTATGTCTCACAAGATCGGCTGCCCTCGCCAAAACGCGTGCTCAAGATCATCAATGACAACCGCACGACCAGCTCTGTTTCGACTTGGGGCGATGACCAAACAATCGATTTGAATTCCGATGCGCTGTAGAAAATGTGCTGACTAAAGGGGTTTTGCCACCATCAGCCACAAGGCCACGCATAGCGGTACGGTGCTGATGAGGCCCCATATGATCCAGAGGCGGGATAGGCGCCTATACGCGCTCGTCACGCCATCCTGCGATGTAAATGCATTGGCGAGCCGTGCCTGCTTGATCTGGATCGGCACAAGGATGAACAGCCAGATGCAGCCCGCCAAGACGAAGAATATCTGGCTCCACAACAACCACGCTGGCTCATGGAGTTTGTAGCCCATTACCCACAGCGTCCCGTAACCCCCGATCATGGTGAGCACGATTCCCGGGATAGTAAGGCCAAAATCGGTACCCGTAACGAGCCGCTGACCAAATTGGACAATCCGCCAATCACCATTTCGATCGGCGAACACTTTCCAGACTGCCGTGACCGTGATGTTTCCGGCAAGCAGGATGATGCCCAGATAGTGCAGCATCTTGAAGAAATAGAGCGAACCCACAAGGCATTGGTAGCGCATAGGGCCGTAGTGTGTGAAGCCCTGTTTAGGTGCCTTGGAGCTTAGAGCGCGACTTCGTATTCGGCAGTCGTCTTTGCTGCGACCTCTTGTTCTGTAATGCCCGGCGCAAGCTCAATCAGACGGAACTTTGAAGACTTGTCGGGGCGGTGGAACACGCCCAGGTTGGTGACAATCATATCGACAACATTCTGGCCCGTAAGTGGCAGAGTGCAGGCTCGAATGAATTTTGGATCGCCTGCTTTGGAATTGTGATCCATCACCACGATGATCTTTTTGACGCCCGCGACAAGGTCCATTGCGCCGCCCATGCCTTTGATCATTTTGCCTGGGATCATCCAATTGGCGATATCGCCATTTTCTGCAATTTCCATCGCGCCCAGAACCGTGAGGTCGATATGGCCGCCGCGGATCATGGCAAAGCTGGTGGCGCTGTCGAAATAGGCACTGTGCGGCAGCTCACTAATGGTTTGTTTGCCCGCATTGATTAGATCAGGATCGACTTCATCGTCATACGGAAAGGGACCAATGCCCAGCATGCCATTTTCTGACTGCAGCGTTACATGCATGCCATCGGGGATATGGTTGGCGACAAGTGTCGGGATGCCAATGCCAAGATTGACATAATAGCCGTCCTGGAGCTCTTGCGCCGCGCGCGCTGCCATTTGGTCACGGGTCCACCCAGTTGAATCAGCCATCACGCGGTCTCCCTTTCACGAGTGGTTCGAAATTCTATTTTCTTGTCGTAGGGCGCACCCACAATCATGCGATTGACGAAGACTCCGGGCAAGTGAATGTCATCGGAGTCGAGCGAGCCAGTGGGTACAATTTCCTCAACTTCAACGATGCAGACCTTGCCGCATGTTGCCGCCGGCTGGTTGAAATTACGCGCGGTCTTGCGAAAGATGACGTTGCCCGTCTCGTCAGCCTTCCAGGCTTTGACAATCGACAGGTCTGCGAAAATGCCGCGTTCCAGAATGTAAGTCGACATAATGCCGTCGCGATCTGGAAATTCCTTGTGCTCTTTGCCATCGGCAACTTGGGTGCCGACGCCTGTCTTGGTGTAGAAGCCTGGAATGCCAGCGCCGCCCGCGCGCATCCTTTCAGCGAGCGTGCCTTGGGGGCAGAATTCCACTTCGAGCTCGCCTGAAAGGAATTGCCGCTCAAACTCCTTGTTTTCACCTACATAAGAAGAGATCATTTTTTTCACCTGCCGCGTGCGCAGCAGTTTTCCAATGCCTTCATCGTCAATCCCTGCATTGTTGCTCGCAAATGTCAGGCCGGTGGAGCCATCATCACGGATCGCATCCAGAAGTCTTTCAGGGATGCCACAAAGGCCAAAGCCTCCGCTAGCTATGAGAATGTCATTCTTGAGCACGCCTTTGAGTGCGGCTGCTGCATTGGGGAAGAGTTTCGTCATATCCAGGGTCTGTCCCGTGAATGGTGGTGAAAGAAGTGATTGTCAGCATCAATTAGGCCTTACTCAGCCGCGAGTCACGAGGGCAGGGTCCGGCGCTGCGGAAATTGCCATAATTGTGCGCCGCAACATGCATCAAATGCAGCCAGAATGCCCAAAAAGAGTGCAAATGCACAAAATATGGGCTGTGAATTTGCATAATTTGACATAAATGCTTCATATTACCCCATACATTTGCATGTTTTGCAACTCTGGGTGCGGCTTTCGCACTTGCGAGAAAGCATCATTCCTCGCATACCTCTTCGTGCCTTACAGGCATCCTCTCCCAAACTTTTCAAGCCCGATATGCTTTTGCATGTCGGGCTTTTTCTTTGCCTATCTCGCTCTGGAATAAGGACGGGTCTGCGATCAAGGGTTTGCAATGCCTGTTACGGCTCACTAGCTATCGAGCTTCAAGTTTTTGGAGTTCCTTGCAATGGCTGAAGCGGATGCCGCGCCCACACAAACAGTTAGATTACAGGTCGCAGCGGCCCGTCAGGAAGAATCAGGCCAGGGCATAGCCAGGATGCCCCGCTCTGCATTTCAGGCTCTTGGGATCACAGAGGGCGATATCGTTGAGATCAAAGGTAAGCGAACAACCGCAGCAATTGCGACGGCGGCTTATAGCGAGGATGAAACCCTGGACGTTGTGCGTCTGGACGGGTTGCAACGCGGCAATGCCGAAGCCGGATCAGGCGAACATGTTGAAATCTCGCGTGCCGAAACGCGTCCTGCGACACGAGTAGTCTTTGCGCCAGCGCAGCGCGATATGCGCCTCCAGGGTCCAACGCAGGCCCTGAAACGGAATTTTTTCCGTAAGCCGCTGGTCGCAGGAGATCTGGTCGCAACCACCGGCCAACAGCCGGTTCAGAACATGCCGCCTGATGTACGTCAATTGTTGCGCGCTCCAGCTTATGCACTCACTCAGATACGTCTGTCGGTGGCCTCGACACAGCCAAAAGGCATCGTCCACATTGACGAGAATACCGAAGTTGAGCTGCGTACAGAGTTCGAAGAACCCCGTGATGCGCGCGGCACGGTGAATTATGACGATGTCGGCGGAATGGAAGACACCATTCAGGCGCTGCGCGAAATGGTTGAATTGCCGTTGCGATACCCTGAACTGTTCACTCGCCTCGGCGTTGATCCGCCCAAAGGTGTGCTGCTTCATGGCCCGCCCGGTACTGGAAAGACACGGCTCGCGCAGGCGGTTGCCAATGAAAGCGATGCTGAATTCTTCACTATCAATGGGCCAGAAATCATGGGCTCGGGCTATGGCGAATCTGAAAAACGCCTGCGCGAAGTGTTCGAAGAGGCCACACGCGCATCGCCGGCGATCATTTTCATCGACGAGATTGACTCGATTGCTCCGAAACGCAGCGGTGTGCCAGGCGAAGCAGAAAAGCGACTGGTCGCTCAAATGCTCACTTTGATGGACGGGATCGAATCGCGCGCCAATCTGGTCGTCATTGCTGCGACCAATCGGCCCGATGCAATTGACGAGGCACTAAGGCGGCCAGGACGGTTTGACCGGGAAATCGTCATCGGGGTGCCCGATCAACGAGGCCGCCGCGAAATCCTTTCTATTCACACACGCGGCATGCCTTTGGAGGCGACCGTCAATCTGGACGAGCTGGCCAAAGTCACTCACGGTTTTGTCGGAGCTGATATTGCCGCGCTTGCGCGCGAAGCTGCGATTGATGCCGTTCGCCGGATTATGCCGCGCCTTGATCTGGACGCGCGTGAGATACCGCCAGACGTTCTTGAAGATTTGTGTGTGACGCGTGATGATTTCATGTCCGCGCTCAAACGCATCCAACCTTCCGCCATGCGCGAAGTTATGGTGCAGGTGCCAAATGTCGGATGGGATGACATTGGCGGGGTTGGGGATGCGATCGACAAATTGAAAGAGGGGATTGAACTTCCGCTCAAGAACCCCGAGGCATTTCGCCGTCTGGGTATCCGCCCGGCCAAAGGGTTCCTGCTTTATGGCCCCCCAGGCACCGGCAAAACACTTATGGCCAAAGCCGTGGCGAAAGAGGCTGACGCCAATTTCATTTCGATGAAAAGCTCAGACCTTTTGTCCAAATGGTATGGCGAAAGCGAGCAACAGATTGCACGCCTTTTCCAGCGCGCGCGCGCGGTTGCTCCATGCGTCTTGTTTATTGACGAGATTGACAGCTTGGTGCCTGCGCGCGGTTCTGGGCAGGGTGAACCTCAAGTCACGGGCCGTGTGGTGAATACGATCCTTGCCGAAATGGATGGACTTGAAGAATTGCAGTCCGTGATTGTGGTGGGTGCAACCAACCGTCCGACTTTGGTTGATCCGGCGCTATTGCGCCCAGGCCGCTTTGACGAGCTTGTTTATGTTGGCACGCCCGACAAGCCGGGTCGCGAACATATCCTCAAAATTCACACCAGTGCGATGCCTTTGGCCGATGATGTGGACTTGTCAGATGTCGCTGCGAAAACCGAACGATTTACGGGCGCTGATCTGGAAGACGTAGTGCGCCGCGCTGGCCTTGGTGCGCTGCGGCGTGCTGGGGGCGAAGTGTCCGAAGTGACCGCGCAAGACTTTGCCGAGGCTCTCAAAGATAGCCGCGCGACTGTCACATCGAAGATGGAAGCGGAATATCGCAAAATGCGCGGCGAATTGAAAAAGCGCGCGGCAGAAGCGCACCCGATCGGTTTTTTCCAACCAGAAACGCTTGAGCCGACCAATGCGAAAAAGCACGGGAATGATGTGACGGATTAGGGTGTTAGCGAGCCTCTAGCCTAATGCGCAGCGTCCCAGCTTGGCCCGGTGCCAATGTCAATTGCCAGTGGCACGTCTAACGTTACCGCAGGCAGCGCTGCTTCGGCCATGACCCGTTCAATAATCGGGGAGGCTGCCGCGACATCGCCTTCGGGCAGCTCGAACACCAGTTCATCGTGCACCTGAAGCAGCATGCGCACATCTTGGAGGCCTGCATCATGCAAGGCCGGCAGCATCCGCGCCATGGCCCGTTTGATGATATCTGCGCTTGTCCCTTGAATAGGCGCGTTGATCGCGGCGCGCTCTGATCCCTGACGTTCGGCTTGGTTTTTCGATTTTATCCGGGGGAACCACGTCTTGCGACCAAACAGCGTCTGCGAATATCCCAGCTCGCCCACTGTCTCCAGGGTTTCAGAGATATACCGTTGAATGCCGGGGAAGCGTTGGAAATAGGTGTCGATCATGGATTGCGCTTCGTCTGGTTCGACTTCCAAACGTCCCGCAAGGCCCCATCGCGAAATTCCATATAGAATGGCAAAATTGATCGTCTTGGCGCGCGCGCGTGTGTCGCGGGTGACTTCGCCGAACATCTCTGTGGCGGTGCGTGAATGGATGTCTTCGCCGGCTGCGAACGCTTCTTTCAGCGTGTCGACGTCGGCCATGTGGGCCGCAAGCCGCAATTCGATCTGGCTGTAATCGGCGGCCAGCAAAGTGTTGCCTGGCTCTGGCACAAACGCTTCACGAATGGTGCGGCCGATCGCGGTGCGGATCGGAATATTTTGCAGATTGGGGTCGGTTGAGGAAAGCCGCCCGGTTTGCGCGCCTACCAGCGAATAGCTGGTGTGAACCCGGCCCGTGTTCGGATTGATCTGGGCTTGCAGAGCATCGGTGTAGGTTGATTTGAGTTTTGAAAGGTGCCGCCATTCAAGCACTTTCTTGGTGATGCCTGCGGCCTCTGGATCGCTGCTTAGTTTTTCGAGTGTGGATTGGTCGGTTGAATAGGCGCCGCTTTTGCCTTTCCTTCCGCCCTTAAAGCCCATTTTGTCGAACAGCACTTCTCCCAATTGCTTGGGACTGCCCACGCTGAATTCTTCGCCTGCAATCTTGTGAATTTCGCCTTCGAGTTCGGCGGTTTTGGTGGCGAATTCCTCGGACAGTTTTGCAAGGCGCACCCTGTCGACCTTGATACCTTCGCGCTCCATAGCGGCGACAACCGGGATGAGCGGGCGTTCAACCCGTTCGTAAATCTTGGTCCCGCCTTCTTCTGCCAGGCGGGGCTTCAGCATCTGGTAAAGCCGCCATGTGACATCAGCATCTTCTGCTGCGTATTGGGTTGCGCGGTCCAGCGGCACTTCGCCAAAAGGGATAGCCTTCTTGCCGGTCCCGCAGACCTCTTTGAAGGAAAGCGGCGTGTGGCCAAGGTGACGCCCAGACAATTCATCCATCCCATGCCCGCCTCCCATCCCTTCACCCCGGCCAGCATCGAGATTGAAGCTCATAACCATCGTGTCTTCTATAGGATGCACATCCAACCCATAGCGTGAGAGCACGTTGAGATCGTATTTGCCGTTCTGGAAGATCTTGAGGACGGCATCGTTTTCCAACATCGGCTTTAATGCAGCCAATGCATCATCCATCGCCACTTGCTCGGGTTTTTCAGCAAGCAGATCGGTGCCGCCATGCGCGAGCGGGATATAGCACGCATCATTGGGGCCAAGCGCGAGGCTTACTCCCACAAGGTCAGCTTGCATCGCATCCAACGATGATGTCTCAGTATCGACCGCAACAAATTGCGCCGCAGATGCACGTTTGACCCATGCTTTGAGCCGTTCGAGTGTTTGAACCGTCTCGTAAACGGCGCGATCAACCTTGGGCATTTCAGGCAGCGGTTGACGATTGCCTTGGGCATTGCCCGCATCGCCAGCTTTGTCAGCTTTGTCAGCTTTGTCAGCTTTGTCAGCTTTGGCAGGATGCAGATTGGTTGCGCGTTCCGGGCTGCCTGAACCCATACCGAGGCGTTTCAGGAGCGAAGTGAAGCCATGCTCTTCAAGAAATGCAGCGAGAGGTTCAGGCGCAATTCCGTCCAGCTTCATTTCGTCCAAAGGCTGGGGCAGGTCGCAATCCTCCTTGAGCGTTACCAACACCCGGCTCATTTCCGCATCCTCGCGCCCTTCTATCAGGCGTTCTTTGAGTTTGGATTTCTTCATTTCGGGCGCTTGGTCGAGCGCGGCGGTTAGCGACCCGTGCTCGGCAATCAATTTGCTCGCGGTCTTGGGGCCTACCCCGTATATGCCGGGAATATTGTCGACAGCATCGCCCATCAGGGCGAGCACATCGCCAACCAGATCGGGCGCAACTCCAAACTTTTCTTCAACTTCGGGAATGTAGATACGCGCGTTTTTCATTGTGTCGAGCATATCGATGCGCGCGCCATCTTCCTCACCGATCAGCTGCATCAGATCTTTATCAGACGAAACGATCGTGACGTCCCATCCCTGGCGCTGTGCTTGCCGCGCATAGGAGGCGATGAGGTCATCTGCTTCCAATCCCGCTTCTTCGATACATGGCAGGCTAAATGCACGTGTTGCATCACGGATCAGCGGGAATTGTGGACGCAGGTCCTCCGGAGGCTCGGGACGGTTTGCTTTGTATTCTGGATAGATGTCGTTGCGAAAACTCTTGGAATCCTTATCAAGAATGACCGCAAGGTGAGTGGGCCCAGAGGCGCTATCGAGATCATCTGCCAGCTTCCAAAGCATCGTTGTATAGCCATAAACAGCGCCAACGGGCGTTCCGGCGGGATTGGTGAGTGGCGGCAGGCGATGATAGGCCCGGAATATGTAGGATGAGCCATCGACGAGGTAGAGGTGCTGCTTTTCGGACATGACTGCCTGCTAGCACCCACAGCGGCGCGGCGTAAGGCAGTTTGAAAGCACCATACCCAGCCAGAATGCCTCCTTGGCAAATGCGTTCAAATGTAAAATTTGACTGAAATGAGGCAAGAATGAGGCGAAAATGCCTTATTTGACTTGATTTGCCACATTTCCGCCTTTATTGAAGAGGTAAGTCGGGGGTCAGACGCCGGCTGGCGCAAAGAGTACATACTGGCTCTGCGCGTAACCAAATCGCTGAATAAGGATTATTATTATGCGTAAGATCGTTCTTGCCGCTGCTGTTGCAACTTCGGCTCTTGGCCTTGCTGCTTGCGGCGAAACCGCTGACGCTGTTGACGGCGCAACCGACGCAATGGTCGATGGTGCAGACTCAGCTGTTAACGCAACAGTCGAAGGTGCTGAAGGTGCCGTAGAAGGCGCAACCGAAGCTGCTGCTGATGGCGTAGAAGCTGTTGAAGGTGCTGCTGCTGATGGTGCAGAAGCAGTTGAAGGCGCAGCCGCTGATGGCACTGAAGCAGTCGAAGGCGCTGTTGAAGCTGCTGGCGATAAAGCTGAAGAAATGATGTCAGGCGAGTAATCGCTTGCGATCAGCCCGCACTTGCGGGTTTGAAATTGAAAAGGCGGTGCCATATCGGCGCCGCCTTTTTTGTTAGTTATTAATGGCTGATGTGATTAGCCGCCCGTGCGCGGCTCGGCTGTCCAATTCTGAGTTGGGTCCCGGCGCAATCCAGCTTTGGCAGAAAATCCGTTATACAATGCCCGTGTGATATCCGCGATCCGCGCATCTCTTTTGGCCCGCGAGGCACGTTTGTTCCGCGATTCATCAGCCAGGCTTGTGCTTTGTCCGGTCACATAAATGGCGGCAACAACTGCGCGCCCATCGGCAAGCCTGAAAACGCCAATATCGCTTGCTGTTCGGGTTAAGGTCCCCGTCTTATGGGCAAGCGCAGCGGCATCAGGCAAAGCGGCATTCATGCGCCTGCGGCCAGTGGTGGTTTCCTCCATCGCGCCGATCAAAAGATTGCGGCTATTCGCACTCAACCAACGGCCCTGATAAATACCGGCCAGCAATTGCCCCATTGCACGAGGCGTCGCGGAATCGCGCGGATCGATCCATTCAACAGGATCAAACTCACCATCATCGCGTACTAGGGTCGCGATATCGCGTGAGAGTTCAAAATCGCTAAGGCCTGCTTGACGCATCCACTGATTTACTGCGCCGGGTCCGCCAACTGCCTTAAGCAATGCATCAGTGCAGCTGTTACAGCTTTTGCTTATCATCAGGCTAATCAGTTCGTAAGCTGGCACATAATTGCCGTTGCGCACTGGTGCCTTTTCACTCGAAAACTTCTTTGAGCGAACAGGGATTAACAAAGGATATTCGCTGGTGAGGCTAAAGCGGCCCTGATCAACCCCGGCTAGAAACGTAGCGGCGACTGCCACTTTGCTCGTCGAAGCCATTGGGAAGCGTTGATCGCCCAATACCGAGATCTCCTCGCCAGTTGCCAAATCGACGGCATAAACCCCGATACGGCCCAAATTTCCGTCCGCCAATTGGGCGATGCGTTGTTCGAACGAGCTTTCATATATCGCTTCAAACGATTGAGGCTCACGCATTTCCGTTCCCAAAGCGAGATCGAAACTGGATTCGAAATCACCACTTTGGGCTGAAACGGGGGTTGATAACACGGCTGCGCAGATTGCAAGAGCAGCGGCGAGGGGGGTACGAACACGACAAATCATCTAATGGTGTATACTCAAATACGGTTGCCAATCACTGAATGAGCCCATCTTGAATCGCACGATTCGTCGCTGCAACCACTCGTTTGGCCGACTGCGGCGAAAGGTGCCCAGCAAGAGACCAAATCACATTATCGTGCATCCAATCGGCGTTTCTGGCCATTTTTGGCTAGAAAAAAGCCTGAAAATGGCTTGCAAACAACACGAGGGCAAAGACCGTAGCTTTACATCGGGAAATGACTTGACTGTCGTCTAGAGAAAGGCACTTTCCGCCCATTCATCCCAATCATGGGGCAATACGGGAAATCGCAATGATATATCAGAAGTCCGCCGCGCGCACGTCGCGTGCCGCCATTTCAGCTCTTTTGCTTGGCACTTCCGGCCTTGCTTTTGCACAGAGCGCTCCAATTTTGCAGCCGGGTGCCCCTGGGCAAGGGAGCAAAACACTCTCAGTCGCTGAAGCGAGCCAGCTGGCATCTTCCAAATACACTGATGCCGATGTGGCGTTCATGCAAGGCATGATCGTCCATCATCAGCAAGCCGTTGATATGGCCAAGCTGGTCGATGATCGCACCAATAACGAAGAGGTTGTCGTTATTGCTGGCCGTATCCTTTCTAGCCAAACTGACGAAATCAAGTTCATGAACGAATGGCTTGAGACGCGCGGCGAAAAGACGGTGATGGCCAATATGGACCATGCCAATATGGATCATTCCAAACATGCCATGGTCGATCATTCACAAATGGCTGGCATGGCAAGCCCGGCTCAGATGGCAGCTCTTGCGGCCGCAAAAGGCACCGATTTTGATCGCCAGTTCCTCACCTTGATGATCGCGCATCACGAAGGGGCTATCGATATGGTCGAAAGTCTTCTCGATCAGCCTGGCAGTGCATCCGATCCGATCTTGTTCCGGTTTGTCGGCGATATTGAAGCCGATCAAACTTCAGAGATTGATCGAATGGACGAAATCCTCGCGGGTCTTTCTCCCGATCCGCGTGCAGGGTTGAAAGCCGGTTTTGCCGATGCAGAGGAAGCTATTTCAAACCTGCGTAAAGTGGTAAGCCTTTCAAAACCAGCTGGCTTTTTTGACCCTGATAACCCAGCCGATCTACGCCCCGAATTACCTCCGCTTGAAGACGAAGACGGGGACGCAGCAAAAGAAGAAGAAAACGAACAAGTCGCGTCCGCTGATGGGGCAGAACGCGATAAGGACGAAGAAGACCTTACCGAATTTGCAGAGCGTTCTCCTTTGCTCGATTTCGCCAACACCGATATGGCGTTCTTTGACGATGTCATGGTGGCGGGGAGCTATCACGGCTTTAACATTTACAAGCTGGGCGAAGATGGCATTCCCAACCTGATGAGTTCTGTGGTCTGCCCGGGCGGCCAAGGCGATGTATCTGTTGTCGGCGATATTTTGATTATGAGTGTCGAACAGACAAGAGGGCGTGTCGATTGTGGCCTTCAGGGTGTTGAAGGCGACGTTTCCGCAGAACGTTTCCGCGGATTGCGCGTCTTCGATATTTCTGATCTGACCGCAGTGCGTCAAGTCGGTCAGGTTCAGACATGCCGCGGCAGCCACACTCATTCGGTCGTAAGCGCCGATGAAGAAAAGATCATCGTATACAATTCTGGCACATCGGTTGTTCGTAAGCAGGATGAATTGTCGCGTTGCATCGACAACCCTTCTGACAGCCGCACGGCCCTGTTCAGCATTGACGTGATCGAAATCCCGCTTGCTGATCCTGCCCAATCACGCATCATCAGCAGTCCGCGTGTTTTTGCCGACGCTGAAACAGGGGAAATCGCAGGGCTTTGGAAAGGCGGCGAGAGCGAAGAGGGCGCGCAGGATACGCGCCAGACCAATCAGTGCCACGATATCACTGTGTTCCCATCCAAAAATCTCGCAGCAGGTGCGTGTTCGGGCAATGGTATCCTGATGGATATATCCGATCCGATGAACCCGGTTCGGATCGATGCAGTGTTCGATAAAGGCTTCGCCTACTGGCATTCTGCTACATTCAACAATGATGGCACCAAAATTGTATTCACCGATGAATGGGGCGGGGGCGGTCGTCCGCGTTGTAAGGCATCAGACCCGATGACTTGGGGCGCGAATGCGGTTTACGATATTGTCGATGGCAAGCTGGAATTCCGCAGCCATTACAAAATGCCTGGACCGCAAAGCGACACTGAAAATTGCGTTGCGCATAATGGTTCGATCATTCCGGTGCCGGGTCGCGATATCTTCGTACAAAGCTGGTATCAGGGCGGCATCAGCGTGATGGATTTCACCGATAGCGCAAATCCGAAAGAAATCGCTTTCTTCGATCGCGGACCCATCAGCGAAGAACAGTTGGTCGTCGGCGGCTACTGGTCGAGCTATTGGTACAATGGCCGCATCTACGCGACCGAGATTACGCGCGGCATTGATGTGTTTGCGCTCCAGCCCAGTGATGATCTCACCTCGGCGGAAATCGCAGCAGCAGAAGCGGCGAGCTATGCCAACACGCGTTTCAATCCGCAGACCCAAACGCAAGTCACGTGGGATGACAAGGCCATCGAAGCAGCCGAGGCCAGCCGCAAGGGTGGTTGAGTATTGACAACACCATGAGCAAAGGCCCGCCAGAGCAAATCCGGCGGGCCTTTTTCTTGGCCGTTACAGGCGATTAAGCGCCGAAATCCTCTATGATTTCCTCGCCGACCACATGCCGCAGCCACCAATCGCGCGGGGCAACAGGATTGCCTTGTGCATCGCAGATCGTAATTGAAGGGCAGCTTGCAGAAGTACCGGTGATGGTGATGAGATCGCCGTCAAAGCTTTTGAACGTGCTTTCAACCTCCTCGCCATAAGTCGGTATCTGCTCCATCAAGATGCCAATCGCGATGCGTTCTCCCATGCGCGCACTGTCATAATAGTCAGAGTAATAATGCACTCCTGCCATATTGCGTCCGATTGAGATGTTGGCAGCCAGCTTATCGAGCTCACCTTGAACGGTGAGCGACGTATTGGGCACCTCTTCTAGCTTGGTGCCATCCGCGCTCGGCTGCCAAACGGTCGCTTTGCCATCCAGATCAAGGATACGCTCTTCTTCACCGCGGCAATCAGTGTACATCTCAAAGAAGGCCTTGAGCATGGTCACACATCCGCCGGCCACTGTTGCATGCCCGGCGCCATATGCGGGGTGCATGGGAGAGCCTTCGGGGAAAGCCATCGGCAGCAACAGATTGCTGCTGCGCCATCCAGCTGCATTCTTGAATGCTTGCGGACGGCCATCGGGCGTGCATTTTACTGCGCGCAAATCTTCGATATCTGAACGGTTCTGTTTGCGGTTGTGTTCGATCACTGCATCCCGGATGGCGTCGGGCAATTCTGCTTCAGCTTCGCGTATGCCTTTGGCTTGTTCGCCGAACAGATCATCAAGCGAAGCTTTTGATTTTAGATCGCCATTGCGATCGCCCATCGCAAAGGAAAGCAGCGCTGCGGTTGCCTCTGGCCGAGCGCGGCGGTGGTAATTGAATTTCTGCCGGCGCACAGCTTTCAAGCACCGTGTGGCAACTTCGCAAACCAGACTTAGAATGTGTGGCTCGCCAAAGGTCGCAAAAGGCGTGCGCCGCCCGCTTACGGATGGTTCGGGAAAGCCGCGCTGGAATGGGGCGCGTGCGCCTAACAACATCAATGCTGCGTTGAGATAGGCCTGATACAATGCATCAAAGTGCACATAAGTCGCCAAGTCACGCGGCGTGGTAATAAAACGGCGATCCGCTTCCCAGGTGTTTGACGCCAGCGCACCAAAATCGGCTCCGTTTTGCACATCGCGCCAATGGTTCCATTCTGTCATATGATCCACGCCAATCTGATGCATGACGCTGCGTTGATCGATGATCTGATTGCCATAGACGATAAAGCCATCTTCTGCATCGAAATTGGCTTGCCTTGCGGGGAAACTTGCACTGCCCCCGCTTACGCCTCCCAATCGGCTGGTGTTTCCCGCGACCATAAATTGCGAGATGTATGGACCTCTCAAAGCACCCGGCGTGGAGCCTCTAAACAGGGTTTGCGTGGTGAGCGAGCCGCCTTGCAGCCGCGCATTGAGCCGGCTGGTTTCAAAGGCGTTATAGCCACCATCATTGCGCGCAGGTGTTGAGGAGCGCCTTGCACCATTCACATCGAGGAATGGCAGCGTGTTAAGTGCATCAACGACCTCGGCTGACGTCAATTCAGCATTGGCATCTATCGCAGCATCGCCGCCCGTAATGCGCGTGCCCCCACCGCTTGCAATTTCGCTGAAGGGCACATCACGAAGGATGGCCATGCTGTAAACCTCGGCGATTTCGGCCACAAACTCGCTCGATCGCAATCGCGGTGCAGGGGCCATGCCAACGGCGCCGGCATCGGGTCCCTGCAATTCATAGACATGCCCAGAGCGGGGACTTTCGTACCCACGCCATGCGGGGGTTTCGCCATCTACCGTGCATTCGAAGGTGACACCTTCATCTGCTGCAGTGGTTACGTGCTTTTCAAATAGAGTTATGTCGGGTGAATTGATGGCTTCGACAAATTGGCGATAGTGTTCCGGGTTCGCCAGCAAGCCATTGCCATCATGCAAGAGGCCTTTGGTGAAATTTGCAGGGTAGTTGGACTTGGTGCCCTGTTCCAGTTCCTCCCCGTTCGACTTCGTCAGCGCTTGGGGACGCAACCGCGAAATCTCTGTTGCCAAATCCCGTTGACGTTTGGCTTCGCGGGCGCGAACCGAACCTGATGGGCTGGGCTCTGAAAAAGGTAAGCGATTTGTCATGATACTCTCCTGTCATCGTGGTGTAGTGCGACCCGACGATCAGTGAGAATGGCCTATTACTCAAGTAAACCTGATTACTTTACTTAACTAACAGCCGTTCCGATATTTGAAGAGATATCGGCAATTTTAGACTTTCACTTGTAAATTTGAGTATGTTTCATTCAGTCCATCCGAAAAAAGCCTCGTCGGATCGCTCCGACGAGGCTTTCTTGTAAGCTAAGAAAAGCTGGGCGTTAGAAGCCGCCCATACCTCCCATGCCGCCCATGCCGCCCATATCGGGCATTGCAGGAGCCGCATTCTTGTCTTCCGGAGCGTCGGTGATCGCCGCTTCGGTGGTAATCAGCAGACCAGCAACAGAGGCTGCGTCCTGCAGCGCGGTGCGAACAACCTTCGTGGGGTCGATCACACCAGCTTCGACGAGGTTTTCGTAGACGTCGGTTGCAGCGTTGAAGCCCTGCGTTTCGTCACCTTCACGCAGCAAATTGCCAGAAACAACCGCGCCGTCATGGCCAGCGTTTTCAGCGATCTGGCGAACCGGTGCCAGGATTGCACGGCGAACAATATCGATGCCGCGGGTCTGGTCGTCATTGTCGCCTTTGAGGCCTTCGAGTACTTTCGAAGCGTAAAGAAGCGCCGTACCACCGCCGGGCACAATGCCTTCCTCAACGGCTGCGCGGGTTGCGTGAAGCGCGTCATCAACGCGGTCCTTGCGTTCTTTCACTTCGACTTCCGACGCGCCGCCAACCTTGATCACCGCAACGCCGCCTGCGAGTTTCGCCAGACGCTCTTGCAACTTTTCACGGTCATAATCTGAGGTCGTGGCTTCCATTTGAGCCTTGATCTCACCGACGCGGGCTTTGATGTCGCCTTCGGAACCTGCACCGTCAACAATGGTGGTGTTGTCTTTGTCGATGGTGACGCGCTTGGCTTCGCCGAGCATGCCCAAAGTGACGTTTTCAAGCTTAATGCCAAGATCTTCCGAAACCATTTCGCCCTTGGTAAGGATCGAGATGTCTTGCAGCATTGCTTTACGGCGATCACCAAAGCCAGGCGCTTTGACCGCAGCAACTTTCAGGCCGCCGCGCAGCTTGTTCACGACGAGCGTTGCGAGAGCTTCGCCTTCGATGTCTTCTGCGATGATCAGAAGCGGGCGGCCGCTTTGCACAGCAGCTTCAAGCACTGGCAGCAGTGATTGAAGGTTTGACAGCTTGGCTTCGTGGATAAGGATGTACGGATTTTCGAGTTCAACCGTCATCTTGTCGGGGTTGGTGATGAAGTAGGGCGACAGGTAGCCGCGGTCGAACTGCATGCCTTCAACAACATCGAGTTCAAATTCGAGGCCTTTGGCTTCTTCGACGGTGATGACGCCTTCTTTGCCGACCTTTTCCATGGCTTCAGCGATTTTCTCGCCGACTTCACGGTCGCCATTTGCTGAGATAACGCCAACTTGAGCGACCTCAGCAGAACCAGCGACTTCTTTCGAGCGGCCTTGAAGGTCGCCGACAATTTTCGTCACGGCGGTGTCGATGCCGCGCTTAAGGTCCATTGGGTTCATTCCAGCAGCAACTGCGGTCATACCTTCGCGAATGATCGCTTGGCCAAGAACAGTTGCAGTGGTGGTGCCGTCACCGGCGAGGTCGTTCGTTTTCGAAGCGACTTCTTTGAGCATTTGCGCGCCCATGTTTTCGAACTTGTCCTTAAGTTCGATTTCCTTGGCAACGGTTACGCCGTCTTTGGTGATGCGCGGTGCGCCAAAGCTCTTGTCGATGACAACGTTACGACCTTTAGGGCCAAGTGTCACTTTGACAGCGTTTGCGAGAGTGTCGACGCCTTTGAGGATGCCCTCACGTGCGTCGCGGCCGAACTTTACGTCCTTAGCAGCCATGATTGTTTCTCCTGAGAATTGATTTCTTTTGAATGGGTAGCGTTGGCGATCAGCTTGTTCAGCCGATTACGCCCATGATGTCGCTTTCCTTCATGATCAGCAGGTCTTCACCGTCGATCTTGACTTCGGTGCCGGACCACTTGCCGAACAATACGCGATCACCAGCTTTCACATCGAGAGTGACGCGGTTGCCGCTATCATCGCGTGCGCCTTCGCCAACAGAGACGATTTCGCCTTCGCTTGGCTTTTCTTGAGCTGAATCGGGAATGATGATGCCGCCAGCGGTTTTCTGGTCAGCTTCGATGCGGCGGACGACGACACGGTCGTGCAGCGGACGAAATGCCATGATTGATGACCTTTCTTTTTAAGGTTGAAAGAGTAGTTGGCACTCTCCTTACAAGAGTGCCAATGCGCGCCATGTGGTTGCGACATGTGCTTGAGTCAAGCGGCTGCCACTAAAATTTTTGAAATGATTTAGGCAGGCCTTGAGACTAATCCCAATCGCTCGCGTTGCACCCAGCGCCATGTCAGCAAAATGGCGGCAAACAACAGTCCCGTTGCAAGACCAATCCAAACGCCAATCCCTTCGAGCGGAGTGTAAAATCCAAGGCCCACCGCTAGGCCAAAGCCCGGTACCCAATAGCTGAAGACAGCGATCCACATTGGTACGCGCGTGTCTTGCAGTCCTCTAAGCGATCCCAGTGACACTGCCTGCATTCCATCGACAATCTGGAAGGCAGCGGCCCAAACTAGATATTGCAAGGCGAAGCCAACCAATGCCGCGTTCTTGGCCGCGTAAGGGTCAAGATAGACCGATAACAAAGCATATGGTGCAAACACCATCGCGCTTGCGGTGAGGAACATAAAACCTGTTCCAATTGCAATTCCGACCCAGCCTGATTGCTTGATCCCCTGAGCGTTGCGAGAACCATAGAAATAACCGACGCGGATCGTGGCCGCTTGCCCAACTCCGAACGGCACCTGAAACGCGAAAGCGGCGATGTTGAGCGCCACTGTGTGCCCCGCAAGTTCGGAAGCGCCGAACCGGCCCATCAGAAACGCTGCGGCTCCAAAAATGCCTGCCTCGGCAATAACGGTAAGTGCGATGGGAGCGCCGATCTTTATTATTTCGCGAAACTTTGCCCAGTCAGGCCGCCACATCCGGCCAAAAATCCGGTAGCGGTGCAACTTGCGGTCAAGCTGGATCACCGCCAGATAGGCAAGCATTGTCGCCGTGGTGGTGATGATTGTTGCAATTCCTGCGCCAACAAGCTCTAGCCGCGGCATGCCGAGATTGCCAAAGATCAGTGCATAATTGCCTAGTGCATTCACGCCAATACCAAGCGCTGTAATGAAAGTCGCAAAGATCGGGCGGCCAAGCGTTGATACATAGGTGCGCAAGACGTTGCCGACCACCATTGGGATGAGCGACCAGACCACTGCCAGCAGATAGGGTATGGCAAACGTAATGACTTCTGCAGGCTGGCCGGTCGCATACATCACGGGAATAGTGACCAGCGCTATAGCCATCCCTCCTGTGCCTGAGATGACGGCCAACCACAAAGCCATGCGCATGGCGCGCCTTACGGGGCGCACGACATTTGGGTTCTCGCCAAGCTGCGCTGCAATGATTGGAGCAACAGCTGCGGTAAGCGAATTTAGCGACCAGACTATCAAGCCAAAAATCGCCATTACCAATGAGGATGCGGCTAGCTCTGCTTCGCCTAGGCGCGCGATGAAGATCACATCCACAGCGTAGGTCAGCATCTGTAGCATATTGGCCAGCGCAAGCGGTGCCGCGAGCAACATGGTTGCCCGGATCTCACCGCCCCACGATGGCGTCTTAAGAGGTGCTGTCTCGCGCATAAAGCCCTCCCGGATATCCGCGCGAACGGATCAGGGGAAGCGCTAGTTTTACTGGCGCTCTATTCCAGGCTTGTCTGAGGCTGATAGGGCACAGGGATGCTTGGCCGGCCCCATCTGATGCACAACCATGTCAAAGGCTGGCAAAATCAATCTCGCCGAAACGGTCGAGCGTGCTGCTGAAATCGGCCATCGGGTATTTCAGGCCAGTGGCGCAATTGAAAAGGACAGCCTGATCGTCCGGACTGACAAGGCCATTACCCAAAGCTTGTTTATAGGCCGCATAAGTTGCGGCGCCTTCTGGGCATAGCAGAAACCCATCAGTTTTTGCGATCTCATCACTCGCTGCTAAAATCTCCTCATCGGACACTGCCACGGCATAACCGCCACTTTCGCGCACGGCATCTAGGATCAGGAAATCACCAATTGCGGCTGGAACCCGAATACCGCAAGCAAGCGTTTCGGCATCCTCCCACCGTGCGGCGTGGCGTTCGCCTTGCTCATATGCGCGAACAATTGGTGCGCAGCCGGTTGATTGCACTGCGACCATTCGCGGCTTTTTAGCGCCCAGAAACCCGATCTCTTCCAGCTCCTGAAACGCTTTCCACATTCCGATTAAACCAGTGCCGCCGCCTGTGGGATAGAAAATCGCATCGGGCACTTTCCAGCCAAGCTGCTGAGCCAGTTCCAGACCCATCGTTTTCTTGCCCTCGATCCGGTACGGCTCTTTCAAGGTTGAAAGATCAAACCAGCCATTTTGACGAGCGCCTTCGCGAACCAGTTTGCCGCAATCATCTATCAGGCCGTTTACGCGATAAACACGGCCGCCCTGCGCAGCGATTTCACGTACGTTGATTTCTGGCGTGTTGTCAGGGCAAAGCACGATCGCCTCAATCCCGGCTCTGCTCGCATAAGCAGCAAGTGCTGCGCCCGCATTGCCATTAGTCGGCATGGCTAATTGTTTGATGCCAAGCTCCTTTGCCATCGACACGGCCATAACTAGTCCGCGCGCCTTGAAAGAGCCTGTGGGCAGGCGTCCTTCATCCTTCACCAGCAAATTATCTTGATCAACACCAAGAGTTCTGGCGACATTATTGAGCGCAACCAAAGGTGTTTCGATTTCTCCAAGGCTAACAATATTCGCGTGATTGCGTACAGGAAGCAATTCGCGATAGCGCCACAAATCCCGCGGACGAGCGTCCAATTCATCCCGGTCGAGATGCGCTTTGATCGCCTCAAGGTCATATCGAACCAGATACGGCCTGCCCGCTGGCGAAAGTCCGTGAACCTGATCAGCCTCGGCTCTTTCTTGCGTCAGGCCGCATTCCAGATGCGAGACGAAGGTTGATCTTTCAAAGGTGAGGTTGGAATTTGAAGCTATGGTCATGGCGCCTTCAGAGCACATTTGGTTCTGCTGGGGAATTGTTTTGGCATTGGGTGGGTCCGAATTCACCAAGGAATTTCAGTCGTGCCGATGATTTGTGTTTTCCAAATGTTAGACTGATTTTGTTCACTATAAATTTGAACATTCGAGGTTTTCGACCGGGAGGATAGTCTTGATGCTCAGATGTGTTCCGCTCTTGCTTGCAGCCCCGTTTCTTTCAACATGCGCAGCAACGGCGACAAAGCCTCATTCGCCAGCCAAACATTGAACTGGCGCACGCTACAGAAAAAGGGCGGCACCATTGCTGGCACCGCCCTCCTATCTGCGAGCGCTTCAAGACACCCGCAAAACTTAAGATCAAGATTACTTGAGCTCGACGGTACCGCCGGCTGCTTCGATCTTGCCTTTGATCTCTTCGGCTTCAGCCTTGGCAACGCCTTCTTTGAGCGGCTTCGGTGCGCCTTCGACGAGCCCCTTGGCTTCGGTGAGGCCCAGGCCGGTGATGGCGCGGACTTCTTTGATGACCTGGATTTTCTTGCCGCCGTCGCCGGTGAGAATGACGTCGAATTCGTCTTTCTCTTCAGCAGCCGGGGCATCGCCGCCGCCAGCTGGGCCTGCAACTGCAACAGCAGCAGCAGCCGAAACGCCCCACTCTTCTTCAAGTGCGGTTGCCAATTCAGCCGCCTCAAGGACGGTCAGTTTCGAAAGTTCTTCAACAAGCTTGGCAATATCAGCCATGATGTTCACTCCAAAAATTAAGCGGGGTTGTAACGACCCCTTGAATGTTTCGTCTCTTGCGAGATGCGTCTGTTAAGCTGCGTCCTTGGCGGCATAAGCGCCAAATACACGGGCCAGTTTGTTCGCGGGCGCGTTGACGACCTGAGCAACCTTGGTTGCAGGTGCGTTGACGAGACCAACAAGCTTGCCACGCAGTTCGTCGAGGCTTGGCATCGAGGCAAGCGCCTTGACCCCAGCTTCGTCGAGCACTTGCGTACCCATTGAGCCACCAACGATTTCCAGCTTGTCATTCGACTTTGCGAATTCGACAGCTGCTTTCGCCGCTGCAACCGGGTCAGAAGACCAGGCCAAAGCTGTTGGACCGGTCAGGAATTGATCCAAACCCGTATAATTGGTGTCTTTCAGGGCGAGCTTAGTAAGACGGTTCTTCGCAACCTTATAAGTTGCCCCTGCTTCACGCATTTTTCCGCGCAGTTCAGTGGATTGATCCACTGTCAGGCCGAGGTTGCGGGTGACAACCACCACACCAACATCTTGGAAAGCTGCATTGAGCTGGGCAACCGCATCGGCTTTTTGCGAACGATCCATGCATTTGCTCCTTCATAATGGCCGCATGGGAAAAACCCGAACGACCGGCTCATATTTTTTCCGATGCCGCTTACCGACGCCGGAAAGTCCAATGATGGGGAAGGAGGGCGCACCCGAAGGCACTGAACAAACGCCCGATTTCAGGCATTTGCGAAAAACTCTTTTCCCCGTCTAGGCTGGAAATTAAGGAGACCCAATTGTCTCCGCCGGCTGTCTTGGACGGTCGACCACCCGAAAGTGATCGAGCGCGCATTTATAGTGCGCGCTCGACAAGTCAAGCAGTTCTGTTGGGCACAGGCTTTGTTTATTGCGCCTCAAAGATCAACAAATCGCCCGGTTGGCATTCCAATTCGCGGCAGATCGCCGCGAGCGTCGAAAACCGGATTGCCTTAGCTTTGCCCGTTTTTAGGATTGAAAGATTGGCTAGGGTCAGGCCAACTCTTTCGGCAAGCTCGGTTAAGGTCATGCGGCGTTCATGCAAAAGATCATCGAGTTTGACCATGATCATCGCTCCTTCGTCATCAGCTGGCATCACACAGTTCCTTCCAGATCGTCGCGCATCCGGGCACCATGCTTGAACACGCGGGCGAGGATGAAAAGAATAAGCACCAACAAGATGCCCTCGATATCGAGGCCTGCGTCAATGGTGATATCAGCATTCTCCATGGGCTCAGCCCATTTGGCGACGATCAATGCAAGCCCGGCAATCGGAACGACGATGATCTGGCATGCAAGCATTACCCATCCCATAAAAGTAAGTCGGTCAGCATTTTCAGGTTCAAACGGATCGCCATCACCGACAGTGGCGATGATAGCGCGGAGTTCGCCGAAGAATACAAATCCCAAGGCCAAGAGGCCGAGCACCAAGACAAACATCCCGGCGACCGTGAAGGCGGGGAATGCTCCTGTAGCGGTATCGAATTCACCGGCTATCTGAGCATTTATTTTATCTTGGAAGAAGATCATCAACGGGATTGCAAGTGTTATGAAAACGCCCGCCAATGCAATCGCGCCCTGCAAAATTATGGTCAGCACTTTCGCTGCCAAGAGCAGTAAATCGTTCGGTTTGTCTGTCATAGTTTGCTCCGATCTTTAACGCGGCTCAAGCCAGCTGTGTTGAAAGGATGGCCGTGCCGGCATGTGCTGGAGGGACGGTGACAATGGCACCGATAGATGCGATCGTTAGAAAGGCGGCTGCGCAGATTGCGAGTGATTGTGTGAAAAGGTTGGTCATATCGTTCTCCTATAAGTTCCTTATTGAATTTCAATAATAGACAACTAGATGGAAGCCGATTTATCGTCAATCAATAAATATTGAAAAACGATAAGCAGCTGATCGAAAAGCAATAATTTTGAATATATTGTTTTTCGATATGCGCCCCACAATAGATTTCGGCGTGGTTCCGGTCCGCAACCAGCTTAGCTTTCGAATCGCCGCAACCCTGTTGACGCGCCCCTGTGCTGATCCTAAACGATTGCCAAGGCCAGCTTCGAGCCGGACTGATTCATGCGCGACGGATCGGGCCAAGAATGGAAGCGGCACTTTGCCATATTCGCGACGAACAAAGCTGCATCTAAATCTGCCTTTCGAAATGGGAGAGATTTAGAACGCGGCATTTTTGTGTCTTAATATGGCTGCAGTCTCGCGTGATGACTGAATAAAGACAATGCGCGGGAATTTCCTCGCGCTTTTATGACAAAAAGAGGCAAAATTCCTCCATGGCAACCAAAGCGAAAGCCACCCGCAGCCGCGAGGCGAAGGGTACCGCAAAACGGCGCATCCGTAAGATTTTTGGCGACATCCACGAAGTCGTTGACATGCCAAACCTGATCGAAGTTCAGCGCGAGAGCTATGAGTTCTTCCTGCGCTCAAACAAGGCAACCGGCTATGTCTCTGGCCTTGAGAAAACCCTGCGCAGCGTCTTTCCGATCCGCGATTTTGCTGGCACTGCGGAATTGGATTTCGTGCACTACGAACTGGAAGAGCCTAAATACGACACCACCGAATGTCGCCAACGCGGCATCACTTATGCGGCTCCCATGAAGGTGACGCTGCGTCTGATTGTGTTCGAGGTTGATCAGGAAACTGAAACCCGCTCAGTTCTCGATATTAAAGAGCAAGACGTTTACATGGGCGACATGCCGTTGATGACGGAGAATGGCACGTTCATCGTCAATGGCACAGAGCGTGTGATTGTGTCGCAAATGCACCGTTCGCCAGGTGTCTTGTTTGACCATGACCGTGGCAAAACGCACTCGTCGGGCAAGCTTCTGTTCGCAGCGCGCGTCATTCCGTATCGCGGTTCGTGGCTCGATTTTGAATTCGATGCCAAAGACATCGTCAATGTCCGCATCGACCGCAAGCGCAAGCTGCCTGTGACAGCGCTGCTCTATGCGCTTGGGCTCGATAGTGAAGGTATCCTGCATCACTTTTACGACACGGTTAGGTGGGAGCGCGCCAAGGATGGCTGGAAGATCCCGTTCGTTGCCGACCTGTGGCGCAATCAGAAGCCGGCCTTCCCGCTGGTGGATGCCAAGACCGGTGAGGAGATTTTCCCTTCCGGCCAGAAGATCAGCCCGCGTGCCGCCAACAAGGCTGCCAAGGATGGTTTGACTGATCTGTTGCTTCCGACCGAGGAAGTTGTGAGCCGCTATGCCGCCTACGACCTGATCGATGAAAGCACAGGCCGCATCTACATCGAGGCGGGTGACGAGATAACCCTGGAGCATGTCGAAACCTTCGACAATGCCGGTATCGACACGCTCGAACTGCTCGATATCGACGAGATCAACACTGGGCCATGGATCCGCAATACGCTGAAAGTTGACAAGGCGGAAAACCGCGATGAGGGCTTGGAAGCGATCTATAAAGTAATGCGCCCCGGGGAACCGCCAACCAAAGAAACTGCTGAAGCTTTGTTCCAAGGTCTGTTTTTCGACGGTGAGCGTTATGATCTGTCGGCCGTTGGCCGCGTCAAGCTCAATATGCGTCTTGCGCTTGATGCCGAAGACACCGTGACCACTCTGCGCAAGGAAGACATTCTTGCCGTGGTCAAGGAGCTCGTCGGCCTCAAGGACGGCAAGGGCGAAGTCGACGACATCGACAACCTTGGCAACCGCCGCGTGCGTTCGGTGGGTGAGCTGCTAGAGAACCAGTATCGCGTTGGCCTCCTGCGCATGGAGCGCGCGGTCAAGGAGCGCATGAGCAGCGTCGATGTTTCGACCGTCATGCCCAACGACCTTATCAACGCAAAACCGGCTGTTGCTGCCGTCCGCGAATTCTTCGGCTCTTCGCAGCTGTCGCAGTTTATGGATCAGACTAACCCGCTGTCTGAAGTGACGCACAAACGCCGCGTATCGGCGCTTGGCCCAGGTGGTTTGACGCGGGAGCGTGCTGGCTTTGAAGTTCGCGACGTTCATCCAACGCATTATGGCCGTATCTGCCCGATTGAGACGCCTGAAGGCCCCAATATTGGCCTTATCAACTCGTTGGCATCGTTCAGCCGGGTGAACAAATACGGGTTTATCGAGACGCCGTACCGCCAAGTGGTCGACAACAAAGTCACCGGCGATGTGATATATCTTTCTGCAATGGAAGAGCAGCGCCACACTGTCGCTCAGGCTTCTGCTGAACTCACTGATGACGGTACTTTCGTTGAAGATCTAATCTCCGCGCGTCAGGCTGGCGACAACTTGATGGCGCCCAATGAACAGATCACACTCATGGACGTGTCTCCGAAACAGCTCGTTTCGGTTGCTGCATCGCTCATCCCGTTCCTTGAAAACGATGACGCAAACCGCGCATTGATGGGATCGAACATGCAGCGCCAAGCGGTGCCATTGGTGAAAGCCGAAGCGCCTTGGGTTGGTACTGGAATGGAAGAAACGGTGGCGCGCGATTCAGGCGCTGCAATTGCGGCGAAACGCGGCGGTATCGTTGATCAGGTCGACGCTACTCGTATCGTTATCCGCGCGATTGGGGATGTTGAAGCGGGGCAGTCCGGCGTTGACATCTATACGTTGCAAAAATTCCAGCGTTCGAACCAGAACACCTGCATTAACCAGCGTCCGCTGGTAAAAGTGGGGGAAGCGATTGAGCCGGGCGATATCATCGCTGATGGTCCATCGACGGACCTTGGCGAATTGGCTCTAGGCAAGAACAGCCTCGTCGCGTTTATGCCTTGGAACGGCTACAACTATGAGGACTCTATCCTCATTTCAGAACGCATCGTGAAGGACGACGTCTTCACCTCGATCCATATCGAAGAGTTTGAAGTCATGGCTCGCGATACGAAGCTTGGGCCAGAGGACATCACGCGCGACATTCCCAATGTCGGCGAAGAAGCGCTTCGCAACCTCGATGAGGCAGGCATTGTCTATATCGGTGCAGAAGTTCACCCCGGTGACATTCTGGTTGGCAAGATCACGCCAAAGGGCGAAAGCCCGATGACGCCTGAGGAAAAACTCCTGCGCGCCATCTTTGGCGAAAAAGCGTCTGACGTTCGCGATACCTCGCTGCGTTTGCCGCCCGGTGTCGCCGGCACCATCGTCGAAGTGCGCGTGTTCAATCGTCACGGCATTGAGATTGATGACCGTACTCGCGCGATCCAGAACGAGGAAATTGAACGTCTGCGCAAAGATGCCGCCGACGAACGCAACATCCTCAACCGTGCGACATATAACCGCCTGAAAGACATGCTTCTTGGCCAAATCGCATCAGCGGCGCCAAAAGGCATCAAGAAGGGTCTCGAGATTAGCGAACAAGTGCTCGCCGATATCGAACGCCACGAATGGTTCCAGTTTGCGGTTGCAGACGACAACCGCCAGCAACAGATTGAGGCGATCAAATCGCAGTATGACGATGCGGTGGGCCTGATTGATGCGAAGTTTGAAGATCGCAAAGAAAAACTGGAGCGGGGCGACGAACTGGCACCTGGCGTTCTGAAGATGGTCAAAGTCTTCGTTGCGGTGAAACGCAAATTGCAGCCGGGTGACAAGATGGCTGGCCGTCACGGGAACAAGGGTGTGATCTCTCGCATCCTTCCTGTTGAAGACATGCCATTCCTTGAAGACGGCACGGCGGTTGACATAGTGCTCAATCCGCTGGGCGTGCCTTCGCGTATGAACGTGGGGCAGATCTTTGAAACCCACCTCGGCTTTGCAGCTCGCGGGCTCGGTATGGACATCGCTGACAAGTTGGAAGACTGGAAACGCGCCAATCCGCACGCCGCTGAAGATTATGCGAACGTGAAACCCCCCGAAGCAGTGGTTGAGCGTCTCAAGGATGTCTATGGCGAGCAGTATTTCGAAGATCTCGAAAGCCGCTCTGCTGAACAGATCGTTGAGCTTGCGACCAATCTTTCTGCCGGTGTCCCGATGGGTACGCCAGTGTTTGATGGTGCACGTGAACCCGATGTGTCAGACATGCTGGTGAAAGCCGGTGTCGACAGCTCAGGTCAGTCGACGCTGTATGATGGCCGCACGGGCGAAGCATTTGACCGTAAGGTGACAGTAGGCATTATCTACATGCTCAAACTGCACCACTTGGTCGATGACAAGATCCACGCACGGTCCATCGGTCCATACTCGCTCGTCACGCAGCAGCCGCTGGGTGGTAAAGCCCAGTTCGGCGGGCAGCGCTTTGGTGAGATGGAGGTCTGGGCTCTGCAAGCATACGGCGCCGCCTACACCTTGCAGGAAATGCTCACCGTGAAATCGGACGACGTCGTTGGCCGGACCAAGGTCTATGAAGCCATCGTCAAAGGCGATGACACTTTCGAAGCGGGCATTCCGGAAAGCTTTAATGTTCTTGTCAAGGAAATGCGCTCGCTGGGCATGAACGTTGAACTCACCTCTATCGGCGACGGCGAGGATGATGACGGCGATATGCTGGAGGCAGCGGAATAGAGGCACGGGGACTTTCCGTCCCCCACCTCCAACCCGCCTTAAGAAATTCACCTCCAAGTGAGGAATTCGAGAAATGAACGAACTAACCAAATTCACCAACCAGCTGGCCAAGCCGGAAACCTTTGACCAAATCCAGATCGGCATCGCCTCGCCAGAGCGCATCCGTTCGTGGTCTTTCGGCGAAATCAAGAAGCCGGAAACGATCAACTATCGCACGTTCAAGCCAGAACGTGACGGTTTGTTCTGCGCGCGCATCTTTGGTCCGGTGAAGGACTACGAATGCCTGTGCGGCAAGTACAAGCGCATGAAGTACAAGGGCGTCGTCTGCGAAAAGTGCGGCGTTGAAGTTACCGTCACCAAGGTGCGCCGTGAGCGTATGGGCCACATCGAGCTCGCCGCTCCCGTCGCCCATATCTGGTACCTCAAATCGCTGCCCTCGCGCATCGGCCTGCTGCTCGACATTCAGTTGAAGCAGCTTGAGCGCATCCTCTACTTCGAAAGCTATGTGGTGATCGAGCCGGGCCTGACCCCGCTCGAGAAATTCCAGCTGCTGACCGAAGACGAGCTGCTCGAAGCGCAGGACGAATATGGCGAAGACGCGTTCAGCGCCGATATCGGCGCCGAAGCGGTCAAGGTCATGCTTATGGACCTCGATCTTGAGCAAGAGCGCGACGATCTGATGGAAGAGCTGGCGACCACCAAGTCGACCCTCAAGCCCAAGAAGATCATCAAGCGCCTGAAGGTTGTCGAAAGCTTCATCGATTCAGGCAACCGTCCTGAGTGGATGATCCTTGAAGTCATCCCCGTGATCCCGCCAGAGCTGCGCCCGCTGGTGCCGCTGGATGGTGGCCGTTTTGCGACGTCCGATCTCAACGATCTTTATCGCCGCGTCATCAACCGTAACAACCGTTTGAAGCGTCTGATCGAGCTGCGCGCGCCCGACATCATCGTCCGCAACGAAAAGCGTATGCTTCAGGAAGCCGTCGATGCGCTTTTCGACAATGGCCGCCGTGGCCGCGTCATCACCGGTGCAAACAAGCGTCCGCTCAAATCTTTGTCCGACATGCTCAAGGTCAAGCACGGCCGCTTCCGCCAGAACTTGCTCGGTAAGCTCGTCGACTATTCGGACCGTT
>CAYGQX010000012.1:0-74180 GCA_964352245.1 uncultured Porphyrobacter sp.
CTTACCTGGAACGGCCGTAGGGAATGTCTGCTATCAGGACCTAAGAACTCAGATGGCTACGTCTGAAACTGGGGCGCAAAGCTGACGCAAGCAATCGACTCCAATTTGCAGAGATTGGAGCCGCTCTCCTCTACCGATCAGCCTGATTGCTCCCCCTCAAACGCCCGCTTGCCCTTGCGCCGGAACAGCACCAGGGCCTGCGCTCCGTCAGGCCCGCGCAGCTTGGCGGCAACTGTGAGGAACGCACCGTAGAGCGCAGCACGATCATCGTCGGTCAGCTCGACCAGATCAGCTTTGGCGACCAGCCCACCCAGCTCGATCAGTTGCCGGGTTCGCTCACGTCGTTTCACTTGCCATTCGCGCATGTCGGTTCGTGCCTTTGCTGCCTCAAGCCGATGCCGCGCCGCCACCAGTCGGAAGACTGCCTTCCGGCTGCTGGCGAGGTCCGCTCGAAGCGTTGCGTTGTTTGCTTTGAAAGAACGCCGCGCCGCGCTTGCGCCAGCCCTCCCCTGTCGCCTTGTCGGTATTGGCGGCAGCGTCGAGCAGCGCGCCTGCCAGCACATCGGCATCGAGCGCGTCGGCTCCGGTTGCCGTGACCAGCGCGCCTAGGTCGCGCACGCGGCGTTCCTTCAACTGCTTCGCCTTGTCGGCAAGTGCCTTCAGTTCCGAATCAAAATCGCGGGGTTTGCGCATGGGAAGTCTCCATCGTTGGTGTGATGGAGCCATGATAATCGGTGAGCTTTCTCAATGCAGTAAGGTCGCCGGGACAGTGTGATACCGCCTAGTCCCGATCAGGATTTTATCATGAGAGGGCGCGCTTATACGTCGTGCCGACGCGGGCTTTGCGGTGTAACTGGATTGCCGTCATGGCAATCTTTCACTTCAGCGCAAAGGTCATCGGACGGTCGAGCGGACGCAGTGCCGTGGCGGCTGCGGCCTATCGTGCGGGCGAACGCCTGCACGACGAGCGGATCGACAGGACCCATGATTTCACCAACAAGGCAGGCGTCCTTCATTCCGAAGTGATGCTGCCCAAAGGCGCGCCCGAAGCCTTCGCGGACCGGGCCACTTTGTGGAACGCGGTCGAGGCTGCGGAGAAGCGCAAGGATGCCCAGCTTGCTCGCGAGGTCGAGTTCGCCCTGCCCCGCGAGCTGTCGAAGAAGGACAATATCAAGCTGGCACGCGAGTTCATGAAGGCCGAGTTCGTCGAGAAGGGCATGATCGCCGATTTCAATGTCCATTGGGATATTGGCGAGGACGGCAAGGCCAAGCCCCACGCCCACGTCATGTTGACCATGCGCGAAGTGACCAAGGACGGCTTTGGCGCAAAGGTCCGCGACTGGAACACGACCGCGCTGATCGAACAATGGCGCGAGCGCTGGGCCGACCATGTGAACCGTGCACTGGCGGAACGCGACATCGACGTGCGGATCGATCATCGCAGCCTTGAAGCACAGGGGATTGCGCTGGAGCCGCAGGACAAGATCGGTCCCGCAGCCTCGCGTATTGAAGGGCGCGGGCTGGAGGCCGAGCGGATCGAGGAACACCGCGCAATCGCCCAGCGCAACGGCGGACGGATCATTGCAAATCCAAGTTTGGCGCTCGATGCCATCACGCAACAACAGGCCACATTCACCAAGCGCGACCTTGCGGCCTTCGTTCACCGACATAGCGACGGCAAAGAGCAGTTCGATGCGGCTTACAGTGCTGTGCACGCATCGCCTGACATTATCGCCCTCGGCAAGGATGGACGCGGGCAGGACCGCTTCACTTCGCGGGCGATGATCGAGACCGAACAGCGCCTGCATCGCGCAGCCGGCACGATGGCACAGTGCATCGGTCACGCCGTCAGTGATGTGCAGCGGAACGCCGCATTCGCCAGCGCAGTAAAGCGCAGCCTGGTGCTTTCCGGCGAGCAGAAATCCGCCTTCGAGCATGTGACCAAAAACAATGGTCTTACGGTGGTCGTTGGCTATGCGGGAACGGGTAAAAGCGCCATGCTGGGCGCTGCAAGCGAGGCATGGGAAAGCGCGGGTTATTCCGTGCGCGGTGCAGCCCTGTCCGGCATCGCTGCCGAGGGTCTGGAGAACGGCTCCGGCATCGCATCGCGCACCATCGCCAGCCTTGAGCACCAATGGGGCAAGGGACGCGAGCTGCTTACGGCACAGGATGTGCTCGTGATCGACGAAGCGGGCATGATCGGCACGCGCCAGATGGAGCGCGTGCTGTCCCATGCCGCCAAGGCCGGTGCAAAGGTGGTCCTGGTCGGCGACCAGCAGCAGCTTCAGGCTATCGAAGCAGGCGCGGCCTTTCGGGCGATCCACGAACGCCACGGCGGGGTCGAAATCAGCGAAGTTCGCCGCCAGCTTTCGGCATGGCAGCAAGATGCGACCAGGCAGTTCGCCACGGGCCGAACCGGCGAAGCCATCCGTAGTTATGAAGAGCGCGGCATGGTTCATGCCGCCAACACGCGCGAGACTGCGCGCGCTGACCTGATTGAGCGCTGGAATCTGGAACGTCAGAAGAGCCCCGGCGACAGCAGGATCATCCTTACCCACACCAATGACGAGGTCCGCGAGCTGAACCAAATGGCGCGCGAGAAGATGCGCGACGCTGGCGCGCTTGGGGTCGATGCCACGATCAAGGCGGCACGCGGCGAACGCCAGTTTGCATCGGGCGATCGCATCATCTTCCTGCGCAACGAGCGCGGGCTTGGGGTCAAGAACGGGACGCTGGGCACGGTCAAAAACGCCAACGGCCAGAGCATGGCCGTGCGCACCGATGATGGCCGCCAAGTCGCCTTCGATACGAAGGAATATGCCCACATCGATCATGGCTACGCTGCCACGATCCACAAGGCGCAGGGGATGACGGTGGACCGTGCCCATGTGCTCGCCACACCGGGAATGGACAGCCATTCCGCCTATGTCGCCATATCACGCCATCGCGACGGGCTGGCGCTGCACTATGGCCGCGATGATTTTGCCGATCAGTCGAAACTTGTTCGCACTCTCAGCCGCGAGCGCGGGAAGGACATGGCGAGCGACTACAAGCCCGAACAGGCTTTCGCCGAATTGCGCGGCATCAGCTTCCGCGAACGCATTGTGGCGATGGTTCGGCAGGTGCCGAAACGGGTCAAGTCCATCTTCGGGAACTTCCGTCCGCAGGCCAGCCAGCTTGAACCGCTTCCACCACTGGCGAACACGCAGAACGACCAGCGCCGCGCGGTCGAACGCTTTGCCCGCGCGCTTGGCGATATCGGCACTATGCAGGTCCAGGGCTTGCCCGTGCTCCCGCACCAGAAGGACGCGCTGGAGAAGGCAGGAAAGGCGCTCGAAGCGATCAGGCTTCACGCAGCCACCGATCTCGCCAAAGCGCTGGATCAGTGTCCTGAGCTGATCGCAGAGGCCGCTGGCGGGCGCAGCCAGGAAGCCATGCGCGCCATGAGCCAAGAGGCTGCCGTGCGCACAGATCCGGCGCTGCGCTCCGAGCGCTTTGTCAGCGACTGGCAGGGGTTGAGCGCGGCGCGCAAGCAGCTTGAGCAGCAGGGTGACCGGGCAGGCGCTGCCCGCGTCGCGGCCAAGCTGACCGAGCTGGCAAAAGGGCTTGAACGCGATCCGCAAGTTGAAAGCCTGCTGCGCGGCAAGACCCGTGAACTCGGCATCGATCCCAAGCCCGAACGCAGCATCGCCAATGAACTCACCGCAACCCTCACCCGCGAACGCATACGCGATCTCGGGATGGGTCTTTAGGAGCTAAATGATGGAAGACGACAATATCGAAGAAGTGCAGTTAGACCTCGAAGTCGAGGAGCCGCCCGTCCCACCGCGAGACTCGGTGCCGGTGTCCGATCCGGCGACAGAAGCCTTCGCCCGTCTCGAAGGCGAAATGGCAATGGTACGGCATACCGTCCAGAATATGGCCAGGGAACGAGCCGACATCGTCATCCCGGATTACACAGCTACGCTCGGCCAAATGGCCGATCAGTTGGAGAAGGTGTCAGGCAGGCTGGCAGACATCGGCAACAAGCCTGCTTTCGAGCTGACGCCCGAAGCCATTGCCGTTCAGATCAAGCGCGCCTCGCACGACATGCAGCGCGATGCCAGCGACCTGTTCCGGCAGGGGCGGAAAGACCTGGACAATGCAACCGGTCAACTCGCTGCGATTGTCGGGCGTGTCCGCGCCGAAGGCGAGCAGAAACGCCAAACTTGGCGCTTTGGCGGCCTGAGCGTCCTTGCCGGTATGCTGCTTTGGTCGGTCCTTCCCGGCACCGTCGCCCGCGCCATGCCCGAAAGCTGGCATTGGCCCGAATGGATGGCTCGAAAAGCGGTTGGCGAGACGACTATCGTGGAAGCAGGCATCCGGTTGATCCGGTCTCAGAATCCGGAAGCGTGGGAGGAGTTGGCAGCGGCCCAGCGTATTGTCAGCGCCAACCGTGACGCCCTCAATCAGTGCAAGGAGAAGGCGCGTAAGAGGGAACGATCGGTCAGTTGCTCAATAGAAATTTCGCCCTGACCCGTCCGTTATACCCTCCCCAGAGATATTTCCTGCCATTCAGCTTACGACCGAGTTTCAGCCGTCCAATTCAGCTTTGCGAGCTATGATTGCCGCATAGACGCCTAAGCAGCCAAGAGTCAGCTCGAGAGACGCTTCTCTGAGGGGCTGGCTGGCTAGAACTAGGTCGCCTTCGAACCCCACGCTCAAAAGTCTTGCGAGGCCCACACAAACAAAGATCATGGCAGCCAAGGTGCACCTTTGACTGACATAGAGCCCCAGCCAGGCACCGGCCAACAGGACAACACCAATTCCGACTTCACCGCCTCCGATCATTGCACGAACGGCAGTTCGCGCTGGGGAGTTATCTACGCCTATGGAGTAGTATTTGAGGACTTCCGGTCGGATGAGTGTAAGAACTCCCAATCCGAAAAAAATCGCCCCTGACAGAAGCGGATATAGGGCTGTGATGGGGTTACGCCAGCTCGTCATACGAACCGCCTCGTTCTTGCTTTATAGTCAAGATATGCCGCTCCATATTGAGCTTCGAGCCAAGGTTCCTCGAAAAATGGCGCGAGCAGATAGAGGACCGCCCAAGCCAGCAATAGGATCGTCACAGGCAATTGGTTGGCGATCAAACCCCAACCCACAAGCCCAATCCAAGTAGCAACGTAAACAGGATTGCGGCTGAACCTAAACCAGCCATCGGTCACAAGGCCGCGCTTCTCGCCGAATGCGTTTCGCCACCCCATTTGCAGTGTGATCCAAAGCGCAAGACCAAATCCGAGGGTGAAGAGAGTAACGCCACTTCCGTATTGGACGAGAGAGCTGCATTCGGCTGCTGGTTCAAACGCGAGAACGGATAAAGCGATCAGAGGGTAGAGAAATAGCCGGAAGAGCAACATGAAAGTCCGGTGCGGCCAACTGCGCTTGCTTGGTGGCGGGAAGAACTGAAAGCCACTGCGAAAGTGAGCCAGTCCTGCCAGTGCGAATATGGCCAAGATCGACGCGAGTGACACGACAAACAATAGCCAAGGAAGCCAAACCGGAATGCTGAACATCATTTAGCTTAGCTCCCCAAACGCGGTTATTCTTGATGCCGCGCTTGCTGCGATCCGGCACCGAGAATGGCTTGAAGGTCAGCAGGAATATCCATGTGAGCGAACGCGCTCACGTCTGAACGGCCTGTGTTGCCAATAGGGAGCCGACCAGTGAGATTGCCCAGCGGTGCAAGAGCGAGGCGGGCTAGCTGCCCAGCTATCTCGCGAATGTCTGAAGTTCTGACAGCCAGTCTGAGCATTCGCCAATGCGAATAGATGTGCGGCACAAGCATTCCTTGGGCGACAATGTGTGCTCGCTCCAAGTGACGCCATGCCTTTTCGGTCTTGCCCGCATCGGCAGCGCTGCGCGCATCGCGATACTCAGCTTGTAGGAAGGCCTTGATCCGCGCTTGATTGTTATCGGGCATTCTCGCCTCCTCCCACCGTGCAATTTGGCTCGACTTGATCTGACCGCAGTTCTGAAAACGCTTGGCGAGCAATGGAAACGGATGAGCGGAGGAATAGCCCTGCAAGAAGAACCGCGACCAGCAGGTCCGGCAGAGCGCTGGCAGTTGCTGCTACCAGAAGCCCGGCGCCGATGACGGCGACATTGCCAATCGCGTCATTGCGTGAACACAACCAAACCGAGCAAACATTGCTATCGCCATCACGCCATTTGAGTAGAACGATGACGCTCGTGACATTCGCTGCGAGCGCGAGCAATGCCACAAGGCTCATTGTCTGCGCTTCGGGAGGCGTGCCTTCCGCAAAACGCAACGCTGTCATGCCCAGAACCGCAATGGCGATGAGCGCGGGCGATCCGCTCTTCACTAGCGAAGCCATTGCTCTGGTTCGAACAGACCCACCAATAACAGCCAAGCTGAGGGCATAGGTCGCTGCATCACCAGCAAAATCCAAGGCATCGGCCTGTAGAGCTTGTGAGCCTGAAGTTACTCCTGCCCACATCTCGACAACAAACATGACCGCGTTGACCGCAATAACCGCAATCAATGCTCGCTTGTAGCCGGGCGAAAGCCCATCAAACACTTTCTCTTCGCAGCAGCCTGACATTGCTCTTCTTTCTTGAGTCGTAATGACAGACAGATTGATACAAGCTACAGTCACTGTAGAAACAAGCGAAAAGTGATAAGTCGATGAAATTAATGTCAATTGGTGAGCTGTCAAAGCGTTCTGGGGTCAAAATCACGACAATACGCTATTACGAACAGGTTGGTTTGATCCCCAAGCCAGATCGAAGCGCTGGCGGTCGACGAATGTATCGAGAAGAGGACCTCAAGTGGGTTACCTTCATCCGGCACTCCCGCCATTTGGGCTTCTCGCCAGATGCCATACGGAGCATGATCCAGCTTCAAGCAGTGCCCGATGATGACTGTGGACCAGTCAACGAAACTGCCAAGAGGCAACTGGCCATGGTGCGGGAGCGCATCGCACAGCTTCAAGCTCTTGAGCGAGAGTTAGAGCGGATCGCGCATATTTGTGATGGTGGGCAGGTTGGTGAATGCCGAGTGATGGAAGCGCTCAACGATCACAGCCAGTGTGAGTCAGATCGACATGAGAAGATCGAGGGGCTTTAGTCTCTTTGGTCGCTACTTCCTCGTCCGCTCCAAGAGGTCCACGAGCTCCTCGAACTTTTCGCGCTGCTCGCCTTCGTCACCACTGGCGATAGCTTCCGCAACACAGCAAGCCGCGTGATCCTTCAGTACCTGCGTTTCGACCTTCGCGAGTGCTGATTTGATCGCGGCGATCTGGTGGAGGATGTCCATGCAGTAACGGTCATCCTCGACCATCTGCGCGACGCCGCGCACTTGACCTTCGATCCGCTTGAGGCGGTTCAGCTTTGCATCAGTGTCCTTGGTCATTTGTCGATCCTGATTGAAATACCCTAGGGGGGTATATAGGTGATGTCATTCGTTCAACAGAGATCACTTCTTACATGCCCCAACTCTCCCGCCGCAACATCATCACCAGCACTGCCGCACTGGCCGCAGCTTCCTCGCTTCCGATGCCTGCTTGGGCGCGTCGCCAGTCGATGCCACACGCGGGCAAGGGTTTCGGTGAGCTGTCCGGAGAGGACATCAACCTTTCGATTGGCGATGCGCATTTTGGGACAGGTGGACGTGAAGGGCACGCCTTTGCTGTGAACGGCACTGTGCCCGGTCCCCTGATCCGCTTGCGCGAGGGGCAGGACGTTCGCCTGCACGTTACCAACAATCTGGTCGAGGATAGTTCGATCCATTGGCACGGCTTGCTGTTGCCGTTCCAGTTTGATGGCGTTCCCGGTGTCAGCTTTCCAGGTATTAAGCCGGGTGAGACCTTCACCTACGAGTTCCCGATCCGTCAGACAGGCACCTATTGGTGGCACTCACATTCAGGACTGCAAGAACAGGCGGGACACTACGGCCCTATCATCATTGAAAGCGACGAACCCGACCCGCGCTATGACCGCGACTATGTGGTACTTTTGAGTGAGTTCACCCCGATCCATCCGCATAAGATCATGCGTTTGCTGAAAGTCGGAGAACATTATTTCCAGAACCAGATGCAAAGCGCCACTGAGGGCGAGATGTCGGGGGAGATGCGCCGCATGTGGGGCCAAATGCGCATGAACCCACGCGACATCGCGGATGTGTCAGGGCAGACCTATACCTACCTCATCAATGGCCACGGCCCTTCCGATGATCTGCAGTTGGAGTTCAAACCGGGCGAGCGTGTGCGGCTACGCGTTATCAACGGCAGTGCCATGACATTCTTCAATGTCCGCATACCCGGCGTCCCTATGACGGTTATTCAAACCGACGGACAGGACGTTGATGAAGTCGAGGTGGACGAGTTCCAGATTGGCGTTGCCGAGACATATGACGTCATCGTCCAGCCCAAAAATGGCAGTCACGCCATCGTTGCAGAAGCCATGGATCGAAGCGGGATGGGCGTTGCCAGCCTTACTTCGCATCCCGGCCATATCGCCACTCCTCCCGCCTTGCGTGAGATACCGACACTGACCATGACCGACATGGGCATGATGGACCATGCTGCGATGGGCCATGAAGGCCACGATATGAGCGGCATGGATCACGACATGCGCGACACCTCGTTGCTTCCCGATGACGTCGAGGTTGGTCCCGGCGTCGATATGGTCGCGCCAATGCCGATGGACCGGATGGACTTCCCTGGCCTTGGCTTAGACAAAGTTCCTCACCGCGTTCTGCGTTACACCGACCTCAAAGCCAAACGCATGAACCCGCACCGCGAAGTTGACCGAGAGATGGAGATACATCTCACCGGGAACATGGAACGCTACATGTGGTCGTTTGACGGCAAGAAGTTCACTGCCGTCACCGATGACCCCATCCGCTTTGGCTATGACGAGCGTGTCCGTGTGAAGCTGGTCAATCAGACCATGATGGCTCACCCGATCCACTTGCACGGCCATTTCTTCGAGATGGTGAACGGCGCGGATCACATGCATCAGCCCTTGAAGCATACGATGGTGGTGCAACCGGGCGGCACTGCGACATTCGATCTCACCGCGAACGAGCCGGGTGACTGGGCCTTCCACTGCCACCTGCTCTACCACATGCACGCAGGTATGATGCAGGTCGTGACCGTGCGCCCATTCCCCGATGGGGCTTTGGGCTGATGCGCGCTCTCTGGACTGTTGCCGCAGCACTGATTGCCGTTTCGTTGTGCGCGCCATTGGCGGCGCAGGATCATTCCGCTCATGGAGGTGACCCGCAGCCCGAAGTGGATCACTGCGCAATGGGGCACCTTCCGCCCGAACAGTGTCCGCCAAATGATGAGCATGCTGGTCATGACGGAATGGACCATGGCTCCATGGATCACGGGTCAATGGATCACTCCGGCCATGGCGACGACGAGCAGGACGAGAATACTGACCATTCCACCATGGATCATGGGGCAATGGATCACAGCCAGCACGGTGGAACAACAGACAAGTCTGTTCCTGGCGCTGCACCAGAAGACGCAGTGCCTGCGCGAGCCTTTGAAGGCCCCCTGCATGCAGCCGATGCGATCTGGGGCGCGGACGCAATGGCACCAAGCCGCGACAATCTGGCCCGCGAGAACGGCGGGATGCGCACGGGCAGCGTTCTCATCGAGAGACTTGAAGCACGTATCGCGGTGGACGGCGGTGAGGATGGATATGTCTGGGACGCGCAAGCGTTCTACGGCGGCGACATCAACCGCTTTGTTTTGAAAACAGAGGGTGAAGGCGAGTTCGGCGGAGAGTTGGAGGACGCGGAAATACAGGCACTCTATAGCCGCGCCATAGGACCCTTCTTTGATCTGCAAGCGGGTGTGCGCTTTGACCCAGAGCCGGACACACGTGGGCATCTGGTTGTCGGTGTGCAGGGTCTCGCGCCTTACATGTTCCACGTCGATGGCGCGCTTTTCCTATCGGATCGCGGTGATCTTACAGCGCGCTTGGAAGGTGAATACGATCAGAGGATTACGCAAAGGCTGATTGTGCAGCCGCGTCTTGAGGTTGAATTGTCAGCCCAAGACATTCCCGGACGCGGGATCGGTGCTGGGATCACCAAGATCGAGCCGGGTGTGCGGCTGCGCTACGAGATCGAACGCGAGTTCGCGCCGTATGTCGGCATCGAATATGAGGCTGCACTGGGAGAAACTGCAGACTTAGCCCGTGCCTATGGCGCAGACGCGGATGGGTTGAAGGTCGTGATCGGCCTGAGGACTTGGTTCTAGCTATGGACGTGATGTCCGCTTCCACCCCCAGAAGTGGACGCAACCTCCCTTCTGTTCCGCGATTGGGAGCTGGCGATCGAGGGCGTTGGCATTTCGCCGCACTTCATAGAATCTTGCCGCTGGGCTCACAGAAGGCCCTGCACGTCAAGCGGTACGGGCAAGACTATGCGAGAAAACATCCAAGCAGAGAAAACCTCGCCCCGGTTTTCGCCGGTAAGTATGCTGTTTAACGAATAATTCGAGCGCTTTAGCGCGAAAGCAGCGCGGTTAGGACGCCTGAGGTGACTAATGCCGTCGATACCTTGCCAGCGTCAAAAGTTAAGAGCACACTTCCCAACGCCGCCTATCCCTACCCACCAAAACCCATATAAAATGTGGGATCATCTGTGGTATCGATTTTTCAGATTCCCATGTTTATCCATATATATCAATTATATAAAGGCCTTGATTGGTAGCGGAGGAGGGACTCGAACCCCCGACACATGGATTATGATTCCACTGCTCTAACCACCTGAGCTACTCCGCCCCATACCTGCCATTTTCCAAGGCTGACAGGAGCATTGACCCGGGGCCAAGCCCCAGGCGAGCCGCGCACATAGGGCGGGCATTATCTGTGGTCAACCATTTGTGCGCAAGCCTTAGGAAAAGGGCCTACAAATGCTCTTTACCTCTGAAAGCCGACCTCTTCACCAGCTCCCATGGACCGTCTTTATAAAGGTGCAGTTCCAACGCCGGAAACGCAAACGGACCCGCATCCTGTTTCAGCTCCACCTCAAGCGCGAGCGCATGCTGCAATTTGCGCGCTTCGCGTTTTGTGACCTTGTTCTGGATCGTAATATGAGGGCGCGGCTCATAGAGATCTTGGTCAGTTAGGCTGCCGTGAAAATGCTCTGCGATCAAATCGCGAAGGGCCAGCAAGGGATCAGCGGACAGGGCAATCGCTGTACCCGTGCCAAGGTCCATAATGCCGCTTACCTGCCCTTGCGGTGCTGAAAATTCGTCGGCGATGCGCGGCAGAAATGTCTTGAGCTCATCCAGCAGCGAAGGCGCGAAGGAATGGAATATCGTTACATGCGCATGCAGATGATTGCGCTCTGGCGGGTAATGCGCGCGGCGCAGTCCCTCTGCCCAGCCCTGAATGTGAGGGGGCAATGCTGCGGTCAGGATAAAAGGTCGCGCCATAGTTATTTGTCCGAGATGTGGCCAAGCCGAAAAACCGGCCCGCAATTTCTCGGGCACACTTCCTCCTACATCTCACCACGCTCACGGCGTTTTTGTTTCGAGGTCGCAGAGGACCGCAAATGAATTTGGATAGCCAAGTTCATTTCGACATCGACTGGGTATCGATCACATCTCACCACGCTCGCGGCGTAGTTGATACCAGCGTGCTACGGCTTCTTCATGCCCGGCATTGGTTTCATTAAATTCATGCCCGCCTGTACCATCTGCAACCATGAACAATGCGTTAGTCGCTTCGGGATTGAGCACGGCGGCAATGCTTTCGCGGCCTGGATTGGTGATAGGTCCTTCGGGCAGCCCCGTGCGCGTATAGGTGTTGTAGCCATTGACCGCAGCGATTTCAGATTGGCGGATTCGCCTGCCCAGCGGCTTGCCGTTGGTGATGGGGTATATGATCGTGGGATCAGCCTGCAACATCATTCCGGTTTTTAGGCGGTTGGAATAAAGCCCCGCAATCATCCGGCGCTCTGACGGTTTGCCGGTTTCCTTTTCAACAATCGAGGCAAGGATCAACGCCTCGCGCAATGTCTCGACTGCGATATCCGGTTTGCGATTAGCCCAAGCTTGCGCAAGGTATTCATCCATCGCGCTTTGCATTTGTTCAACCAAAGAAGCGCGCGATTGGCCTCGCACATAGGAATAAGTATCTGGCAAGACCGATCCTTCAAGCGGGACATCCACCTCACCCGTCAGCAATTCTTCTGCCATCAGTCGTTCGGCTACCAAAACCGAGGGCATGCCTTCGGGGATTGTGATAAACCGCCGCACAACATCGCCCGACTGGAACAGGGCCAGTATGTCGCCCTGGCTCATTTCAGGCTTCAGTTCGAATTCGCCGGCCTTGATCGGCTCTGATGATCCGAACAGGCGGGCATTCATGACAAAACCATCAGCAGACGCGATATGGCCCTGCTTTTCCAGATCGCGCGCAACAGATGTGACCGATGCGCCGTCGGGAATTATGAAAGCGGTTTCTTGTTTGACTGTTGCTGCACCAAGGAAAACGCTAGCGAAATACAGCGTGCTCGCGACCATAGCCACAAGCGCAATCCCGGCGATAAGACCGAGACGTTTCATCGACTTAATCTACCTTCTGCATAATCAGTGAGGCATTGGTCCCGCCAAAGCCAAAGCTGTTGTTCAACACCGCGCGCACTTCGCGTTTCTTCGCTTTCAAAGGTACCAGATCGATGCCTTCAGTGCCATCATCGGGGTTATGAAGGTTTAGCGTGGGCGGCACTATGCCATCGCGCATCGCAAGGATACAGAACACAGCCTCAACAGCGCCTGCCCCGCCCAACAAATGCCCGATGGCTGATTTGGTGGAACTCATCGATGCACCGCTTAGATCATCGCCGAGCACGCGTTTGACGGCGGCAAGCTCAATCGTATCGGCCATGGTCGAAGTGCCATGAGCGTTGACGTAATCGATATCGCCTGGACCAAGACCCGCTTTGCGCAGAGCCATTTTCATGGCCAGCTCGGCGCCTTTGCCTTCCGGATGCGGCGCTGTGACGTGATACGCATCGCCGGAAAGGCCATATCCCGTCACTTCGGCATAGATTTTCGCACCTCGCGCTTTGGCGTGTTCGTATTCTTCAAGAATCACGATGCCAGCGCCCTCGCCCATAACAAAGCCTTCGCGGTCCTTGTCATAAGGACGGCTTGCCTCTTTAGGGCGATCGTTGAAGCTGGTGTTGAGCGCACGAGCCTGGGCAAAGCCTGCAATGCCAAGCGGATTTACAGTGCTTTCTGACCCGCCAGCGACCATGATATCGGCATCATCCATTGCGATCATGCGGGCTGCATCGCCGATCGAGTGCGCACCTGTAGAGCACGCCGTTACGACAGCATGGTTGGGCCCCATGAAGCCATATTTGATTTGAACCTGGCCAGTCACAAGATTGATAAGGCGCCCATGCACAAAATGCGGCGAAACTCGTCCCGGCCCGCGCTCATGCAGGTTGACCGATTCCTTCTCAATCCCCGGCAACCCGCCAATACCGGCGCCAATAGAGCATCCGACGCGCTCTTTTTCTTCATCGGTAAGGTCTAAAAGGCCAGCGTCTTCAAGAGCCTGTCCTGCTGCATCAATGCCAAAGACAATAAACGGATCAACTTGCCGTTGGATCTTGCTATCGACGCGCTTATCCGCGTCAAAGCCCCAAGGATGATCCTTGTCTTTCACTTCGCATGCAATGGTGCATTTCTGGCCTACAGGTTCAAAACGCGTAATCTGCCCTGCACCGCTTTCGCCAGCGATGAGGTTCTTCCATGAGGTTTCAACGTCTCCACCTAAAGGCGTGACAAGACCAAGCCCGGTTACCACCACACGGCGCATGTTCGCTCTCCACTCATTCTGTAGACCCGAGAAATGCTACAGGCCCGCTCCCTCCAAAAAGGGTTCGGGCCTGTTGAATAGTCACCCGCCAAAACCAGCGGGGTAGACTGGGCTCAATCAGCCCTTGTGCTCTTCGATAAATTTGGTCGCATCGCCGACGGTTGAGATTTTCTCAGCCGCATCATCGGGAATTTCGACGCCGAATTCTTCTTCGAAAGCCATAACGAGTTCGACGATGTCAAGGCTGTCTGCGCCAAGATCATCGATGAAGCTTGCTTCTTGGGTAACTTTGTCGCCTTCAACGCCAAGGTGTTCGACAACAATTTTCTGCACGCGGTCGGCAGTATCGCTCATGTGTATCCCTCTTGAATTTGGGGTTTTGAAATCTGTCTTAGGCCCTAAAGGTCGGTTTCATTAAGCGCAAGTCAAGATGCAACCTTGCTACATGCGAAAATCATTACCTCAAGCGAAGAGATCGCGTGTATTGAGCAGTGCAATGTCATCGCGCGCCGCAAGGCTTCGTAAAATCATATACTTATGGGCATTTCCAAACATAACGAGTGCAGTCATGCCCTTTGCGCTGATCAAATCGAGCGCGCTGTTGATAAGATCGGTGTGTGCTGAGTTGATTTGTGTCCAACCACCCGGGCCCAGATCTTCATCAAAAAACTCCTGATACGGTGTGCGAGATGCTTCGACGAGGCGATCAAATTCCCGCGTGTGAATAAACAGCGGATCATCTCCCCTACCAGCCAATTCGCGGCTGTATTCTCGCAAAGCTGCGCGGTGTTCTGCCCACTGATCGGCACGCGCAGGATCATTCTCGATATCATTCAAAGCAGCACGCCGATCATCGGCAATCTTGCGCGTCCATCCAGCCGTGCCCAGAATGCGAAATCCCATTTCATCGCTCAACGGAAAAACAACATCGGTGTATTCAGGAAAGATCTGTGTGCGCAGTTCATCCACTTTGCCGGTTTCGCGAAAGGTATCGGTGGCCTTCTTGATCCGATCCGGCGGAATTTCTGAAAGAATCACATCGGGTTTGGCCTTACGCACAGCTGATCGCAACACATCCAGCGAATATCGCTCGCTTTCCCGATGCCTGCCATGGATCACACCCATCACATGAACGCGCGTAAGGCCCGATCGCTTAGCTCTATCGCTATCGCAACCGGCAAGAGGATGTACGGCCATCCCAGCCGCAATGCCGCCCATGAGAGAATGTCTGCGCGTAAGTTTCATAAACGCTGGTTCGATGCCTCGAGGAGTTTGGTTTCAATCTTCGGCCCATAAAAGGCTTTGCACACGCGAACGAAAAGCAAAATGTCCCTCAAATCGCGCGTCTTCACCGCTCATCAGCACTACGCTCTGCCCGGCTTATAGAAAAAATAACAATCCAACAAAAAGGGGCGCTCACCTTCGGGTTCTGAGCGCGCCTTTTCCTATCTCGAAAGATCGGCCTAGCCTTGCGCTGCACCGGTTTTTTTCGGTGGCTCAACCACGCGGATGGAAAGCTCGCGCAATTGTGCTGGCTCTGCGCGTGAAGGTGCGCCCATCATCAGGTCCTCGCCCTTCTGGTTCATCGGGAAAGCGATAACCTCGCGGATCGCTTCTTCACCCGCCAGCAACATCACAATGCGGTCAATACCAGGAGCAGACCCGCCGTGTGGCGGCGCGCCCAATTTGAATGCCTCGATCATGCCGCCAAATTCGCGGTCAACATCTTCGTTCGAATAGCCCGCAATCTCGAACGCCTTGTACATAATCTCCGGTTTGTGGTTCCGGATCGCGCCCGATGACAGTTCATAGCCATTGCACACGATATCATATTGCCACGCTTTGATCTCGAGCGGGTCCATCGTCTCCAGCGCTTCCATCTCGCCTTGCGGCATGGAGAAGGGGTTGTGGCTGAAATCGATCCTTTTCGCCTCTTCGTCATATTCGAACATGGGGAAATCGACGATCCAGCAGAATTTGAAGCAATCTTGTTCAATCAACTCCAATTGCTCGCCTACTTGAGTGCGAGCAGCACCTGCGAGCTTCGCTGCATCCGCTTCCTTGCCCGCGGCAAAGAACAGGCCATCATCAGGGCCAAGACCAAGCTCGTTATAAAGCTCTTCCATCCGTTCTGGACCATGGTTTTTCGCAATCGGTCCGCCAAATTCGCCACCTTTGCGCGTCACATAGCCAAGGCCTGCAAAGCCTTCACCGCGCGCCCAATTGTTCATATCATCGAAGAATTTGCGGCTTTTTTCGTTCGTTTTCGGCGCAGGCACCACGCGAACGACGCCGCCGCCGCCTACGATTTTCTCAAACAGACCAAAGCCCGATTTTTCAAAGTGACTGGTCACATCCGAAATGATCAAAGGGTTGCGCAGGTCGGGTTTATCCGAACCGTATTTGAGCATCGCCTCTTTGTAAGGAATGCGCGGGAACTCACCCACGGGCGTTACGCTTTTGCCATCAGCGAATTCTGCAAACAGACCGCCAAGAACGGGTTCCAAAGCCTGAAACACGTCTTCTTGGGTGACAAAACTCATTTCAAGATCGAGCTGGTAAAATTCAAGGCTGCGATCAGCGCGTAAGTCCTCGTCACGAAAACACGGCGCGATCTGGAAATACCGGTCAAAGCCAGACACCATCAAAAGCTGCTTGAACATCTGTGGTGCTTGGGGAAGCGCGTAGAATTTGCCCTGCTGCATGCGCGACGGCACGAGAAAATCACGTGCGCCCTCGGGCGATGAAGCGGTAAGGATGGGGGTCTGAAATTCGGTAAAGCCCTGCTCCACCATCCGGTTGCGGATCGAACTGATGACTTTGCTGCGCAAAACGATGTTGCGGTGCATCGTTTCGCGCCGCAGATCGAGATATCGATATTTCAGTCGAATTTCTTCTGGGTAATCGGGTTCTTCAAACACCGGCATTGGCAGCTCTTCAGCAGCGCTTTGCACCGTGATTGAGCGGGCGAAAACTTCAATTTCGCCGGTAGCAAGGTTGGCATTTACCGTTTCAGGCGTACGCGCCTTCACTTCGCCATCAATAGTCACAACCGATTCGGCGCGCAGGCTTTCAAAAATCGGGAGCGCAGGCGAATCCTCATCCGCAACAATCTGTGTTATGCCGTAATGATCGCGCAAATCGACGAACAAAACCCCGCCATGATCGCGTTTTCTGTGCATCCAGCCAGACAAACGGACTGTTTCACCAACATTTTGAGAAGAAAGCTGTGCGCAGGTGTGGGAACGATAGGCGTGCATCTAAACTCTTGTCCTGTTCGCGGGTATGGAGCAAAGGGCGCGCTGCAAAACAACGCATCCCATAAAGCGCTTTTCGCGCCTTTAACATGGGGCGCGCTAACAGGGGAACCGGGGGGCTTTGTCAAGCCACCTGAAATTTACATGGAGCATCAGCTCCGCGAGCGGCACTCCGCTTAAAGCTAAGAAGACGATATGAAAATACATGATCTGATTACCACGACCGACGAATTGGCAGCTCTTTGTGAACGGCTTGCGCAGTCTGAATTCGTCGCAGTTGACACCGAATTTATGCGCGAAAACACCTATTGGCCGGAATTGTGCCTGGTGCAGATTGCAAACACCGAAGAAGCAGCGGCCATTGATCCTTTGGCTGACGGGCTCGATATGACCCCGCTGCTTGACCTGATGTGCGAAAACGAAGACGTTTTGAAAGTCTTCCACGCTGGCGGACAAGACGTTGAAATCATAGTCAATTTGACAGGAAAAACCCCGCATCCGGTGTTCGACACCCAAATCGCGATGATGGCAGTCAGCCAATCAGAACAGATCGGTTATGCCAATTTGGTCGAAACATGGCTCAACATCCAGATCGATAAAGGCGCGCGTTTTACCGATTGGAGCCGCCGCCCACTTACCGATCGGCAGATTGAATACGCGATTGGTGATGTGACTCATCTATCAAAAATCTTCCCGAAGATCTTGAAAAAACTAATCAAGACCGAGCGCGGCGATTGGCTCAATGCGGAGATGGAAAAACTTGCCGAGCCTTCCAATTATATCGTTGATCCAGAAACTTCGTGGAAACGCATCCGGTCATCAGGCCGCAATCCTCAAGTTCTTGGGCGACTAAAGGCGCTGGCTGCATGGCGCGAAGGCGAAGCGCAGCACAAGAACATCCCACGCGGCCGGATCATGCGCGATGAGACGCTGGCGGACATCGCCTCACACCCGCCGAAAAAGCAGGCCGATTTGGCAAAGGTTCGCGGGCTTTCCTCAGCATGGAGAGACAATGATATTGGCAAAAGGTTGATGAAGGAAATTGCCGAAGCAGAGCCGCTCCCCAAGTCCGAAATGCCCGAAAAGATGAAGCGCGGTGCACCTTTGGGCAAGGAAGGCGCTCTTGTCGCGGACCTTTTGAAATTGCTTCTAAAAATCCGTGCGCGCGAAATTGATGTCGCCGCGCGCCTCCTGACGCGCGCTGATGAAATGGAATCGCTGGCAGCAGGCGTGCGCGACCTGAAAGTGCTCGAGGGCTGGCGCTATGATGTGTTCGGCAAAGACGCACTTGAATTGGTTGAAGGTAAGCTTGCCTTTGCGGTGCGCGATGGCAAGCTTGTGATGACTCATATCGATGACATGCAAGCCAGCATGGAAGAAGCGTTAGCAGCAGAATGACACAGCGGTGAGCACCTACCTCCCCACAATAAAACAGCTGCAATATCTCGTTGCACTGCACGAACATGGCCACTTTGGGCGCGCGGCTGATGCGTGTTTTGTTTCGCAATCAACGCTGTCGGCGGGGCTTCGTGAGCTGGAATCACTCTTGGGCGTGACTTTGGTTGAACGCTCACGCCGCGTGGTGCGGTTTACATCGCTTGGCGAACAAGTGGTCGCAAAGGCAGGTCGTTTGCTGCTCGAGGCTGAAGAGCTTTCCGATTTGGTGCAAGCATCAGGCAAACCGCTTTCGGGCCAGCTGCGCATGAGCGTAATTCCCACAATTGCGCCGTTTATGTTGCCGCGATTTCTGCCGCGTCTGGGCAAGGAACGGCCGGATCTAAAACTGATGCTGCGCGAGGAAACCAGCCAGGATGCGATGGAATCGCTCACCCATGGCCGGGTTGATTGCGTGCTGCTAGCCCTGCCCTTTGATATAGGCGATGCCAGCATTGAGCACATCAGCGATGATCGCCTGTTTATCGCTTTCCCCAAGGATGATCCTCGCGATCCACCTGCGCAAGTCGCTCCAGATGCGATCGATCAGGGACGACTGCTATTACTGGAAGACGGCCATTGCCTGCGCGATCATGCACTGGCTGCGTGCAATCGTTCTGAATTGCGGGCGAGCGCTGCAATGATCGGGACCAGCCTGCACACGCTGGTGCAAATGGTCGATCATGACCTTGGCCTTACCATGCTGCCGGAAATGGCAATTGATGCAGGAATTCTTAAAGGGACAAACGTCGTTGCGCGGCCTGTCAAAAGCGACACGGCAAAGCGAGAAATCGTTCTTGTATGGCGGAAAAACTCCCCGCGAGAGGCCGATTTCAAGCTGCTCGCCGAAGAATTACGCGCCGGATAGCCACCTGAATGTGGTGAGTTGAGGTAACACAATGTAAACCTTGCCTATCAACCCAAGCCCAAGTCATTTCCCTTAGGTAAACTTGTGTAAACACGTAACCTCGGGCTGAAATCATGATGAGTATGACAAAACTGATTGGTGTGACCGCAGCGCTTTTTGCAAGCAGCGCGGCAATGGCAGGCAACGGCAGCTGGATGATATCGGATGCCGATGGTCAAGTGACCGTAACGCGCGCAGATAAACCGCTATACGGAGCCAAAGGCACCGCCCTGAAAGCCGGTGATGTCATCTCCACCAGCAAAAACGCGCGCGCAGTTCTGGTGCGCGATGGCAAGTTTGTTGTGGTCGAACCAGGCAAGAAAGTGCGTATTTCCAAACCTAAGCAACAAGGCACAGTGTCCAAAATTTTTGTCTATCTGGGCAATTTGGTGTCCACATCCTCGCCGCGTAATTCCTTCAGCGAGCAGACAACCGCAGCGGTCGTCAAAGGATATGGCAAAGATGTTGAGAAGAGCCTCTCAAAATCGAACACTGTCACATATCATAGAGCATCTGAACAAGATGATCCCGCGATGTGGCAAGAAGTCGAACCAAAACCGCTCGCAAACTGATCAAACTCTGACAAGCCTGCGCGGCGCGTTCGCGCTATACACGGCCGTGCAAGTTACAGGGCTGCGAAAAGTATAGGCGCCCAAATGCAAACAGGGTGAGGCAAGCCATAGCTGCCCCACCCCGCTTAGTGTTCAATCCAGGTAAGACTTAGATACCGTCAACGCTTTTGCTGACGAGGATGTTCACAGCGACCCGGCGATTTTGAGCCTTGCCTTCAGCTGTGGTGTTGTCCGCAGCTGGATCAGATGCTGCCATGCCGGTTGGCGTAAGCATGCGCCATGGCTGCCAGCCACATTCCTGCTGAAGGAAGTTCACAACGCGGCCAGCACGCTTTTCCGAAAGCTCCTGGTTTACTTCATAACTGCCAGTTGAATCGGTGTAGCCGACAACCAGAAGAAGTGCGTTATCCATTGCTTCAGCCTGAGACGCAGCCTGGCACAGTTCGGCGCGTGCCTGGCCTGAAAGGCTGTACCGGCCCGTATCGAAATAGACATTGGTCGTGCCGCGAATATTATATTTGTCGATGTCGGCAACGCGGCCTTTCAGAGCCTCGGTTGCGGCCGCATTGGCAGCGATTTCAGCTTCGTTCATGCCGAAACGCTGATTTGTGCCGTTGCGGATCATTTGCGCAGTGCGGAGGTCTTTGCCTTTCAACGCAATTTTCGATGCAACAAGCGAATCGGCCCACTGAACAGTGTCCACCTTTACCGGAATACCATTGAGCAGCTGATCAGCGCCCAATTGATCGCGATTGAGGCCAAGAAAGCCGCCCGATGCACGGATGCTGGTGCCTTCGCTCAGCGAAATCGTCATGTTCTGGCCATCGGCTGTCGTGACCTGAAAGTCATTGCCGTTGCGAGCCGATACGATGCCTTCGACCTCTGGACCTTCTGCAAGGCCTTCAAGATCGGCTGGCGGCGAACCTACCACTGTGGTCAGCACTTCGCCTTCGGCGGTCGTGTATTCCTGCGCCACTGCACCGATCGATGCAGTGCCCGCAAGCAGGGCTATCATAGCCAGCTTCGCTGCGCTTTTCGTTGGTGTGGTCATTGTATTACTCCTTCAACCTGTAACGGCGATAAGCGCGTGGGTTTCCCTTGCGAATGTCTGCGATCCGCCCCCCAGGGAAGCGTCATCACCGTATAAATCCCTGTTGTTCGTCCTCGTGTGTCAGTGAACGATTAAGCGCTGTGCCTAACGGCGCTTTTGTGCTCACCAGCGACGAAATGCCGCTTTCACCTTGCGAGTAAATGAATGATGCTTTCAAGAACAACGCGCAGACGGACGGCAAGAGCATAGCTTGCGATGAACCGTTAACAGAACGCCTCTTTCGCCCCGATCACTCCATGTGTTTGAGGCCGACTCTGAGATAATCCCATCCTGTAATGCAGGTGAGAACCGCGGCTGCCCATAGAGTCGTAAGGCCCACAACATGGATCCAATGGTCCGCAACAGTGCCGCAATCAGTGCCCAGCGGCTGGCACGGTTGGCCATGCACCGCTCCGCCCAAAATCAATGCCGCAAGGCTGACAAGCTGAAATGTCGTCTTCCATTTGGCCAGTTTTGAAACCGGGACCGAAATCTGGGTGCCGCCCAAAAATTCGCGCAACCCCGAAACCGCTATCTCGCGGATGAGAATAATCGCGCCGGCAATCACATGCATATCGCCGACATAAGGCCCCCGCAAATATCCTTGCGCGGTGAGGATCAGGATGACCGATGCGACCATGATCTTGTCCGCAATGGGATCAAGAAACTGGCCCAGTTTCGAAACGGTCCCCTGCGCACGAGCAAGATAGCCGTCGAAAAAATCGGTGATCGCAATCAGCCCATAAAGAAGAAAGCCGATCAGATAGCCAAGCTTCCATTCAGGCCACCAGAGGAAAAAGCCCAAAAGCGGGACCGCAAAGATACGCGACAGCGTAAGGATGTTAGGGATCGTCAACATGTTCTTCACATTCCCTTAGCCGCTTGGGCCTAGAACCCAAACCTTACGTGACTAGCAATTCACAGGCCCGGGCAATTCACAGGCTCAATCAATTTCAGGCCCGATCGTTTTATAGGCCCTATCCATTCACAAACCTTGTGCGATAGTGCTTCATCGCTATGTCAGGCGGCTTAAGGGGAACAAGCGCATCGGCGCAGTGACGCATTACCGCATGACCACATCGACAAACCTCTTGCGCAAAAAGCGCTTTTTGCCGCTTATGGTCACGCAGTTCTTTAATGCGTTTAACGATAATCTGTTCAAGACCGCGCTGGTGCTGTTCGTCGTTTACTCGGTTTACAATGACGAGAAGCAAGAAGCGCTGTTTAGCGGACTGGCTTCGGTAATTTTCATCGTACCATTCGTTATTCTGTCCGCGCTTGCCGGACAATTGGCCGATACACGCGACAAAGCAGCGATCATCCGGACGGTCAAATTGTGTGAGATTGGATGGGCCAGTCTTGGTGCGTTTGGCCTGTTCCTCGCGTGGCAAGGTATTGCGGTCCATACATTTGCGATCCCGCTTTTGTTGTTTGTGGTGTTTCTGGCCGCTGCCCAGTCGACTTTCCTTGGACCGATCAAATACGCGATCCTGCCCCAGCACCTTGAAAAAGACGAAGTGCTGCCCGGAACCGGATTGGTGGAAGCGGGCACCTATATCGCCATCCTGACAGGCACGATCCTTGCCGGATTTATATCTGTTGAAGTTGCGATGGTGCTTGTCATTATCACGTCCTTTATTGGTTATTTCGTGTCTCGGTTTGTGCCTGATGCCCCCCCTCAAAGCGATTATGAGATGCACTTTCCCGTGATCGAACCATGGCTGCAAAAGCCAATGAACCCCGTGATGCGCGCAATTACCGCACCGCAAGTTTTGATCCGCGATCAGGCGGTTATGAGCTGGCGATTGATCAGCGACACCATGCACAATCGCGAAATTTGGCTGGCAATTGTCGCGATCAGCTTTTTCTGGACCATTGGCGCGGTGCTGTTCATCCAATTCCCACCGCTTGCAAAGAACCAGCTGCTTGCAAGCAAGGAGGTTGCCAGCCTGTTTCTGGTGATTTTCTCGATCGGTATCGCGATCGGTTCAGTGGGCATCAACGCACTTTTGAAAGGCGAAGTGTCTGCTCGATACTCTCCCATCTCTGTCGTAGTCATGGGTGCGTTTGTCCTTGGCTTTTACATTGTTGCAAAAGCCTGGACACCCAATCCGGCGGGCGAATTGCTTCCGGTGCAATCGTGGATAATGGAACCGCTTGCCATTCCGCTTTCGCTTATGCTGCTGGGCATTTCGACGGCCGGCGGATTTTTTGTGGTCCCGCTTTATGCGTTTCTGACCACCAGGTGTGAACATGATGCTGCATCGCGCACGATTGCGGCAAATAACATCGTCAATTCGCTGTCGATGGTGGTTGGATCAGTGTTTGCAATTGGCCTTACGTCGCTGGGCATTCCGGTGGTCGATCAATTGCTGTTGGCCGCCGCTATGACAGTGGTATCAGCATGGCTGGGCTACCTGCTGTTCAAAGCCGAAAAAGAAGCCAAATCCACCGCTCCTCTAGCGGCCAAATAGCCTAAATGATAAACGCAAAGATGGCTGCAGTTGCTGCGACATAAGTCGTGGCTGCTCCGCGCACGTCATCCTTTGTCAGGCGCCACAAGCTTTCTGCCGGGATATCGTGCAAATCCTCACGCACATGCGGAGGAAGGGTAGCGCGATAGGGATGACTGGCAGCGTCATCGGTCAGGACAAGCGCGCGGCGTCCATCGGAAAAACGCGTTTTGGCATTAGGGTTTTGGATCAGACTACCCTCAGGATCGCGCTGGGGGCGGATGCGAACTTGCGTAAGGCTGGCGTAAGTCATGAGGAGCACGTTAAGACTTTTTTAACGATTGACCAGACCAGCTTATCCCCATGTTGCACGGCGGGACAGTTAGTCGCGCGCTTAACCATATTAGCCCTTTTACCGCGTTGATTGACCATGTGGCCCGCGATAGAGCGCAAAGAGAATGGGAGTGCGGCTTTGATGAGCGGAAACACAACAAAAAGCGCAGCAAAATTGCTGGTCGAATGTTTGTCAGAACAAGGCACTGACCGCATATTCACTGTGCCGGGAGAGAGCTTTCTTGCCGTTCTTGATGCGCTGCATGATGCGAGCGGGATCGACACGGTCACCGTGCGTCAGGAAGGGGGTGCTGCGTTCATGGCATGCGCAGATGGCGCGATGAGTGCTGCTGAAACATTGAGGCCCGGCATCGCATTCGTCACCCGAGGCCCCGGCGCGACCAATGCCAGCATTGGCGTTCATGTCGCGCACCAGGATTCGCAGCCCATGATCCTGTTTGTCGGCGATGTGGCCCGCAATATGAGAGACCGCGAGGGATTTCAGGAAGTCGATTTTCCCGCCTTCTTTGCGCCCATTTCGAAATGGGCAACACGGATCGATGATCCCGCTCGCATCCCCGAATACATCGCCCGCGCTTTCTCAATCGCAATATCCGGAAGGCCGGGACCCGTTGTGGTGGCTTTGCCCGAAGATATGCTGTGTGATACCGTGCCAATTGGCCTCACCCCTCGCCCCGCGGTCAATCGCCCGACGCAGGCCGTATGCCCCGATGCCATGCAAGCGATGTTCGCGATGCTGTCTGACGCGGCCAGCCCCATTGCGATCATTGGAGGCGCAGGCTGGAACGCAAAAGCGCGCGATCACTTTGAAAGCTTCGCAGAAAAAATCGGCCTGCCCGTCGCCACAGCATTCCGGCGACAAGACGCCATTGCGCCCTCCTCGCCCGTCTATGCCGGCAATCTGGGCTATGGCCCCAATCCCAAACTGGTGGAGCGCGTCAAAGACGCTGATCTCATCCTCGCGGTCGGTGCACGATTGGGCGAGGCGACCACCGATGGTTACACCGTTCCAACCCCTGGAACACGCGATCAAAAGCTTATCCACGTCCATCCCGATCCCAATGAGCTCGGCAGCGTCTACCCCGCCGATCTCGCTATGGCATGCTGCATGGATGAATTCGCCGAGGCTGCGAGCCTGTGGGAAGATGCCGGGATCATCCCCTTTGATGCTGGCGTCAAAGCGCATCGCGAATGGCTAGGCTGGGCCACTTACCAACAAAGCAAGAACCCACCTGCGCTCGATATGGCAGCCTGCGTCACCGCCATGCGAGAGGCGCTCCCCAAAGATACAATCATCTGCAATGGTGCAGGCAATTTTGCCGGGTGGTGGCACCGGTATTGGCGGTATGACGGGCATCCCACTCAGCTTGCGCCCACATCAGGTGCGATGGGATATGGCGTGCCCGCCGCGATCGCTGCCGCACTGCGTTATCCCTCACGCACTGTCGTCGCGGTTGCAGGCGATGGCGACTTTATGATGAACGGTCAGGAACTCGCCACTGCCGCGCAATATGGCGTCAATCTGATGGTGCTGGTGGTCGATAACAGCGCATACGGCACAATCCGTATGCATCAGGAACGCGATTACCCTGCCCGCGTGTCAGCAACACAGCTTTCCAATCCTGATTTTGCAGCCTTGGGAGCCGCCTACGGTGCGTTGACTGCAACCGCCTCGACAACTGCCGAATTTGAAGCCGCTCTATCGCAGGCGAAGGACCAAACAGGGATCCGCCTTATCCATATGAAAATCGATATAGAACAGCTCGCCGCCAGTGGTGCGAGTGTGAGCGGACTTCGCGCCCGCTCATAGCTCTCTGCCGCTTAACCTTCGGCCATTTTGCAAATTATGTCCCATTCCTTTGGCGTAATCTTGGCAACAGAAAGGCGTGACAGGCGCACAAGCTCACAATCAGCAAGCTCGGGCGTTGCCTTGATCTGTTTCAGCGTCACAAAATTGTCAAACTTGCGCTTTGGTTTTATCTTTACCGCCGCCCATTTGCCGGTTTCATCGGTGGGATCAAGAATGCCATCGACCGTGATTTCAGCGATGCCAACAATCTCAAGGCCTTCGCGCGAATGATAAAAGAACGCCTCATCACCCACTTTCATGGCTTGTAGGTTGTTCTTCGCGAGGTGGTTGCGCACCCCATCCCAGACGCCCTCTTTTTCATCCACCAGGTCATCCCAGCTGTATTTGAAGGGCTCTGATTTCATTAGCCAGTAATTGGGGCGTTCTTTCGCCACGAAGTCTCTCCTGTCAAATTGAACACCGCAAGCGGCGGTGTGAGCGTTCTCGTCGAGAGGACATGTCAGACCACCGCCAATCAAAAGTAAACTGATGTAAGGGGATTTTTGAAGTTAACCCAATCTTTATGGCCTGTCCGTAGGCCACCGAAGGTTACGAAGGGCAAATTTCACGGGGATGCACTTTCAAAACGTGCATGAGAGCATTTGGTGGCAAGCAAACAAAAGACTGATCGGCTGAACAGCGCCCATCGCGATGTCGTGACTTTGGGTATTGCGACAGCAGCAATTATACTTTTTATCGGCACAGGCGGATCAGTTTTACCGGGTGTTGTCAAAGCAGTGCTCGCAAGCGGCGAGCGTCCTGATATGTTGCTTGTCAACGCGACACTCCTCAACATCGCTTTGGTCATATTTGGCTGGCGCCGCTATGGCCAGCTCACGATGGAAATTCGTGAACGCGAAATCGCCGAAGACCTTGCACGCAAACTCTCTGATACTGACCCGCTAACCGGTTGCCTGAACCGGCGCAGCATGGCTGTCGCAACGCAAGACACCATGACCACTGCGGCAGAAAACGGCAAAGGTATCGCCTACGCGATGATCGACGTCGATAATTTCAAACAGATCAATGATATGCACGGCCACACAGTCGGCGATCAATTGCTCGAATCGATGGCCGACAGGTTGCGCGGACTGCTTCCCACCGGGACTCCAATAGCTCGGCTTGGCGGGGACGAATTTGCTTTCGTCGTCCCGTTTGAAAAATCACAACAAGACCGGGTTGACGATTTGATTATTCGCTTGTTTGAAACGGTCGCCACTCCGTTCAAACTTGAAAAGATCACGCTTCACGCAACCATTTCAATCGGTGTTGCAAGCGATCAGGAAACCGATGCTCAATTCCCTCTGGATCGCGATCCAGGAGCGCTGATGCATCACGCGGATATCGCGATGTATCATGCAAAAAAGGAAGGGAAGAACCGCTTTTGTTGGTTTGAAACTTCGATGGAAAACGAATTGCGCTTCCGCAACCAGCTGGAAATTGGTATTCGCGAAGGCATCGGGCGCGACGAATTCCTACCCTATTACGAACAGCAGGTTGATCTGGAGACCGGCAAATTGGTCGGTTTCGAAGTGCTGGCACGCTGGCAATCGCCCGATCTTGGGCTTGTCAGTCCAGAACTCTTCATTCCGATCGCCGAAGAAATCGGCCTTATCAACGATTTGTCTGATTGCGTAATGCGCAAAGCCTTTTCCGATGCACGCGAATGGGATCCAGCGATCTCAATCTCGGTCAACATCTCACCCATGCAGATGCGCGACCCATGGTTCGCGCAAAAGTTGCTGAAGACGCTGCTCGAATGTGATTTTCCCGCCAGTCGTCTTGAAATCGAGATCACAGAAAGCTGTCTGCACGACAATATCTCGATGGTCCGTTCAATGATTAGTAGCCTTCGCAATCAGGGTATTCGCGTCAGCCTGGATGATTTTGGCACCGGTTATGCTAGCCTTGAACAACTCCAGACATTGCCGTTCGACAGGCTCAAGATTGACCGCTCTTTTATCAGCGACCTGACCGATGCCGAAAGCAGCACCACCGTTATCGATGCCATCATCGCACTGGGTAATGGCTTGGGAATGCCGTTGACTGCGGAGGGTATTGAAAGCGAAGCGACTGTCGAAGTGTTAAAGCAAAAAGGCGGGTTCAATGGCCAAGGCTATCTCTACGGCAAACCCGAATGCAGCGCCGATGTTCGCAAACGCTTAATCGCAACGGGCCAGCTTCTGGATTCCAAGGATGACCTGCGCGCTGCAAGGAAAGATGCTGAACCGGTACTAACTGAACATCAATCTGATTGGCAGCGCACTGCGAGCCAATAATTTCGACGCCAAAATTTCGACACCAAAATTTCCAAGATAGCGCGCAGCACTGGACGCAGGGCCTTGTGGTGCATAAATGCGCATCTTCCAACAATGCGCGTCCCTTTCATCAAAATGCACGGGCTGGGCAATGATTTCGTTGTGCTGGATCGGCGCAAGGATGATTTGCCTGCCATGACTGCCAAAGCTGCTCGCGCGCTCGCTGACAGGCGCGAGGGTGTTGGCTGCGACCAAGTTATTGTTCTTGAAAACAGCAATTGCGCTGATTTGCGGATGCGCATTTTCAATGCCGATGGCGGCGAAGTGGAGGCATGCGGCAATGCCTCGCGCGCGATCGCCTTGCTTCATGGTAAGGCTGCGCAGGTTGAAACCGCTGGCGGCGTTATAACTGTTTCACCAACTCACGGCGGCGCAAGCGTCGATATGGGTGCGCCGCGGTTTGATTGGGACGCGATCCCGCTTGGCTATGCGATGGACACGTCCGCGATGCCGTTGGGCTGGAATGAGGGCGAAGATACGCTCGATGCTCCAATGGCGGTGAATGTCGGTAATCCGCATGCGGTGTTTTTCGTAGAAAATGCAGATGCCGTCGATCTGGGCGCAATCGGTCCTATGATTGAGAACGATCCGGTATTTCCCGAAGGCGTAAACGTAAATGTGGCAAGCATTGCGGGCGATAGCCGCGTGACGCTGTTTGTCTGGGAACGCGGCGCTGGCCTGACGCGCGCTTGCGGGACAGGCGCTTGTGCAACAGGCGTCGCGGCGATCCGCAGGGGATTGGTGCAAAGCCCGGTAACGGTAAGCCTTCCCGGCGGCGATCTGGTAATCGAGTGGCAACAAGGCGGCTCGATTCTGATGACGGGGCCTGCAGATGAGGCATTTCGCGGCGACTTTGAATGGGAAGATTACACATGACCGCGCCTTCCCGTTCGCCCAGCCAATCGGAAGTCATCAATCTGGGCTGCCGATTGAACATCGCTGAAGCCGAACGCATGCGCGCAATGCTTGCTCAGACAAAAGATGTGGTCGTTGTCAATTCGTGTGCGGTGACTTCCGAAGCGGTGCGCCAAACGCGCCAGGCGATCCGAAAGGCCCGCCGCGAGCGCCCCAATGCGCGGCTGATTGTAACAGGCTGCGCCGCCGATATTGAACGCGATGCGTTAGGCGCGATGGAAGAGGTCGATGGCCTTGTTCCCAATGCGGCAAAACTGGACCCGCGCAGTTTCAATATTCCGGCCGAGAAAGCTCCGCTGGCTCCGACCAAAACACGCGCTTTTATCGCCGTGCAAAATGGCTGCGATCATGCCTGTACGTTCTGTGTGATCCCTCAAGGGCGCGGAGTGAGCCGCTCGCTCGCAATTGCCAATGTGCTGGCCGAGGTGGAACAGCACCTTGAATTGGGCGCTAAGGAAATTGTGCTCACGGGTGTCGATCTTACCAGTTGGGGAAACGATATTTCCAACACCCCCAGACTGGGCGATCTCGTTCGCACCATACTGGATGGGTTTGATCAACTAAAGCGTCTTCGCCTATCTTCAATGGACGGCATCGAAGTGGACCCGCTGCTTGAAGATATGATCGCATCAGAGACCCGGATTATGCCGCATATCCACCTTTCGCTTCAACACGGCGCAGACCTGATCCTCAAACGCATGAAACGCCGCCATTTGAGGGGCGATGCCATTGCGCTGGTGGAACGCTTGAAAGCCCGTCGCGCTGATATCGCCGTGGGAGCGGACCTGATGGCAGGTTTCCCGACCGAAAACGCAGCCCATCACGCCGAAAACCTCTCAATCATTCGAAAACTCGATCTCGTCCACGCCCACATCTTCCCCTTCTCCCCTCGCCCCGGCACACCCGCTGCTAGGATGCCGCAATTGGACCGCGCCCTTATTAAATCACGGGCAGCTGAATTACGCGCCGAAGTGGCCAAAATTCGTGAGGACTGGCTCAAAGCCCATGTGGGCAAAGCGCAAAGTGTCCTCGCCGAACGCGACGGCACAGGCTATGCGCCCGATTATGCAAGGATCGCTCTACCTGAGAACACGCCAGCAGGCTCCATCATGAGCGTCACCCCAAAACACCTCGAGGGAGGCTTGCTCAAATGAGCGATGCACCATCTGGATGGAGCGACCGCGTGCTTGGGGGCTTTCGCAAAACATCCGAACGCCTCGGTGAAAACCTTTCCGGCCTTGCTGGCGGCGGCAAGCTGTCCGATGCTGAACTCGACGATATCGAAGATGCGTTGATAATTTCAGACCTTGGTCCGGCAGCTGCTGGCCGCATCCGAGTGAAATTGGCCGAAAAGCAATTTGGCGCGATCATCACCGAGCAGGAATTGAAAGAGGCAGTCGCTGAGGAAATCGCGGAAATCTTGAGGCCTGTGGCAAAGCCTCTCGAAGTTACGGCCTTTCCTCGCCCTCAGGTGATCCTCGTCATCGGCGTCAACGGATCAGGCAAGACGACAACCATCGCCAAACTCGCACACCTGTTCATGGAGGATGATTATGGCGTTCTGCTAGCAGCGGGCGATACTTTCCGAGCCGCTGCTATCGGCCAGTTGGCCACTTGGGCAGATCGAGCAGGCGTCGATATCGTCAAAGGTCCGGAGGGGGGAGACCCAGCTTCCATTGTGTTTGATGCTGTGAAGCAGGCTACCGATACCGGCATTGACGCGCTGATCGTGGACACAGCAGGGCGGCTTCAAAATAAAGCTGAGCTGATGGATGAGCTTGCCAAGATCCGCCGCGTTCTTGGTCGTCTCAATGAAGCAGCTCCCCATGACGTGGTGCTAGTGCTTGATGCGACCAACGGGCAAAACGCGTTGTCGCAGATAGACGTATTCAAAGAAGTAGCCGGCGTCACCGGCCTCATCATGACAAAACTGGATGGAACAGCACGCGGCGGGGTTCTGGTTGCCGCGGCAGAGCAATATGGCCTGCCAATCCATGCCATCGGAGTTGGCGAGAAAATGGAAGACCTGCGTCCGTTTGACCCCGATCTGGTGGCGCGCGTCATCGCGGGAGTGGCGTAATGGCAAAAATCGAGAGCACGCAAGACAAGAAACCCGCATCAGGCTGGCTCAATGTGGTCATCGATTATGGTCCACTCCTGGTTTTCCTCGCTGTCTATCGCTGGAATGCGCCCGAAGATCCGAACCCAGCGGGCGAATTGACTGCGATCATTTACGGCACAGGAGCCTTTATGGTGGCCGCTGTCATTGCGCTTATCAGCAGCCGGACTTTGCTTGGTAAGATTTCGCCAATGCTATGGTTTTCGACCGCACTGATAGTGGGCTTTGGTGGCTTGACCATCCTTTTCGGAGACCCTGTCTTCGTTCAGCTAAAGCCCACGATCATCTACACCGTGTTTGGCATTGCTTTGCTCGTAGGCTTCGCGATGGGCCGACCACTTCTCAAAATCCTGCTCGAAGCGGCGTTTGAAGGTCTGTCCAACGAAGGTTGGCTCAAACTGTCGCGCAATTGGGGTGTCTTTTTCCTTTTGCTAGCTGGCTTGAACGAAGGATTGCGTGCGTTTCTCACATTCGAAGGCTGGCTTTGGGCAAAGCTATGGGTTTTTCTACCCGTTTCATTCCTCTTTACCTTCACGCAAATTCCGATGCTGTTGAAGCACGGATTGGATGTCGGTGGCGATGACACTGAAAGCTAAAGTGTCGACGAAGAAAAGTCGGCTTAGCTACAAGCAAAACAAAGACGACAAACGCTCAAGTGAGCATTTGTCGCCATTTATCATTTTCCCCAGTCAAGCCAGGGGCGAATTGCAGAGCTTAAGCGGCGTGGTATTCCCAAGCAGTGCCAGCCAATTCGCAGTTCAGGTATAGGTCGCGACGGGCGCGCTCGGCCATAACGGCCTGTAATACCTTTTCCTGATTGTCGACGCTCCGGCTGCTGCCGAAATCGAGATATCCGTTGTGCCCAAACCGCTTTTCACGGTGATTGGAGGTGTAAACGCGACGTGCTGTCATGATTCGCCCCTTCTTGAAGTTGTGTTTTGATTACTTCGTGGTTCTGCCTAGATGCAATCAACTACCATGTAACATTCTGTTTGCGAAAGCAGCCAATGTGGAAAAGACCACTTTGGGGCATCCCCTTGCCCAAAAGTTACTCCGATCCGGATGCTTTCGATGAATCAAGTTTTAACACAGCCTAAGGGTACTCGGGATTGTATGGAGCCGCCATTGCCACTCCATTCATCGCAGTCTTGCAAAATAAAGCTGTGAATGACTCTAAATCGAGATCAGATTTCGACTTGACTGCCCAATTCAACGACTCGGTTTGTCGGAAGTTTGAAAAAGTCCATCGCGCTCGCTGCATTACGCAGCATCCATGCGAAGATCTTCTCTCGCCAGATCGGCATACCTGGTTTGTCTGATGCCAACAAAGTTTGGCGTGATAGGAAGAAGCTGGTGTGCATCATGTCAAAATGCCCGCCACAATAGAGCCCCATCCCTTCGAGGCCCTTCGGTACGTCGGTCTCTTCCATAAAGCCATAATGGAGCACCGCACGATAGAAGCCATCACCCATATCTGTGTATTCGCAACGCTTATCCAGATCGACATAGGGCACGTCCTGAATGTTGACGGTGAGGATCACGACGCGCTCGTGCAGCACCTTGTTGTGCTTGATATTGTGAAGCAGAGCAGAAGGAACGCCAGAATTCTGGCTAGCCATGAAAATCGCTGTCCCTGGCACCCTTAATGCTGAGTTCTTGGCGGACTTTGCAAATATCTCGATTGGCAAAGCGTGTTCCGACATATTGGCCCGCATCAGCTTTCGCCCTCGTGACCATGTCGTTAAAAGTGTGAACGCAATAAGACCGACAACCAGCGGGAACCAGCCGCCTTGCGGAACCTTCGTGAGGTTCGCAGCAAAGTAAGCCCCATCGACAATCAGGAACAGCAACACGACAGGTGCTGCATACCACCATTTCCACTTCCAGACCGTCACAAGGAGCACCGCCATCAAAAGCGTATCAATTGTTACCGCGCCGGTCACTGCGATGCCATATGCGCTCGCAAGATTGGACGAGTTCTGGAAGGTCAGCACCAGAATGATCACCGCCACCATCAGCGCCCAATTGACAAAGGGAATGTAAATCTGGCCGCCTTCGGTCTCCGAAGTGTGCAGGATGTTGAGACGCGGCATGAAACCCATCTGAACGGCTTGGTGAGTGATCGAGAACGCGCCAGAGATCACAGCCTGGCTCGCTATGAATGTCGCCACTGTGGCAAGGAAAACAAGCGGCAGACGCCATTCTTCGCTTGCCAGAAGGAAAAACGGGTTTTTCACTACTTCAGCAGCTTGTTCTGCTGGAAGACCCGCAATCATCGCGCCCTGCCCGAAATAATTCAAAAGCAGGCAAGGCATCACAAAGCCGAACCAGGAAAGCCGCATCGGACCGCGGCCAAAATGGCCCATGTCAGAATACAGTGCCTCGCTGCCAGTGACTGCCAGCACCACTGCGCCCAATGCAAGGAAGGCCACCACACCATCGGTGGCGAAGAACAGGAAGGCATAGTAAGGGTTTAGCGCCCATAAGATATCAGGATTCTGGATAATCTGCCATCCGCCAAGCGCTGCGATCACCGTAAAATAGACGATCATCACAGGCGCAAACAATGCCCCCACTTTAGCTGTGCCGCGCTTTTGCAAGATAAACAGGAAGACAAGCAAACCAAGGGCAATTGGGATGACGAAGCGCTCAAAACCTGGATCAACCACGGTCAATCCTTCAACCGCGGACAACACTGAAATTGCAGGCGTAATCATGCTGTCGCCATAGAATAGCGATGTCGCAAAGACCCCTAGCAGCACAACCAGCCAACCGTAGCTTGATTTGCCCATATGCCGGGACAGCAGCGCAACCAGAGCAAGGCTGCCGCCCTGCCCCTTGTTGTCGGCACGCATCAGAATGGTAACATACTGGATCGCAACGACCAGCAGCATCGACCAGAAGATAAGGCTGACAACGCCCAATACATGCATCCGGTCGATGGCGATATTGGCAGTGCCGGCAAATGTTTCACGGAATGCGTAAAGCGGACTCGTCCCGATATCCCCAAAGACGATACCGATTGCACCGACTGCCAGCGCGCCTTTCGACGCACTGTGCCCTTTACCCCCCGCAGGAGGCTGGTGTGCTGGTGCTGATGTCTCGCTCATTTTATGCGAAACTCCCATGTGCGGGCACTGTATCCCGAAGGGGGGCGCGCCTAGCACCGGTTATCCCGGCTCGCAACACTGTGCGCCGCCTATTGTCCACGTTGTTGCAGCATGGGAGCGTTGGCAATCATTTGATCGAGAGCCTCGACCCGCTGTTCAAGCTCCGGCCGCCACGGAGCATCTTCAGGTGAGCGCGACAGCAATTCGCCCCATACACCGCGTGCATTCCTGATTTGTCCTGTTTGCATGTAAGAAATGCCGAGAAAAAAATCTGCACCCGGATTGATAGGATCAATCGCTCGCGCACGGCCATAGGCATAAAGCGCGGGCGGAGTGACAACGCCGTCCGCATGGCCAGTAAGCGCCATGGCGAGTGCAAGCCAACCTTCGAGGTGATTGGGATTATCTTGCAATCCGATGCGAAGCAGGTTTGCAGCATTATCGAACTGGCCCTGCCGTGCAAATGCATCCGATGTGACAAGATACGCAGGCTTCAATTGCGCGCTGTCAAACAATTGCTTGCGCGCCTCGATCATCGCATCTCCAGATTGGGATTTGTCGACTTGCGCCTTCTTTGGACTTGATGGCTGTTCAGGCACGCCTTGCCATGCATATCCTGCAAGGCCAACAGAAAGCACCGCAGCAAACAGCGTCCAACTTTGCCGAGGAAGCTTCAATACAAAGGCAGCTATTGAAAAGGTCACGATTGCCAAAGCAATTACGGATAACCAACCGGTCATTGGCCCGATCCCGCCTGCGCCTTACGTCCCCGGAGACGACGAAAAAACACAAGTAAAACCAGCACAAGGACAACCACGGGTACAGCGAATAGCGGCCATGTCGTGCGGCCAATTTGCGGGGTGTATGTGACGTAATCTCCATAGCGATCAACCAACCAGCTCCGCACTTCTTCGGGTGATTGGCCAGCTTTCAAGCGTACGCGTACTTGATGCCGCATATCTCCAGCAATGGGCGCGTCGCTATCTGCAATAGACTGAGATTGGCAAGTGAGACAGCGCAATGTGTGCATCAAGTCGGTGGCTTGAGCCTCCAGCGCTGCATCTTCCAATTGAACATTCGCATATGGCGCGGGCAGTGACTTGTCCTGCGCGGACAGGGGGGCAGCAATCAATGCGAGCACAGCAACAAGCAAAGGACGGATCACTTAGCCTTCTCCAGCATATCAAGCAGCATCGGCACGTGTTCTTCGCGAATATCGCCAATATGTTGATACCGGATCACACCTTTCCCATCGATCACGAAAGTTTCAGGCAAGCCTGATGATCCAAGTTCAAACTGGATTGCAGAAATTTTGTCATGGCCAATCGCTCTGTAGGGATTGCCGTAATTGGCAAGGAAGTCGGCGACATCCTCTGGAGTGTCTCGCATCGCTATACCATAAATCGGTGCGCCCGCTTCTTTAAGCGCCTCCAATTGTGGCGCTTCGGCGATGCAGGGCGGGCACCAGCTTGCCCATAGGTTGAGCAGCTTAGGTTCCCCCCCGATAAAGTCTGCTTGTGTCAAACCTTCCACGCCGTCGGTCGCCGGCGGTAAATCAAATTCAGGTAAAGGCTTTGCCACCATTTGACTGGGGATTGCATCATCCTTTGATTGTGTGAGCATGTGCCCTCCCAACCCAGCGATGAACGCGAACAACCCTAAAGGGATAAAATAGAGGAGGCGATTCATTCAGCAGGCTCCGGCACTGCGACATCAGATAAAGTGTCCAAGGCTGCTAAATCAGCCGCTTCTTCTTCGCGGCGCCGAATACCGTGGCGGCGGCGAAGATCATCACGAATTCGCCCGACCATGGCCAGCAATCCGCCAAGCCCGATCAGCAATCCGCCATACCAGATGAAAGTCACAAACGGTTTCCACCAGATGCGCAGCTGCCAGCGTTCCTTGCCATTATCATCCACGCCAACGCTTTGCCCGATCGTCGTGTAAAGCTGCCCGTCCCATGTCGTAAGAAGCGCGCTTTCGCTGGTAGTCTGCACAGGGGACCAAAAATTGCGTGATTGAGGATTGAGGAGAGTTGGAGTGCCCTTACCGCGTGCTACAGATAGGCGGGCTTGCATCGCTGTCCAGTTTGGTCCTGCGATTGCGTCGACACTGCTCAATGTTACGTTCCAATTGCCGACTTGCGTTGTTTCACCCGTGCTAACCGCAGCGAGTTTTTCCTCGGTAAAGGCGCTTTCCGAGGCCATTCCGAACAAGGCAATCGCGACACCGAAATGCGCAAGAACCATACCCCAAGTCGCCGTCGGCACCCGCGACAGTTTTCTACCCCATAGAGGGAGGAAGGCGGCGACTGCCAATACGGCTGCAAAAGCGAGGCCCAAAAGGGCAAGAACGCTGATTTCTGCGAGCAAGCCGACCCAAACCGCAACCACAACAAGAGTGGCGACGAGAGCGGCAAGTTCTTTGTTGATCCGTCCTGCTTTATCCTGCTTCCAACGCAGCAGGGGCCCAACCGCCATTACTAGAAACATTGGGATAGCGAACATGGCTGAGGCTGGATTGAAGTATGGCGGGCCGACGGAAACACGCACGTCAAACGCCTCGGTCAAAAGCGGGTAAAGCGTCCCCAGCAACACAATTGCAAGGATCGCAGTCAACATTACGTTGTTGAAAACGAGTGCGCCCTCCCGGCTGGTTACTGCAAAGGTCTTGCCCTCCGCAACGGCGCCAGCTCTAGCTGCGAAGATCGCAAGCGCTCCACCAATATATATAAGCAGCAGAACAAGCATGAAGGCGCCCCGTTCCGGATCCACTGCAAATGCATGGACGCTGGTGAGCACGCCTGAACGCACAAGAAATGTGCCTAGCATCGACATCGAAAACGCAAGAACGCCGAGCATAATCGTCCATGTCCGGAGCGCATCTCGCGCCGCAAGAACGCTGACTGAATGCATCAAGGCAGTTGCCGCGAGCCAAGGCATGAGCGATGAATTTTCGACCGGGTCCCAGAACCACCAGCCTCCCCAGCCAAGCTCATAATACGCCCAATAAGAACCCGCCGTTATGCCCAGCGTCAAAAACACCCATGCACCGATCACCCATGGCCGCATAACGCGCGCAAATTCCGGCGTGACTTGCCGGGTGATAAGCGCGCCCATCGCTAGGCTGAACGCAACCGATAGTCCGACATAGCCAAAGTAGAGTGTAGGTGGATGAAGCGCGAGTCCGATATCTTGCAAGAGTGGGTTGAGCCCAATCCCTTCAGCGGCGGGGACAGGCAGACGTTCGAATGGATTGGAGGATGCGATCAGGAATGCATAAAACCCCAGTGCCACAAAACCTTGAACCGCGAGCGAGGCCTGCATGGTCCGCTCTGGCAAACGCCGCTCCAACCCGCCAAGCAAACCGCCAGAAAGCGCCAGTACCGTTACCCACAAGAGCATTGATCCCTCGTGATTGCCCCACGTACCGGTAATTTTATAGAGGAATGGCTTGGCCGAATGGGAATTGGCGGCGACGAGTTTTACAGACAAATCCGTCACAGCAAAAGCATAAAGCAAGGCCGCAAACGCCAAAGTGGCCAAGAGCGCCTGCACTACGGCTGCAGGCCTTGCATACAGAGCTAAGGAAGAGACCTCTCCCACTGGCGCTTCCTTAATGCTGAGCGCGCCCGCCACCATTTGCAGCACGGAAAGCGCTGCGGCGAGCCACAAGGCTGCAAGGCCAATTTCTGGGATCATAGCCTGATCGTGCCCGCCCTAATCGAGACCAATTGTAGAATCGGCAACGGTATCGGCAGCCTCATGCTGCTCAAGCCCTTCGAGCTCTTTGGGCACATAATTCTCATCGTGCTTGGCAAGCAGATTGGTCGCGACAAACACGCCGTCATCCACCAATGACCCTTCGGCTACAACGCCTGATCCCTCGACAAAGAGATCTGGCAAAATGCCTCTATAGCGCACTTGCACAAAATCCGCAGTGTTGCCGGAAACTTTGAATTCCACAGTCACGCCGTCATCAAGCTGAGTCAGCGTTTCGGGTACCACCATCCCGCCAAGGCGCACAGCACGGCCGACTTCGGGTGGGTTTTCGACCATTTGTTCGGGCAGGTAAAAGAAATTGGCCTGATTGGGTAAAGCCCATGCAGCAAGGAAACCCGCTCCAACTATAGCCAGCACAGCCAAAGCAACAAGCACCATCCTCTGATGCTTTGCTTTCATCGGTGCTTTTGCTTGGCTCATCGCCGTTTCACCTCATCACGGCGCTTTTCGGCGCGTTTCATCGCTAGCCAGCTGAAAAAAATCAGCAAGATGATGGCGCCAACCCCTATGCCATATGCGCCGATCACATAGGGCCAATGATCCAGACTCTCGCGCATCAGGCGGTCTCCATACGGGTGCTTGGCTGAACCGCAGGTTCATCATTTAGCGCGAGGCGGCGCAGGCGGGCCTCGACCTGTTGCTCGGCAATGAGAGCCCGCATCCTCATCAGCACGACCGCACCAAACAAAAGAGAAAACCCGATCACCGCAACTAAAAGGGGAATGAGGTATTCCGCTGTCATCGCGCTTTTCCCAGCGGTAATGCTTGGTGGTTGATGGAGCGAATTCCACCAAACGACTGAGCGGTTGATGATCGGGATGTTGATTGCTCCCAAAAGGCCAAAAATCGCCGCGATCTTATCAGAGCCGCCCGAACGCGCCGTCGCCTGCGACAAGGCGATATAGCCAGCATAAAGGAAAAGCAGTACCAGCATACTCGTCAACCTGCCGTCCCATTCCCACCAGGTGCCCCACGTCGGCCGCCCCCAAATGGAGCCTGTGGCAAGACAGATCGTACAAAATACCATTCCCGGCACAGCAATTGCGCGCGCGGCAATCGCTGCTAAAGGGTGCTTCCAAATCAGCAGCATTGCACTTGAAATTGCGATTCCTACCCATCCGCCCATAGCCAGCCACGCAGCTGGTACATGGATGAACAGAATGCGCACACTTTCACCTTGCAAGACCTCAGCTGGGGCCATCAACAAACCCCAAAAAATCGCGCCGCCAGACAGTACCAGTCCGCTCCAGAGGAACAGCGGCATCAGCCATTTGGCAAGCGTCAAAAAGCGCTTCGGATTTGCGTAAATATGCATGTCGGCTCTTTAACGCTTGGGCATAGTGTGTGTGCCCGACTGAGCCAAGGGGTTGACACGCGCAAAAGACGCAAAAGCGAGTGCAAACGGGCCAAGACAGCCCATGAACACTTACCCGCGCCCGATCAGCGCCTGCGCCATCCGGTCTGCTACCAAATCAGGCGAGGTCTTGGACGCTTCGCTTTCGTGCCAAATTTCTTCCAGCCGCGTCGGGATTTGGCCGATGCGATCAAGTACATCTGACCGCCCACAAATCGTGCCATCGCGACGCGCAAGATATTCAGAAGCGACGGAAACGATACCACCTGCATTGAGGACATAATCGGGCGCATAAAGGATGCCGCGCTCAAACATCTTCGTGCCGTGGCCTGATCGCGCCAGCTGATTATTCGCGCCGCCAGCGACAATGCCGGCCTGCAATTCGGGAATGGTGTCATCATCGAAAATCGCGCCAAGCGCATTGGGGCTGAGCACATCGCAAGGCATCGACAAAAGATCATCGGGCGCGACCGTTTCCGCGCCGAGTTCCTTGGCAAGCCGCGCTGCGCTTTCTTGACGGATGTCGGCCAGAGTTAGCTTTGCCCCATCAGCAGCAAGCAATCTCGCAACACCTCCGCCGACACTACCAGTGCCCTGCACTGCGACGTGAACGCCTGCCATGCTTTCTTTGCCAAGCTTGTGACGAACGGCCGCCTTGATCCCAAGGTAAATGCCATGCGCGGTGAATGGGCCCGGATCGCCGCCCGCCGCATCCTCTCCTTCGGCTGGCAGGCCGGAAACGTGCTGCGTCCGTTTCGCAACAGTCACCATGTCTGCTTCCGATATGCCCACATCTTCGGCTGTCACGTACCGTCCGCCAAGCGCTTCGACAGCATCCCCGAATGCAGCAAGCATTTCTGGTGTCTTGGTTCGTGCTTCATCCGCCAGAATCACAGCTTTGCCGCCACCCATCGGTAGGCCAGCCATCGCGTTTTTATAGGTCATCCCGCGCGACAGACGCAAAGCGTCGCGCAGGCCGTCTTTGGGATTGGGGTAATGCCAAAACCGCGTGCCCCCTGCACCAGGGCCAAGGTGTGATGAATGCACCGCAATAATTGCTGTCAGACCCGCCTTCGCATCGCGCACAAAGTGCACTATTTCGTGATCGTCAAAATCAGGCTCAGTCCAGAAAGCGGTCATTCGCATACATCCTTTTTCCAGCGCACTCAGTCTAGCGCGTGACGGCCAAGGGAGTTTTTGCAATCTCAATATCAGGAAAGTGGGGCGATCGACGGGACTCGAACCCGCGACCTCCGGCATCACAAGCCGGCGTTCTAACCAACTGAACTACGATCGCCACATGTCCTGCTACGAAGACTATCCCTTGGAATGCCAAACGTGCACTATTCGTGCCTGTTACGCGTCGCAATCCATCGGTCAAGTACGGCAAGACAGGAGGCGAGCCTGTTGCACAAAGCGCTTTTTAAGGAAAGTGAAAACTGCGTGGAAACCGCCTGAACGAAAGATTATTTCACAAGCGGATAGTGCGCTACTCATCGCACGGCACTCGTTTCGCAAAAATGCGCTTTTCAAAATACCGAAATGGAAAAATTTGTCGATTCTGTCGCTGAGTATCTGAGCAACCAAGCAGGAGTTCAGCGCATCCACAGTGCTCAGGCGGAAATCTATCAGATTTGAAACTTCATACCCGATGGCAAGTGCGAAAAACTGACCGCTTTGATCGCGAGAGATACGCGCCGCTCCAGCATTGCTGATCAAAATGGTGATGAATTTTGCGAAAAAGCGAAATCTGCAATCCTGGTGCCGCACAACCCATCTTCCCTGCCTCGCAGAGGCTGCCATATGCGCTGAACGGCCTTGCGGCTGGGGCTGGATGAGGCTTGCGAGGTATATTCTACATGGCATTCACCCAAGGTTGCGCCAATTGCACTTGTATTTGCGTCTCAACAAGCGCAGCTTATTCCCAAGAACTGTCGTCGGGTGTGGGATCATTCATGGCAACAGAAGCATCAGGTGCACCCGCTTTGAGCGGGCATGTTGTCGCTGTCAATCGCGACACCTTTCATCGATTCTCAAAACCGCTTGCCCGCGAAATCGGAGTTCTTGCGGGCATAGGTGTTCGCGGCGACGGACATTCGGGCGAGAAAATCCAGCATATCAGCCGGGTAAGAGCCAATCCGAATGCTCCTAATCTGCGACAGATTCATTTGATCCATAGCGAATTGTTCGATGAGTTGGGCAAGAAAGGCTTCAATATTCGCCCAGGTGACCTCGGCGAAAACATCACGACGCGCGGAGTTCAATTGCTTGATCTTGGACGAGATACGCTTTTGCGCATCGGACCGGATGTGGTATTAAGTGTAACAGGCCTGCGAAACCCCAGCGGCCAAATCAATAATTTTAAGCCTGGGCTTCTTAAACACTTAGCCCTGCGGACAAGAGAGCGGATTATTCGCAAAGCTGGCATAATGTGCGTGGCGCTCAAAGGCGGCACAATCAGGCCAGGCGATAGGATTGATATCGAACCGCCGGATGGCCGTCATATACCGTTGGATCGGGTATAGGCTAAAAATCATAATGCCCGCTGCAACGAGAGATTGAGCCCCACTGCACCTGTAAGGATCATAGCGATAAATACATATTGCAGCGCGCTTAGCCGATCATCGAAGGCGAAGATACCGATCAGGCTAACTGCGGCAATCCCAACGCCCGACCAGATTGCATAGACAACCCCAACAGGCAGCACTTTCATTGCTGGTGCCAAGACCCAAAAGCATGCCGAATAGAACGCAATTGAGGCCACTCCCCAGTCCATTTCTCAAAGCCATCAGATAATTTCAGACACACTGTCCCACACACTTCAAGCGCGATCGCAAAACCGAGAAAAATCCATGCATTCATCAACAAAAGCATAGTGCGCTGCGCGCTCGAAACCAATCGGAAGTTCTACTGCGCCTTCCCGGCCGTAAGCACGTGTTTCAAAGCCCAGAACTCGGCGACAACGTCAAAAAAGGGTCGATCTGTCGTAAGGTTTTGGAATTGCAGATAACGAAAGCAGCGCGCCGGGAATTACCCGACGCGCTATCGTTTTTTGTCACAATCCCAAGAGGGATGGCGTTTATTTCTTGAGCGAAAGCCCGCCGAAACGCTTGTTGAACGCAGCCACGCGGCCGCCTTCTTGGATTTGCTTCTGGCCACCAGTCCAAGCAGGGTGGCTAGTCGGATCAATATCGAGCGCCAAAACGTCGCCTTCACTGCCCCAAGTAGAGCGTGTCTGAAACTCTGTTCCATCGGTCATCTTGACCGTGATCATATGATAGTTGGGATGACCTTCAGCTTTCATTGTCTTTATCCTTCGTAGCTCTCACCGGTTCCGACCGGATACGCTGTTGAATTGAGAAGCGCGGCACATAACGTGCCGCGATCGAATTGCAAGCTTAATCCCCGGGCGGATCAGCGATCATAGCGGTGAATTCTGTTTCGCAGGTCGTTTTGCCTTCAACGCTGGCTTTGCCCTTGAATTTATAAATTGTTCGGCGTTGCTGAAGAAACTCCACTTCCAGATCAAGCAAACAACCCGGTGTGACCGGAGCACGGAATTTGGCTCCATCAATACCCATAAAAATCACAAGCTTACCCGTACCAGCCAATCCTAGTGTTTCAATTCCAAGAATGGCAGCGGCTTGAGCGAGCGCTTCGATTTGCAACACACCAGGCATAATCGGAGAGCCAGGGAAATGGCCCTGAAAAAACTCCTCATTTATGCTGACAGCTTTCACCGCATGGATCCGTTGACCAATTTCGATACGGCGAACCCGGTCAACAAGAAGCAATGGATAACGATGCGGTAACGCCTTCAGGACCTTGTGGATGTCGTAATCTACGATCTCTCCCGTAGCGCTGCCCTGTTCGGTCTCGCTCATGCTGTGCCCCTAATACCTGATCGCAAATTGTTATCGGCCTGAAGGAGCCTGCGAACCGTTTTGCTGCGCTTGCTGCTGCTGTGCCTGCTGTTCACGGATTTGTTGAAGCAAGGCACGGCGTTGAATTTCTTGGAAAATCTGGACCGTGTTTGGACCAGGGCGCCAACCATTTGGCGGCACAATCCCGACAGTCGGGACCTTCGCGTTCAGAGCCGTGGTAACAAGCGGCGTCACATCGGCACCTTCAACTGCATATTGCAGGCTTGCAGGGTCTACGATCATCTGGATCTGGTTTTGTGTCGCCACTTCCTGAAGAGCAGTCGGATACTGGACGAGGACTTGCTCAACCGCATAGACACGAGCTGCAGTCACTTGATCGTTGATCGAAGCAATCTCACGCTGAAGTGTCTGAATTTGAGCGAAATTTGGCGCAGCCTGCAAAGCAGCGCTTTCCGTTTCGTTGATTTCACCATTGCCGTCTGTATCGAATGGTTTGAGCAATTCGGAAAGCTCACCCTGCTTGGTCTGTGCAGTCTGAATTTGCGCAGTGTAAGTCTGGTTGACCTGCCCATAAGCGGTTTGAAGAGCGGTCGTGCCCTGAATTGCCCGGGATATGCTGGCTGTACCAACTTTACCTTCGACTTGAGCAGCAGAGGGCGCCGCAATCGTTGCAGATAGAGCGAGGCCCGCGATTGCGAGCGATTTGGTAAGTTTATTCATCAGAACTGTGTTCCTACGTTGAACGTGAAAGTTTTATCGTCATCGCCCTCGACCTTACGAATGGTCTGGGCAAAATCGATACGGAACGGCCCGAATGGCGAGTTCCAGTTAACGCCGATACCGGCGGTGATACGGGGGCTGGGAGAGTTTCCGAGGAAAACTTCTTGAAAGCCACTGCTGACAACAGGGTTGAGAGATCCGTCAGCTGCAAAAGGATTCGTTGTGGTTTGGCCTGGATTATCAATATCTGCAAACACTGGCTCAACCACTGTGAGCAACGGTTGGTCAACTGCCCAGAGTGCCCCAATATCCGCCCAAATCGATGGCCTAAGACCCAGCTCTCTCGCGCCCGTGCCTAGCGGAATTTCTAGTTCAGCTCGAGCGAGATAGAAGTTGCGGCCACCGATAGCATCATCGCGGACTTGCTGACGATCAGTTACTGCGGTGATCTCGTTGGTCAAAGGGTCGACGATCAATTGCTGGGTCAAGATACGCGGACCAACACCACGAATGTCAAACCCACGAAATTGTGGTTCGCCAAGGAAGAACCGGTCAGTAAGCAGAATGTCATCTACTCCCTCACCGGGACGGTCGCGGAGCGGAATAATCGTCCCACCTTCTGCAGACAGAGAGAAAATAAAGCCGGAATTCGCAACATTCCAGAATTGCTGTGCACGCCCCCGGAAGCGAGCGTACCTTACGTTACCACCAAGCCCAGCGAATTCACCGGTAAGCGAAAGCGTCCGGCCGCGTGTCGGGCGGATACGGGAATTGAGCGAGTTGTAGTTCAGACTTAGCCCAAGAATCGAGCTCAACCGATCTCCCAAGGCGTCACAAAGGAAGCGCCCCGCTGTAAGAGGATCGCAGAAATCTTCGGGACTGTTGCCCCGAATACCGTCCCCATTCGTATCAGAAAAGAAAAGCCGTTCATCGAGACTGACCTGATCATAGTTGAGCGTGTAGCTTCCAACCAGAGACATAAATTCAGTCAGGGGCACACCCAATCGAACGGCAAAGCCTGTTGTTGCTTGTTCAAAAGTGTTGTTCCGGTCATTCCCAAACCGGTTGAAACTGTTGAAGTCTTGCCGATAAATATCGACGCCCGCCTGAATATTCCGGTCAAAGACATAGGGTTCTGTGAAACTGATACGGGCTGATCGCGAAAACTGTGAATAGTTGAGACTCAAACCGATCGTTTGGCCGCGACCTCGGAAGTTGCGCTGTCTTATGCTGCCGGCAAGGATGAAACGCTCAATCGAGGAAAAGCCAGCGGAAAACTGCAATTCGCCTGTCGGCTGCTCTTCAACATTGGCTTCCAGAACGATCCGATCAGGTGCACTTCCCTGCACCTGACTGACTTCGAAATTCTCCTGAAAATAGCCGAGCGAATTGATCCGGGCAGTCGTCCGTTGAACGCCAAGTGAGTTAAACGCATCCCCCTCACTGATCCTGAACTCGCGGCGGATAACCTTGTCTTGCGTTAAGGTATTCCCGTTTACGTCAACACGCTCCACATAAACGCGCGGAGCTTGGCGCAGGATAAAGGTGATATCCATCGTCAGCTCATCGGGGTTGCGATTAAAGCGCGGCTGGACGTCTGCAAACGCATAGCCAAACCGGCCTGCAACCTCAGTCAGGGACTCAACCGTATCTTCGACCGATTTCGCGTTGTACCAGTCGCCGCCCTGCATACCGAGCTGCTGAGTCATCACATCGCTGTCGAAATCGCGCAATTGGCTATCGACTTTGACTTCGCCGAATTTGTAGCGCTCGCCTTCTTCCACCACGTAAGTGATGATGAAGTCTTTTTGATCAGGTGTAAGCTCTGCGACCGCTGAAACGACGCGGAAATCTGCATAACCTTCGGTTAGGTAAAACTGTCGCAACTTTTGCTGGTCGAACGCTAGGCGATCAGGGTCATAGCTTGTGTTGGAACTGAAAAACCGAGTGAAGCGCGCTTGCTTCGTAACCATTTCGCCGCGCAGCTCACCATCCGAGAACTCCTCGTTCCCGATTATGTTGATCTGGCGGACTTTGGACTTCGGCCCTTCGGCGATCTCAAACACGACGTCGACTCGGTTTTGAGGAAGCTGAACCATTTTAGGCTCAACCGATGCAGCAAAACGGCCCTGCCGCTTGTAAAGCTCGATAATTCGGGCGACGTCGGCGCGAACTTTGGACCGCGTGAAAATCTGACGGGGGGCAAGCTTGATCTCAGGAAGAATCTTATCGTTATCGAGCCGCTTGTTCCCTTCGATCACAATCCGGTTGATCACTGGGTTTTCCGTGACCGAAATAACGACATTGCCGCCGTCATTGCGGATGTTGAACCGCGAAAACAGCTCTGTTGCACCCAAGTCTTTTAAAGCTTGGTCGGCAGCAGCCGAGGTGTATTCATCGCCAACGCGCAACCGGATATAGCTAAGTATGGTTGTTGGCTCGAGCCGCTCAGAGCCTGAAACGCTGATTGTGCGAATGATGTTGGAGGCCGGCGCTGGCGCAGGCCCCGGTGCCGATGTAGTCGGCTGCGTGGTTGCCGGGGCCACCACATCGCTTGCGTCTTCGTCTTGAGCAAGAGCCGCATAAGGCACACCTGCAAGCATGGAACCGCAGGCGAGCGCAATCGCGAAGCGCCCGGCGTTTGGTCCACGCATTGTAGATGTCAGTTTGTCAGTGCCAGGCATAAGGCCTGTGTCGCTGCATCGATTCATGAAAACTTGTGTTCCCGTCTAACCCATCATTTCACACATCCAGCCCCGCGGACGTGTAAGTTTTATGGCAATCAGCCATTCCCTGTCGCACTGCTGCACGCTGCCATTGCCCGATGCGCCCTTAGCAATCAAGCGGCCAACCCGGTGTTCACGCTTTGCAGGGTTTCCTTTCCCCGACTAACTGCCCAGCAAGTTACCAAACAGGGGCAAAGACGTGACGTCATTGAACGTTACCACCAACATAAAAACCAAAACCAATGCGATGCCGGTGCGGTATGCCCACTCCGTCGCCTGCGGCCCAACCGGTTTCTTCCGGATCGCCTCAGCAGCGTAAAAGGCAAGGTGCCCGCCATCGAGCGCGGGGATTGGCAGGAAGTTAATGAATGCCAAATTAAGCGATATGAGAGCAGCGAAATTGAAGAAAGCGAGAGGCCCTGCACTCAACTGCTCCCCGGAATACTTCGCAATCTTAACAGGACCGCCAAGTTCCTTGATCGATCGCTGGCCTGTCACCACCTGCTTGATGCCAGTAATCATAAGATCGAAAACGCGCCAAGTTTGCTCTCCGGCCAAAACCACAGAGCTTCCCAAACCAACTGGCTCAAATTTGTATTGCGAAGCGGCAGGCTCAACCCCAATTCGCCCTATCCGATTGAGATTGCCGTAACGGTCAGCCTCCTCGATCAACCGGGTTCGAAATTCGAAAGTCCTCTCTTCCTCGTCACGCAAGACAGTTACAGAGATATCGCGATCAAGGTAAATCGCTACTTTATCTAGAATTTCTCCAAAGTTAGTGACTGGTTCGCCATCAATCGCGACGATTTTATCTCCAACTTCCATTCCCGCTGCTTTAGCGGTGCTGGTCTCGCTGAATTTCCCTACCGTGGTAGAGCCTTCTGGATCCACGGGAACTGGATTACCTAGGATTGCGAAAAAAGCCGCAAATATTGCGACCGCCACAACCAAATTGGTCACTGGTCCAGCCGCAACGATCAAAGCACGTTTCCACAGTTCGGCGGCCTGGAAGCTCCCCGGCTCGTGAGAGCTTTCGCCTTCAGGTATGCTCGCCGGGTTCATATCCCCCTTGAATTGAACATAGCCACCAAGCGGCAAGATAGAAAGTTTCCAACGCGTTCCGCTTTTATCGTTAAACCCAACAATTTCCTTACCAAAACCGACCGAGAACGCATCTGCGTGAACGCCAAATAGGCGTCCTACAAGATAGTGCCCCAATTCGTGCACCGTTACGAGTGGGCCCAGCACAAGCAGAAAACCGACTGCGTACATCCATATGGGCACGGACTCAAACATGAGCAATCTCAAGCACTAACAGGCGACTCCAGAATGCGCGTAGCTTTTTCGCGCGCGTCTTTATCAAGTGCCAACACGTCATCAAGGTTGGCTGGCGCGGGACCGCTATAACGGCTCAACACCTCTTCGGCTAATGCTGTAATGCGCGTGAATGCAATCTGACTATCAAGAAACGCGGCGACAGCAACTTCGTTCGCAGCGTTTAAAACGGCCGGAGCTGCCCCGCCTGCTTTTATTGCATCACGGGCAATGCGGGTGGCGGGAAACCGCGTCTCATCAGGCGCTTCAAAAGTAAGTTCGCCAATTTCCGCAAGGTTAAGCGGCTCTAGCGGTGTTTCCATGCGATTGGGCCAAGCAAGGCACGACGCAATTGGAACGCGCATGTCAGACGGACCAAGCTGAGCCAGTGTAGACCGGTCTTTGTATTCAACCATTGAATGAATGACACTTTGTGGGTGAACCACAATTTTGAGCCGATCGAGGCCAACCGGAAAAAGGTGATGCGCCTCTATATACTCGAGGCCTTTGTTCATCATGGTAGCACTGTCGACGCTGATCTTGGCCCCCATCGACCAGTTTGGGTGCGCCACGGCCTGCTTAGGCGTCGCAGTTGCCAATTGGTCATGCGACCATGTTCGAAAAGGGCCACCGCTCGCCGTAAGGGTAATGCGCGCAACATCATCAAGAGACTCGCCTGCAAGACACTGAAATATAGCGTTATGCTCTGAATCTGTTGGCAGAAGAGTAGCGCCGTGCTTTGCCACCGCTGCGGTCATAACTCCGCCCGCTGAAACTAGAGCCTCCTTATTGGCGAGAGCGATAGTTCCGCCCCCCTCAATCGCAGCCATAACTGGTGCAAGACCCGCGCACCCAACAATTGCGGCAACGCACAAATCAACCTCACGCGCTGCAGCCTCACAAAGAGCCTTGGTTCCACCAGCTGTTTTGACACCGCTACCCGAAAGCGCGTTGCGCAAATCCGGCAGGCAAGCTTCATCCCCCACAACGGCAAGCTTGGCGCGAAACTCTCGGGCAAGAACGGCCAATTCTTCTGCGCTGCAATTGGCACTCAAGGCTTCAACTTGCCAAGCATCGGGATTGCGCCGAACCAGATCGAGCGTGGAGGCACCTATCGATCCAGTGGCTCCTAATATGGTGATTGATCGGGTCATCGACGCCACCTTCACAGCAGATCGGGGACGACCGCAAGGACAAACAATACGAAAAACACTGCAATAAAACCATCCAGCCTGTCAAAGACGCCGCCATGCCCAGGAATAAGACCGCTGGAATCTTTGACCCCCGCGCGGCGTTTCATCCAGCTTTCAAAGAAGTCTCCAGCCTGTGCAATCACTGCAATCAAAATGCCTGTTATGATCGCGCCGGTCCAATCGGGTTTTGTGAATAAGTCAGTGCCCATTAGCTGGTCCATGTTAGCCACAAGGCCCACACCAACAGCGCTTGCTGCCACTGCTCCGCCAATCAATCCTGCCCAGGTTTTGGAAGGACTTATCGAAGGGGCGATTTTGGGTCCGCCGATTAGCCTTCCAGCAAAGTACGCGCCCACATCAACAGCTATGATGGGTACAATGAAGAGCAACGCGACTTGCAAAGCTCCAAAATCCAACCTTACCTGAACCATCGCATTTGCTGCTGCAAATACATAGGCAGCACCGCCGAATAGCCAGATAATTTCAGAAAAAGGCGAAACACCAAAGGCGCGTACGAGCTTATTCCATTCCCACAGGATTAAGCCTGCAAGCAGCACCACAAAGCCTATCCAGAACCACCCCCCAAGCCAAAGCGCCGCTGCTGCCACCGCAACCATTACAATGGCAGATAAAAGCCGAATCCCAAGATCAGCCATTTTCTGGCCCGGCCAAACGACCGCCAAAACGTCGCTCTCTCTTGGCAAAATCATCGAGCGCCTCAGCCAAATGTTCCGGCTTAAAGTCAGGCCATAGCGTATCGACGAATAGCATTTCCGCGTAAGCCGCCTGCCAAAGCAAAAAGTTCGACAAACGTATCTCTCCACTGGTGCGGATCAGCAGATCTAGTGGCGGCAAGTCGCTGGTATCAAGCTCAGCTCCAATCGTGTCCGTCGTGATTTCTCCCGTCTTGGCCGCTTTCCTAGCCGCCCTTGCGATCTCATGCTGCGCACCATAATTGAGCGCCACCGCCAAAGTCTGAGTACCATTGGCTGTCTTGGCCAGCGCGTCTTCAAGCATTTCAACGATATCGGGCGCAAGCGATTGCCAATCCCCAATAATCTTGAGTTTCACCCCATTGGCAATGAACTCGGCCAAGTCAGATTTTATGAACCGGCGCATCAGATTCATAAGGTCATCAACCTCATCAACCGAGCGCTTCCAGTTTTCAGAGGAAAACGCATAGAGTGTCAGGCAATCAAGGTTCATAGGCTCCAAAGCCCGCACCAAGCGCCGCACAGCCTCCACGCCGCGCTTATGCCCAATTGCACGAGGCAAGCCACGCTTCTTTGCCCACCGGCCATTGCCATCCATGATGATAGCAACATGCCTAGCACCAGCGCTTTGCCGGTCTGGTGCGGTGGTGGGCGGATCGCCCATTATGCCCTACCCCTCATATCAAAGCCTACTGAGTCAGGATTTCCTGAACTTTTTTCTCAACTGCCGCATCAATGTCGGCGACCGTCAAGTCAGTCATTTTCTGCACTTCGTCTTCAAGCCGCTTGCGATCATCTTCGGAGATTTCCTTGGCTTTCTCATCCGCTTTCAGGCTCTCCATCCCATCGCGCCGCACATTGCGCGCGGCGATCTTGGATTTCTCACCATATTCACCCGCGAGTTTGGCCAAATCCTTACGGCGCTCCTCTGTAAGGTCGGGCATAGGCAAACGAATAGTCTGGCCATCGGTCATGGGGTTAAGGCCCAGATTGGCTTTCGCGATACCTTTCTCAACCGCGCTTACATTGGTTTTGTCCCACACTTGAACGCTGAGCATCCGCGGCTCTGGCGCGGACACCGTTGCCACCTGCGACAACGGCATCATAGCGCCATACACCTCGGCTACAACAGGATCGAGCAGGCTTGTATTTGCACGGCCTGTGCGCAAACCTGACAGGTCCCCTTTGAGCGATTCTACCGCGCCCGCCATCCGGCGTTCGATATCGGCTTTGTCATATTGAGGCATAACGTCTTACACTTCCTTTTGAACAATGGTCTGGGTGCCCTCACCCGCCAAAACCCGCGCGACATTCCCTTTGTCGCGGATCGAAAATACCACTATCGGAATGTCGTTCTCTCGGCAAAGCGCAACCGCGGTCGCGTCCATGACTTTAAGGTTTTGAGCAAGCACGTGATCATAAGCGATGGTCTCAAATCGCGTCGCATCCGGATTGCCTTTGGGATCGCTGTCATAAACGCCGTCAACGCTGGTGCCTTTCAACAGCGCATCGCAATTCATTTCCGCCGCGCGCAATGCAGCACCTGTGTCGGTTGTAAAGAATGGATTGCCTGTGCCCGCGGCAAAAATAACGATCCGCCCTTTTTCGAGATGCCGTTCCGCCCGCCGCCGAATGTAAGGTTCACACACAGAAGACATCGGGATAGCTGATTGAACTCGCGTAGGTACACCAAGCTGCTCAAGAGCGTTTTGCATGGCGAGTGCGTTCATCACCGTCGCCAACATCCCCATGTAATCGCCTGTGGTGCGATCCAAACCCTTGGCCGCGCCTGAAATGCCGCGAAAGATATTTCCGCCTCCGATCACCAGGCACACTTCAATGCCGCTATCCTTGGCCGCTTTCACTTCCTCGGCAAGCCGCGTCACATAAGCGGGATCAATCCCGTATTCCTGCTCCCCCATTAGCACTTCGCCGGAAAGTTTGAGCAAGACGCGCTTGATTTCAGGAATGGCCATGTGTGGATTGCTCACTTGGAAGGTTTATCACTGAGCGCAGCCTCTATCCGCGCCAGCCCAAGCTGCCAAGGGGCATGGCGCACCTGTCCACTCAGCCTTCGAGATTTGCTATGTCGGATCGAGCCATCCTGAGGCAGGATTGTGGCCATGAACAGAGCGATGATTCGAAAAGCGATACTTTGTGCCCTGATATGCGGCGCAATCCTCTCCTTTAAGGTGTGGCATGACACAATGCGCGATCCCGAAATTGTTCGCTTTGTCTTCGAAAGCGAGCAGATGCCGGCAAGTGCGGAGCCTTTCACCCTCGTCTTCATTACAGATATTCATGTTGCTGGGCCTGATATGCCGCCATCACGGCTTGAGGAGATTGTTGAACAGGTGAATGCGCTTGATGCAGACCTGATCGCGATTGGCGGCGATCTGGTGAGTGAGAAGCGTGTCGCAACTAGGATTTATGAGGCTGAAGAGATCGTCGGGCCATTGGGCAAATTATACGCACCATACGGTGTCGTGTTTGTACCGGGCAATCACGATCACTGGTACGATTGGCCAGCGCTATCTGTAGAGCTGGCAAAGTATTCGCAAATCACAGTGCTAAAGAACGAGGCCAGACAATTTGGCCCTATTGCTGTTGGAGGGGTGGACGATGACTTCGTAGGCTATGCCGATGTGTATGCCACCACTAATGCGATGCAACCACTGATCGGCCCGCGTGTTATGCTCACCCACACGCCTGATGTCTTTCCCAGCCTGCCCGTGAACATCGAGCTATCCCTTGCCGGCCACACCCATTGCGGCCAAATCGCCTACCCTTGGGGCGGCGCGCCAGCGACGATGTCAGACTACGGCAACAAATATGCGTGCGGCGTGGTCGAGGAGAACGGGAAAACGCTGATTACCAGCGCGGGATTGGGGACAAGCCTGCTGCCAGTGCGTTTGTTCACGCATCCAGAGATTTGGCTGGTTGAGATTCGGGGCGCTGGTGGATGATCATTGTGCACCCGATTTCTTACACCCCATGTCTGGTTTTGGGTGGGAAGCGGAAAGTCTGGTTTTGTCGCTGCACGATTGAAAGCAGATGCGGATTGCGGCCCTTCATCTTATTCTTGAATCGATTACCTGCCGACAGTTTGCCTTTTCATACTTCCAGGAGAGCAGCGACCGGTTTCTGGATAGAAACTGGCGTCCCGCTAGCTAGACTTAGCCCCTTGGCACGCTGCGAAATTCTGCTCGATGCAGTTTGCCACGAGAGAGTTTATTCCGGGGCTTTTATCACATTCATTACGTTAAGAAGATAATCATCCGGGCAAGCGGAATCAGGATGATCCCGACTTTCAACCAGATTGCCGGCGATGTGGTAGTAATCTCCTTTGCGCAAAACACTCTCGCTCAGTATTATTTCTTCCTCGTGCACTCGCGCCGCTGAAGGCAAAAGTAATCCAACCCGGGAACTATTGTCCTGAAGAAATGCGCAACGCCCTTCGATGCCAATCACACCTTTCGCCCCGTCGGTGACCGGATTGACACCAGTTTCCTCAATCACTTCGGGCGTGGAATTTGGGTCGGCAGCATCGCTTTCAGGTTTGTCTGCCGAGCAGGCCACCAGCAGAGAGAATACTGGAACGACGAACCAACGCATCAGTTGAACAACAACGAATAGCCGAAGCTGTAGGGATCATCGATACTTGTATACCACATCGCTTCTGCCGATCCGTCCGAATAGTGTCTGGAGTTGGTGACGATCCCGAAGGCTGTGTTCCAAGCGAACACAGGCGAGCCAGAATCGCCTGCCCCGGCGTAGAAACGCGGAGCACCTGCTTTGGGAATGACCTCCACCCAATAATGCCCGCAAGGGACGCGATCTGTGGTCGGGCCACACCAATCGTTGACCCTCACCCAATTCGCGTTCACCTCGCCGCATTGTTGGCCGTGGTCTGGTCCATAGGCGCCGTCATACCAGCAAACAAATGTCCCATTCGCCGCGCCTTGGCAGTTCGATGGTGTCGAATAGGCAGGATCACCATCAGCCAAACTCCGTGCGCCGGGTTTGGTGCAGGTCGTGCCTTGCGTGCGGCGGCCGGTTACGGTCCGATAGGACCCGCTGTTGTCCGCTTTGAATAATCTATCCACCGCCGGTCCAAAGACAAATTGCCAGTCACCGCTGTCGGTCCAGAACTCTCGTGTTTGCATTGGCTGATAGGTGCTCGATCCAGGCTCGCGCCAGAACAGTTCATTCACACAGTGACCCGCCGTGAGGTAGCCGATCTTTCCATCAGGAGCTCTTGCTGCGAAATTCAATGTGCAGTTTTCCGTATACTTCTGCTCGCCGGATGTGGTGACGAAGTCTTTGCGAAACGGCCGCAGCCCTCCGCGCATTCCGATATAGGTGTCTTCGCTTGGCAAGACGTGAAGCGCAACCTGCGCTTTCAAAAGCTTTTCAAGATCGGGTTTCTTAGAAGCCAGATAGGCTTCGTCGGTTCCCATCGATACGTTGATGGTAACGATCCCGGTCCGCTCATTGTAGCTCACGACTTGCGCTTCCGGTAAAATCGAGTTCACGGTGCGACCATTTTCGCGCAGCAGCCGTTTCATCGTTTTGCGGGTTGCCTTATCGCTGACGCGATATTCAATCGGTAGATCTACCTCTTCGTTCGATCCTTTCAGTTTGATCTTCTTTGCCTTTTTCGGCTTCTTGCCTTTCTTTGTTTCGACAACGTAGGTCAGTTCAATTCCATGTTCGAAATAGGCAGCTACAAGATCGTCACCTGCCAAGTCATCTTCCGCTGCTACCTCGCTTTGCGCCGAGACCATTAAGGCGATCCGGCGCTCAGCCTCTTCTTGGCTTACGCCATAAGCCTCCGCATAGAAACGCGCGTCGGTTGCCAAGTCCTCTGCGGACGACTATGCATTTTGAGCGGCTACCCCGATTGGAAGTGCTGCTGCAATAGCGGCAGCTGCGAATACTGAGGCACGCATGATGTTCTCCTCTGCAACAAGCATTAAGAACACTCATTTCTTGAATTAGTTCCAGACGAGACTTCTTTTTTCACAGCCTTGCAGGTAATCGCACTATTGTAGCTATACGCCTGGGCTAACAACACGGGGTGCCACACTCGTAAATCACCTCAGAAGGTCCGCTTTCGGGATCGAACCAAAACGCTTCGAACGTCGGTAACTCAGGGTCGAGAGCGGACTATCCGCACAAACTCACAATCCCCGAGCTTTCCTACTCCATATTCCCCTGTCACAATCCAATCGGCTCTTTCAAAACTGCATCACCCTTCGCCGACGTTGGCGAAAAATATTTGGAGAAGTGTCACCCTAGTCGTTGGCTCAAAAATCGCGGAATTCTGGGCTTCGAACCGCCTTTGGCTGTTGGAAATGTGTCACCTTTGTCACCCTAGCCTGAAACTGAATCATACGCTGCCATGTGCACCAAATACAAAAAAGCCGCCGCAACGCGATCGCTGCGACGGCCTTCGGTTATTGGTTTACACTTGCCCAGCCCTCAAGAAATTGGGCGCGGTCAGGCGGTTTGCTTACCCACCAACAGCGGCGGCAACCTCGGCTGCGAAGTCGCTTTCTTCGACTTCAATGCCTTCACCCAACTGATAGCGGACATAGTCGATAAGCTTGATCGACGCGCCTGCTTCTTTTGCTGTGCGAGCAACGTACTCTTCAACAGTCGCCTTGCCGTCTTTTACAAAGATTTGGCTCAGAAGCGCGTTTTCCTTCGCATATTTCTTGATCGCGCCTTCAACCATTTTTTCCTGCACGTTCTCAGGCTTGCCGCTTTCAGCAGCCTTTTCCTGAGCAATCGCGCGCTCACGCTCGATCACTTCCGCATCAAGACCATCGGCATTGAGAGCCAATGGGAACATTGCTGCCGCGTGCTGGGCAATGTCACGGCCAAGCGTGGCAAGAACATCCGCGTTAGCATCGCCTTCGAGCGCCACAAGAACACCGATCTTGCCCAAATCCTGATCATCAGGAGAAACAGCATTGTGCATATAAGCGACTACCGCACCCTGCTCTACGCTAACTGTTTTCATGCGCCGGACCTGCTGATTCTCACCAATGGTCGCGACGTTGTCGGTCAACTTGTCGGCAACGGTGCCGCCATCTGGATAAGCGGCCGCCTTGAGCGCATCGACATCGTCAGCATCCAGCGTTGCAGCGACTTGGGTCGTCTTACGGACAAAGTCTTGAAACTTCTCGTTTTTCGCAACAAAATCCGTTTCAGAGTTAACTTCAACAGCCACACCTTTCGTGCCTTCGACAACCACACCGATGAGACCTTCAGCCGCTGTGCGGCTCGACTTTTTCTGAGCGGTTGCAAGACCCTTGGCGCGCAGGGCGTCAACGGCAGCATCGATATCGCCGCCCGCTTCGGTCAGCGCCTTTTTCGCATCCATCATACCTGCGCCGGTCAACTCGCGCAGCTTCTTCACATCGGCGACGGAGAAATCAGCCATGAGAATTTCCTTTTGTTTAAGTCATCAGTGCGCCGGGAACGGCACTGGTGTGCATGCCCGGCGCGATAAATCAGATTTGTGGCACCCGCTCGGCGGGCGCAATCGAGATCAAAAGATCAAGCGTTTTCAGCAGGAGCCTGTGCCGTAGCATCCGCAGCGGTCGGTTCAGCCGGTGGCTCTGCCATGGCCCCTAAATCGGCTCCGCTATCAAATACAGCGCCGCCTTTGCCAGCTGTCGCTGAATCACCGATAGCCTGACAATAAAGACGCACAGCGCGGCTCGCATCGTCATTGCCCGGAACCGGGAAAGCGATCCCGCTTGGGTCAACGTTAGAATCAAGAACTGCGATCACAGGAATACCGAGAACAGCCGCTTCTTTAATGGCAAGGTCTTCTTTGTTTGCATCAATCACGAACATCACGTCAGGAATGCCGCCCATATCGCGGATACCACCGAGCGAAAGTTCAAGCTTGTCGCGCTCACGCGTTAGCTGAAGAACTTCCTTCTTGGTGAAGCCGCTCGTGTCGCCAGAAAGCTGCTCTTCAAGAGTTTTTAGACGCTTGATCGAACCGCTAATGGTTTTCCAGTTGGTAAGCATGCCGCCCAGCCAACGGTGATTTACAAAGTGCTGGCCCGACGCTCGCGCTGCTTCTGCTATAGGTTCCTGTGCTTGACGTTTGGTACCTACAAAAAGCACCTTACCCCCTGCACGAACAGTCTGCTCAACAAAATCGAGTGCACGGGCAAAAAGCGGTACGGTTTGAGATAGATCGATAATGTGAACCCCATTGCGAGAGCCGAAGATATACGGCTTCATGCGAGGGTTCCAACGGTGGGTCTGGTGGCCGAAGTGGGCGCCAGCTTCGATCAATTGCTGCATTGTGACGGTAACAGCCGCCATAAGTATTTCCTTTCCGGTTGTTCCTCTGGATGGCTGGAACTGCAATGCGGAGATCCCGCGTGCAGCACCGGTCAATGTGCCATCCATGTGAATTTCGCACCGCAAAAACCCAAGTGATTCGGGCGGCGAGCAGTCCGATAAGGCGCCCTTAGCCCCCTAACCCCACAAAATCTAGTGCCAATCAACCCGATTGGAACACAAGTAGAACATTTTGCTTGACTGTATAGAACATTTACGGAACAAGCGTATCGGAACAAACGTTGAACAAATCAATCCGTACAAACACCAATAAGAGTTTAAGGGTACAAGCCGATGATCGTTATGACTGCCACAGCTTTGCTTTTGATCACTGCAGTCGCAACCGGCATCACCTTACTGGACAATTGGATCCGAGGCCGTGAAGCTTTTGTCAAACTGGTTCAGGAGCGAGCGGCAGCACGTGCGGGGTTTGTACCCGTGGTAGATGCGACTGACTTACGCCAACGCCCCAAATTGCCACGCCGTCTTTCCCGTGGGCGCGCCGGCATGTCCCCGGCCTTCATCAAGCGAGTACCGCGTGCACCCCGGCCCGCTATTGCTCCGCTTGATGAAGCGCTCGGTGCCGCTTGACTTTGCTATATTTGAATAAGCCATAGGGCATAAGGACAAGATATCCGACGCTCAAGGCAATCAATAACCACCATGGCTCAATCAAAGAGGCCGCGACTGCAATTCCTGAAACAGCAATCAAGGGAAGTCGGATGTCTCGGCGAGGCCGCACGGCTGTCCAGCTCAAAGTGGCGATATTAGAGATAACCAGCGACGCGATCAGAACCAGCCAAATTGTGGTCGCAAGTGGGTCGCGAAAAACATCATTGCCTGTTTCAATCCACAAATAGACCGGAAGAAAAGCAAGGCCTGCACCCACTGGCGCGGGAACCCCCGTCAAAAATCCTGCCGATTTGTGAGGCTGGTTTTCAATATCAATCCGAGCATTAAATCGAGCGAGGCGTAAGGCCATGCAAATTGCAAAGCCAAGTGCTGCAAACCATCCAAAACTAGGCAAGCCCTTTAGGGACCAGACAAAAAGGATCAGCGCAGGCGCCACTCCAAAGGAAATACAGTCTGCCAGGCTATCAAGCTCTGCACCAAAACGCGATTGCGCGTTAAGCATTCGAGCAATCCTGCCATCGACCCCATCGAGCACAGCAGCCAACACCACAGCAAGGACCGCGTAATCCCATTGGCCTTCAACCGCAAAACTAATGCCGGTCAAACCTGAACACAGTGCAGCAGCGGTAATTGCGTTCGGCAGCATTGCCCGCAGGCTAAGTCCCCTGCCATCGGGCCGAGTGGTTATATCATCGTCCTCAGCGGCTTTGGGCCCGATCCTTTCTGGAAACGAGTCCGATTTGCTTGGGAGGTCTCGCTCGGTCAAAGATCACCCACAGACTTCAAAGATAAATTCAGCACACTTGGCGCAATTGGCCCCGCGATCACTGTGCGATACCTTCAAGCAGCTTTTGCTCCCCGCGTTCTGCAAGAATGGTTTCGCCTGCAATCACACGCTGTCCCATTAGCACTTTTGGATCAGTTCCAGCTGGAAGATATACATCCACCCTGCTCCCAAACCGTATCAGGCCAACGCGCTGCCCCTTGGCGAGTGTGTCACCGGGTTTCACAAAGGGGAGTATCCGACGCGCCACCAATCCTGCAATCTGCGTGAACCCAATCATCACACCATCATTGCGTTCAATCAGAAAATGCTGACGTTCGTTCTGTTCGCTGGCCTTATCAAGATCAGCAGCCATAAATTTACCAGGAATATAGACCAACCGGCGAACTGTGCCAGCCAATGGCGCACGATTGATATGGACATCAAAGACGCTCATAAAAATGGAAACGCGCGTAACAGGGCCTTCCGGAAGGCCAGCGTGACCAGAACCATCATCGATCCGCAATTCTTCGGGCGGTTCCACCTGCATGATCAGTGATACAAGTCCATCAGCTGGTGAAATTATGGCGTCGCTATCTTGCGGGATGACCCGTTCCGGATCGCGAAAAAATGCAAAGACCCAAGCTGAAATCGCCAAAACAACAGCGAAGCCAAAGGTCCAGCCAAAAAATAGCGGGATCAGGCTTATAGCAAGGGCGATTATACCAAACTTGCGTCCTTCGGGATGGATTGAGGGCCAACTCCAGCTTGCTTCGCCGCGCCCCTGATTGTCTAGAATTTCACCTGGCATGAAGCCCATCTAAGGCCCGCTGACGGGGCTCGCAAGCGGGACGGAGGGTAATACGGCACAAAAATACTTTGTACCTCCTACTCAAACGGCCTTTTGAACAAACACGGTGCCCGCAGAATAGCCCGCTCCAAAACTACAAATCAGACCTGCATCTCCTTTTTGAAGATCATTGCTGTTGAGGTGAAAGGCGATAATTGACCCAGCACTCGAAGTGTTACCATAGGTGTCGAGGACAGTCGGGCTCTCATCTTCATTAGCTTCATGGCCCAAAACCCGCTGAGCAATCAGCCTATTCATGCCAGCATTCGCTTGATGCAACCAGAGCCGCCGGAGTGCATGCGGGTCAATCTGCAAGCGCTCCGCTTCATCGAGGATCATTTGCGCAACCATCGGCACAACCTCTTTGAAAACTTTACGCCCTTCCTGGACGAACAGCTTGTCTGCGCTTCCCTCGCCTTCTGGATGAGCCCGGTTTAAAAAGCCGAAATTGTTGCGGATGTTGTTTGAAAATACGGTCTTCAGCTTCGTGCCAAGAATTTCCCAATGATCCTTTGGTGCCATGCTCAAGTCTTCTACGAGAACAGCAGTAGCGACATCGCCGAATATGAAATGGCTATCACGGTCGCGCCAATTCAAGTGGCCGGATGTAATTTCCGGGCTAACCACCAGGACGCTTCTTGCATTGCCTGAACGAATGTAGTCGGCGGCCGTTTGAATACCGAAAGTGGCCGATGAACATGCGACATTCATGTCGAAGCCAAAGCCTTCAACCCCCAAGGCTTCTTGGATCTCAATGGCCAAGGCCGGATATGCGCGCTGCATGTTGGATGCCGCGCATAATACTGCATCTACGTCCTTGGGGTCGCGGCTTGCTCGCTCTAAAGCCTGTTGGCAGGCGTGAACCCCGATCTCAGCCATTATCGAGATTTCATCATTGCTGCGCTCTTCGATGCGCGGGCACATGGTTTCTGGATCTATGATCGGTGCTTTGCTCAATACATGGCGCGATTTGATCCCGCTAGCTTTTTCGATGAACTCAACCGAGGAATGATGCAAAGCCTCTATTTCGCCTGCAGCGATGGAATCAGCATTGCGTTCATTATGGAGATCCACAAATGCGTTGAAGCTCTCAACCAATTCTTCATTGCTGATGCTCTCTTCCGGCGTAAACAGGCCGGTGGCGGAAATCACTGGACGCCCTGTAAATGCAGCGTCTGTTTGGTCAAAGCTTGGATCTGATGTTGTTTGCATAGCTACGTCAATTACTCCGCTGGTTCATACCTCGCAAGAGCCTGCCCAATCTGCGTCCGCTATTCCGACATACCGTCAAAAAGCAAAGCCTGAAAAAACGGTGCAAGGCAGGTGAGGCCGTGACGGAGCACCGATCACGCTTGTTGCATGCAAACAGGCCGACCATTGCCAAAAACCTCGGTCAATTGAGCCGAGTTTTGAGCGATCAAAAGCGTGACGAATTTGCAGATGTCAGAACGTTACACCTGCACGGATATTCACCTGCGGTCCATCGTCGCTACGCTCACCTGACCCACCCAGCGGAAAGCCGCCTTCCAGTTCAAGATCAAAAACACCCATGCCTGCTCTGATCCCAGACCCGGCCGAAAAAAGCGAGCCTTCGCCGAAATCCTGCCGAATGTCGTTGACTTTGCCGCCGTCAACAAAACCATAAAGCTGCAAACGGCTGAGCGGCAGCTTTTCGGTGCTAACTTTATAGCGGATTTCAGCGAGGCCATAGATGCCCTCATCGCCCAGCACTTCACTGAAATTATAGCCTCGCGTGCGATATGCGCCGCCCAATGCTATTTCCTGGCTTCCCAGCAGCGGACGATCAGCCAACTGCCCGCCCATGGCAAAGAATAGATCAATGCTTTCATTCAATGAAAAGCGCGCATCGGTCCAAAACTCAAGGCTAGAAAAAACACCATCGCCATCACGGCGCGAAGCAAGCGGATCTCCCAAGCGGGTAGCACCGAAGATATCTAGACCGCGAACATGAGATACACCGGCACGGATGCGCCCTCCAGCAACTACAAGCTGGGTGCGCAGTCCAATGGACGCAGTCACAACGGTATCATCGCGCAGCAGGGCGTTGATATCGTCCTGCTTGACCGAGATATAATTCAAGCGAGTGTCCGCCCAAAGGCTTGCCTTTTTGCCGCGCAGCAGCGGCACCGTAAGCTGCGCGCCAGCTCTCACGGACTCGCCAGTTATGTCAGTGTCCGCAAACGTTCCGCCAGGAGCAGTTGTACCCACAGACCCAGACGCGGTTAAGGTTACCCCATCGGTTCCGACCTGCGTCTCATAAGCTGCGCTCAAAAAAAGCAGTTCATCCAGGTCAACAGGATTGATGCGAACGGCAGCCTGCAATTGGTCGCTTCCGGTCAGCACGTCACTTGCACGGACAGAGGCTCTTGAACGCACAGGACCAAAAGACTGCGAACCGTAATTGTCTGATGTCACATTTATTGAGTTGTCACGTTTCGACAATTTGACGAGTAGGACCCCGCTACCATCCACTCGCTTGAAATTTGCGCTTCGAAGGCGAACGGCAGGAATGTCTGAAACCAGCAGCAACGCTCGTTCCAGATCGGTCTTTTTGATCGGCGCTCCTACCAGACCCTCGAGAATGCGGCGTGCCGCACTATTGTTGTATCCATCGATTTGGATCGCATCAACAATCCCTTCGTCGATTTTGACCTGAACTATTCCAAAGCCATTTGGGTCGTTGATGATTTCGCTCTGCACGTAGGCATATCCTTCATCTCGCGCCAGTTGCGCGACCTCATTGGATAATACCGCAAGGCGCTCCTCGGTCATTTCCTCACCAAAAAAAGCGGTGAGAGCGGTCTGAAAAACTTCCTCTTCAATCGCTTCATTGCCAGTGATTACAATCGCCGCGATTTGATTCTCGCCACCTTTTTGACCGTTGCGGGGTGCAATATCCAAAGACGGCTGCGCTACTGGCAAAACGGGGGCGAATGCAATTTGTGGAGCGCGCTGTTCTTTTGCCAAAGCGACCGGGCATAAGCCCGTCAGGAGCATGAAAACTCCGATCACTCTAACAAGAAAATCTCGCACAACTAAGCTCCACATTGGAGGCAGCGCGTTAAAGTCCTTCCACTAAGAAATGCTTACACGCGGCAACGTAAGCGAAAAATTCACCATCGCGCTTAACCCGATTTTGAAGCGACTGTCGCATTACGCATGATGACCAAAATAGAATTTGCGGACCAAACATGAAAAAGATTGCAATAACTGCGACTGCCATGGCGGCACTTCTTTCGAGCACAAGCGCGCTTGCCGGTACTTCGGGTTGGATGATTTCCGAAGCTAGCGGTGACGTCGTGATCACTCGCGATGGAAAGTCAATTACCGGCCGGAAAGGCACCCGCCTTGACGAAGGCGATCTGGTGCAAACCTTTCGCCAAAGCCGTGCAGTTCTGGTCCGCGGGAGCGAATACGTAGTTGTATCTCCGAAAGCCAAGATCAAGATAGCCGAGCCAGAAAAGGCTGGACCCGTAACTCAGATTTTTCAGTATCTTGGCAATGCCCTGTTCAAAATCGAAAAGAAGAGCAAGCCTCACTTCGGAGTTGAGACCCCGTATATGGCCGCTGTGGTCAAAGGGACGACCTTCAATGTTTCTGTCACCGAAGAAGGGACCAGCGTTCAGGTCACAGAAGGTGCCGTCGAGGTCGTCACACCGGATGATCTTGAAGCAGCATTGCTAACACCTGGCATCGTTGGTGTGGTCGAGGCAGATGATCTTGGCGATCTGGTGGTTATCGTGAGCGATAGTAGTGACGTTGATCGCGAGCGGATCATCGTTCGCGGAACCCCAAATGTGGTCTCGAGCCTAGACGACATTGGCGAGGCCCGAGACAGAGGGGTTTCGATTTCTGAAAGCGCCAGCGATAACAACGAAAGCAATAATAGCGCTGAACGCAAGCCCGCGTCGCTAGCATCGAACTTTGATATCAGCCAGAATGGCGACGCTTCTTCGAGCGCCGATTTTGCTCTTGGCGTTCCCCAGTATCGAGATGACGCCGTGACGGATGGTGGTATTTTAGCTGTCGCAGCCGGTGGACAAGATGATTTATCAAACGCCGTCGAAAACGACTTCGCCCCAGACTCCGCAAACGTCAGCGATGAAGAAGACGCCGGTGACGACGACGATGGAAACGACAACCCGGGCAACGGCAACGGTCGAGGTCTTGGCCTAGGCAACGGCGGCGATGACGACGATGGCGATGATGACGGTGACGGTGACGGTGACGAAGAAAATGCCGATGAAGACGATGGCAACAGCAACCGAGGCAACGAAAACGGCAACGGATTGGGGCTTGGCCTTGGGAATGGAGACGGCGACGAATTAGGCCTCGGCTTCGGGAATGATGACGGAAACGGTCTTGGACGAGGTCTTGGTAGGGGTCGAGGCAATGGTGGCGGTAATGACGACTGAGCCAGTGTCTTTCTCAATTGAAGCCTAACCGGCATGAAAGATCGTCGCTAGAAAGACCACTCCACACTGTTCGAGCGCCTCAATACTTCGCAGCACATAGAAACATGATCTCAATCATTTGGATATAGCTACAATCCTCGGCGCTGAATGTGCGTTCGATTGAGAAGAGAGTTTTGTCTGTGCTGCCAAGAAGACTATCTGTCATTCCGCTAGAAACTCAAGCGTCTATAGCAGCTTTTGTGATTGCCCTCTTGGTTGCACTCGCTGGACTTTTTAGCGGGATTTCCGCTGCATTTGAAGCCAATATGCAGCGAGGCAGAGATGGGCTGCGTGCCGCTGCGACAGACAGCGATATTGTGATCGTCGAAGTTGATGGTCAATCGCTCCAAAAAATTGCCAAGTGGCCATGGCCCCGAGAAAACTACGCCCGTGCAGTTTCAGAATTGGATCGGCTGGGTGCCAAGCAAATCGCTTTTGATATTGAGTTTTCAGCGCGCTCAACCCCTGAACAAGACAAGCTTTTTGCAAGCGCTCTCGAATCTTCAGAAGCTTCAGTTGTCTTGCCAACCTTTCGGCAGTTAAACAGGGCCACCGATAACAACGTCGTTTCCGAGGCCCTGCCCATTCCCGAGTTACAGGAACATGTCTTTCTTGCGTCTGTAAACGTTCTACCTGATACCAACGGTCAGATCACACATTATGGGTACGGAACAATTACCAATGATGTGCCGCGACCTTCCTTGGCCAGCATGATCTCAGGCACTGCTGGAAACATCACAGACACATTTCGGGTAGACCAATCGATCGATCCTGAATCGTTTGACCGTATTTCATTTGTCGACCTACTCGAAGGTTCAATCTCAGCCGACAGAGTTGAGGGTAAACGAGTGTTGATCGGAGCCACTGCAATTGAGCTGGGTGATCGCTACCCGACCTCCCTATTCGGCGTGCAACCCGGAGTGGTTGTTCAGGCGCAAGCCGCTGAAACGCTGATACAGAACCGGGTTCGTGGCGACGTCAATCAGATCGTTGCGCTGTTCGTGATCGCTGTTGCGATTTTGGCGACTCTCATCAAAAGTTCGCATCGGCGCCACACATTGCTTGTTCTATTTGCCGTCGCCGGCACGATGGGTGTGATTGCGCTGGCGGCTGACGCACTTCATCTTGCTTATATCCAACTGGCAAGCGCCATGATCTTTGGCATCACTTTTGCCATCTCCCAAAGACTCATTCGTTTGCTGCAAAACCTGACCGCTGCCCGGCTAACGGATCTAGCCTCCAGCCTGGCAAACCGCCGCGCACTGGAAGCGGCTCTAGGCAAAGATGCCAAAGCACTGGTGGGGGCAGCTCGAATTGCGGATTTTGACCAACTCGAAGCGGTAACAGCCGCATCAGGCGTGGGCGAATTGGATCGTGCGATTGCCCGAAGACTTGAGCTGATCGCAAAACGCCAGACCATTTACAGATTGGAAAATGGCGTGTTTGGATGGCTAATTCCTGCAGACCGCGAAGATGATCTTGATGGGTACTTTGCCTCCGCACATGCTCTTTTCAATGCTCCGGTAGAAATATTTGGCAGACAGTTACGTGCAAAGCCGAACTTTGGCGTGTCACAAGATACGGTGTCCGATGCGATATTGGCGAGTGAGTTTGCGCGTCGCAGGTCTTTGCGCTGGTCGTCTGCCTCAAATGCGATGACCGAAGAATCCCAATATGAACAGGACATCCTCACTCAGCTCGATGAAGCATTGGAAACCGGCGCAATGTCTGTCGTATTTCAGCCAAAACTGAAACTTCCAGCTCGCACAATTACCAGCGCAGAATGCCTCGTCCGCTGGAAAAGCCCAACTCTTGGCCAGATATCACCGGGTGAGTTTATTCCTCTTTTGGAAGCAAAGGAATCGATTGATCGCCTGACGCTGTTCGTGTTGGACGAAGCGATTAAACGCGTTAAGTTGGCGGCATCAATGGGGCATCCTTTGAACCTTGCTGTGAATGTCTCTGCACAATTGCTTTCCGACAAAGTGTTTGTAGAATCGGTCGCTGATCGCCTCGCCCGTCTTTCCAGCCACGAGGGCGCAATAATAACTTTGGAGGTCACAGAAAGCGCGCCTCTCAATGACCCTCAAATCGCACAGCACGCATTGGCGAGTTTGCGAGAGGCTGGAGCACGCGTGTCCGTTGACGATTACGGAACAGGCCATGCGACGCTAAACTACCTGAAGGACTTCCCAGCGAACGAGATCAAGCTGGACCAGAGCTTCGTAAGCGATCTTACAACCAATCAGGCAAACCGTGTGATGGTAAGCTCGACTGTTGAGCTTGCTCATGCTTTGTCATTCGAAGTGGTCGCCGAAGGCGTAGAAGATTCCGAAACGCTTGAAGCGCTTGCGGCATTGGGATGCGATTATCTGCAAGGTTGGCATATCGGCAAACCGATGGCCTGGGACGAGTTTGTCGCGATGTTAGTTGATGAAACACCTACGCAGCGCATGTCTGCCTAATCAACCGCGCACAATAATTTCCAACATTGCAACGGGAGTTTGAAGAAACATCTGAAGGGTTGCATTACTTAGATCGAGCAAAAAAAAAAAACGGTTTGAAATCAGTCCTGTTCTTAGGATTTGCACGAGGGCTCCCCCACACTCGCCCCACATTTTCTTTTATTGAAAGGTGGCTCGGTTCAACTTTTGGTTAAAAGGCTGAATGAAGCGGTGGTTCGCGGGGTACCCAGGGGCTACAAATCTTAGCAAGCCTTTACATTGTGCAACTGTGTCGGGGACGCCGGCACCTTCCCTCAACCATTTCCCTGCGCGTGGAGCTTCATTATGGAAGTGCAGCCCAAAAGGGCGATCAGCTTCGGCCCAGTCTTACGACCTATCCCAGTTGCACAGCGTGCCGCAGCCCTTCTTCTCTAGCCAACCGCCGAATGGTTTGACGTTGTTTACCTGTTCTCGCGCTGCTTTTGCCGATTTCGCTAGATCAACTCGTCTTCATCGAGCAACGGGTCAGAAAAGGCATCCTCTTCGAACTGATTGAGGCGCTCAACGGCGGTGTCGGCCCGCCGGACTTCTGCCACATGCATAAGCGCGTCGCCCATGTTCACTACGGGCAGGTTCGTTCGGCCTATAATGACCCCGTCGCGCGGCGATCTGACCGGAATGTCGACATCGCCAAAGGGATCCGAAACGACACCGAGTACTTCATCGCTCGCCACGAGATCGCCGGCATTGCGCTGTGATCGGAATATCCCACCTTCAGGGGCTCGCACCCAGCTGCTTTTTCGCGACCGGATTGGTTCAACCTTGCTAACCAGTGACTTGTTCAAATTGCGCATACCGAGATGCGACATGACACGCAGGATGCCCTTCACCCCCACGCGGATGGCGAACTCATCGAAGCGTAGCGCTTCGCCAGCCTCGAAGAGGAGAACGTCTGTGCCCGATTCCAAAGCTGTAGCTCGCAGCGAATTTGGACGAAGCGGTGAGGTGATTATCGCAGGCGCAGCAAAAGCATTGGCCAGTTCTTCAGCCATTGGTCGCTCGTCGCTGATCCGGATTTGCGGGAAATTGGTCCGATGCAAAGCAGCCGAATGCAGGTCGATCCCAAAATCGCTGCGGTCAATGATTTCTTGAGTGAACACATGGGCCAGTTGCGATGCAAGCGATCCAGCGGACGCCCCGGGAAATGAGCGATTGAGATCGCGCCGGTCCGGAAGGTAGCGCTGGTGCTGGATGAAGCCGTACACGTTGACAACAGGGATGCAGATAAGCGTCCCGGCGAGCGACTTTGCGCGCACCTTGCCAAGCAATCTTCGAATGATTTCAACGCCGATGATTTCATCGCCATGCACGCCCGCGCTCACGAACAGTGTCGGGCCGGGCTTTGACCCGTGCAGGACCCTTACCGGAAGCACTATCTCGGTATGTGTCGAGAGCCTACTGATCGGAAGCTCGACCGTTGCAACCTTTCCCCTTGGGATGCGCTGATCGCCAAGGACGAATTCCCCTGTATCGCGACCGCGCTTATCGATAACGATCCCTTTATCCCTGTCCACGGGTCTTCGTTTTCCCTGGTTTTGCAGTTTCTTCCATGAACTCGATAATCATGCCTGCAATGTCCTTGCCAGTCGCGTTCTCGATGCCTTCAAGACCGGGTGAGGAATTCACCTCCATGATGACCGGGCCGTGGTTGCTACGCAGTAGATCGACGCCGCACACATTAAGCCCCATTGCCTTTGCCGCGCGCACGGCGGTTGAGCGTTCTTCCGGGGTAATCTTGATCAATTGCGCGCTGCCACCACGGTGCAGGTTTGAACGAAACTCGCCCTCTGCCCCCTGACGCTTCATTGCTGCAACCACTTTACCGCCCACAACGAGGCAGCGAATGTCCGACCCACCAGCTTCTTTGATGAATTCCTGCACCATGATCGCGATATTGGCCCCGCGAAACGCCTCGATAATCGACGCGCCGCCCTTAAGTGTTTCGGCCAGAACCACGCCTATGCCCTGCGTCCCTTCGAGCAGTTTGATCACAACCGGAGGACCGTTGACCGCTTTGATGATTTGTTCTGCTTGTTTGGGATCATTAGCATAGGCAGTGAGCGGCAGCCCAAGGCCATGTTTGGCCATAATTTGTGTCGAACGCAGCTTGTCTCTGCTACGTCCGATTGCCACGCTTTCGTTAAGCGGCCAGACGCCGCTCATTTCAAATTGTCGCAGGACTGCCAGGCCATAGGCAGTGATCGAGGCACCGATACGCGGGATCACCGCCTCGTATCCGGTGAGCGTCTCGCCCTTATACATCACCGTCGGGCGATGGCTGGCGATGTTCACAGTGCACCGGGTGGTATTGAGGATGTCGAGGCTATGCCCACGCGATTCTGCTGCCTCCTTCAACCGCTTGTGCGAATAGAGGTTCGGGTTGCGTGCAAGCATAGCGATTTTCATTAAGCGTTCTCCATTTGTGTCTTGATTGTCGTTCGGTTGATCAGATGTTGTGCAATGGTCGCAAGCGGACCGGCTGCCGAACAGGCTGGACGGCTATCGATCGGCAGGCTCCTGTCTTGCCCGATCACTCATCAGAATCGTCGTCGCCCGGACTAGCCGCGTTCGCACTTGCTGAGTCGTAGCCAACGACTCCGGGTCCGACCCTGCGATAGGACGACAGCGTCTTGGAACTAACCACCACGAAGTAGCTGTCCATATCGATGAGCACCAATCCCTTCTCGAATACCGCCCGCTGCAGTGACGTAATCGTCTCGGGATAAAGCCTTACGCAGCCCATCATGTGCCGCATGAACTTTTCGGAAATCCTGTAACGTCCCCGCCGCTTGCCGCCAAACTCGTGCTCGAACAGGTCGCACAGAGCGTTAGCCGTATGTTTTACCGCCTCTTGATCAAACTTCATATAGCTATAGCTAAAAAAGATTTAGACATGGCGCAATCGAAATTGTTGTGTAAGCATCCTGGGTGGGGCGATTCAGAGCCCTGGTTTGAAAATTTGAGCGAGCAGCCCCCCCGACATGAGCGGGCTTGTAATCGGTCGGTTTGACAATCCGCGACTGAGATACCCTGCGCGCCGCGATACCCGGCACGCAGCTTAAATCGGGGAAAAATTCAATGGCACTTGTCGAGCCAACGCTTGAATCCATGCAAACCACAAGCGAAAATCTGCTTGGATCCGTACTTGCATTTGCGCCTTCGTTTTTGCTGGCTTTGGTAATCCTTGTAGCCGGGTGGATAGTTGCCCGGATCGCTCGCGGCGCTGCAAAGCGGGCTTTCAGCGGGACCAACCACTTGATCGATCGATTTCTCAGGCGTGAATCCTATCCCGGCACCGAAATTCCGCCCGCTGTTACGGTCGTCCTGAGTGAAATCATTTTCTGGGCAGTGATATTCTTGGCGGCAGCGATTGCCGCACGGACCGCCGAGCTGCCCGCTGTCTCTGGTTGGCTCGACCAAATTGCCTCATGGCTTCCCAATCTGTTGATCGGGATTGCGATTATCATCATATCCTATCTGACTGGCGTCGTTGCAGGAAAGCACGTTTCAGCCTCAGCCCAAAGCGCGAATGTTGGTCAAAGTGCGCTCATGGGACGATTGGCGCAGTCGCTCATTTTTGTGACTGGCCTGATAATCGGGCTCGATCAGATTGGCGTCAACGTAACTTTGCTTGTTGCCCTCTTCGTCGTCTCCGCAGGCGCTATCTTCGTAGGATTTTCGATCGCGTTCGGGCTTGGGGCACGCGACTATGTGAGCAACCTTATCGGCGCGCGGACCGCACGTGAGAAGCTAAGACCGGGCGTGAGTGTGCGTATGGGCGGAACCGAAGGCGAGGTGCTGGAAATAACCGCCACGCAAATCGCTCTGGAAACCGACGAAGGTCGCACGCTCATTCCAGGTAGAATGGTCGAAGAGGAAAACCTTATAATCCTGTCTGACCATCATGGTGGGACGGCCAAAAATGGCTAGAACATCGCCTCTCACTCTGTCATTTCTCGAAAAGCGGCCACTATCCGCCGCTCGTACTTTGTCGACGCTGCCAGCTGCGGACGCGGCAGCGTTTCTGGAAACCGTTCCCACGCGATATGCGGTGAGTGCACTTGGACGAATGGGGGACTGGGCAGTCGCCTCCGTGATGTCCGCGATGGAAGAGCCATGCGCCGTTGCCGCCCTGCGGGAGATGAAGGCCATAGCAGCTGCCGCGACGCTTCGATTGCTTCAAAAAGAGAAGCGAGAGGCGCTGATGACGCAGCTGCCCAATCGGCTTCGCCGAGAGCTTGAAAGCGCATTGTCATTTCCCGAGGACACTGTCGGTGCCCACATGTCTGCTTCGGTTGCGACATTTCAGACGACAGACGAAGCTGGTCCGGCCTTGGACATTATCCGCCGCTCAGCTGATGATGAGCTCGATGCCGTTTTTCTCATAGATGATGAACGGATGCTCTTAGGTGCAGTGACGCTAGCCCGTATCCTCAGCGCCGCTCCAACCCGGCAGCTTCAAGACATTGCCGATACGGGCATCAGAGGTATCCCGTCACGCTCGAGAATTGAAGCGATCCGATCGCGTCGGGCTTGGGACAAATACGCCAACCTTCCAGTGGTAAATCGCCAAAAACAGCTCATCGGCTCGCTGCCGCGTAAGGCTGCAATGCGGCATGGGAGGTCGGGCTCACACTCCGATACATCTGGATCAAACTCGATCATTGGTGCCGTAGCAAGCGCGTTTTTCGCAAGTGCCATGGGTCTTGGTCAAATTCTCGCGAGTGCAGATCAGCAGCCCTATAAAGCGGAAGAGGATCAGAAATGAGCACCAGTGCAATCCGCACCGCTGATGCATTGAACCGGCAGTTCTTCGTTGATCATCCACTCGATGCCGCGATGCAGATCGAACAATTGAAAGCCGCCGATGTTGTGGATGCCGCGAGGCGGCAGCCAGCGAAAATACTGGCACCGGTTTGGCGTAAACTCTTGCCGGAAACAGCCGCAAAACTGCTTCGCGCATTGCCTCAGGAACTGGCTGACGGCCTTCTCGTAGAGGTCCCATCCTCTCAGGCTGTGCGTTTGCTGGGCCACATGCCTGAAAAGGAAGTCCAAGAGCGAATAGCAAGGCTTGATCCCGTAATTCGCGCCGACCTTGAAACGCTGCTTTCATATCCGCAAGACAGTGCTGGTCGCATTATGACTGCTGGCATCACGACCCATCGTGCAAACGCGACTACCGCAGAGACGCTGGCTAAGCTGCGCGAGTATGGCATGGCGACCGCCCGCAGTCTCTTTATTGTCGACAAGGACCAGAGACTGACCGGCAAGGTGATGCTAGAGGACCTTGCTCTCGCAGGACCAGACGAGACGCTTGAAAGCCTGGAGCGACCAGTGACTTCGGCTGTTCGCCCAATTGATCCGATTGGCGAAGTCAGCCGCATCTTCGAAGATGATGGCGTGCTGGATCTGCCGGTTCTCGATCTCGACGGCGTATTGTTGGGCGCAGTCACCCATGAAGGACTGGCGCGCACGGTCCAGAAAGATGCAACGGCCAACCTTCAAACCATGGTTGGTGCCAGTAAGGAAGAAAGGGCTCTTTCCAGTCCCTTTTTCACCGTGCGCAAACGTATGCCTTGGCTTCAGGTCAATCTGGTAACGGCCTTCATGGCCGCAGCTGTCGTCGGCGTGTTCGAAAACACGATCGCGCAGGTCACCGCTTTGGCTGTTCTTTTGCCAGTAGTGGCAGGGCAGTCGGGCAATACCGGCGCGCAGGCTCTCGCCGTTACGATGCGCGGACTTGCCCTTCGAGAGATAACGGTCCGACAATGGGCCAAGGTCATGAGAAAGGAAGTCGCTGCCGGATTTCTCAATGGAGTGGGCATTGCCATTACATGCGGGATCGGTGTCTACGTCTGGAGCCAGTCCCCTGGCCTTGTGGGAGTAATCATGTCTTCGATGATCCTTGCCATGGTCGCTGCCGGTTTTGCAGGCGCTGTCATCCCTGTGATCCTGACTAAACTCGGCCAGGACCCAGCGACGTCTTCCTCTATCGTATTGACGACAGTGACTGACATCGCTGGCTTTTTTGCGTTTCTCGGCATCGCAACATTGATGATGCAATTCCTGTGAGTGAAAGCAGCATTGCGATCCTGACGTGGATCGGCATAGTTTTCTGTCTTAGCCAGTCCGCGATGTTCTCCGGACTGAACCTTGCCTATTTCAGTGTGAGCCGCCTGAAGCTCGAAGTCGAAGCGGGAACAGGCAATAAATCTGCCGAGCGCATTCTAAAGATGCGCGAGGACTCGAATTTCCTTCTCACCACGATCCTTTGGAGCAATGTCGGGATCAATGTGCTCCTGACGTTGCTGTCTAATTCGGTCATAGCGGGCGCCGTAGCGTTCATATTCTCGACATTCGCCATCACCATTTTTGGCGAGATTTTTCCTCAAGCTTATTTCTCACGAAATGCCCTGAGGATCGGTGCCAAATTGGCACCCGTTCTCGCGATCTATCAAATCCTGCTATACCCGGTCGCAAAGCCCGTCGCGCTTCTGCTTGATGCTTGGCTGGGCAAAGAGGGTATCGAATATTTCCGCGAGCGCGGCATCCGCGAGATCATCCGCAAACACATGGATGCCGAAGAAGCCGATCTTGGATTTATTGAAGGGCTTGGCGCGCTAAACTTCTTTTCTGTGAGCGATGTGTCGGCTGCGCACGAGGGCGAACCGATCAATCCGGCGAGCATCGTATCGCTTCCCTTCGATGGCAAAAAACCACGTTTCCCATCAGATGCAAGCGACAGAGCCAGTGACTTCTTCATCGCACTTCAGCGATCGGGAAAAAAGTGGGCAATCATCACGGATGAAGCTGGTCAACCTCGCCTGGCGGTCGATACTGATGGATTTCTGCGCGGAGCCCTGCTTGATCCAGATAACTTTGTGTTAGAAAGCCATTGTCACCGACCCATAGTTATCCGTGATGCAGCAGCGCGGCTCGGGGATGTTCTGCAAAAATTCGAGGTGCTGCCAGAATACAAGGGAGACAATGTCATCGACCGTGACGTGGTGCTCTTGTGGACCGATCAGCGCCGCGTCATTACAGGCGCAGACATATTGGGCCGGCTGCTCGAAGGAATTTCAAGGGTCGAAATGCAACGATGAGTGCAATTACCATCATCGGCAAGTTTCTGAAATCTTGAGTACTGACGGCAAGCAAATGCTGGAGTGGAGAAAGCACGGCCGCCGCGCAGTTTCCTGCCGAAGTCCGATTTTGGACCGTGCGTGGGCGGCGCTTCGTTTACAAAGGTGTTCTTTGTACTGATATCTTCGCTAGTTTCAGGCGGTCAGGTATGCGGCCTCTTAATCAAGCCTCTTCCACTCGCCTTTCATACTCGGCAGCAATCATGAGGAGCGTTGCTGTGCTGCTCGTTTGTCTTGTTCGCCTGTGGATACGTTGAACTCACCACGAAAAACTGAGCCCATATCACTAGGTCAACGCTTGAGGACTTGCCACTTTGCGGACCCCTTCGGTCGAGAGAGTTTGAACACCGTTTCTATCCCTGCCGTGCCGCACTTTTGTGTAGTAGACGGAAGACATAAACCTTTTAATTCGAGATATTTAAGACGCTTTTGGTGCCGTGGTGGACAGGATAGGATTCGAACCTATGTACGCTTGCGCGGGCAGATTTACAGTCTGCTGCCTTTAACCACTCGGCCACCTG
>CAYGQX010000013.1:0-59243 GCA_964352245.1 uncultured Porphyrobacter sp.
CACGAATTTCGACACTCAGGAATTCCGGCGTTCTGATGGGCCATCATTTCATGGTGCCGATGAGGCTTGGCGGCAGAATTTCACCGGTACAGGAGAGATCATTGCCGTGATCGATACCGGGATCGATGAAGACAGCCCCGAATTTGCGGGCCGCGTTCATCCCAATTCTGCAGATGTGGCTGGCAATCGCGCAATCACGCCAGAGGACGACCATGGGACGAATGTCTCGCTTGTGGCTGCTGGTGGGCGCGATGATACAGGTATCGTGGGCATCGCTTTTGATAGCCAGGTGCTCGCCATTCGCGCAGACAGTATCGGGAGCTGCGCAGACGACACTCCGCAAGATGCAAATCTGGATTGCAGTTTTGCAGATCGTGATATTGCGCGCGGTGTTGATCTTGCCGTTTCCACTGGAGCCACAGTCATCAATTTGAGCCTGGGTGGCGGTGGTGCATCGCAAGCTCTGCGCAATGCTGTCGCACGTGCGGCCAATGCCGGGATTGTGGTCGTGGTTGCGGCTGGCAATGGCGGTGACGGATCAGAACCGGGCATTGATCCTGATCAACCAGATCCATTTGCATCTAGTTTGCAGCAGGCAGGCAATGGCAATGTCATCATCGTGGGATCGGTGGATGATCAAGACGAGATCTCGGATTTCAGCAATCGCGCGGGCAATTTCGCAAATTCGTATCTTACAGCGCGCGGCCAGCGGATTTGCTGTGTGTACGAAGATGGCGAATTGTTTGTTGAGAATATTGACGGGCAGCAATTTGTAACGCTGTTTTCAGGCACGAGTTTTGCAGCGCCTCAGGTTGCTGGCGCAGTGGCGTTACTGGCTCAGGCATTTCCCAATCTCGAAGCGACCGAAATCGTTGAAATCCTGCTTGATACTGCTCGTGATGCAGGTGCTGCGGGGACGGACGAAATATTCGGCACCGGAATTCTCGACATTGCAGCTGCAATTGCCCCCCAGGGCACAACCCGATTGGCGAACACAGGAACCGCCCTTGCTCTGACGGATGATTTCGCGATTGGCTCTGCCGCAATGGGCGATGCCCTTTTGTCATCAGGGCTGCGGACGGTCGTTTTGGATCGGTATGATCGCGCCTATGACGTTGAAGTGGGCGCCCGGTCGCGCACAGCCGCTCAGGTGCAGCGCCTTCGCGGAGCGGTTGAGCGTAGCGGTTTTACGCGTTCGGCGCGCGGTGATGCCTTGTCTTTGGCGGTAACCATTGGTGAGGGACCCTTGGCAGGCGGCCTTAACTGGGCGCGTGATCTGCAATTGTCATCGCAAGATGCACTGGGCGCGCGAGTGCTCGCGGCCCGCGTTGCTGCCAAGATCGCACCCGACATGCAATTGGGATTTGCAATCTCGCAAAGCTCAAAAGGACTTGTCGCTCAATTGCAGGGCGCAGACCGGCCCGCTTTCTCTATTGCGCCGAGCGCTGGCAATGATGCAGGCTTTCTTGAAAGCAGTGACATCGCCTTTGCCGCGCGCCAAGAACTGGGTCAGTGGGGTCTAACTGTCTCGGCGGAAAGCGGGCGAGCATGGCTTGGCAATGAACGCCAAGCTGTGGACATTCTCCCCGGCCTTCGAGAACGCCGTCCGATGGCAAGCTTTAGCCTCGCCGCAGACCGCCAGTTTGGCGATCTCGGCACCAATCTCGCCCTGACCTGGCTCCAAGAAGATGGAACTTTGCTGGGCTCGCATTTTCATTCGAGCTTTGGGCTTAGCGGTGCAGACACGGTTTTTCTTGATGGTGAGGCAAGCTATAAACTTGCGCCCAATTGGCGGCTTGGCGGATCGGTTCGTACCGGATTGACGCGTCCACGCGCAGGCGCCCTGATCGGTGAGGGGTCGCAACTGCTGACACACGGATGGTCGCTCGATCTTTCGCGCCGCGGCACCTTTGCATTGGGCGACAGTATCGGTTTGCGTCTAAGCCAGCCATTGCGAGTGAGCGGAGGGGGGCTGAATTTCGATCTGCCCATCGCCTATGATTATGCAACCGAAAGCCCCATCCTTGGGCGCCAGCGTTTGTCGCTCACCCCTACTGGACGTGAAGTTATGGGAGAATTCGCCTGGGGATCGCCGCTATTCTTCGGCTATGCCACTGCAAGCGTCTTTTACCGGAATGAGCCAGGCCATTTTTCAGCCGCACCAGATGATGTCGGCGCTATTATCAGGTTCGACGCTTCGTTCTAGGTTGCCCATGCTTGGTTGATTTTAATCCGGCATTCCTGCTGCTTTCGCGAAGTTGTAAGCGTTTTCCATCAAAGGAGCCACGCGCTCGCTCATCTGCTTGGCATGTGCTGACGAGGCGGTGCCGTCGATCACACGTTTCTTGATGCCTTGCATAATGCCTGCAAGTCGGAACAGATTGTAGGCGAAATACCAATCCATCGGCGGGACGGGATACCCCGTGCGCGCAACATATCGCTCCACCGCTTCCTGCGTTGAGGGAATACCCAGAGCTTCCAGATCAAGCCCCATCAATCCAGCACGTCCATCGGCCGCGTTAAACCAATTGAGCATCAGATAACTGAAATCGGCAATCGGATCGCCCAGTGTCGACAATTCCCAATCGAGCACCGCGATGATGCGCGGCTCATCATGCGCAAAGATCACATTGTCGAGCCGGTAATCACCATGGACAACGCTCGATTCATGCTGGGGCGGGATTGTTTCGGGAAGCCATTCGATCAGCCGCTCCATTTTTGGCTGATGCTCGGTTTCGGAAAGCTTGTATTGCTTGGACCAACGCGAAATCTGGCGCGCGCAGTAATCGGTGGGCTTGCCGTAATCGCCAAGGCCTATGTTCTCTGGCTTATTGAGATGCAAATCGGCCATCGTATCGATCAGCGCGTGATAGATGGCTCGACGCTCATCGGGCTCCATGCCGGGAAGTGCTCCATTCCAAAGGCTGCGGCCATTTGCCATGCTCATCACAAAGAATTTAGAGCCAATAACATCGGCATCTTCGCAAAGACCGTAAGTACGCGGGACCGGAAAACCAGTAGGGTGAAGACCGGTCATTGCCTTGTATTCGCGGTCCACGGCGTGCGCTGATGGCAGCAGCTTGCCAAACGGCTGACGCCTAAGGACATAAGACGTGCCCGGTGTCTCGATCTTATAGGTCGGGTTAGATTGCCCACCTTTGAACTTGGTGTAGCTGATCGGGCCTTGGTATCCTTCGACGTTCGCTTCGAACCACGCGGCCAGCGATACTAGGTCAAGTTTGTCGGCTTCTGGCACATCGATCGTGCCCACCATTTCTTTGTCGAAATCGATGTTCATCGTGTTTTCCGGCATCAATCAAACATCACCACGCTGCGCGCGTGGCTACCTTCCCGCATTTTGTCAAAGCCTGCATTGACATCTTCCAGGCCAATCCGCTCTGCGATAATTGTGTCCAGATCAAGCAGGCCGCGCATATAGAAATCAACCAGGCGAGGCAGATCAACGGGGAAGTGGTTCATCCCCATGATGGCCCCCATCAATTTCTTGCCGCCGAGAAGATCCATCGCGCCAAGCCCGACCTTGCAGTCCAATGGCATCATGCCGAGGATTACTGCGGTGCCGCCGCGGCGCAGTGCTGCAACTGCCAAATCAGCAGACGCTTGCCTGCCAACAGCTTCAATTCCCCAATCAACGCCGCCGCCAGAGATTTCCATAATCTGTTTGACCACATCATCGGCCATCGCATCAACTGTATGCGAAGCGCCTAGAACTTTGGCGAGCTCGCGCTTTTCGGGCAGCGGATCAGCGGCAATAACTTTGCCTGCGCCTGCAATCTTGGCTGCGTTGATTGTGGCAAGGCCGACGCCTCCGCAGCCCACCACCAGCACCGTTTCGCCCGGTGTTACTTTGCAGGCGTTGAAAATCGTGCCCGCACCCGTCGTGACAGCGCAGCCGATAACGGCAGCACGATCAAATGGCATATCCTTGTCTATGGAGACGCATGCATTTTCGTGGATGAGCATTTGTTCTGACAGAGCGGAAAGATTGAGCATCTGGCTGACAGGTTCGCCGCCACTGCGCATGAGGCGTTGCGCGTCCCCTTTGCCGCGCCGGGTCGCTGCGCCCAAGCACAAAGCCATCCGCCCGGTGACGCAGAATTCGCAGGTCCCGCAAAATGCGCTGAGGCAGGAGACGACATGATCGCCCGGCTTCACCGTTTTAACCTCAGAACCCACAGCACGCACGACGCCTGCTGCCTCATGCCCCGGAATACAGGGCAATGGGTGGGGATAGTGGCCATCGATAAAGTGCAAATCTGAATGGCACAGACCGCACGCCTTTGTGTCGATCAGAACTTCGTGAGGCATGGGATCGGCAACCTCAATGTCGCCGATCACCAATCCTTTGCCCGGTTGTTCCAGGATGGCTGCTTTTGCCAAGTTCTCTCTCCCGAATGATGCGTCCTAGCGTGCGACGCCCATATCGCCCGATGACATGCTGCCATCATTGGCCGCATCGCCCACACCGCCACCGCGCAGTGCATTGGCTGTCGGGCCTTCATTGGGCAGGTGCTTGCCAAATTCCATGCGCGCAATCGAGCGAGCGTGGACTTCGTCAGGGCCATCGGCAAGACGCAGAGTGCGCTGATTGGCGTACATGCGTGCCAATCCATAATCCTCGCTCACACCGCCGCCGCCATGCGCCTGAATGGCATCGTCAATGATGCGCAGCGCCATGTTGGGGGCCTGCACTTTAATCATCGCGATTTCCTGTTTCGCAGCCTTGTTGCCGACTTTGTCCATCATGTCGGCAGCTTTGAGGCACAAAAGACGCGTCATATCGATATCGATACGGGCCTGCGCAACGCGCTCTTCCCAGACCGAATGCTTGTAGATCGGTTTGCCGAAAGCTTCGCGTTCTTGCAGTCGTTTGCACATCCGTTCCAGCGCTTCTTCCGCGCAGCCGATAGTGCGCATGCAATGGTGGATGCGGCCAGGGCCAAGGCGCCCTTGTGCAATTTCAAATCCGCGTCCTTCGCCCAGCAGCATGCTGGTGACGGGGACGCGCACATCCTTCATCTCAACTTCCATATGGCCATGGGGCGCATCGTCATATCCGAATACGGGCAGGTGCCGCAGGATGTTTACGCCGGGCGTATCAATCGGCATCAGAACCATCGATTGCTGAGCGTGGCGCTTAGCCTCGAAATCGGTTTTGCCCATGACGATTGCGACTTTACAGCGCGGATCGCCAAGGCCCGAGGACCACCATTTGCGGCCATTGATGACGTATTCATCGCCATCCCGTTCTATCCGGGTTTCGATATTGGTCGCATCCGATGACGCGGTGAACGGTTCTGTCATCAAAAAGGCGGAGCGAATTTCGCCATTCATCAGCGGGGTGAGCCACTGATCTTTTTGATCGCGCGTACCGTAGCGGTGGAACACTTCCATGTTGCCGGTGTCGGGCGCCGAGCAATTGAAGACTTCCGAGGCCCAGCCAATGCGACCCATCTCTTCAGCGCACAATGCGTATTCGAGATTGGTGAGGCCCGGACCTTCGAACTCATATGTGTCATCGACATGGTGATGGCTGTCATTGCGCGGCGGCATGAACAGATTCCAGATGCCGGCTTCTTTCGCCTTGGCCTTGGTCTCTTCGACGATGGGGAGCACTTTCCAGCGTTCGCCAGCCATATCCTGTTCGTCATAGACGCTCACATTCGGGCGCACTTCCTTGGCGATGAAATCGCGCACGCGGTCACGCCAATACACCTGGCGTTCTGTGGGTTCAAAATCCATGTCTATGGTCCTTTTCTTGGGTCATCCCATTTGATTCTTCATGCGAGACCGTGGCAGAGCAAGACACACCCGCCAACCTCTCATTTATGCAGTTTATGTCTAGGCCGCCGCTCCAGTGCGTTTGCCAGAAGCCATTCTCGCAAGCCGTTCTTCGTGTTGCTCGCGACTGATCGGGAACCGCCCCAGCCAGAAGGCCGCGATTGCCATCAGCCCAGTCGTTGAAAGCGCATAGATCAAGATCAGATTGTCGATGACCGGGACGGGCACGTCTCCGGGCGCTGCGTCGCGGGAGAAGCTGATCATCGACAGGATTTGCCCGGTCAGGAAGATGCCAAGACCAGTCGCGCATTTCTGGACCAGCCAGTTGCCCGAATAGAACGCGCCTTCAGCGCGCTTGCCAGTGCGCTCCAGATAAGCCTCGACGATTTCCGCAATCATTGAGCTGGCGGAGATCAGGACCACAATGCCCAGCGTATTGCCGACGATCAGGAGACTCAGCAGCAGGATCCCGGACAGCGCCGTGTCGAGCGCCGGCCAAAGACCTGCATAGAGCAGCAAGTACGGAACCAGAGTGAAGAACGCCGTGCCAAGTGCTGAGACAGCCGCGCTCTTTGGTTTGCCCAGATGTTTGTGCATCGGTCCAACGACGAAGAACATCAAGATTGCAGAGATGAACAGCGCCAGCGGGTAAAGGCTGAGCGCTGTCACACCATCTGGCAGGAAGGGCATTCGCGAGGTGTCCAGACGCCACACATAAAGCGTGACGTAATTGGTGAGCGAGAAAGTGAGCCCTTGGTTGATATAGGCCGCGAGCCCTCCCGCGGCGAAGATGAGGAACGCGCGCTCTTTGAACGCCTCGGCAATCTCCGCGAAGCATCCGGAAATCGTGAAGGGCTCTGGCTTGGTCTCTGGCAGATGGGCGACAAGCTTATGCTGTCCCCACGCAGAGCCCATGACGGAAAGCACGATCAAGCACCCGCCTGCGATCGCCCAGTTGCGGTAACCCTCGCGATCGAGCAGGCCAGCTTCGCCCGGCATGAACACAGTATAGGCCAGCACCATCATCAGGATCCCGCCCAGCCAACCAGAGATATAGCGGAAGCGGAAAAGCGTGGTTCGCTCATCGTAATCGGAGGTGATTTCAGGCAGAAGCGAGATCGACGGGACTTCGCAGGCAGACAGGAGCACCCGCACGACTATGGCGATGCCTAACAGGCCTAAGAATGTCGGGGCTTCGGCTCCGGGAGGCGACCACATCATGACCCAGGCAAAAGCGAGCGGAATGGGCGCGGCATAGAGCCACGGCAGGCGTCTGCCCCATTTCGTGTATGTTCGGTCAGACAGATTGCCGAGGATCGGATCAACCACCGCATCAACAAGGAGCGCGCATAACAGCGCCAGGCTCACTAGGCTGGCATCCATGCCCATCACTTGACTGTAAAAAAACAGCAGGAAGAACTGGAAGCCGATGTCTTTGACCCCAAATGCCACTGCGCCAAAGCCGTGGATCAGTTTGAGGCGAAGCGGCAATTTGCCTTCAATATAGCTCATTCAGCGCTCTCTTGTGCGCCTGGTACCGAAGCGAATCCCATGTGCGTGGTTCTCCCAACCCTTGATGCTTAGCCTAGACTTACCGGGTGTTTCGTCAATGTCGGCGGACAAGAGATTGTGCTGACGCTACGGCATTGTGACCCGAGCGATCATACCGCATGCGAGGGGTTTTCGACGCTTGCCGGATTGGGGCAAATCACGATAACGTAAGCGTCAAGTTAGAGCCTATTGAGAGGAGAATCGGGAATCATGACCGATCCGGCCAAAGATCTGGAAAATTTCCGCAGCGAGACGCGAACCTGGCTTGAGGCGAACTGCCCAGCCGAAATGCGCGAACCCGTTCGCGATGAAGAGGACGTCTATTGGGGCGGCCGCAACGCCACATTCAAAAATGACGCTCAAAAGGCATGGTTCGAGGCGTGCCTTGAAAAAGGCTACACCGTTCCAGCATGGCCAAAGGCATATGGCGGAGCAGGTCTGGAGCCAGCGCAAGCCAAGGTGCTGCGCGAGGAAATGAGCCGCATCGGTGCACGCCCACCGCTTAGCTCTTTTGGCATCTGGATGCTTGGTCCTGCGCTTCTTAAATTCGGCACCGAAGAGCAAAAGAAGCACTTTCTGGGCGAGATCGCGCGCGGTGAAATCCGCTGGTGTCAGGGTTATTCGGAGCCTGGTTCTGGTTCTGACCTTGTTAGCTTGCAGACTTTTGGCGAAGACAAAGGCGATCACTGGGTGGTCAATGGTCAGAAGGTTTGGACATCTTATGCCGACCAGGCTGACTGGATTTTCTGCCTCGTGCGCACAGACAAAGAAGACAAATATCGCGGCATCACTTTTATGCTGTTCGACATGGAGAGCGCAGGCGCGTCGACCAAGCCGATTTTGCTAATCAGCGGCAATTCGCCGTTTTGTGAGACGTTCTTTGACGACGTGAAGGTGCCGAAATCCTACGGCGAGGGCATCCCTGCGCAAGTGGGTGAGGTCAATCGCGGCTGGGATGTGGCAAAGTACCTTCTTGGCCACGAACGCGAGATGATTTCAGGTGCCAGCGATGGTGAGCGTGCAGCGGCAATTGGCGCTGCGATGAAGCGTCATGCAGCCAAGACCGGGGATGAGATCGATCCCGTTTTGCGGGCCGAGCTTGCGATGTTTGACGTTGATGCTTTGGCGTACAGCGCGATGGGGGAGAAATTCCTCGACGAAATCAAAGTCGGCAAAGCGCACCCTGCGCAGCCCAACATGATGAAATATGCAGGCACTGAGCTTAACAAGCGACGTCACGAATTGATGATGGCAGCGGGCGGATCGCGAAGCCTGGAATGGGAAAGCGAGGAAACCGGCGGCGGCAAACCTTCGCGCACCTGGCTGCGAACAAAAGCGAACTCAATCGAGGGCGGCACATCGGAGGTTATGCTCAATGTGATCTCCAAGCGCATTCTCGAACTGCCGGGATCGTAATGACAATCGCCCCTCCCGCCTGCGGGAGGGGAGTTTGGGAGAGGAAAATCAAATGCCCCTTTATCACAACGAAGATCAGGCAATGCTGGCCGACACTGCGACCAGTTTTATGGCCGACGAAGGCAATACTGCAAAGCAGCTGCGCCATTGGCGTGACCGCGATTGTCCCGATGGATTTGGCCATGCTTTGTGGAAGCAGATGGCCGAAATGGGCTTTACCGGAATGCTCGTCGATGAAGATGACGGCGGACTTGGTATGGGCCATGTCGAAGCGGGCATCGTGCTTGAACAGATCGGTCGCAATCTGACGCCGTCACCGTTTCTCACTTCGTCTGTGCTGGCTGCGACCGCTTTGAAGCATGCATCAGCTGATATGAAGGGGCGGTATTTGCCCGGCCTTATCGAAGGTGACAGCGTGTTTGCTGTTGCAATCGATGAAACAGCAAAACACCGCCCTGGCCGGATTACAACGCGAGCTGAGAAGTCGGGCAACGGATTCAAATTGAACGGCGCAAAGACTTTCGTGATCCAAGGGGCGAGCGCAGATATGCTGGTGGTTGCTGCCCGAACTTCTGGCAGCGATGAAGACGACCAAGGGATAACCCTGTTTGCAGTGCCCAAACAGGCAAGTGGCATGAGCCATGATCCGGTGCGATTGGTTGACAGCTCGGTCGCAGCGCACACCAAATTCGACAATGTTGAATTGGACGGCGATGCAGTGATTGGCGAAGTTGATGGTGGCCGCGAGATATTGAACGCCATGCTGACTGCGGGCCGAGTGGGCGCAGCAGCTGAAGGTGTTGGCGTTGCCAGCGGCGCGATGGACATGACCATCGATTACCTGAAGCAGCGCAAGCAATTCGGCACGTTGATCGGCGAATTCCAGGCACTGCAACACCGCGCCAGCCACCTTTATTCCGAAGTCGAAATCGCCCGCGCATCCGTCATCAAGGCTCAGCAATTGCTGGATGCTGGAGCTGATAGCGCTGAATTGATGAGCAGCGTTGCCAAAGCGAAAGTCGCAAAGTCTGCGGGTCTTGCCGTGAAAGAAGGCGTGCAGATGCATGGCGGCATCGGGATGACCGATGAATACGATATTGGTCTTTACATGAAGCGTGATCGCGCTTTGCAGGAATTCCTTGGCGATGCGTACTTCCACGCCAACCGCGTTGCGGAATTGAGCGGGTATTGAGGGGCTGATCGATGGATATTCAATCGCTGTTTGGCCTTGATGGGCGCATCGCACTTGTCACTGGCGGCAGCCGAGGCATTGGCAAGATGTTTGTTGAAGGCTTGCTCGCAGCAGGGTGCGCACGGGTTTATATCTCGGCACGCAAAGTTGAGCAGATGGAAGCGACCATTGCCGAGTTTGGAAAGGAAAAGGTTATCGGCATACCGGCTGACCTCAGCCAAATGGATGGCATGCAGCATCTCGCCGATGAAATGGCGAAACGTGAAGACAGGCTTGATATCCTTATAAACAATGCCGGCGCTGCATGGGGTCAGGATTATCTCGAATTTTCCGAAGCGGGCTGGCACCGCACAATGGACCTGAATGTCAAAACGCCGTTTTTCCTGACGCAGAAACTGCACGATCTGTTGGTCGCAGCAGGCAAAGGCGATCACCCGGCTAAGGTGATCCATGTCTCTTCGATCGATGGTCAGCGGATCAACCCATGGGAGACCTATCCCTATCAGGCATCGAAGGCTGCGGTCATCCAGCTCACGCGGCGCATGGCTGCACGTTTGATCCAGGACAACATCATCGTGACTTCGATTGCACCTGGTGCATTCGTCAGCGAGATGAACCAGTCGGCCAAAAATGCCCCCGATGCCGCCGCTGCGCTAATCCCAGCCAAGCGCATTGGGACGAAGGAAGACATGGCGGCTGCGGCAATTTATCTGTGCAGCCGGGCAGGCGATTACATCGTCGGCGATACAGTCACTGTTGATGGCGGCATCGTGAACGCCGCTTTGCCACCGGTGTTCAGTGATCCGGCAGGTGCTGCTTGAGGTGTAACTTAGGGATGGCGGCGTGCGAACTCTGACTAGAGTTTAACAATTGGAGCATCCGCCATGTCACTGCCCACGAAACACCGATTGACCACGTTCGTTGGAGTGATGGGCAGCCTATTTGTGGCTGTATCATCGGCAACTGCGCAGGACCGCGCTGATGCTCCCGATTTTAGTGATGAGCCTGATTCTTCAGCACCCGAAAATCCCGCCGAGGAACTCGCGCCAGAAGTTGTCGAAGCGCTGGAGAGCATTGCCAATGTCATTGCAGCGCTGGATGCAGATGCAAAGCGCAGAGGCAACAATTGGGAATTGACTCACGATGATCGAACGCTGTTGGTCGTAACCGATACAGGCGCCGCCCGGATGCGCATTATTTCGCCCATTGCTGAAGTTTCAGCGCTGCCAGATGCTGCGATGGAGCGACTTTTGCAGGCGAATTTCGACACGGCGCTAGATGCGCGATATGCCGTTGCACAGGGACTGGTCTGGAGCGTTTTTCTCCACCCCCTCGACAGTCTGACAACGCGCGATTTTGCGAGCGGCATCCTCCAAACCAAATCGCTTGCTGACACTTTTGGCACGACGTTTTCGAGCGGTGCGTTAAACTATGGCGGTGGTGATAGCGGCGCTCTCATTGATGAGCAGCTAAAGGAACTGCTCGAAGAATTGGAAAAGCGCGACACCGTTTAGATTGAACTGGAAAACTATCCCATTAATTCGCGCACGAACGGGATCAGCCCCGTTTGCCGCGTGCGGCGCATTCGTTCTGCGTCCAGAATTTCGCACACGCGGGCAAAGCATTCATCCACGTCATCATTGATAACGACGTAATCGTATTCGGCCCAGTGGCTGATTTCTTCGCGGGCTCGTTCCATGCGGCCGTCGATAACTTCGGCTGAATCTTGAGCGCGCGCTTCGAGGCGCCTGCGCAATTCATCAAGGCTGGGTGGCAAGATAAAGACGCTGACGACATCCTGTGCATCCTTTTGATAGAGCTGCTGCGTGCCCTGCCAATCAATGTCGAACAGAAAATCCCGCCCCTCTTTTAATGCCTCGCGGATTGCGCCTTTGGGTGTGCCGTACCGGTTCCCGAAGACTTCGGCCCATTCATAGAAGTCATCCTCTTCAATCATCCGGTCAAAAGTCGCATCGGTTACAAAGCTGTAGTGAACGCCGTCTTCCTCGCCAGGGCGGGGCGCGCGGGTTGTTGCGGAGACGGACATGTCGATATGCCGATCCGATTTAAGCAACATTCGCGACAGGGTGGTTTTGCCGGCCCCCGAAGGAGAAGAGAGAATAAAAAGCAATCCGCGACGTTTTAGCGCACTGGTTTGCATCGGTGTGTTTGCGGGCGGTGTTGTGGGTTGCTCGGCCATGGGGTCCGATGGAGCATAGGATGGCAGGAAATCAAGAGGGATCAGGCGTTTTGCTGGCGTACTGCGTTGCAAAAGTCGGCAATCTGGACGTTTATTCGCTATTGCCCGATGCATCGCGCCGCGCGGCTTGCAGCGTTCGACCCCGATCATACAGCGTTTTTAAAAGCATCCCGCCAGCCACAACTGCAAGGCCAGGAACAGATTTTGCTGCAAGCTTGCTGGCTCCGTAAAGCGCAATGCTGGTTATCATGGTTCGTCCATCGATCAATTCGCGTGCTTTGACAGGGTCATAGGCTGCAACGACCATGCGTTTTTCGAGCTGGTTAAGCAGGACGCGTCCTGCCCCTTTTACAATGAGGCCAGTAATAACCGCATTAGTCGCCGGATCCGTGCTGGGCAGGGGGACTGTCGCGGTCTCAGACGCGCTGTCATTAGCACCGCCAGCTGGCTCGCCGGTTTGGCTATCTTCAGATTGGCGTTTCGGCATAGAGCCTATGGCTCCCTCAAACCTACTTCTTTCGGCCGAAATCAATCGAGACGACGTTCGAACCATCGCCATCGCTGTTTTCGGAGATTTCACCGCGTTCAGAACCGTCGTTTTCGGCCTGATCATGCTCTTCCGGAGCCATATCGTCGACCGTTGCTTGAAACTGCAGGCCAAAATCGACTGCCGGATCAACAAATGCGGTGATCGCGGCAAAGGGTACATCCAATTTGGCCGGAATCTGATTGAAGGAAAGTCCGACAGAAAATCCGTCCTCGCCCACTTCCAAATCCCAGAATTTGTTTTGCAGCACGATCGTCATTTCATCAGGAAACCGCTCTTTGAGATGTGACGGGATCGATACGCCGGACGCGTTGGTTTTGAACGTAATGTAGAAATGATGATTGCCGGGCAGCTCGCCGCCGCCGCTTTCGATCTCGCCCAGAACGCGGCCCACAACAGCGCGCAAAGCTTCCTGTACGATTTCGTCATACGGGATCAGGCTGTCTGGCGTTTCTTCGGTCATGATATACTAAGAAGTGACTACACCTGCCCTTTTGGTCAAGGGCTTGATAACACTAATCCCGGTTTGTGTTGTGAAGTCAAAGCAATTGTGGCTCGCCAAACTCAAAGGCAATCGCTTGCATGGCACGGTAAGCCGCTTATAGCGCGAGAGGCTATGACACAGCCTAATCTCAATATGCAGCGCAAAGGCTCGGTCGCCAGAAACACGGCCGAGACCAAGATCGATATCACCGTCAATCTTGATGGTACGGGCGCTTATGATGTTTCCACCGGGATCGGGTTTCTCGATCATATGGTCGAACAGTTTTCAAAACATTCGCTGATTGATGTGACGATGAAGGTCGCAGGCGATTTGCACGTCGATCAGCATCACACAACCGAGGATTCGGCGATTGCTTTGGGACAGGCGCTGTCTGATGCGCTGGGTGATAAAGCAGGGATTGGACGATATGGCGCAGCGTATTCGCCGATGGATGAGACATTGGCCCGCGTTGCGCTGGATATTTCGGGGCGCCCGTTCCTTGTTTGGAAGGCTGGTTTTACTCAGGAAAAACTGGGCGAATGGGACACAGAGCTGATTGAGCACTGGTTCCAGTCCGTTGCGCAGACGGCTGGCATCACGCTGCATATCGAACTGCTTTACGGGACCAACAACCACCATATCTGCGAAGCGATCTATAAAGGCTTTGCTCGCGCCATGCGCGTCGCGGTTGAGCGTGATCCGCGCAAAGGCGGCGCTATTCCCAGCACAAAGGGCCAGCTTGGTGGGTGAAGTCGTCGCTCTCGTCGATTATGGCGCGGGCAATCTGCATTCGGTGCATAACGCGTTGAAAGCAGCCGGTGCCAAAGTCACTGTAACAGCGGACGCAAACACCGTGAGAGCAGCGGACCGGATCGTCCTGCCTGGTGTCGGTTCATTCAAATCATGCGCAACAGGCCTTCGCGCTTTGCCCGGCATGGTGGATGCTTTGGCAGAGCGTGTGCATGTCGGCGGCGCTCCGTTTCTTGGTATTTGCGTTGGCATGCAATTGCTGGCGGACCGGGGGCTGGAATTTGGCACGCATAAAGGGCTTGGCTGGATTTCGGGAGAAGTGCGCCTGATTGCGCCTACTGATCGGGCAATCAAGGTGCCACATATGGGATGGAATGATGTGGCCTTGTTACCCCATGCGCGCGGGCATCATGTTTTAGAAGATGGTGAGGCGTATTTCCTCCATTCCTATCATTTTGCAGCTGAGAACCCTTCAGATATTGCCGCGATGACGGATCATGGTGAAGGTTTGGTGGCCGCTGTTGCAAAGGACAATGTGCTTGGCGTGCAATTCCACCCGGAAAAAAGCCAAAAATTCGGGCTCGCTTTGTTGGAACGATTTTTGGAGTGGACGCCGTGATTGTTTTTCCTGCTATCGATCTCAAGGCAGGCGAAGTCGTGCGCTTGTCGGAAGGCGATATGGACCGCGCGACGGTCTATGGCGATGATCCCGCAGCGCAGGCGAGTATATTTGCGCAGGCTGGTGCAAAGCATCTACATGTCGTGGACCTTGATGGCAGTTTTGCCGGCGAAGGGCGCAATGTCGAAGCTGTAAAAGCGATCATCGAAGCTTTTCCCGGGCATGTCCAATTGGGCGGAGGCATCCGCGATGCAGCCGGCGTAGAAGGCTGGTTCAATCTTGGCATAAGCCGCGTCGTGATGGGCTCCGCGGCTCTTAAGAACCCCGATTTTGTCAAAGAAATGGCAAAGGAATGGGAAGGCGGCATCGTCGTCGCGGTGGATGCGAAAGACGGTATGGTCGCAACCGAGGGTTGGTCAGAGGTGTCCGATGTTCCGGTGGTGGACCTTGCACGGCGGTTCGAGGATGCAGGTGTCGCCTCGCTGCTGTTCACTGACATTGGCCGCGATGGTCTTTTGAAAGGTGCAAACATCGACGCGACGCTTGAGCTGGCGCGGCAGGTCGATATCCCTGTCATCGCGAGCGGCGGCGTGAAAGGTCTCGATGATATCCACGTCCTCTCTCTCCATGCGCATGAAGGGATCGAAGGCGTGATAACCGGGCGCGCGCTGTACGAGGGCAAGCTGGATCTCGCAGCCGCGATCGCAGTGGCGACGAGCACTTGATAGCTCGCTGCTCTTTTCCTCAAAGGCAAGTAGAATGCGCCTGATGGGCTTCCTCTTTTTGTGCCTTACCTTTCTTGCAGGGATCACCATTGGCACGGTTGAAACCGCGCTCATTAATGTCGTCATATTTTTGGCTTTGGCTCTGCTGGTTGTTCAGTTTCTTGCCCCGCGCTTGGGCAGCAACGGGCTCGCGTTCGGGATGGCGGGGGCGTTCTTTGCGAGCTTTATGTGGGCGATCCCTGTCGCCATGTTCCTGAAAGATAAATGCGATGGCGACTTGAAAGACGATGGGACTTGCGTGATGAACATCCCCAAACCTCAAGAGAATTCACAATGACTGTCCGCGTTCGCGTTATTCCCTGTCTCGATGTCGCCGATGGCCGCGTTGTTAAAGGCGTGAATTTCATCGATCTGAAAGATGCTGGCGATCCGGTGGAACAGGCGCGCGCCTATGACGAAGCGGGCGCGGATGAGCTATGCTTTCTCGACATTTCCGCCAGCCACGAAGGGCGCGGGACGCTGCTTGATATCGTCAAGCGGACAGCGCAAGTGTGCTTCATGCCGCTCACTGTCGGCGGCGGAGTTCGCAGCGTAGAAGATGCGCGCGCGCTTTTGTTGGCGGGAGCTGACAAGGTCGCTATCAATTCAGCCGCTGTGGCACGGCCCGAACTGGTGCAGGAAATTGCACAAAAGTTCGGCAGTCAATGCGTTGTGGCAAGCGTTGATGCGCGCAGTGTTGTGCCCGCAATGGGCGAAGAAGCGCCGAAATGGGAAATATTCACTCATGGCGGACGTAAACCCACAGGGATCAACGCGGTCGAATACGCTCAGAAAGTCGCCGAACTTGGCGCAGGCGAATTGCTTGTCACCAGCATGGATGGCGATGGTACGCAGGCAGGCTATGATCTTGAATTGACGCGCACTATCGCGGACAAGGTGAGTATCCCTGTAATCGCGAGCGGGGGTGTCGGCAATCTCGATCACTTGGTCGATGGGGTACGAGAAGGCGGTGCGAGCGCTGTGCTTGCTGCTTCCATCTTCCATTTCGGCACGCACACTATTGCGCAGGCTCATGCGGCGCTGCGTGAAGCAGGCTTGCCTGCGCGAGGTGTTTAAGAGAAAGGCGCAAGCATCATGACCGAAACGCTCAAACGCCTCGAGACAACGATAGCTGCGCGCCTGAACGCCTCGCCTGAGGACAGCTATGTTGCCAAACTCAATTCAAAAGGGATCGGCAAGATCGCCCAGAAAGTGGGCGAAGAAGCAACCGAAACCGTGATAGCAGCGGTCTCTGGGAGCGAGCAGGAATTGGTTGGAGAAAGTGCCGATCTCTTGATGCACCTGATCGTTTTGTTGCAGGCCAAGGGCGTGTCGCTTGATCAGGTTTATTCAGAATTGGAACGACGCGAAGGTGTCTCTGGCCTGGCCGAGAAAGCTGCGCGGAAGGATTAAAAATGCCCATTGATGCAACCCAGCCGTATGATGACTCCAACATCTTTGCAAAAATTCTGCGCGGCGAAATCCCATCGAACAAAGTCTATGAAGACGATTGGGCGTATGCTTTTGAGGACATCAATCCGCAGGCCGAAATTCACACTTTGGTGATCCCCAAGGGGCGTTATGTCAGCTGGGACGATTTTAGCACCAAAGCATCAGATGCAGAGATTGGCGGGTTCGTGCGCGCGGTTGGCAAAGTCGCACGGATGAAAGGGCTGGTTGAACCAGGCTATCGTCTTCTTGCAAATATTGGCCAGCATGGCGGGCAGGAAGTCCCTCATCTGCATGTTCATATATTTGGCGGGCAGCCGCTTGGCCCGATGATCTGGAATAAGGGCTGATTTTCTGCGCTGCGCTCTCGATCGGCAAAACACACTCGCCCTATCGCTCCTCTAGCACCCCTAATCCTTCATTCAGGTGGACATCCTCAACCAGACTCTATGCAGAGATTCCCGACCACGCTAACCGTTTAGTTGATGGTTACCCCCAACCTTCCCGGCGGCCTGATTGAAGGCTCGCGCCACCTTTATGCGGTGCGCGTGTATTATGAGGATACCGACCTGTCTGGTATAACCTATCACGCCAATTACCTGCGCTGGTTTGAACGCGCGCGCTCTGATCTTTTGCGGCTGCTCGACATTGATCAGCGGGCCGCAATTGAGGCAGGTGAGGGCGCTTATGCCGTCACCGAAATGAACATCAAATACAAAGCACCTGCAAAGCTTGATGATGACGTAATCATCACCACCACTGCCACTCAGATTGCTGCCGCCAGTGTCAGGATGGAGCAGATTGCCCGGCGCGGCGATGATGTGCTTGTAAATGCGCAGGTTCGTGCCGGTTTCCTCACTCTCGAGGGCAGGCCCCGCCGTCAGCCGCAAAGCTGGCGCGATGCATTTCACAGTTTTATAAATTCCTGAGAAGCAAAAAGGACCACTCACCCCGTGTCGCTAAACCATCTCAGTTCTCTTGCAGTCAGCGCTGCACAACAAGTGTCGCTAGACATGCAGGACGCCTCAACCAGGCTCGATCCTGTTGAGCTATTTCTTGATGCCGACATCGTCGTGCAGGCGGTTATGGCAGGCCTTCTTATTGCCAGCATCGCTGTGTGGGCGATTAGCATTGCATTCTCCTTGCGCATTGGCGGCCTCGAAAAGCGGGTGGGCGAATACAAGGATGAATTCTGGGAAACCCGTGATCGCGAAGGAATGCTGACCAAATCAATGCGGCGCGAAAATCCCGCTGCTCGTGTGGCGGGCGCCGGTATGGATGAATGGAAACGCTCCACCTCAGGCTCCAGCATCGATCGCAATGCCGCGCGCGACCGGATTGGGGCGGCGATGGAAAGCCAAATTGCCGAAGAAGCGGATGAAATGTCAGGGCGGTTGGGTTTCCTCGCAACGACAGGTTCGGTTGCGCCGTTTGTCGGTCTGTTCGGCACGGTATGGGGCATTATGAACAGTTTTTTCCAGATTGGCGCGCAGGAAAGCTCGTCTCTCGCGGTGGTAGCCCCGGGTATTTCGGAAGCGCTTTTCGCAACCGCCATTGGGTTGTTTGCCGCGATCCCCGCTGTGATTGCCTACAACCGGTTCACTGGACGTGTGGACCGGTATGAGGCCAAGCTTCAGCGGTTCGCTGATAAAGTCCATGCCGGGCTGAGCCGGGAATTGGATAAAGCCTGATGGGAGCCTCGCTTTCCTCCTCAAGGCGTTCAGGTCGCAGATCGCGCCGCGCGCCCATGGCCGAAATAAACGTCACACCATTTGTCGATGTGATGCTGGTCCTGCTGATTATTTTCATGGTAACTGCGCCTTTGCTTGCTGTGGGTGTACCCATCGAGCTTCCTGAAAGCGCAGCCAATCCCGTGCAGCAGGACCCGGAGCAAGTCACGGTCTCTGTCAATGAGCGCGGGATAATCTTCATCAATAACGATGAGGTGGAGCTGGGCGGTTTTCCCGCAGCGCTTGGCGCGATTGAACGAGGTTCCGATGGGCAACTGCCAGTGATTGTCTTTCGCGGGGATCGCAGTGTTGATTATGGCCGCACGATGGCTGTGCTGGGTGAGCTCAATCGCGCAGGCTTTACCAACATCAAACTGGTGGCCGAGCCTTGATCGCGAAATCAATCCTTTTGGTCACCTTGGATTCAGGCAGGCGGAGGTAGCCCGGTCGACACCATGGCAGAAGCTGCGTCTCTTCGCCGCGAAGACGGTATCGGCCTTGCAGTGGCGGGCATCTTGCACGTTGCTGTTCTTGCTTTGCTATTGCTCCAGCCTGTGCGTGCGCCTGACGTGATCCCCGAAGCTGAAGGGATCGCGGTTAGTCTCGCGACCGAAGTGAGCCTTGATTCAACCGCTCCCGATCCAGTGCCCGAAGCCGCTGCGGCTGAAGCGCCTGTTTTAGGCGAAGTGCCTCTTCCTGATGTGGACGATCCTGCACCGCCAGTGAGTTCAGTGCCGCCACCGCCACCGCCACCGAATCCGCGCAGCGCGTCCAGTTCGGCTACTGCGTCCCCTTCGCCCAGACCAACGCCAAAACCCAATCCGCCATCCCCGCGCGCCACGCCCAATCGCAACAGCGGGGGTAGCCAGATCGGCGATGACTTCCTCCCCGGATCAGGCACATCGCCAGCCAGCACGGAAACACGTATTCCAGCGAGCCAGATCGGGCCAAGCGCCAAAGCGTCTATTCAATCGCAAATGATCCGCGAATTGCGCCCGCACTGGGCCGGTAAAGCGCCCACGGGTGCCGATGCAGAAAAATTGGTGACGATTGTATCATTCCAGCTCAACCCGGATGGATCGCTTAAGGGAAGCCCGCGTGTGGTCGATCAAAAGGGCGTTACCCCGGCAAACGAAGCGCAAAAGGGGCGTCATGCAGAAGTTGCGCTTAGGGCTGTCCGGCTTGCAGCTCCGTTTGACCTGCCTGAAGAGTATTATAACGCCTGGAAGTCGATCCGCGCGCTCAGCTTCGATAGGAACCTTGCACGATGAAATTTTCAACTCTCGCAACAACCATAATAGCAGCGTCAATCAGTTATGCTGCTGCTGCTCAAAACTCCGACCTTGGTGAACCCGTTGCCGAAGGGGGCGAAGTCGAAGCGGCTGAAGTCGCAGGCGAAGGCGATGATGGCGGACTTGTTTTTACAGTCACCGATGACACCGATTATTCGGATGTCGGAATTGCCATCCCCTCTTTTGCAACCGACGCCGACCGCGCGACACCTGCAAATTCGGGCGGGACAGGCGCGTTGGGGCAGGAGATCGCGCGGGTTATCACGGGAAATTTGCGCAATAATGGCCTGTTCAAGCCGACCGGGCCAGACAGCCTTCCATCCCCGCGCTTTCAGCAGATAACGGCACCTTCATGGAGCACATGGAGCTCTCGCGGGGCGGAAATGCTCGTTCACGGTTATGTCCGTGCGCGCGATGATGAGAAATTGGTTGTTGGGTGCTATCTTTACGATGTCGCCCTCAAAGATGAGTTGATCCGCGAAGGCTGGGTCGTGCGCCCTGCGGATTGGCGACGCGCGGCGCATAAATGCTCCGACCTCATCTATGCGCGGCTTACTGGCGAGGATCCCTTCTTCGACAGCCGGATTGCGTATATCGCAGAGACCGGGCCCAAGGATAACCGGGTAAAGCGGCTTGCCGTGATGGATTCTGACGGGGCTAATCACCGGTTCCTCACTCTGGGCAGCGCCACCGCACTCACGCCGCGCTATTCGCCAGATTATTCGAAAATCCTCTACCTCTCCTATGTCGATGGAAACCCGCGCATTTATGTCTACGACATTGGCCGGGGCAGCCAGACATTGGTGACGGAAAACAAAAGCCCGACACTCGCTCCGCGCTGGGCGCCTGATGGACAGCACATCCTGTTTTCGATGGCCGTGAACGGGAATACTGATATTTACCGCGTCCCTGTGTCAGGTGGACAGATTACCCGGCTTACCGATACGCCCGGGATTGATATTGGCGGGTCATATTCTCCCGATGGCAGTAAAATCGTGTTTGAAAGCGACCGATCAGGTACGCAGCAATGCTATATCATGAATGCCGATGGCACGAACCAGCGCCGCATCACCTTCTTTGGCGGGCGTTGTGCAACGCCTGAATGGAGCCCGCGCGGCGACCAGATCGCTTTCACCCGCATCGCCGGTGATTTCAATGTGGCCGTCATGTCGCCCAATGGACGTAACCTTAGAGTGCTTACAAACGGATGGCAGGATGAAGCACCAACATGGGCTCCCAATGGCAGGATCATTCAATTTTTCCGCACAGCGCGCAATTCTGGTAAGTCAAACCTTTGGCAGGTTGATTTAACTGGCCAGAATGAACGCCGACTGCCAACGCCTGTTGATGCCTCTGATCCTGCGTGGGGACCGATCCGTCCCTGACTGCTCTTGCGCAGTGCATTCTAAGCTTGCGTTACACCTTACGACAGGCACACAGTGCCGCAATTGAATGAAGTGAAAGGATAGTCTGGATGAAAAAGCCTCTTGCTACCGCCATGTTGCTGATCTCGGTCAGTGCGCTCGCGGCCTGCTCCAAGAAAGCTCCGGAAGAGCTGCCAGCGCCGCCGGTTGATACGACGGAGACCCCGGCAACTACTTACGCCCCGCCACCGAACAGTGTTGCAGGGCCGGGAACACAGGAGCATTTCCGCAATGCGGTGGGTCAATCCACTGTGGTTTTCTTTGATACAGACCGCTTCAATATCGATAGCGCGGATGCTGCATCCCTTCAGGCACAGGCACAGTATTTTGCGCAATACCCATCGCTTACCTTTACGATCGAAGGCCATACCGATGAACGCGGCACGCGTGAATACAACCTCGCTTTGGGTGAGCGACGCGCTAATGCGGCGAAAAATTATCTTGTGAGCATCGGTGTTTCCGCTGATCGGATCACCACGCGCAGCTTTGGCAAAGAACGACCTACTGCGCTTGCCTCAACACCCGATGCCTGGGCGCAAAACAGACGGGCTGCGAGTGTTTTGATTAATTGATTTCAGCCGAGGCGATCGGTGCCGGGACGCTTAACAATGCGCCCGGTGCCTGATCGCTACCAGCGGCATTGTGCACTGCTGTGACAGCGCACAGAGCCGCCAGCGCTGCTGCGCTAAAAAGGCTCGAAATGGTAAGTTGCTGGCTCATTGCTTTTCCGATTTGAAAGCGCCCCAATAGGCACGCTAAGTAAACGTAGTATTGCGATGCAACATTTTAATCTGCAACTGGTTCCATAAAAACTACGCATTCAAAGGATGAATAGACGCGTCATGGCTTTCCAATCGGGGAAAGCGCGCCTAGACATCGCGCGTGTTCAAAGCAAACCAAACTCTTTACCGACCGAAGTGCGAAATACCCGGATGAGCCGCAAACGCCGCTCTGATGATTGGGGATTTCCGCGCTGGCGGTCTTATGAATCCTCTCGTGAAACTGTGACGCAACGTGAATGCGATCGCCATGGCTGTGATGAGCCGGGCCTTTGCCCTGCGCCCAAGTCACCCAACAACCCGGATAAATGGTATTTTTGCCAAAAGCATGCGGCTGAATACAATTCCAAATGGGATTATTTCGAGGGCCTCGAAAAAGCCGAAAAAGAAGAACGGGCCAAGGCAGAGCGAGCCGAAAGCGCAGCCTATGCCGAAAGCTCACATTATGGCTGGGCCGGATCAGGTGATGGATCAAGGACAGCCGATGAAATGCGCGCTTTGGAAGTGCTCGAACTGGAAGCCGATGCCGAATTTGAGGCAATCAAGAAAGCCTATCGCCAAAAGGCTAAGCTCGTGCACCCTGATGTAAAACCGGGTGATGAGGAAGCCGCCAAGGAATTCCAGAAGCTTCAAGTGAGCTATGAAATCCTGCGCGCGGCAGAGGAACGGCGCGTTTGGAAGGGTTAGGGCTTATTCCTTGGGTCCCGCAAATCCAGATTTACCCGCGTTCGAATTGATTTCAGGATTGGGATTGTCGTTCCACCATGCCACGTCGGTCCATGGACGAATATCCACTTCATGGGTCCAACAATTGCGCGGCTGTTGAGCAAGGTGCCAGTAAGTCTCTGCGATGTTGGCAGGATCAGTGACACCGTCTTCGCCTTTCATGGCTTTGAATTTTTCAAACTTTTCGCCAAGCAGCTTACCCAAAGTGTCTGGCGCATCGACTGCGCCATCAACCACAATGTGGGCTATGTGGATCCCTTGGGGTCCGAATTCCGCGTTCAAGGTCTGGCATAGCATCCGCCGGCCGCCCATCGCGGCTGCATGGCTATGTTGCCCCGCATTGCCGCGCACTGCCGATGTGGCCGATGTGACAAGCAACGTGCCGTGCCTGCCCCTTTCTGCGCGTTCAACCATTGCCGGAAACATCGCATGGGCGAGGCGGAACAGGCCATAACAGCCCAGCTTCCAGCCAAGCTCGAACGTGCGGTGCGACGTATCGTGAAGTTTGCGGTTCCCGATCTGCGCGCCAAGATTGTAGAGCGCGGTATCAATAGGGCCGATATCGCGTTCGACCCGCTCGACCAGTTCCTCAATTGAACCGTCTTCTGCGGCATTGAGCAGTGTGCCTGTCGCGGTCCCGCCTGCGCTTTCAATCCGATCGATCAAGCGGCCAAGGCTTTCCTCGTCTGAGCGCCGCGCAAGCACTGCATGATACCCGCCTGCAGCAAATCGCATCGCGGTGTGCCCGCCTATCCCTGCGCCAGCTCCGATTACCAGGCATACTGGTTTGCGTGTTTCGCTCATCTCGCTCTCCCTCGCGCAAGGCTTAGCTCGCTTGTCAAAGAGGCGATAGGGTTTGCGATGCCGTGCTATTCAAATGGAGGGAGCGTCTTGCCATCCAACGCCTTGATCGGCTCTGAAAGTGAGGTGGTGAACCTGTCTTCGCCGCATCCGCCTTCGGTCAGTTTCGCCCTGATCGCTGCATCATCAAGCAAGGGACCGAGCACGTGTGGAAACTGGTAGTATCCCTTGCCGCATTGGGCATAGCTGCGTTGATCTGCGAACCGTTCATCCAGAAGCGCAAGCGCAGCGTCGGCTTTGCCCTGCGTCGCGGCGATGTAGAGCAGCAAGTCGATATGTTGATCATGGCCAAATCGCATCCCACGCGGCGTTCTGCGGATATGGGTCAGATACATGTGGGCCATATGCACAGCATAAGGAATGTCGCCCTTATTGATCGCGTGGACGATAATGTCCTCGCTTTGATCGCTGAAGGACATGGCGTTCATGTCCGCATTAAAGCCGGAGAGAAGCTTGCGCGCATCTTCGAGAATGAGTTTTGCTCCATCGTATAGACCAAGTTCCAAAAACACTTGTCCTTGTTTGCGATAGGCAAAGCTGAGGCGGAATTCGTCGTGCTCAAACAGATCATTCTGGATGACCGATACCAGCTGAACGCTAGTGTCATAGGCAGCGTCCCATTCTTCGAGCCGCATTAGTGAATAAAGCTTCAGTTCGAGCGATTTGATCAGGAGATATTCTTCCAGCGGCCATTCGGGCATACCGATAAAGGCGATCGCGTCATCAGCCAGAGCAATGGCTTTGCGGCGATTGGCCGCTTTGTCGCCCACTGGTTCGACTGCGGTGTAATCTGCCAGAAGAAACAATTGCATCGCGCGCAGGACGGGCCAGCAGGCGACTGCCGTCTGATCGAGATCATATTCAGACGTCGCGTCGCACGTGGACGTATCGCCGCGCTCTGCCTCGGGAATGGTGTGCTTCAAAATGGGGGGATCGGCCCACTCCAGCAAAGTCTCGCCTTCTTTGGGCGGCTCATCAGGGTACGTTATTTCGAATTGCGCGAAGGCGGGGGACGATATTGCGAGCGTCCCGGCTGCGGCGGTTTTCCAAAGGTTTCGGATATTTAGCATCATCCTTGATTACACACGGTCCATCGCCTGCGTAAAGCCTGCGATCAAATCGTCCGCGCCCCTCAGCATTACCTATGCGCTGTAGTCTATCCCAACTGCCTTTGCGGCTGTGTTGGCGCGGGCCCGCGCATCGTCGGTGTCCGAGCCATTGGCCAACGCCACGCCCATGCGGCGATAGGGGCGCGTGACAGGCTTGCCGAAAATGCGAATATCCGCGCCATCCGCCATTGCTTCGGCGAGGCCTCTATAACTGACCGTGTCGCTTTCACGGTCGGCAAGAATGACCGAGGATGCCGAAGGCCGCGCGCTGATTTCAGACGGGATCGGCAGCCCCATCACCGCGCGGGCATGAAGATCAAATTCGCTTAAGTTCTGGCTGATCGAGGTGACCATGCCAGTGTCATGCGGGCGAGGGGACAATTCGGAGAAGATCACTGCGTCACCTTTGATAAAGAATTCAACGCCGAACAATCCGTATCCGCCCAGATCATCGACCACTTTGCGCGCCATATCCTGCGCTGCGGCGATGGCTTCTTCGGACATGCGTGCAGGCTGCCAGCTTTCGCGGTAATCGCCGCGTTCTTGGCGATGGCCGATCGGCGGGCAAAAGGTCACCGTATCGCCATTGGCCCCTCGATGGCGCACGGTCAGCAAAGTGATCTCGTAGTCGAAATCGACGAACTGTTCGACGATCACTCGCTTGCGGTCACCGCGCATGTTTTCGACTGCGTAGCTCCAGGCAGCTTCCAATTCGCCCGCCTCTTGCACAGTGCTCTGACCCTTACCCGATGATGACATGACCGGCTTGATCACGCACGGAAGCCCGGTGAACGCGGCACCCGCCACAACCTCCTCCAAGCTTTCGGCATAGCGATAGCGTGACGTCGTCACGCCCAGTTCCTGCGCGGCGAGATCGCGGATGGCATCGCGGTTCATCGTCATTTGCGTCGCGCGGGCGCAGGGGACAACAATGCGCCCCTCAGCTTCGATTTCAGCAAGCACTTCGGTGCGGATCGCCTCCACCTCTGGAACGATGAAGTCGGGTGCGTGGCTATGGATCACCGCTCGCAGCGCGTCGCCGTCCAGCATGGAGAAAACCTCGGCCTCGTCTGCCAATTGCATTGCAGGAGCTTTTGCATAGCTATCGCAGGCGATGACATAAGCCCCCAAGCGTTTGGCCGAGATGACAAATTCGCGTCCCAGCTCCCCAGAGCCTAGCAGCAGGATTTTCGCCGTATGCGCCATCGGTTTACACGTTCTCCAGCGCTTGTGCGAAATCGGCGATCAGATCGTCAGCATCCTCAATCCCGACACTGATCCGCACGAGGCTATTGGTGATGCCAAGCGCGGCTTTGCGTTCATCCGGCACGGACAAATGCGTCATCGAGGCAGGGTGGCTGGCGAGCGTTTCCGTACCACCCAGGCTGACCGCAAGCTTTGCAATGGTAAGATGGTCAAGGAAACGGAAGCATTCAGCCTCGCCGCCTTCCAGGAACACGCTGAAAGTTGACCCTGCGCCTTTGCAGTGGCGGTCATAGATGTCCTGCTGGCGTGGATCGCTAATGTCGCCGAGATAGCCCAGGCCCGTCACCTTGGGATGGCTTTTGAGAAATGCGCAAACCTTTTCGGCATTCTCGCCAGCACGCTGCATCCGTAATTCCACCGTCTCGAGCGAGCGCAGCAACATCCAGGCGGTGTTGGGATCGACAATGCCGCCCATTGTGTTTCTCAATGCGCGTACCGGATCCATCCACTTTTTCGCGCCAGCAATTGAGCCTGCGACAAGGTCGGAATGGCCGCCCACATATTTGGTGAGCGAATAAGCGACGATATCAGCGCCATTGTCGAGCGGACGCTGCCAAAGCGGTCCAAGAAAGGTGTTGTCGATGGCGATGGGGCAATCCCAATTAAGGTTTGCATCGCGCGCTTGTCTCACAGCTTCGATGTCGACCAGCGCATTGGTGGGGTTGGCCGGGCTTTCGAGATAGATCATTGCGACTTTCCCGCCATTTTCACCCGCCTTGCATTTGGCGCGCTTCAGCACCTCGTCAAGCTCCTCGCGGCTCGCACCGGCTGGGAAATCGATATAAGTCACGCCGAATTTGCTCAGAACCTTGGCTACAAATCCTTCGGAGGCTGCATAAAGCGGGCCGGAATGCACGATCACATCGCCCTGGCTTACATAAGCCATCATTAGCACGCAGATCGCGGTCATCCCGCTTGAAAAGGTGAGCGCATCCTCTGCCCCGTCCCAGATGGCGAGACGGTCTTCCAAAATCTCCTGATTGGGGCCGTTGAACCGCGAATAGACAAGACCATCCGCGCCGCCTTCGCGCTTTCCTGTAATCCCTTCGAAATGGCGCTTGCCATCGGCAGCGCTAGGGAAAGCAAAAGTTGATGTAAGAAAGATCGGCGCTTTCAGAGAGCCTTCGGAAAGGACTGGATCAAATCCGTGTCCCATCATTAACGTCGAGGGCTTTAATGGCCGCCCACCAATATGGGTTTTTTCCGGCTTTGGCCTGCGCCGGGGTGTTGGTGTGTTTGGAGCCGCATTTTGGTCCACTGGCCCGTTTGATGTCGCGTCCGTCATGGCGCGTCCTCCCTATCTCTCACGCGCTCCCAGGAAGGCAGGAGCTCTTAGTCACTCAAAGCTTCAACCGGCTCCCGTCTCTAACCTCCGCAGAAACGCTTCTCCAGTGCCGCTCGTGATGGATTAGAACTATCGCGCAGTGGTTTCATATGCAACCGGTGGATTGGGCTAGATGTTGAGCGATGCCATCGCCCAGACCACGCCGACGATCAGAAATATTCCAATCAAATCGAGAATTAACCCCGCGCCCATCAGTCGTCTGATCGTCAAGCGTCCTGTTCCCCATGCAATTGCATTGGGACCGGTCCCGGCAGGCAGGATGAAGCCCCAGCTTGCCGCCATTGCCGCTGGCATGGCGATGAGAATGGCGTTTTCTCCAAGACCCAGACCTGCAGCAAGGCTGGCTACAACAGGGATGATGGCAGAAGCGGTGGCAACATTGCTTGCAAACTCCGTCACCAGAACCACCATGGCAACCACAGCCAAAGTCATGATAATAAGCGGCAGCGCATCCAAAGGAAGCAGCGCATCGCCAAGCCATTGTGCAAGGCCTGATGCCTGCATTCCTGCTGCAAGCGCCAAACCACCGCCAAACATCAAGATAACCCCCCAAGGCGCACGGTTGGCCTCTTTCCATTCGAGCAGGCGGCGTCCTTCCCCATCGGGCAGCATAAACAGTGCAAGGCTCGCGATCACGGCAATGGTCCCGTCTGTCCAACTGCCTTCAGGCAGGTAAGGGGTCATCCATCGCCGCCCCATCCAAAGAGCAAATGTGATAACGATTATTGCCGCTACTCGCTTTTGGGGGAGCGACCACGGGGCTTTGTCATCGATGGCTTCGCGCGCAGCGGCCACGTCAAAGGGATAGGCTGTGACTTTTTGAACTTTGGCGATGATGAATGCGGCAAGAGGAACGCCAAGTATGACGATGGGAAGGCCATACGCCATCCAGCTGGCAAAGCTGATTTCCAGCCCGATCATATCATCGAGCAATTGCACTGCGATCCCGTTTGTGGGGGAGCCGACAAGAGTGCCAAGCCCGCCAATGCTGGCTGCAAAGGCAATGCCCATTGGCAAGGCGCCGGATAGACCATTTGTGTCCAATTCGGTTTCGGCATCAACCGAAAGCTGTGGCTGAGCCGACTGCTTGCCGGTACGCGAGAGCGCACCGCCGGATAACACCGCGAGCGCCATCGGCATCATAATAAGTGCAGTCGATGTGTTTGAAATCAGCATCGAAAGCACAGCAGCTGAAATCATAAAGGCAAGCAACAAACGCGACTGGCCGCCGCTTGATCCGATTGTCTTCAGGATCGCAAGACTAAGCCTTCGATGCAGACCTGTGCGCTCTATGGCGAGCGCAATAAAAGCGCCGCCAAGCAGCAGGAAAAGGATCGGAGCATAATATGCGCTCGCGCTTGCGCGCGCATCCATCACGTCGGCCAATGGAAGCACAGCAAATGGTAGCAGTGCGGTTGCAGCGAGCGGTACAGCCTCGCTCATCCACCAAGCCGCCATCCAAAGAACCAGTCCTGCAACCAGCCATGCGCCGCCATCCATGCCAGCAGGCGCAGGCGTGAAAGCTGTGAGGGTAAAGAGCAGCGGGCCAAGCAACAGGCCGACGCGGTCAGCTTTCATTGAGGAACCTTTCCAATCACCAACACTCTGCCAGCTTCCGCGCTCGGCGCAAGGTGACAAGGGCATCCAGTCTGTGGAAGGGATTGCGGCTCGCCAAGTGTTGTGGGCCACCAAGCGGTAAGTTACACATCGGGCCAATAGGAGGATGTCGGTTCCATGGCTAACAGCGAAGTGGCAACTTTAGCCACTCCCTCTCAGACGGTTGCCGAAACATTGGCGCACGCCTTTCAGGATGACCCCGCGCTGGCTTGGATCGTTCCCAATCCCGAGACCCGCCGCCAGATGTTGCCAGGATTTTTCCGTGTGATGGCCAAACAATCCCACCGATATGGCGGCGTTCTTGCGACATTGCCTCAAAACGGCGCCGCGCTGCTTTATCCTGCAGGAGACGTGAAAGGGGGCAATATCTGGGATTCACTGCGCCTGCTGACGCTATTCAAAGCGGCACTGCCAAACGGTTTAAAAGTTGAAGAGGCCATGCACGCACAGCATCCAAGCCCGCAGCCGCATTTGTATCTGCGTTATCTTGGTGTTTCGCCCAAGGCCCAGGGCCTTGGCCTTGGTGGTAAAGTCTTGCGCGCGGTTATCGCTCGCGCTTCAAGCCAAGGTACCGGCGTGCTTCTCGAAACAGCGAATGAAGCCAATGTTGCGTTATATACGCGGTTTGGATTTGAGATTGTTTGTGAATGGGATGTGCCGGGCGGCGGACCGCATTTTTGGACTATGGTGCGGCCCGCTGCTTAGTCGTTCTCACTTAACCTCTTTGGGGGGCTCGCCATCTGCGTATCGGCCATCGCCGTAAATCACGGTCCCGGTGCGAATGCCGCGGCGATAGGCTTTGTTGAGCTTTTGCGCGCGCTCGAACATCAATCTTTGCGCGGCGCGATTGGGCCGCGTGGGTGCATCAGAACAGGCCGCTGCACCAACAATGCCGCCTGGGCCGAATGCCCCAATTCCGCGCCCTTGTGTGCAGATAAAGTTTAGTCCCGGGTCGCGGTGGCCGTAGATCAAGTCGGCGATGCTTCCATCGTACCGATTGATGGCTATGCGGTCTTTTTTAGCGACCAGTTTCTTTACATCGTCGCGCGCAAATTGGTTCAAGTGTGCTTTCAGATCGGCGTCGTTCGCGAAATAGAATGGTGCCGCTTCATCGTAAATCTGACTGACGCGCAACGCGCCGCCGAACGATTCAATTCCGCGCAGCGAGTTGATGAATTCCTCAGCGTTGAGAGATAGCAATTGGTCTACATTGCTGGCGGTATAGGCAAGACGTTGAATGGAAGGGCCGCCAATCTCTCCGCGCCAAAAAGCATAGATGACGCGCGGATCAGACCAGTTTGGATATACGATTTTTTCGCGAATATCGCGGGGACTCAAGTCGACACCGTTGATTTGGACCAGTTTGGCGTCCTGAAGCGAGGCTTGATTTAATCCAAATTCGCGCTCGGATGGTTCGCGCATCGGATATTCATGGGCGAGCGCTTCGATCACCGCGACATTGTGTATGTTTATCCAAAAGGCGAGCTGCTCATTGCGCGGCAGGGTCGCGATATCAAGATTGCTTCCGACCCGTTCTAGATCCTGACGATACTCTGTCAGAGCAGAGCGGATCTTGTTGTCGAGGAACGAAAACGCAATCCGATTGCCTTCCAGCCGATATCGTGAGCGATGACCATATACCATGCGCGTGCCTGTTTCAGGGGTCGCACGGGGCGCCGCTTCGCGCAATGAAGGCCCCATCGGAATAACCATGAAGCCCAATGCTTCATCCCAATGCTTATAATCGATCCGATGTTCACGTGGATTATCAGACGGGATGAATTGGGCGAAGGTGTTTTGGCTCGATTGCGCGCTGGCGATGTTGCCAATATCGGCGTTCCTGGCGCTAAGCGGCCCCACTGAAGCGGCAATGGCGATGGAAGCGGTGGCAAAACCTGCGAATGCATGGCGAAATGCAGTAAGCGTCATGCGAATTCTCCAAACAGAATTTCCCCGGACCTATCCTTCAAGCCCCGGACCCATCCTTCAAGGATGTGGCGTTACAAAACTCTATCGTAGTTGAATTCCATCATCAACCTACGCCATACTTACCCAAAGTCATGCCATTTTCGGCAGCTTATTCAATTTCGCCTTTATCCTCTGGATCGCCAGGAAGATCGATATTGCTGAATGTTACTGTTCCGGCGCGCCCTTCACGAATAATCTTCAGGAACTTTTGTTCTCTCTGGGTGAGGAGACGCGCCATGCTTTGAGGTATGCGCGTGCGGATTGCACCGCCGTTTGACGTGATATTCTGATAGCTGGGCTCTCGCACGCCGCCAGCCAGATCAGCAATATCGTATTCTGTTATGCTGGCTTCTAAGCTCGATGTGTCTGCGAGTATCTGAGTTACTTCGGTATTTGCATATTGCGAAAGATGCGCACGCAGATCCTCTTCGAAATTGGGAAAGAAGAAAGGGGCTGCCTCTTCATAAATTTTGGAAACCTGAAGTCTCGAACCTTTTTTTTCTGTGCCGCGCAGCGAGTTCACGAAATCGCGTGCGCCGCTCTCTAGTAGGCGGCCCATATTGCTAGCACTGAACGCCTCTTTCTGGATCGAAGGGCCACCAATTTCCCCGCGCCAGAATCCGTAGATAACGAGCGGGTCCTTCCAGTTCTGATAAACAATTTTCTCGCGTATATCGCGAGGCGAGAGTTGGACACCTTCAACTGTGATAAACTTGGCATCGTCGAGCGGGATGCCATTCACTTTCAATTCGCGGGGTTGGCGCACGGGCCAATTTTGCGAGATCTGTTCGACCATCGCGACATTGTGCAGGTTGATCCAAAAGGCCAGTTGTTCGTTTCGGTTCAACGCTTGAATATCGATTTTGCTTGCGGTCTCTTCGAGATCGCGCCGGTATTCGGTAAAGCTATTGCGGATGGCATCATCGAAAAAGCTGAACATGACCCGCGTTCCTTCAAGCCGGTAACGCGAGACGTGGCCATATTGGCGGCGCGTGCCAAAACTAGGATCGGGGCGGCCTGCACCCTGACGCAGTGAAGGGCCCATAGAAATAACAAGGTTCTGCATTGCTTCAGTCCAGATCGAATAATCGATGCCGTCCTGATTGGGAGTGTTGCCGGGCACAAAGGTTGCAAACTGCGGCTCTACTTCAGCACGGGCATGAGCTGGGCTAATGGTCTGGCCGCCTGCTGCGGTCGCAAATAAAACCATCGAAAGGGTCGTTTTCGAGAGAGGCAAAAACGCGGACATTGCTGATTATCCTTCCTTGACTGGCTCGGCCCCTACATTCGGGAACGTGAAAAGACTGATGAGCGACCAAACGCTCTACTGCAATAAGTGATCCCGCAAGCAATTGCGGGGCGCGCCGTTAAACGGGGGCAAAACGGCGCGCTAGACAATGGAGGAAATCGCATGCCGCCATCAGCCTATAAAAACGTGTTACATCATTTCATACACAAGACCATGACAGTTATCGGTGTTGGTGTGTTATTCGTCGAATACACTTCTTTTTCTGACTCTTCCGGCTAGATCGTACCGGCAGCGCAACGAATAACGGGCGCCACAATGAGCGCCCGTTATTCATCTTAGACAGTTTGACCGATTATTTCGGAGCCAGCACCATCAGCATCTGGCGACCCTCCAGTCGCGGAAAAGCCTCAACCTTGGCGGTTTCTTCGACGTCGGCCTGCACGCGTTTGAGCAAATCCATACCCAAATGCTGGTGGGCCATTTCGCGCCCACGAAAGCGCAAAGTGATCTTTACCTTGTCGCCTTGATCGATGAACTTGTTCACGTTCCGCATCTTCACATCATAATCATGCGTGTCGATGTTGGGACGCATCTTTACCTCTTTGATGTCTTGCGTTTTCTGCGTCTTACGCGCGGCATTGGCTTTTTTCTGAGCCTCATACCGGTATTTGCCAACATCGAGGAATTTGCACACCGGGGGGTCCGCATTGGGGGACACTTCGACGAGGTTCAGGCCCTTTTCCTGCGCCTGCTCCATCGCTTCATTGGTGAACATCAAGCCTAAGTTTTCGCCTTCGTCATCAATGACGCGCACTTTGGGGACTTGAATAAACTGATCATATCGAGGGCCGCTTTTCGTTGGCGGGGCCATCTGACGCCGAGGTGGACGGGCTATTGTGTTCTCCTGTTGTAGCCTTGATTCTTACGCGCCCCATGTAGGGGTTTTGGCAGGAAAGCGCCAGATGGTTCTCAGGCAGCTTCGCGATAAAGCGGGAATGTGACCAATTTGCCCTTTGCAGGAAGCACCGCATCGATTGTGCTTGCCGGGCTTAGCGCTTTCAAAATCTCCGGCGCGCCTGCATCCATGCCGCCGGTGTAAGCGCCAAAGGCAGGCGCAATCATGCGGTCTTTGGCGGTTTTTGAGCGGCTTACAACTCCGCAAGGCCTCGCAATATGGCGGTTCCTTACACGCACGCGCATTTTAGGGTGGTAGTGACCCGACAGTTCGGCGCGCGTTTCACCCGGCTTGGCCTCGTGGCGCAGGATAATTCCGCCGATTTCCAGCTCTCCTGCGATCTCAGCGCCAAAAGCGCGGCTCATCTGTTCATCGTGATTGCCCGTGATCCACACCCAATCGAGCGCGCGCGTCAAACTCTCCAGCATTCCAGCAGCATAAGGATCGAGCCGGTGTGTGCCTGCATCATCGTGGAAATTGTCGCCCAAGGTTATGACCCGGCGTGCGCCTGTCGCTTTCACGGCATCGGCAATCCGTTCCAAAGTTTCGCGGCTGTCATAAGGGGGTAGCATCTGGCCGTGCTGCGCATACCAGCTGCCCTTTTCCAGATGGAGATCGGCAACCAACACAGCGCGTTCCGCAGGCCAATAGATGGCATTGGATTTGAGCAGCACAAACTCATGTCCGGCAAATGGCATGGGCGCGCCAATATCAGCAGGGAACGAAACGGGAACCATCCTAAGCAAATGCCCTGTGTGCCCCTACTTTGCAAGGGTGTGTGGCGCGCAAATCCCGGTTGACTTGATGGGTGTCAAATAAGATGGACATGTATCGCTGCTCGATGGTTTGGCAGCGCGACAATACGGGACGGGATGTTTTTATGGGGCAATGGGTAGATCATACAGTCAAAGCGCGTGGTTGGTTTGAAACTTTGCGCGATCAGATCTGCGCAGAGTTTGAGAGCATTGAGCGTGAGGCTGGCTCTGATGCGAGTTTTCAGTACACCCCTTGGAACCGTGAAGAAGAAGGCAATGATGATCCCGGCGGCGGGGTGCAGGGCCTTATGAAAGGCAAGGTGTTCGAGAAAGTCGGCGTCAATGTCTCAACCGTTCGCGGGGCGTTTTCCGAACAATTCGCTGGTCAGGTCAATGGTGCCAGCGCCGAAAATCCTGAATTCACCGCAACCGGCATTAGTCTTGTTGCTCATATGACCAATCCGCATGTGCCCGCCGTGCATATGAACACCCGCTTTCTTACCACACAGGCCGCGTGGTTCGGTGGCGGGGCGGATTTGAACCCGCCGATTCCCTATGAAGAGGATACAGCCGAATTTCACGCCCGGATGAAAGCAGCCTGCGACGCGCATGGCGCGGACTTTTATGAGCGCTATAAAAAGTGGGCCGATGATTATTTCTACATCCCCCACCGCGAAGTGCATCGCGGGGTCGGAGGCATCTTTTACGATCACCGCGAATGCACCGATGAGGCAACATTCGATGCGAACTTCGCTTTCACTCAGGATGTCGGAAAAGCGTTTCTCGACATCTTTCCAAAGCTGGTTCGAAAGCGGATGGGAAGCGAGTTCACGCCTGAGGATGAAACGCAGCAACTCGAATATCGAGGACGCTATGCCGAATTCAATCTCGTATATGACCGTGGCACGATCTTTGGGCTTAAAACAGGCGGCAATATCGATGCAATCCTGATGAGCCTTCCCCCGCGCGCTGAGTGGAACTAGCTCTTAAAGTCTCCGCTTGCTCTAAAGCCGCGCCCGGCACATATTCACGTCAATGCTGCGCCAGTATGAACTTGTTGAACGGGTCAAAGAATATGATCCTGCCGCGGATGAGGCGATGCTCAACCGCGCCTATGTCTACACGGTGCAAAAGCATGGCTCGCAAAAGCGTGCAAGCGGGGACCCTTATTTCTCTCATCCGGTAGAAGTCGCCGGTTTGATGACCGATCTGCAGCTCGATCAGGAAACGATCATCACAGCGCTGCTGCATGATACTGTCGAAGACACGCTGGCCACAATTGAGGACATAGAGCAGCATTTCGGACCAGAGGTTGCGCGGCTGGTCGATGGTGTGACCAAGCTGTCCAAGATCGAGGCTATGCCCGAAGATGAACGGGCTGCGGAAAATTTGCGCAAATTCCTGCTTGCGATGTCAGAAGATATCCGTGTGTTGCTCGTCAAATTGGCGGATCGGCTGCACAATATGCGAACGCTTCACTTCATCAAGAAGCCCGAAAAGCGACAGCGGATCGCGCGTGAGACGATGGATATCTACGCTCCGCTAGCCGAACGCGTCGGTATGTACGAGTATATGCGTGAGATGCAGGAATTGGCGTTCCGCGAGCTCGAGCCGGAAGCTTACGCGACCATCACCGACCGGCTGGAGAAGCTCAGGAACACCGATGGAGGGCAAGTCGATGCGATTGCGCTCAAGATCAAGCAGGCGTTGGCCGAAGCCGGACTGCAAGTCGAAGTGTCGGGGCGCGAGAAGCATCCCTATTCGATCTGGCACAAGATGTCAGAACGCCATGTCAGCTTTGAACAGGTCACCGATATCATGGCATTCCGTGTCATCGCAGAAAACGAGGCGGATTGTTACCGTGCAATGGGTGTGCTGCACACAACGTGGCAATTCCTTCCGGGTAAATTCAAAGATTATATCTCGACGCCCAAAACCAATGGCTATCGCTCAATTCACACCGCTTTGATGTATGAAAATTCAATGCGGGTGGAAGTTCAAATCCGCACGCGCGAAATGCATCAGCGCAATGAATTCGGACTGGCAGCGCACTGGGCTTACAAACAGGGCGACAAGCCGGATGGAGCGGTTGGATGGTTGCGCGATCTCATTGAAATTGTCGATGCAAGCCATGACGCAGAAGAATTGCTCGAACACACGCGCATGGCGATTTATCAAGATCGCATTTTTGCCTTCACTCCGAAAGGCGCCTTGTTTCAGCTGCCCAAAGGCTCAAGCTCGGTTGATTTTGCTTTTGCGGTGCACACCGATTTAGGTCTCGCCTGCGTTGGGGTGAAAATCAATGGTCGCCACATGCCGCTGCGCACGCCGCTTAGCAATGGTGATGTCATAGAAATCATCAAAGGCGCCGAAGCCGAACCGCAATTGTCCTGGCTGGGCTTTGTTGTGACGGGAAAAGCGCGCGCGGCGATAAGGCGCGCTGTGCGAATGAAGGAACGCGCCGAAGTCGCCACTATTGGTTCCAAACTGTTTGATGAAATCGCGTCTCGCGTGCCTGCACGGATCGGAAAGAAGGCGATCCGGTCCGCGATTGAACGGCTGGGTCTGGAAACACCTGAGGAGCTGATGTTTGCCATTGGCTCTGCCAAGCTCACCGACCGTGAGGTCATGGAGGCGCTGGTTCCGGGCTGCACTGCGGATTTCGACAAGGAAAGCGAATGGTCCCGGCGCGAACGTGTTGTCTCGATTAAAGGCTTAACCCCTGGAGTTGGGTTCGAACTTGCCGCGTGCTGTCACCCGGTCCCCGGAGACAGGATTGTCGGTCTCAGGCGCAAGGGTGAAACTGTTCTGGTTCACACAATCGATTGCCTTGAACTTGCCAATGGCGAAGATCAGGATTGGCTCGATCTATCTTGGGGCAAAAGGTCACATGGTGCGATCGGGCGTTTGTCTGTCACTATCTATGACCGACCAGGAACGCTTGCTGAAATGGCAGGAGTATTTGCGCAAAACAAAATCAATGTGACGAGCCTTGTGCAAACCCAGTTGGACCACCCGTTCACGACTTACGAAATTGATGCTGAAGTCGAAGACTTAACCCACCTCACCCGGCTATTAAGCGCCCTTCGCGCAAGTGATGCTGTGGCTCAGGCCGAACGGATTTAGGCGGCGTTCTGTCTTTGTTTTTGGATATATACGCGATGTTACTAGGTTAAAGCCGAGTTAACCCCTCTTTAAATCACCACTGTCAGATCGAATTGCAACTCTATGTGCATCTCCTGTCGATGGAGCTGCCAGTCGCAAGGATTATCTCGTGAGTGCGATCGATCATCGTTTTGACAATTCATTGGGGTCTAATGAAGATCACAAGTCCGCGCCTCAGGTTGAAAAACAGGCGTGGATCAACCGCTATTCGCTTCGTACCAAGCTGCGTTTGGCAATCTTTGGCAATGTTGTCTTTATGGGAGCGACAACGCTCATCATCCTTGGGTGCTGGCTTTATTTCTTGAACTGGGGCGCGACGTTAGGCGACCTGTTTCAAGCCGAAAGACGCGCCTCGGAAGCTGCGCTCAGCCTTAGCGATGCCGAAACAGCGATACTCGATTTCACTGCCGAGGGACTTGAAGATCGGCGGAGCGAAATTGCTCCTGCCCTCGTGGCCGCGCGAACCGAGATGATAGAAGGCCAGGCGTGGATCGATAACGAAATGCCGGATGGCTCTGAAAAACTGCTGCCTGTGTTCGAATCGAAAATCGCTGGATTGGAAGTTCAGTATCAGGCGCTGGGTGGGGATCCTACGGCAGAACAGCTCACCGTTTTCCGCGAAGATATGCATTCGGTCGAGCTGGAATTGCGGGATTACGTCAACAAAATGCAAGCGCAAATCACTCAGATGAGCACTGCGTTTTATGGGTCTTTATACTGGGCGCTGAGTTTGGCTGCCTTCCTTCTCCTGATTGCTATTCTTGCCACATTCCTTGGGGTCAATACAGTCATACGCAATGTAATTGGCGCCATACAGTCTCTTACCAATGTGATGACCAGGGTGGCTGGAAATGATGTTGAGGCACACATTCCGGGGCGCACTAGAGAAGATGAACTTGGGGAAATGGCACGCGCTCTTGAAGTGTTTAGAACGAAGTCGCTCGCATTGAGGGACCTTGATGAATCGCGGGCCAAGGATGCAGAACAGCGATTGGCGCGGCAAAGAGCTCAGAATGAACAGGCCGCGGCATTGCGACACCAAACGAGTGATTTGCTCGAAGGTTTGGCGGATAGCTTTGAGGTTTCGGTTGGCGAAGTGATTGCGTCTGTTTCGGTGGCTACTGAGCAATTGCGCACGACTTCGCAGACGATGGCCAACCTGTCTGATGAATCCGCGCAACAAGCGCTCAGCGCAACTGCCGCGATGGAATCGGCCAATGTGAATGTCACCGCTGCGGCCGCTGCAACCGACGAGTTTGCCTTGTCGATCAATGAAATCAGCCAGCAAGCCTCCGGCTCGGCTGCGCTTGCCCGCGAGGCCAGCAAAGTGGTGGATGCTGCCAATTCACAGATGACCACTCTGGCCAGTGCAGCTGATGAGATTGGCGAGATTGTCGAACTGATCCAGACCATCGCCCAGCGCACAAACCTGTTGGCGTTGAACGCTTCGATAGAGGCTGCGCGAGGCGGCGAAGCGGGCAGAGGGTTTGCGGTTGTGGCCAGTGAGGTGAAAGAGTTGGCCAATCAGACAAGCTCTGCAACGCAAAATGTCAGTGAACGCATTCATGCCATTCAAAGTTCGACCAATGCGAGCGTGAGCGCTCTGACATCCATCGTTTCCCAGATTGCTGAGCTAGAACAATCCTCGGGCGTGATCGCGAGCGCGGTCGATCAACAATCGCTGTCTGGAGAAGAGCTTGCTCGCAATATCGATGTTGCCGCGAACGGGTCTGCCGACGTAGTCATCCGACTGGAAAAGCTACAAGCTGCCAGCCAGGAGACGGGCGGAGCTGTGCAAGAAGTTTTAGGAAGCGCGCAGGAAATGGGCCGCCTTGCCGAAGAGATGCGCGGCAAGGCAGGCGCGTTCATTTCAGAAGTGCGCAATTCGGCAAGAGATTTGGCAGTAAACGATACCGGCTCTGATCCTGCTACTGCAGCAGCAGGCTCTACAAAAGCTCAAGCGCAAGCGTAACGGGTTCGCCTGGCGCCAGATCCTGAGCTTGCATCACCTTTTTTGATATCAGCAAAGTCCATTCCTTTGACCGCTTTGACATATCGTCAATGTTCATCGGAAAGACCGATGTTTTCCAGCGCGTACCGCCGATCTCGGCAAAGCATTTCACAGAGCCAAAGCCGCGCTGTTTTCCAAACTCCATTCGGCGCAGCGCAGCATGGGTGGTAATCGTCTCGGCGGCTTGGCCATCAATCTGGACCAGATGATAGGTGCCGCGCTCACCGCTCCAACGCCTGAGGGGCAAGGAGAGGGACACCTTCTCGCTCATTCTTTGAGGTCTGACGCACTGGAAACGGTGCGAATTGGCACCGGTATATTGCAGATATCCGCGCCGCCAGCAGGCACGATAAAGAACGGATCGCGCCGGTTTGCGCGTGCCTCGGCATAGCGGGCGAAGGTTTCGCTCTCGGTTGAAAGATATTCGTAGCGCGGCTGTTCGGCTTCGGGCAGATCACTTGCGACGCGGATGGAGAGAATGGGGACGCGTTTGTCCTTTTCCTCTGCCGTGTAGAAACCCAGCGCGCCAGAGCCGCGCGGCAGCGAGGACAGATGCTCCATCCCGCTGATGATGCGGCCAACAAGCGCGATATTGCGATCAAGGTGCCGCGGCGCATGGCCGATCACAGTGTAGAGCTCCGCGCCGGAGCCTGTATCGGGTGAATAGTTTCGGCCAACGCCGATCATGCCGTAGCAATGGACGGGAGCAGCCGAAGCCTGAAATAAGGTCTCACTTATCATCGCAAAGGGAAAGCCTTGCTCAAAAAGAGCAATCAAACTGCTCCGATATTGGGCGTTGGAGACGCGGACCTGACCAGTCTCAAAGTGGGTTAGACGATTTGATTCCCCAGGCTCTCTATTTTGCAAGTGATCATAAAAGCTGTTCACTTGATCTTTAATACTCTCATTGAGGTCGGTGAGAACGTATTCCTCCTCCCCCATGACGTTCAGCCCTCCGGGCAAAGGCTTGGTCTCCAGTCCTTGGCCCTCAGGATTATCATGCCCCGGATCACCCCATTGGACGACGTAATTGTCCTGCACGCGGTTGACGCTGATCCCATCATACCACTTAGCACGCGCCAGAGTGCGAATGTTCTCGACCCAGCCTTGGCTAAATGGCGCTGGCATCAGCTGGATGATGACTTCACGCGGTTCGCCGGCAGCGTCAGGCGTGAGCGTCATCACCAGTATGTCTTGTGCCGTAATGCCGACCCAATCATCTTGCGGGGCGGCATTCACGATATCGGTAGGGCTCAAGGCAGGCTGGGGCGCAGGCTCTGCTGCATCATCTTGAGCGTGAATGGGCGAAATGAGCGCGAGCAGCGTTGCAGCGGCAATCAGTGTCTGTTTCATGAAACACCTTTTGGCACCGCTTCATCGCTTGCGAAAGGGCCAAGGCATCGCTATCGACGCGCACCTGCTGTTACAGCATGCGGAGACGTGGCCGAGTGGTCGAAGGCGCACGCCTGGAAAGTGTGTAAAGGGGCAACTCTTTCGTGGGTTCGAATCCCACCGTCTCCGCCACCACCTTGTTTCGACCTGTTTCTGGGTGTAGCAAAATCCCATAAAATCATACATATGCTTGACAGTGGCGTTGCCATCTGTTTCGATCACTTCCGTTCTGTTTCACTGATGTGTGGGTAAGGGTGTGGGTAAGAACTGATGGGAAATCTGTCCGCCACAATGCTGCGTAGTTCTCTGGGAAAAGGGCGCTACCATGATGGCGACGGCCTTTTTCTCAGTGTGACCGCCAAAGGGAGCCGTTCATGGATTTGCCGAGTCCAGAAAAATGGCAGGCGCAGAGATATCGGATTGGGCAGCGCAAAGAAAGTTTCTTTGGCCCAAGCCCGACAAAGAGCAGTAGAGGTTCGCTCGCAAGTTGAAGCCGGTCTCGATCCTGTGACCGAGCGCAAGAAGGCTGCAGGTATTCCGACTTTTCGCGAGGCGGCTGCAAAGGTTTTTGCTGAAAACCAGAAGAGCTGGCGCAACAAGAAACACCGCAGACAATGGCTCACCTCGCTTGAGACATACGCTTTCCCGACCATCGGCGATATCGCAGTCAGCGAAATCGATGGTCCAGAAGTGCGCGATGTGTTGGTCGCGATTTGGCTAGACAAGAACGAGACCGCTTGCCGGGTGCGCCAGCGGATTGTCTCGGTGATAGATTGGGCCATCGCTCAGGGCTATCGTGAACACCCTTTGCCAATGCCCGCGATCAACAAGTCACTTCCACGGGTCAAAAAGAAAGCGAAGCATCACAAGGCACTTCCTTTTGCGGAGGTGCCCGGCTTCATTGCTACATTGAAAAAGCGCGAGAGTGTCGGGCGCCTGGCGTTTGAAGCGCTGATCCTGACTGCGACGCGATCGGGCGAAGTTCGCGGTGCACGGTGGCCTGAAGTGGACCTGAGGCAAAAAACCTGGACGATCCCGGCAGATCGGATGAAGGCAGAGCGTGAGCACGTGATCCCCTTGTCCAATGCCGTTATCAAAGTCTTCGAGCGAGCCAAGGAGTATCGTGAGCAGGGCAACGATCTGGTCTTCCCGGGCACTCGTCGCGGCAAGCCGATGTCGGACATGACGCTTACAAAGATTTGTCGCGACGCTGAAATTGCAGCTGTGCCGCATGGATTCAGAAGCAGCTTTCGCGATTGGGTCGCCGAAGAAACCGACTTCGATGGAGACATTGCCGAAATGGCCTTGGCCCACGCCATTTCGAACAAAGTGGAGGCTGCATACCGTCGTGGAAACCTTCTAGATAAGCGCCGCAGGCTTATGGATGCTTGGGCGCAGTATTGTATGAAGGCTAACTAGCCCTTTTCAGGAGGCTAAATGGATCAACGCGAACAGCAATGTGAAGGCTTGGAATACCTGCCGATATTTGGCGCATATCTCAAAATCACTGACAACAAGCCGAACCAAAGTCCTCGAAAAATCTTTGGCGAGGATATCTACGATATGGCGACAAGGCCAATGCGGGACATACATTCCGCTCCTGTGAGCCTGCGCAACATTGGCCTCGGCATAGCGGGAGCCAGCGCTATTCTCGTTGGTACGAATTCAAAAACAGCGCGAATACCAACAAGAGTGCTCCCGATAATCGGGACCATAGCTTTTGGCTCCGCTGTTTGGCCCCATCTTCGCAGTTTTTTTCGCCATCGCCAAACAAGGCTCGAAGCAAGTCCCGCAGCTCTGCTGGAACACGCTTCAAGTTTGACTCAGAAGCGACGGGTTCTGGCTCTGGAGGAATTCCGGGAAAGACTGGCCGCAGGCGAGTTTGAAACTGCTGAACGTCAACCTGACGGAAAAATGCGAAAGCTCTCAACCCATGAACTGCGAGCAATTGCATCAGACCTCGGGCGCAATCTGATTATCTGCTCTGAGCCAGAAAAGCGCGAAATGGTACGCTCATATGTCCGCCCTGTCGGGGACCTCTACGTTAAAGTCGGCGATGCAAAAGCTGCGTCCATGTTTTGCTCAACCACTTTGATTAACGAAGCCGATGAAGAGGTTTTTAGTCAACGCGTCGCATGGCTGGGCGAGCAGGCTAGAGAAGCTGGCTTGGACACCCATGGTTTTTCGGGTTGCCTTGAACTGATCGCGGGCCTCCGACATCCGAAGGTAAGAAAACTGGCTATCGAGTCGAAGCCTGTAAAACTGTCTAAGCTGGAATACGAGGTCAAAGGGACCAGCGTGATATCGAAGTTGCAGTCGGGCCAATATACTCCATTTGAAACAGTCTTGCACAAGTTGCCATTGAAAGACTTACCTAGACTGCAAATGAAACGCCGTGAAAAATGATTGAAATGCATTTCATCTAGTTATCCACGATCATCGTCCCCTCACTTCAATAGAGGATGACTCGATGACTGACCTAAGAACTGGCGCGTTATTGAAAACCGCTGATGTGATTGCGTTGACCCAGCTTAGCCGTACAACTTTGTATCGCAAGCGGTGCGCCAATGCTTTTCCAAAGCCATGCCAGATTGGCAACGGTCACCTGCGTTGGCGCCGCTCTGATATTGATAAGTGGATTGAGCAATTGCCAACACTTGAACGGGTGGGTGATCCGGTCGGACCTCCAAAAGCTCTCGCCAAGGCTACTTCACGCATTGGGCCGTCAGCAAAGATCAAGAAACAACCGAACCCTGAGCAAGGGAGGCTGTTATGAGCAACTCTAGCCTCGAACCAATGACGGTCGCTGCACGTCCATCATTGCCGCACCACTGTTTCAGCGTCAGAGGCGATTTCTCAGAGCTGGATGTCTATTTTAATGTTCACTCTAACGGAAGCTTGCGCTGCTGCGGCGGAAGTCTGCGGATGGCTGGAACAACAATCACACTCTGTCCAGACCATGCTGCAAACATAGCAGAGCGAATGCGTCACAGGATCGATGAAATGCTCTTGGGGTCAATTCCTGGACCGGTTTCTGGTAAGCTACAATGACACCGCGAGATCGCCAACGCATTCGACCAGGTCCAGACGCAGGACTGTTCCGGCCTTGCGGCCGGCTCCGCCTCACTGGAAATCCCAAGGAAACCCCAACGCCACCACTTCAAATCAATCAGTCTCTGAGCCGTACATCTAGAAGTACACACTTCATGCAGGTGTCCTGCTTTCGGTCGAGCGGTCGAACCCTCGGAAAACCGGGCCCTACAAAGCAAATACCGCTCTATATTCGGTCACGAAAAGCTGTTTCAGCCGCATCTCCGGTTGATAGAGATCCTATAGGCCGGCCATTTATCAGTGACTTAAGGTCTACAGAAACCTTGCGGACGTCCTCCACCCCAGGAGGTGGTCATGGCGAAGGCTGAACAGCTCAACACGACTGTTTCTTCCCCGATTTACACCCGGTTCAGCGGCATCGCTGCCGAGCGAAATCTCTCGAACGCTGCTCTGCTTCGCGACCTCGTCGAAGAGCTGGTTGAAGCTTACGACGCTGGACGCGCGATCTTCCAGAAAGAAGCTGGGCCGAGGCTGGACACCACTGTCAGCGGTTTGGTGCATCAACTCAAAGAGCTTGTGATCGAGCTTGATCGAGCGCAAGCCGACAACGCCAAAATGTTCGGCAAACTTATCGCGACTTGGAATGGTGGAGAGGATGCGAACAGAGAAGCGCAACGTCGCCTCTGGAAGAATTTCCGCGAACAGGATCAGCAAAGTCTTGCGCCATTCAAAAAGGGCGTCGCGGAGATTCTTGCTGATCTGAACGACCTTCCTGCTCAGGTGTCTGAAGCGATCGAACCGCAGCTCGCCCGGATTTTCGAGGAGCTGAAACGGTCTAACGAATTGGCGAGCGAACCGCGGCAAATGCGAGCGCTTATCCTCGGAGACGACCGCATGCTCTCTCTCAAGTTTCTTGGCGTTTGTGGAGCGTCGTTGCTCGCCTTTGGCGTTTTGGCTGGCCTGACGCTTCCCGGCCTTTTCGATGGTTGGTCAGTTTTCCAGGCAAAGCGATTGATCGACAGCCCCGCGCAAATGTGTCGCCTCATCAAAACGGAATACGGCCGCACCGACTGCCAGCTGCCTGACTCAGAGCGCGAACTGGGTCTTCGCGTCATAGCTCATGAGGATGAGTGATGATCCATGTAGCCCCGGTCTCGTCAGGTGCGGCTGCGGTCGAGTATTACACTGCCGACAATTACTACACCTCTGACCAATCGCTCGATACAAGCGAATGGCTGGGCAGCGGTGCCGAAGCGCTGGGGCTAAGCGGTTCCGTCGACAAAGACACATTCGCCGCCGTCATTGAAGGCAAGCTGCCTGACGGTTCGGGAATACGGGGTAAGGACGGGGTCCACCGACCCGGCGACGAGATCCACTTCAGCGTCTCCAAATCGGTGTCATTGATGGCACTGGTGGGCGGCGACAAGCGCCTGATCGAGGCGTTCAAGGAATCTGCGAAGGTCGCCCTGCGCTGGGCTGAAAAGAACGTCGTTGAAGCGCGGGTCTGGAACAACGAGCTGGGCGCCGCGGTGCCCGAGCGGACGGGAAACCTGCTTGTCGCTAGCTTTCTGCACGACGTGAACCGCAATCAGGAGCCCCATATACACCTTCATGCCATAGCGCTCAACGTTACTCAGACCGCTGACGGCAAATGGCGAGCGGTCCACAATCCTGAATTCTACCGCGCGCAGCACGCGATGAGCGCGGTTCATAACGCTGAAATGCGCGCGAGGGTCGAGGCGCTCGGCTACGAAACCGTCCCCGCTCGAAATACGGTCGATGGCTCGTTCGAGATCAGGGGTGTTTCCCGTGAGGTGATCGACGCGTTTTCGACCCGGCGCGCGGAGGTGTTGGCCGAAGCGGAAAAGGATGGACGGAGCAGCGCCCGAGAACTTGAACTTGCTGCTCTCGCGACGCGCAAGGGCAAGGAAATGAACCCCGACATGGCGGGTCAGAAAGAGCGGTGGGAGGAAACAGCCAAGCGTGTGGGCTTTGATCCCCAAACTCTGATCGACAAAGCTCTGGCACGGTCCAACGCCGAGCAAACAGTTTGGTCAAAGATAGTCGAAGGTATCCGCGGAATCGGCGCGAAAGGCATGGCCATTGCCAGCGCCATGGGGCTGACCCCGAAGGATCAAGACGTTTTGGTTCCGGAACGGTTGGGGCGGCTTGATCCCAAAGCGTTTGCAGCAGCACAAGCGGTCGCCTCGGCAGCGAGGGAGTTGGGAGAACGCGAGGCGGCCTTCAGCCGCAACGATTTGATCCGCCATTCGCTCGAGCGCCAAGGACCATTTACCGTTGAGGCCATAGAGGCGCGGATCGGTCAGCTGCAGGAACGCGGTCTTCTGATTGGCAGCGGGCCAGCGGATCGCGACCGTATGCTGACCACGCAGCAGGCGCTGGCGTTGGAGGACAGGGTCATCGCACTGGCATTGGCCGGGAAGGACAGCGTTCAGCCCATCGCAGAGCAGGACCGAGTCGTTGCACGCTTGCAGGAACAGGCGCGGGCCATCGGCCTGCGACGCCTGAACCAGGGTCAGGAAAAGGCCGGAGCCGATATTCTAACGAGCAAAGACCGCGTTCATCTGGTTCAAGGCGGCGCTGGCGTTGGGAAATCAGCGGCATTGGCTCCCGTGGCCGCCATTGCGCGGCAGGAAGGTCGGAATGTGGTGGCGCTTTCTCATGTGGGCCGCATTGCTCGAGAATTTGGCGAAAAGACAGCCAGTCCGGCGTCAACCGTGTATGCTTTTCTGGGCCGGTATGCGCGCGTTCTTGATAGTAGCGCCAGCGCGGAAAAGATGGCGGACGCACGAGCAGAGCTCAATGGCGCGTTGGTCATGGTCGATGAGGCAAGCCAGATCGGAACCGACCGGCTCGCAAGGCTGATAGACCTCGCCAACCGGATGGAAGTTGGGAAGTTGGTTCTCGCCGGCGATGTCAAACAGCTCCCGGCGATTGACGCGGGCAAGCCTTTCGCCCAGCTTCAGGGTCAGCATATCGGCAAAAGCGAGATCACCGAGAACCTGCGCGCGCAGACACCGCAGATGAGGGCTATCAACGCTGCGCTCGATGGCGGCGATCTCGATAAAGCCTTTGCCGCCCTCAAGCCTGCCACCACAGAGGTTGAGGCTGGCAGAATTGCGGGCGTAGCCGCCGATATGTGGGCCAGCCTGCCCAAAGAGGAACGCGAGACGACGGTCTTGCTTGCAGCCGGGCGCGCGATGCGCAGCGCCGGCAATGCAGCCGCTCAAACTTCCCTGCGTGAGCGTGGGGAGATCGGAGCGCGAGGACTCAAACTCGACGTCCTCGACCGCGTCACCGCGACCAGAGAGGGCGCGCGATTGCTCAAAGGCTATCACGAGGGGCGTGTCGTGGCTTTCGAGACCAATCTCCCGAGCCAGAACTTCAGACGCGGGGATCGTGGTGAAATCGTCGACGTGAAAGACGGCAAGGTCGAGCTTCACATGGGTGATGGCGAGCTAAGGAAACTCGATCCCGCTCGCCTCCCGCGCAATCTCGCACACGATGCGGTCACCATCTTCGAGAAGAAGTCCATCACGCTTCACGAAAATGACCGCATCCGTTGGACCATGAAGGACGACGCGCGCGGCCTTTCGAACAATGAAATCGCCCATGTCGAGCGGATCCATGGTGGCAATGTCACCATCAAGGCGAGTGATGGCAAGCTGCACGATCTGCCGCGCGGCGATCCCATGCTCGAACGACTAGATCTGGCCTACGCCATCAATGTCCACGTCGCGCAGGGAATTACCTCCACCAACGGTATCATAATGATGTCCGAGCGCGAGCGGATGCTGAACAGCGCCGCCTCGTTCCTGGTCGCGGTTACCCGTATTGCGGAGCATGCCACTCTAGTGACTGATAACTCGGCACGCGTTCAGCGGCAGGTCGAAACTAGAACCGGCGAGAAGGCAAGCGCTAGGGATATCGCAGACAAGGTCCCCAGCAAGGTTGAGCGCGAAGCCGCCTCAGTAGCGCTGTCCGTTGGAGCGCTCGCAGCCGAACGCGGGGTCGATCCCGACCGCGAGATCGAGCGGAGCCGTTGAGCATGGCCAAAGTCAGACGGGCACTAGTCGAAACTTGCGTTGTAAAGGGAAGGGGGTAGTGTGGATTTGGGCGCTGCTGGATTGCGCGCTCGATGGGGCCTTTTGAGGCTATCAGCTGTGCCTTTGGGCAGATGTTTGTCTCTGCACCCGCGGAGATTTCCTGAGCCTTCGCGAGAAGGAGTGAACGCAACCCGCACCAGCGCGGGAGCGATGTGACGGTCCGCACCGCCTTACGGGCGGGACGCGTGCCAGCTTGTTCAACTCCTGACTGAAAGGCTCATGACATGACTTCCAAGAAATCACCGCTCCATGGCTTGCCGTACATCGACCGACCTGAGAGCACGCGGTTTGAACGGCTCAACTTCTATCTTCAGCGTAACTGGAAATGGACCACTGTGCTTGGATGCATTGCAGCCACGACGCTTTCAATCGGTGCGATTTGTGCCGTCTACGTTTTGAATGGCCAAGAATTTTCGACCGTCAGCCTTCTAGGTTGGCTCCTGATGTTTTTGCCGCTGAACTACGTTCCGATGCTTCTGGTCTCGTTTCTTGAACAGACCGTGGCACCTGCATGGACCATAAGAGCAGCCTTGGCGAGTGCGACCGATGAGGAACGCGCATTCATGTTTGAACAGCTGCAACGGGTCACCAAATCAGAATGGTGCAGCGGCCCGATTGATCGGGGTGACCTCTTCGCACTGTTCAAGCAGGCTCGGCAGAACTTTGGAGATCATATCCAAGCGAAGCGAGTACGATTGGCCACTGCGCACGATAGGCAGGTCGACGCACTATGCGAGATCGATGAGCATAATGTCGGCGTCTGATGGGCAGAGAGCCGAATGACGGCTGTGCAACACGAGCGCTTGGAACCGGACGTTCGGCTATCGACTCAGTTTCCGACTTTCATGCAATCGCAGGATTTCAATTGAGAATACTGATAATGTAGAGCGTCATTCTGACTAATAACCATTGCATCAAAATCCAACATCGTCAGTATTAGTGATTAAGATTCAGTGATTCGAAATCGGTCGCTTTGGGGGCACTTTTGGAAAACGAACTGCGCAAGGATACTTTATTCGTTGCATTGACGCGTCCTCAAATGTTCGCAGGCGTTACTTACACCTTTTTCGTGATCAACGCTGTTATTGCTGTTGAGCTGTTCCTGATCTTCCGCGCATGGTGGGTTCTGTTGATAGCCGTAGCTATCCACGGCGTCGGCATGTTGGCCTGCCTTCACGAACCGCGCATCTTTGATCTTTGGATCAATCGGGCCCGTAATTGCCCGCGCATCAAAAATCACGCGATCTGGAAATGCAATTCCTACCGGCCGTAAAGCGTGATCCTAAAGTGGTTGCCAAAGAGGCTCCAGCTGGTTCGCATCTGCCCTATGCGCGGCATATCGATGATGTGACCATCGAGACCCGCGATGGCTTGCTGATGCAGACCATCAAGATTGGCGGACTCCTATTCGAGACAGCCGATAGTGACGAGCTCAACTACAGGCTTGGCCTGCGCGATGCGATGCTGCGAACGCTCGGAAGCTCGCGTTTCGCGATCTACCATCATGTCGTGCGTCGGCGTGCCGAGGCATCGCTGGAGGCGATCCAAACGGACGATTTCACCGCGAGGCTCGATCAGGAATGGCAAAAAAAGCTCTCGGACAAGCGGCTCTTCGTAAATGAGCTTTTCCTCACGATTGTAAGGCGTCCGCTCCAGGGCCGGATTGGCATTGCTGACCGCATGCGCGGATGGTTCGCCAAGAGCGCCAAGCGTAATGCTGGATTGATCGCCGCAGAGAAACACGCACTCGACCGCGCGCGCGATGCAATGATGGCGTCTTTAAGTGCGTATGACCCGCACCTTTTGAGCGTCTACAATACTGAGGATGGTCTGCGCTCGGAGCCGCTTGAGTTCCTGTCCTGCCTGTTCAACGCGGACATGCGCCCTGTGGCACTTCCTTACGGCGATCTTGGACACTTTATCCCATCGCGCCGGATCAGCTTTGGCCAGGACGCTGTCGAACTGGCTCCAACAGGTCAATTGCCGCGCCGGTTTGTGGCACTTGTGTCGATCAAGGATTATCCAGGCGCGACATTCCCGGGCATGTTTGATGAGCTTTACCGACTGCCTTTCGAGCTGCATGTCAGTCAGAGCTTTGCCTGTGTGGAACGCGGCAAAGCCCTGGGCGATATGAACTTAGCGCTGCGCCGGATGCGGTCTGCTGAGGATGAAGCTTTATCGCTTCGTGACGAGCTAACCTACGCTAAGGATGAAGTGGCGGCAGGGCGCGCGGGATTTGGCGAGCATCACACCACGATTGCGGTGCACGCTGATGATCTGGAACGGCTCGATGACCAGGTCGCCGAAGTGATCGCGCTACTTGCGGATCTTGGCATTAACGCGGTGCGCGAAGATATCGCGCTGGAGCCAACCTATTGGGCGCAATTCCCGGCAAACTTTCGCTATATTGGAAGGCGGGGCCTTGTCTCGACCACCAATTTTGCAGGGCTTGCAAGCCTCCACAATTTTCCGACAGGGCGAGCCAAGGGCAATCACTGGGGCGATGCAGTCACTTTGTTTGAGACAACGGCGGCCGGCCCATACTTCTTCAATTTCCACCAGCAGGATCTCGGCAATTTCACGGTCATCGGCCCCTCAGGATCGGGCAAGACTGTCGTGCTCAACTTTCTTCTAGCACAAGCCCAGCGGTTTAAACCGCGCACGATTTTCTTCGACAAGGATCGAGGCGCAGAGCTTTTTATCCGCGCCATTGGCGGGCAATATGATCGATTGAAGCCCGGTATTCCTTCAGGCCTCAATCCGCTGCAATTGGATGAGACGCCTGAAAATACGCAATTTCTGATCGAATGGCTCACCCTGCTGGCAGGCGGTGCATCGTCTGAAGAGCTCGATCAGATCCGCGATGCGGTTGAGACCAATTACTTGCAGCCGATTGAGCGTCGCCGGTTGCGCCATGTCGTCGAGCTTTTCCGAGGCGGCGCGCGGCCTGAGCCCGGCGATTTGGCATCTCGCCTAAGACCGTGGTGGGGCGAAGGCGAACGGGCCTGGCTGTTCGACAATGTGAAGGATCAAACCGATCTCTCCGCTCAAACGGTCGGATTCGATATGACCGCGATCCTCGATGATCCAGTCGCGCGCACGCCTGCCATGTTCTATTTCTTCCACCGGGTGGAGCAGCGTCTTGATGGCAGGCCCTCGATCATCACGATTGATGAGGGCTGGAAAGCACTCGACGACGACGTCTTTGTCCGCCGGATCAAGGATTGGGAAAAGACCATCCGTAAGCGCAACGGCATTGTGGGCTTTGCAACCCAAAGCGCAGCTGACGCGCTTGAAAGTAGAATCGCAAGTGCCATCATCGAGCAAGCCGCAACCCAGATCTTTATGATCAACCCCAAAGCGCGCGCGGAAGACTATATCAATGGCTTTGGATTGAGCCGCCATGAGTTTGATCTTGTCCGAACGCTGCCGGACACCTCGCGCTGTTTTTTGATCAAGCATGGGCGCGACAGCGTGGTGGCCCGCCTTGATCTCTCTGGCGAGCAAGATTTGTTGACGATCTTGTCGGGCCGCGAAAGCACCGTTCGTCTGTTTGATGAGCTGGTCGATAAGACCGGGCCCGATCCCGCGAACTGGCTGCACTTGCTGCTTGAGAAGGCAGCTTGATGGCGTGCCCGACAATTATCACAGGCGAAGAGTTCCTGAAGAGGACTTTAGCGCATATTGACTGCCAGGCCCAGGTCATAGGGAGTTATGGCTATCTCGCGCTGGGCGAGCCGGGCTCCTTGGCGGCAACACTGGTCACGGGTCTGCTGACCCTGTTTATCGCCTTCTTTGGTATTCGGATGCTCTTTGGGCCGGCACCGGGCGCGCGCGATCTCGTCTTTGATGTCCTCAAAATCGGGATTGTTCTGACGCTCGCCTTCTCCTGGCCCGCTTTTCGCACAGTGATCTATGATGTGACCCTTAAAGGCCCGGCTGAGATTGCATCCGTGATCGAAGAGAGCAGCGGCAATGGCAGCGCGACGGGCTTTGCTGATCGTTTGCAGCGAGCGGACAATGATATTGTTCGTCTCACTGAACTCGGCGCGGGCCGCAACACCAGCGCGCTCATCGATAGCGAAGCGCCGGGAGGCTCGTTTCAAGGAACAGCGCTGGAAGATGATGCGGCCTATGGCACAGCGCGCCTGTTCTACTTGTCGAGTGTGATCGGAATTTTGGCTGTGCTTCGCATCGCTGCAGGGCTCCTACTTGCAGTCACACCAGTTGTAGCAGGGCTGTATTTTTTCACCCAATCGCGTGGGATTTTTGCGGGATGGCTGCGCGGGCTGGTTTTGACCATTGCCGGTTCGATTGGCGCGACCATCACACTGAGCGTACAATTGGCAATTATTGAGCCATGGTTGGCGGACGCTTTGCGGGTGCGAGCTCTCGGCTATGCAACGCCATCGGCGCCCACTGAGCTGTTCGCTATCACGCTCGCCTTCGCAATCGTCCAGGTCATGATGCTTTGGCTACTTGCCAAGGTTGTTTTCAATCGCGGATGGCTGACTTTGCCGGACTTACCGAAGTGGCCAGAGCCAAGCACTTTAGGTCAGCCGGTATTGGCTGGCGGAGCCAGTCGCCAATCAGAAATCCAGATATTGCGCGCTGAGCGCATCAGCAACACAATCGAAAGCTCGATCCGCCGAGAACGCACGATTGGTAGTGAAAGGCTTGTTGGCACCACCATGACGAGCACATCTGAGACGGGCTCTCCAGGCGCTGGCAGCAGCTTTGATACGCCGAGACTGGGATCATCCTATCGAAGAACGGCAACGCGCACCCCGCGCTCTCACCAAAGGCGGGACAAAAACTCATGAACGCACAGCCTGATCACAATCTGTCTGATCTGCCTGTTGCTGATAGTTGGGCGTCCAGTGTTACCCATGACCTGGAACGTTCCGCCAAACGCGCCTGGATCGTTGCGATTATCGCTGGCCTGATTGCGCTACTTGAAGCTGTGGCTCTCGTTTATCTCGTCCCGCTCAAAACGGTTGAGCCCTATACGCTTTTGGTTGATCGTCAGACTGGCAATGTCGAAGTTTTAAGCCCGCTTGATGCGCAGCTGGTGGCGCCCGATGCTGCGCTCACGCGTTCGTTCCTGGTGCAATATGTGATTGCGCGCGAGAGCTTTAGCGCGGACGGCGTACAAGACGATTACCGCAAAGTGTCGCTTTGGTCCGATCGAACCACGCGCCAAGCCTATCAACGCGCAATGGATGCGAACAATCCTACCAGCCCCTTGGCCTATCTACCCAACCGCGCGGTTCTCAAAACTGAGATTAAAAGCGTTTCAAGCCTCTCCGAAGGCCGCGCCATGGTTCGTTTTACCACCACACGTATTGATCCCGGTGCTAGGCCGCAGCCTGCCCAGCATTGGGTTGCGGTTGTTGGCTATGGGTTCTCAGCTGCCGAGATGAACGAAGCCGATCGCTATGTGAACCCGCTGGGATTCCAGGTGACGAGCTATCGCCGGGATGCAGAGACGCTGCCTGAGGAAGGCATTGTGAATGGCATTGAGCAGCCAGATGCAGGGGAGGCTGCTCAATGAGGGCGTTAGTCTTTGCCATAGCCCCCTTGCTGCTCGCGACACCTCTAGCTGCTCAGGTCTATCCTTCGCCGAGCGCGCAAAGTCCGCGCATTCAGGAAGTCACTTGGCAGCAAGGTCAATCATATTCGCTGACCGTCCTTCCTGAAAGCCATCTGACGGTCCTTTTGGAGCCAGGCGAAGTGATCCGGCGAGCGGTCATCAATGACGGTCAAAGCTGGGATGTGGCTGTCTCGGCTGACCAGGACAGTTTGACCGTCAAACCCAATGCTTCGGCTCTACCCACTCAACTGCTTGTGGAAACAGAGGTTCGCGAATATCGCTTTGATCTCGAGATCGCGCAGAGCTTGCTAGCGGCATATCTCGTTCGCTTTGTGCCGGAGCAAACCTTCGAAGCCTCCAATCCAGCCATAGCACCGCCGATTGATCGCCCGACCTATTCCTACAGGCTGCGCGGCGACAAGTCTGTACGACCCGCAAGCATCACCGATAATGGCGACAAAACCATCATCGAATATGCTGAAGGCCAGTCTCTTCCAGCTGTCTTTGCTATTGGTCTAACCGGCGATGAGGAAGTGGTCGATGGCTATATGCGCGATGGCCGGTTTGTGATCGACCGGGTTCATCAGGAACTCGTATTCCGGATCGATAAGAAGAAAGCGCGGGCCAGACGCAACAAAGAGCAGGATCAAAGCTCATGAACGAAGCGGCAAATGCTGAGCCTGCACCTAATGATGCAGGCTTCAATGACATACGCCCGATCGTTCCCACCGGATCGTCGAGCAATTGGGGGCTTTATGGGTTTTTAGCGCTTTTGGTGATTGGCGGGATGGTGCTGTTCAATGCGCTCAACGCTTCGCGCGAGGCGGCCCAACTGCCATCTGCGATTGCGCCGCAAGGCGACGGTCGCTTGGCTATCACATCGCCCGCGCCCTTGCAGGTGCCCGATCGGTTTGCAGGACGAGAGGCAAGCGTGCGAGTGCGAGATGACGTCACACCCGCAAGCCAGACAGATACTCGCTCTATTCCATCGCCCGCTCCACCCGTGCCTGTCCAGCAAGTGCAGCCCCCAACGTCTTTGCCGCCTGCCCCAGTCCCAAATCCTGCCATCGAGCCAGCACCTAGACCGGAGGTTGTGTTTGAGCGCCGCACGCCGCCGCAGATTGCGCCGCGTGCCGAGGAAGACCCCAGAAATCGCAATCGGGTCAAAGCAGATCGTTTCCTCAATCCGGCGCGCACCATCCCTCAAGGAACCGTAATCCCAGCCGTGCTTGAGACAGCCATTGATTCCACACGGCCCGGCGGTGTGCGTGCGCTCGTTCAGCGCGATGTTTTGGGTTTTGATGGATCGCGCGTCCTGATCCCGCGTGGCAGTCGCCTCTATGGAGAGTATGCCGAAGGCCTTCAGCAAGGTCAGAACCGCGCGCTTGTTCAATGGACCCGGTTGATCCGTCCGGACGGTGTGACCGTTGCTCTGGATTCTCCTTCATCTGATCCGCTGGGGCGGGCTGGAATACGCGGCAAAGTCGATAGCAAGTTCCTGCAACGTTTTGGCGGAGCGCTTCTTCAGTCAGTGCTCGATCTCGGAGTTGGGCTAGCCATCAATGAAGCAACCGATGGCGTGATTGTTGCGCTTCCGGGCAGCACTCAAAATGTTCAGGTCACCGACCAGCAAAGCATCCAGCCAACACTCAAAGTCAAGCACGGCACTAGTGTCTCGGTGTTTGTGGCGCGCGATTTGGACTTCTCGAGCGTTGAGCCATGAGCACTACCGAAGCCGGATATTACCTCGATAGCTTTCTGGCTCCGCTTAGTGCCGTTCTCACACGTGAGGATGTAACCGATATCTGGATCAATCGCCCTAGTGAGATCTGGGTAGAGAGCTTGGGCTGCGGGATCGAACGCATTGAGGAGCCGAGCCTCGACACCAAGCTTCTCGAGCGGCTTGCCAAACAAATTGCGGCCTTTTCTTCGCAAGGGATCAGCCGGGCCGAGCCTTTGCTTGCAGCTACACTGCCCGATGGATCGCGGGTTCAGGTCGCAGCGCCGCCTGCGACAAGGGATGGCTATGCCTTTGCTATCCGCCGGCATGTCTCGGCTGATCTATCCTTATCCGATTGGGAGGATGCGGGCGCGTTTGAGGAAATAGACAGCGCTGACGTTCAGATCGACGCTGAGCGGCAATTTAGGACTGTTGTTGGCAGGGAAGCTGCGGCAGTTCTGCGCGAAGCCGTGCGTGAACGGCGCAACATTCTGGTCTCCGGTGGGACTTCGACAGGGAAGACGACCTTTTTGAACTCACTCCTTGCTGAAATACCTGCTTCTGAGCGTCTCATCCTCATTGAGGATACCGCTGAGCTGCAGTTGAAGCACGACAACGCTGTTGGGCTGATCGCTGTTCGCGGTGAACTATCAGAAGCTCAAGTGTCTACCGAAGACTTGCTCATCGCAGCTTTGCGCATGCGCCCGGATCGGATTATCCTCGGAGAACTGCGTGGGACCGAGGCGTTTACTTTTCTGCGCGCGGTTAACACGGGGCATCCGGGCTCTATGACTACAGTCCATGCGGACACGCCCGCGCGCGCGATTGAGCAGTTGGCATTGCTCATCTTGCAAGCGGGGTCAAAGCTTAGCCGCGCAGATGTGCGACACTATGTGCGATCCAGCGTTGATGTGTTTGTGCAGCTTGAACGGCGCGCGGGTGGAAGGCGAATTCTCTCCATCGTGGCATCTGCAGTATAGTGACGAGAGCATAATTCAGAAAAAAGAACCAGCCCAAAAGAGTGACAAGTGGTATGACTATGAGAATGATCCCACATAAAGTCACTTTTTCAAAGCCCTCTCAAGAAGCCTAATGTTAGTCATTGTCATCGGCCGGGTATGTCCCTTGCTCTAACTAATTTTCCCGTTGTGCTCGTGCATTGAACGAATAACGACATGAGGCGTCATAACCCACGCGTTGTAGCCTTTGTCAAAGTGCATCTTTCCACGCCAGAGTCTGTGATGCGAATGAGATTCGAATTGCGAGTAATGGAAGCCTTCACTTGAGAATGGCTAACGATGGTTTTGATGAGCTGGGCTCCGGAAGCATTAATGCAACCTGTACTAAGTGTTCCTGACGAAGCTCAGTCTTTCAATCACAAGAGCCGGCCTGCCGCGGCGCACCACATGAAGAGCATTTGGAAACGTTGGGCCAAAAGATCTCAAGCGTGCTGTAATAACGCTTTCCGCAAGATGTACATTTTATTAGTAAAATTTCTACCAAGAAAATCAAAGCAAAAATAAAAATTAATAGAAATGATAATAATATAGAAAAAAGGGATGCTAAATAATTTCCCATAACTGCAAGAGCAATAGATGTGATCATTGCTAGAACAGAAATAATTACAAGAGCGCGACACCACATCGCCCCGCTGCGCAGATTTTTACTTATATCTCTGAACAACTGACGTCTCCGATAGTTTGTCTTATCTCGCGCTGCTCTGTTACTCCCAGAAGGCCGCCCAATGCGGCACCAGCATCCTGGACTGACTTACCCTTTAACAACGCTCCTATGGAACCCAAAACACTTAGTTTTGTTTGTGTCTGAATAGAATCAGTAACTCCATCCTTACCGATGTCGCTATTGATCGATCCCGTAACAGGCCGGATTGAAAGCCCGAGTCCGATCCCTGCATTCAATTTGATCGCAAGTGAGATTCGGCCACTATCTTCAAAGGAGATTTCACCAGCAATATCCGTAATAAATCCGAGTCCGCCACCTAGGCCCGCTCCTCCGCTTAGGTTTTCGCCAGGCAAATACGCAAGAACTCGGCAAAGCAGCTCGCTGTTGTCGTTTTTCTGACCTCGTTTCCCTCGGCCTGCCGCTGTATTTGATCCCCGCCCGGCTAAACTCGCACTCCTGTTCCCAATAGCAATGATTCTGTCACCCTCACCATCATCTTCGGATTCATCGGGGGTGCACTCGTCGGCACCTTCCTCACAAACCAATGTGTCCAACCCAGTAGGATCGACTGCATTTATCGGATCATTTCGGACATAGGCGTACAAATTGTTCTGATCCTCATACCCAATCGGATCAGTCTGCATGAACCTTCCAAGCTTGGGCGAGTAGATACGGGCCTTGTAGTAATACATGCCGAGCTCTGGCAGCCAGACCTGACCGGTGTACTGGAACCGGCCTTGATTGCTCATGCTGGGCTGACCGTATTCGTCATAGGTGTTGATGACGCGGTTGTTGTTGAACCGGTCCGAGCTGTAGACAATTGAGCCGCGGGCGTCGGTTTGCAAATGCCGAGCAACATTGCGGTCTGTCGACGAGCCTACATTGTAGTAGCTCACGACCGGATCATCGACGCCTTGAGCAGGGCCATGAATATGGCGCTCGATCATTTCGACGGGGAAGACCACCTTTTTGAACTCGCTCCTTGCAGAAATCCCCGCTTCTGAGCGTCTGATCCTGATTGAGGATACGGCCGAGCTGCAGTTGAAGCATGACAACGCAGTTGGGCTGATCGCGGCGCGCGGTGAACTATCAGAAGCGCAAGTGTCTGCCGAAGACTTGCTGATCGCAGCTCTTCGTATGCGGCCAGATCGGATCATCCTTGGCGAACTGCGGGGAACTGAAGCATTTACTTTTTTGCGCGCGGTCAACACGGGACATCCGGGGTCTATGACGACTGTCCATGCGGATAGTCCTGCACGTGCGATAGAGCAATTGGCTTTGCTTATTCTGCAGGCGGGATCGAAGCTGAGCCGTGAGGACGTGCGGCAGTATGTTCGCTCCAGCATTGATGTCTTTGGGCAGCTCGAACGGTGCGAAGGGAGGCGGCAGGTGAGCAAGATTATTTTAGCGGGGAATTAACTTTTCTGTAGATGAGCAGCGAAATTTGGGGATCTACATACTTGTTTGACCCAAACTCTGAAGGGGGGTTAGTCTCTTGCAACTCACCCTATTTGAGAAACGGTGCAAGTTATGGAATTTTACCAAATTTGGCCACAATTGACTGAGCTTCGCGCTCATCTACAAACACTTGAAATTGCCCCCCAATAGCTTTCTCATAGATTGGCACCCCTCTTTCATTTCTTTGGAATTGACCTTGTGAAAGGCGAACTCTGATTTCTTCGATCAAGCTATGGAATTTCGAATCACCATTTTCGGCTTTGTAAGCCAGAAGAGCATCTTCGATAGACTCGTACAATAAGTCCGAGTCTTGGTGCCAGTAGTCCATTAAGAAAAAACTCAGATTACTCATTCAACATATCCTGTTATCACTCGAAGTGTGCCCGGACCAACCGTAGATGCATCGTGCCTGACAATAAAAATCACACTGCTTGATCTAGTGTATTGGCCAGTGTTGTTATTGTAAACTGTTCCAATTGGAATGGCGGAAGTCGCACGAAGTCTAAAGAAAGTTTGACCAGTTCTTATGCCATGATTCAATCTGTTCATGTTGGCATTTATCGTTAGTGTGAGGGCTCCTTGGGCAACGTTGATATTGTCGAAGGTCGAAACCCGGTCTCTGCCTTCACGTTGAGCTCTGTTTCTCAACTGGGTTCGCGTTCGACCAACGTGTCTCCCAATGGTGTGGCCTTTATGGTTTCCGCCTTCATGTGTGCGCAGATTTGGATTAAATCTAGCAGCGATACGTCCCGGTTGATAATTTCGATAATTTCTATAGTTTCCTCTAGGGCGCGTGCTTTGCTGCCCTCCTTCAAGGTTCGCCTTGGCCGTCTCCCCATTGGGCTTTGAAGTGATCGTTACCAACTGAAGAGCCTGGTAGCTTCCAGCACAGCTTGTCCCTCCAGCGCGGCTGCAAGTGTTTGAAAGATTTCGAGTTGTCTCCTCAGCTTTACCTGTAGGATCGACCCCATTGATCGGATCTTGCCCGGCATACCCGTAGAGATTGACGTTATCCTCATATCCGATCGGATCTGTCTGCATAAACCGACCAAGCTTTGGCGCGTAGATGCGGGCTTTGTAGTAATACATGCCCAGCTCTGGCAGCCACACTTGGCCGGTGTATTGGAACCGGCCTTGGTTGCTCATGCTGGGCTGACCGTATTCGTCATAGGTGTTGATGACGCGGTTGTTGT
>CAYGQX010000014.1:0-53512 GCA_964352245.1 uncultured Porphyrobacter sp.
CCCGGGGGGCGCTGGTTTCCCGCAAAAACCCCTCCCCAAAGGCGTGCATGGGGGGGGGGGCGGGGGGCCCCGCCGCTGATGACGGGGGAGGCTTCGGGTTCGACAGCATAGGCTTTGAAACCGCTCCAGTGTTTTTTCAATTCCTCTGCGCAGCCTGTGAGGTGCCCGCCTGTTCCAACACCGGTTATCATCACATCAATGGGGTTATCGGCGAAGTCTGCTAGGATTTCTTTTGCCGTAGTGCTTGCGTGGATGGCCGGATTTGCGTCGTTTTCAAACTGGCTGGGCATCCAAGCGTTTGATGTGCTTGTCACAATTTCGGTCGCGCGTTCAATGGCGCCTTTCATACCTTTTTCCTTGGGCGTCAGATCAAAGGTTGCGCCATAGGCAAGCATCAAGCGCCGACGTTCTATCGACATGCTTTCAGGCATAACAAGGACGAGTTTGTAGCCCTTTACAGCCGCAACCATCGCCAATCCGATACCGGTATTTCCGCTTGTGGGTTCTACAATCGTGCCGCCGGGGGCGAGTTTGCCCGATTTTTCGGCATCTTCAACCATGGCAAGCGCAATGCGATCCTTGATTGAACCACCCGGATTGGACCGCTCTGATTTGAGCCACACTTCGTGATTGGGAAACAACCGCGACAGGCGGACATGCGGCGTGTTGCCGATGGTCTCAAGAATGGATGCAGCTTTCATATCAGGCTCCCTTGGGTGATGAATGTTTGTGTTCTTCTAGCAGTTCTGGCGGAGGATCGAAGGTTTTCGTTGTCCTGAGTACTGGGAATATACGGCTCCATATCAATACGGTTACAATTGCTCCCACACCCCCTGCAACCAAAGCGGCAACAGGACCAATCGCAAAAGCGAGCGCGCCGGAAAACGCATCGCCTCCTTCATTGGATGCGCTGATCGTCATCATGGAGACAGATGAAACGCGCCCACGCTTTTCATCGGGTGTGTGCAACTGAATGAGTGATTGGCGGACATAGACGCTAAACATATCAGCAGCGCCGATGATGAAGAGCATGGCAAGGCTGAGCAGCATCAGCTTTGAAAAGGCGAACACAATGGTGGCGATGCCAAACACCAGAACCGCGACCAGCATTTTGGGGCCAACATTGGTTTTGAGTGGGCGGAACGAGAAATAGGCCGCGACCAATCCTGCTCCGATGCCCGGTGCCATGGCCAGTTGGGCAAGGCCCGTTGATCCAACCTGGAGGATATCGCGCGCGAATACAGGCAGCAATGCATTGGCCCCGGCAAGAAACACTGCAAACAGATCAAGCGTGATCGCGCCCAAAACCATCTTGTTGCGTCCGACATACCGCAGGCCATCGACGATCTGGCCGATGGGGCGCTGGTCTTTTCGCAGGGCAGGCTGGGGCACTTTGCCCACCAGATTGAGCGCAACAAAGCCGAGTGCAAAAAGCCCTGCTGCAACGCTGTAAGTAAGCGATGGCGTGATCGAATAAAGGTAACCGCCCAGCGCTGCGCCCAGAATTGAGCCGACCTGCCAGGCGACCGTTGAGACTGCAATTGCGGTGGGCAGCAGCGCTCTGGGCACAAGATTGGGCGCAAGCGATGAAAGCGCTGGACCGGCAAATCCGCGCGCAACGCCAAGAACGATCGCCACACCGTACAACACAGGCAAAGTGATGGCTTCGTTATGGGTGAACCACCACAAGACGCCTGCACATCCCAGCTGCAAGAATATCGTGAGGGATCCGATCGTGCGCCTGTCAAACCTGTCTGCAGCAAGGCCCGTAAACGGTGTCAGCACGAACAAAGGCAGAAATTGCAACAGGCCAATTAGCGCCAATTGACCTGATGCCGCGGCAATCGACATCCCGGCTTCGCGCGACAGGTTATAGACCTGCCACCCGATAATCAGGATCATCGCATATTGGCCCAAAGTCATCGCAACGCGGGTTGTTTGATCGGCGCTAAAATTTTGGCCGTGGATGGGGTGAGTGGGGCCGGGGCTGGGTATATCTGTGCTGGACACACCAAGCCCATGGCAGGCGCTGTGCGCTCTGCCAAGATGGTGATGCTAATTGTAGTGGTAGCTACGCTTCAGCGACGCCGCTTGAGCTTTGGATTGGGCTGGATCGTATCAACGATGGTCATGAAATCGTCGAGGCGGATAATGCGTTCAAACTGGAAACCGGCCCGCTCATCCTTGGTCCACATGACATAGGCTTCGATCCGTCCGACAATCGGCAGGCGAATAATAACGCGATCCCCGCGTTTGAGAGTGTGCGCGTTATCGACCATAAACCCATGCGCAGACATATTGCAGACATGCAGGTCGAGATCGCCATGCGAGTGGTGCTCAACAATCACGGGAAAATCAACCGGGTGACGAGCAGCCCGGCGCAGATCTGTTACACTTAAATTAGCTCCGGCAGACACAGCGCCCCTACCTCCGTTGTCAGTGGTTCATCTAGCAAATGAACGCAAAAGCCTGATATTTGGTAAAGTCGCTGGGACACATTGAAGTTCTCGCAGCCCGTATGGGTCGCCGCATCAAAAGCCGAATGCTACTGGATAACCAGACCGTGCTTCTTTTTTCCAAGGCTAAGGCGCACTGGATCATCATCTGATACGAGGACCAAATGGCCCGGATCCTTGATCGTCTCGCCGTCAAGCTTCACTGCACCTTCAGCAAGCTTGCGCTTTGCTTCTCCATTCGAAGCGGTAAAGCCGATCTCGGTCAGGACAGCGCCGATACGCTTGCCATCTGGACCAACGCTGATCGTGGGCAAATCCTCACCCACGCCGCCGCCGGCAAATGTTTCAAGCGCGGTCGCCTCTGCTCCTTTGGCTGCATCATGGCCGCGCACCATCGCAGTCACTGCATTGGCCAAGACGGTCTTCGCCTCGTTGATCTCAGCGCCTTCAAGAGCCTCTAGCCGGGCAATCTCATCAAGCGGAATGTCGGTAAACAACCGCAGGAACCGCCCCACATCGCGGTCATCGGTGTTGCGCCAATATTGCCAGAAATCATACGCTGGCAGCGCATCTTCATTCAGCCAAATCGCGCCATCCACTGATTTACCCATCTTCGCGCCATCGGCTCGTGTGATAAGCGGCGCTGTCAAACCATACGTCTCGCGCGCATCAATCCGGCGGTTCAATTCCATCCCGTTGACGATATTGCCCCACTGATCGCTTCCGCCCAATTGCAAACAGCAATCATATTCCCGCGCCAACACCAGAAAATCATACGCCTGCATAATCATGTAATTGAATTCGAGAAAACTCAGCGGTTGTTCGCGATCAAGCCGCAGACGAACAGAATCGAAAGTCAGCATCCGGTTGATCGTGAAATGCGGACCGACATCGCGTAGCAACTCGATATAGCCAAGCTTGCTAAGCCAATCGTCATTGTTAATCAGCAGCGCACCTGATGCGCTATCATCAAAGCTGAGGATGCGTTCAAAGCTGCCCTTTATCCCGGCAATATTGGTCGCCAGCACTTCATCGGTCATCAGCTTGCGCGTTTCATCCTTACCCGAAGGATCACCGACTTTTGCCGTGCCGCCGCCCATAATTACGATCGGACGGTGGCCTGCTTGTTGCAGGCGCTTCAAAAGCATGATCGATGCAAGGTTGCCGATATGCAGCGATGATGCTGTTGGATCAAAGCCGACATAGCCGGTAATCACCTCTTTTGATGCGCGCGTATCGAGCGCGCTGGCATCTGTGATCTGGTGCAGATGGCCGCGGCTTTCGAGCAGATTGAGAAGGTCGGATTTGTAAGCAGTCATATTTGTCTCTGAATTGGGTCCGCGCCGCTTAACAGCGTTGAGAATGGGCGGCTAGACCTTGCGAGCGTATGCCAGGTCAGCGATAGGTGCGCGATGCACGCACTCATGCTCCATCAGACATGCGATCTTGGACCGATCCGGGCTGTAACAGCTGCGCTTACTCCCACATCAAATGGCTGCGAGGCAGAGTTTCGCCTTGATGGCCGGATTGCCGGGATCAAAGTGCCTGCGTTCATGCCATCTGCACGCGTCGATGAGCTTTGGAAAACAACCTGCTTTGAGATTTTCTGGCAACCAGTGGGCGGCACATATTACCGCGAGTTCAACCTGTCGCCATCATCGCGCTGGGCGGCATACGATTTCGATAGCTTTCGCGAAGGGATGCGCGATGCGCCTGTCGATGCAATTGCCGTGTCGTGTTCCCATTCAGACGGCGAACTTGTCCTGAAAGCCAGCATTGCTGCTGAATTGCCGACACCTGCACAGGTCGCGCTGAATGCTGTTGTCCAGCACGGTGATGGAGGAATTCAGTATTGGGCACTCGCATTCGGGCCGGGAAGACCGGATTTCCACTCAGAAGCCTGCCGACAAATGCTTGTCGATAAGTGACGGCGGACAAATAACGGCTAACCTTCAGGCTTTGGCGGCGTCCTGACCAAAGGGGCCATTCATTTTCATGACGCTGTAATTGATCGCCTGCGCAAAACAGGTCCACACGAGGTAAGGCGCGACAAGCCATGCTGCGAACTCGGATACAGGCGCGAGCACATAAATCAGCCCTGCGCACGATGCGATAAGCGCAAAATTTTCGATGAAAGACCAATCGGGCCTGCGCAGCTTGAAAAACAACGGCGACCACAAGAAATGCAGCAACGCATTCACGCCAAAAGCAATCGCAACCGCATTGTATTGGGAAACAGTGTTCGCTTGAGTAAGCCCGATATACAGCGCCCAACCCGCCAGACCCAAAATGATGGTCCAAGCAGGACCAAATGCCCAACCAGGTGGTTGAAACCATGGTTTTTCAAGGGAATAATACCAGTCGCTAAGGTCGGTTAGCAAGCCACCGGCCGCGTTAAGACCAATTCCATAGAGCAGCGCAAAGCCAAGGGCAGAGTAATCCATAATATATTAAGTGGTGTCGGCGCGTTCTGGTTCCAAGTGCGCACTTGCCTTTGGACAAAGTGTGTTCCACTTCGGAGACTATGACGACATCTGTAAAGTTTGGAATCGATCGGCTTTTGGCCGACCCGCAATTGCTTGGCGAGCTTAGGGAAAAACGCGTTGCCCTGATCGCGCATCCTGCCAGCGTTACACTGGATCTCACGCATTCGCTCGATGCTTTGATTGCAGCCGGTGTGAATGTCACGAGCGCGTTTGGCCCGCAGCACGGGCTAAAGGGCGACAAACAGGACAATATGGTCGAGACCGAAGATGAGACCGACGCCAAGTATGGCATCCCCATTTTCAGCCTTTACGGCGAAGTGCGCCGCCCGACTGAACATATGATGGCATCGGCAGATGTGTTCTTGTTCGATCTTCAGGATCTTGGCTGCCGCATCTACACGTTTGTTACGACCTTGTTGTATCTGCTTGAAGAGGCATCAAAAACGGGAAAGACGGTGTGGGTACTGGATCGTCCCAATCCTGCTGGCCGGCCGGTTGAAGGCACTTTGCTGGTGCCGGGAAATGAGAGCTTTGTAGGGGCCGCTCCGATGCCGATGCGCCACGGTCTGACCATGGGCGAAATGGGGCATTGGTTCATTGAGCATTTCGGGCTTGATGTGGATTACCGTGTAGTGGCGATGGAAGGCTGGCAGCCTGACAGGCCGGGATATGGTTGGCCTCAAAGCCGGGTGTGGATCAACCCATCGCCCAATGCCGCCAGCATCAATATGGCGCGCTGTTATGCAGGCACCGTGATGATCGAAGGCGCAACCCTGTCAGAGGGCAGGGGGACAACGCGGCCTTTGGAAGTGCTGTTCGGCGCACCCGATGTGGATGCAGGCGCGGTTTGGTCTGAAATGCAGCGCATGGCGCCTGAATGGTGCGGCGGCGCTGTGGTGAGAGATTGCTGGTTCGAGCCGACCTTTCACAAGCATAAAGGCCAATTATGCAACGCCTTGATGGTGCATGCAGAAGGCCCGCACTATACCCACGATGCGTTCAAGCCATGGCGGATGCAGGCGCTTGCATTCAAGGCAATCCGGCGGCTTTATCCTGATTACGAAATCTGGCGCGGGACCGATTTCAAATACGAATACACGCATGACGTGCTGGCAATCGACGTTATCAATGGCGGGCCGTCCTTGCGCGAATGGGTCGATGATGCAGGCGCTATGCCGGGGGATCTGGACGCGCTTGCCTCAGCCGATGAAGCGGCCTGGGTGCAGGCCGTGCGAGGGCATTTGCTTTATTGATACAGACGATGTTCACTCAATAATCGTGAAACTGACAAGGTTATGAATTCGATGGGTTGGGGCAATGTTGTCTAAAAAGACTGGTAAAACTGCTCTGATTGCATTTTTGGCATTCATAGGTTCTGCTGCCCATGCGCAACACGATGAGCAAACGGAGCAAACGGAGCAACCGACCAACGCAAACCCGATTTCCATCGAAATTGATGTCACTGCTAACCGGCTGCACCACCTTTTTCCCGATTTTCCAAAGCATTTGAAAGTGCTGCCCGCCGTTGAAGTCAAAGTGGAGTGTTTTGAACACATTCGCAACAAGGCTCCGCGAGCAAGGTGCACTTTGCAAGAACCGATAGAGGATGAGGCAACGCTTTGGTCCTATCGGCTTGGATATGAGAGCCGCTCCAGAAGCTTTGGACGCAAACACTATGTCGGCCCGCTTCGTATTGAAGAGTTTCAGGTGCCTCAGATCGACTTGGAATATGGACCACTGATCCCCGCAAGCGAACTGACGTGGGAGTATTGGCCAACGGATACCATGTTTTTTGGTGTTTTTCCGGTCCAGGCATGGGCTGAGGGTGTCGAGGCCAGTGTGGATATGGAATGTCAGGTCCAATTAACGCTCGAACGGATTTGCCAATTGCTGGACGTGCGCTCGCCGCTTGATCCTGCGCTTTTTGCAAATACAGCCCGCCTGTTCGACAACCAATTGTATGGCTTGTCAGGCAACATCAGAACCACCATGCGTGATGGAAGCCCGCTCGCGCCGGGGTCACGTATCCAGATTACTCTAAGCTTGGTGCATTACGGCAAAGAATGTCAGGAAGCGCTGTCGCGGAGCTGGCGCGAACCCACACCTGTTTTTGTCGGCACTGAGACACCTGCTCCGCCGCAGTGCCACGACCCATCAAAAGCAGGGGAATTTCCCGCAGGATTGGATACAGAGCCTGTCATGCGCATCACTGCCATCGAGCCGTAATGCGCGTTGTTACAGCTTAGTGGCCCTGCTTGCGGCTTAGTTCTCGCATGGCATCATCCAAGCCGTCCAGCGTGAGCGGGTACATCCGGTCGTTGACCAGCTCTTTCATCATCTTGGTCGATTGCGAATAGCCCCATTGCTTTTCAGGCACGGGGTTGAGCCACACGGTCGCGGGATAAGTGTCGGTGACGCGCTTCATCCAGGTGACGCCCGCCTCATCGTTCATATGTTCGACGCTTCCGCCTGCATGGGTGATTTCATAAGGGCTCATCGCGGCATCGCCGACGAACACGACTTTGTAATCATGGCCGTATTTGTGTAGCACGTCCCATGTCTTGGTACGTTCCTGCCAGCGGCGTTTGTTGTCTTTCCACACACCTTCATAAAGGCAGTTGTGGAAGTAGAAGAATTCAAGGTTCTTAAACTCGGCTGTGGCCGCGCTGAACAATTCCTCAACCAGTTTGATAAACGGGTCCATTGATCCGCCCACATCGAGAAAAAGCAGCAGTTTCACCGCATTGCGGCGTTCGGCGCGCATATGAATGTCGAGCCAGCCTTGCTTGGCGGTTCCTTTGATGGTCGCATCAATATCGAGCTGATCGGGATTGCCTTCACGCGCAAAACGCCTCAGCCGCCGCAGCGCCATTTTGATATTGCGTGTGCCCAGTTCCTTGGTGTTGTCGAGGTTTTTGAACTCGCGTTTTTCCCAAACCTTGATCGCACGCTTGTGCTTGCTTTCACCGCCAATGCGAACGCCTTCGGGATTGTAGCCTGAATTGCCGAACGGCGAAGTGCCGCCTGTGCCAATCCATTTATTGCCGCCCTGATGGCGTTTTTCCTGTTCTTCGAGCCGCTTTTTCAGCGTCTCCATGATATCATCCCAGTCGCCGAGCTTTTCGATCTCAGCCATTTCCTCTTCGGAGAGGAATTTTTCAGCCACCGCTTTGAGCCAGTCTTCTGGGATATCGACAGGGTTTTGCCCGTAATCGGACATGATGCCCTTAAAGACTTTATGGAACACCTGGTCGAACCGGTCGAGCAACCCTTCATCTTTCACAAAAGTAGCGCGCGACAGATAATAGAACGCCTCTGGCGTCTGATCGATTACGTCGCGATCCAGAGCCTCAAGAAGGGTCAGATGTTCTTTGAAACTCGCGCCAATCCCAGCAGCGCGCAATTCTTCGGTAAAACTGAAAAACATAGGTAACCGCTTAGCTGTGAAGCGGTGAGCTGACCAGACCCTTGCGCGCCAAACTTCAGCAATTCCTTAAACCTTCGCTAACCATATCTGGGTTAATTGGCGCAAATACCGGGGACAATGCTATCATGAAACACACCGCAATCGACACTTCTGACGCGTCCACGCTGGACGGTATCCCGGAAAAGTGCGGGGCCGTGACTGTGGGCTGCTCGGATGTGGCAGGTATTGTCGAAGCGGTTATTCGATCATCGGAAAATTTGCGCGCAGAACATCAGCGTTTGCAAGGAACCGTGAGCGCATTGGAAGCCGATCAGGCAAAGGTGTCAGAAGCCAGCGATGAAGCTCGCCTCCTGTCCGAACGCGCCATGGCACGGTTGAACGATGGCACATCGCAAATCCATTCCTCGCTTGAACAGATTGGATCGTTGCTGGTTTTGGTGGAGGCACTGGGCCAGCATGTCACCAGCTTTTCTGCAGCCATGGAACAGGTGCGACGCACCGCCAAGGACATCGAGGAAATCGCTGATACCACCAATATCCTTGCTTTAAACGCTACCATCGAAGCCATGCGCGCAGGCGATGCCGGCCGCGCCTTTGCTGTTGTGGCGAGCGAGGTGAAAAGCCTGGCGAATGATACCCGCAGCGCAACTGAGGAGATATCGACAACCATTGATGCTCTGGGTGAAGAAGCGGCATTCGTTATCGGGCAGATAGAGCAGGGCGCATCGGTAAGGGATCAGGCGGCAGCCTCAATAACGCAGATCGAAAGCACAATCACCAATGTTGGCGATCTGGTAGAGGAAGTCGACAAGCAAAACGACATGATCGCACGCTCCACCAGCACTATCAGCGGCCGGGTTTCCGAGGTGCAAGATGTTCTCGAACGGTTCGACGGATCAGCCAAGGATAATGAGGCAGAGCTGCATGGTGCACAACGCCGGATCACCGAGCTGGAATTGCTGGCCAATGATATGTTCGATGAACTGGTGCAATCGGGCCTGTCACCCAAAGACAGCGAAATGGTTGCCCACGCGCAAAAAGCTGCGCACAATATCGTTGGCGTGATTGAGGCTGCGCTGGCGGATGGCAGCCTGGATTCATCACAAGTGTTCGATCATGACTATAAATTGATCCCCGGTTCAAACCCGGAACGGTTCACCAACAGCTTGACTGCGTTTGCCGACCAGCACTGGCGGCCTATTCTAAATGAGACAACCGGCGCAATAGACGAGTGCGTGGCGACGGTATGTGCCGATGTGAACGGGTTTATGCCGACGCATATTGATCAGTTTTCGCGGGCACCCACGGGAGATGTCGCTCACGACACACGATATTCACGCAATGGCCGCATCGTGATGACTGAGGCCGACAAGGCATCGCTGAACAGCACGGACCCCTATCGAATGTCAGTTTTCCGGCAGGAAGGCGATGGCAGCCGATATTACATCGTACGCAGCGTCTATGTGCCACTGTTTATCGAAGGCAAACGCTGGGGCGATCTGAAACTGGCATATATGGTCGGCGGTTTTCAGCACCTGGTTTAGGTGTCTGTTTATCCCCTTGGCGGACCCAGTACGGTGTCCGCCACGTCCGCGCGCGGTTTAAGTCGGATTGCGGCGCGCCATAAACGCCAATCGCTCGAACATCATCACATCCTGCTCGTTCTTGAGCAGTGCGCCATGCAAGGGTGGGATTGCGCTGTTGGGGTTTGCATCCTGGAGGATTTCAAGGGGCATATCCTCATTTAAAAGAAGCTTGAGCCAGTCGAGCAATTCGCTGGTTGATGGCTTCTTTTTAAGACCCGGAACATCGCGCAATTCATAAAAGATATCCATCGCCTTTTTGACAAGCGTCTTCTGAATATCGGGGAAGTGCACATCGATGATCGACTGCATTGTCTCGCGGTCAGGGAATTTGATGTAATGGAAGAAACAGCGGCGCAGGAATGCGTCGGGCAGTTCTTTTTCATTGTTCGATGTGATGACAACGATCGGGCGCTCTTTCGCTTCGATGCGCTCTTGCGTTTCGTAAACGTCAAAGCTCATGCGATCGAGTTCCTGCAAGAGATCATTCGGAAACTCGATATCGGCCTTGTCGATCTCATCGATCAACAGGACGGGAAGCTGTTCCGAGGTGAAAGCCTCCCACAATTTGCCCTTTTTGATGTAATTCCTGATGTCGTGGACACGCTCATCACCCAATTGGCCATCGCGCAAACGAGCAACTGCATCGTATTCATACAGGCCCTGCTGAGCCTTTGTGGTCGATTTGATGTTCCATTCAATCAGCGGGGCATTGATCGCTTTGGAAATTTCATGCGCAAGCACCGTTTTGCCCGTGCCCGGTTCCCCTTTTACCAGCAATGGGCGGCGAAGGGTCACAGCGGCGTTCACAGCGACTTTCAGATCTTCGGTCGCGATATAATTGCTGGTGCCTTCGAAACGGGTATCGGCCATGAGTTGTCCTGTGAAACTGATTGAGGTTGACGTAAGCGTTAGGGGCGCGCGCGACCAAGTGCAAGAGGGTGGTGACCTGCCAGTTTAACGAGGTTGCGAGAGGATGCGTTTTGCAAAACCAAGCAAAGTTTGCGTGCTGACATCCTCGTCTGGATTGTTCCATCCCAGTGTCAGGAGATAATCGGCACCATCTGCATCGGTAAGCAACCAAGTCAGATTGCGCACGCCCGGCTCTGACCCGCCCTTGTGACCGACATAAGTCCATCGGGTTAGATATTCATCGCCTATACCTTTGTTGATCGACATGATTTTGAAGGCTTCAGGGTCAGCGGTAAGCCGCATAAATTCAAACAGATTGGCAAGGTCTCTGGGGCTTGAAAACCATTCAACATCAATGCGCACTGGCTTTCCTGCAAAGGCTGCAAAGACTTGTGCCTCGCCTGGCGGGTTCTCTTCCAGATTGGCAAGGATCGCCATTCGGTCGTCAACCATGCCATCAGCATAGGCGGCGAGTTGCTCCTTATCTCCGCCCTTTAGCAAAAAGAGCTCACGCGTTGTCAAAAACGGGGCGCTGATTTCTGGGGTGGCATGCGCGCTGGCCTTGAATGTTTCATAGACCCGGTCGCGGCCCAAAACCTTGATAAGTTGATCGGTCGCGGTGTTGTCGCTGATCGACATCATCAGGCTCGCATAGGTGTGCAAGGTTGCAGGGGCATTTTCGGGAAAGCTCTGCATCGCCCCGCTTGGGAAACTCTTTACCGATAGCGGCACGACATCATCCCATTGCCGCTTGCCATCAGCGATATCTTTGGCAAGCGCTGCGAGCACGTAGAATTTGAAAGTTGAACCCAGCGCCAAGGGCGTATCAGCATTCAGCGCAAGCACTGGCGCATCGCCATCAAGCGGGCCGAAATAGGCACTGACCTGGCCTGGCAGGTTGCGCAGATCCTGGATGATTTGTTCCATGCCATCATTCACGGGCAAAATGTCGCGGATAATCAGTTCGCTGATGCGGCCTTCGGCATCGGGCAGGACGGCAATTGCGCCTGTGCCGATGCCGTGTTCAAACCGAACTTCAATCGCAGCGCGCGTTGCCGAGCGCGGTTCGGCAGTCTGCGCGGAAAGCGCCGGACCATATTGCGCGATCAGGCTTTGCGTAAAGGCATCAAGCTGCGGGGGAGGGACCGCTTTAAGAAAGGCGTCCGAAAAGACATCTTGTGGCTCTAGCTTGCCATTGATGACATCCACAATCTGACTGGTGCGAAACTCAAGGCGGGATGCTTCGTCCTCAGCGACAGGGAGTGCATTTTCTTGAACCATGGGAGAAGAATCTTGAGCCATTGCAGGAGATGAAACAACACAAATCCCGGTCAGAAAACCAGCTAAAGCATACCGATATCCTCGCATAGGTATTTCCTTTTGGCCCAGATGCAGTTCAAACCGAAAGCGCTACCGCAATCACATACAGCACATTGACGCCAATCATAATGAACGTGGCAACTTTCCAGCCATTGCCCGCAGAATTCATCCCGCGATCCCATGTCCATTTCAACACGGCTCCTCCAGCGAGCGCGGATAAAACGATAGTTGCTGTTGGAGACAGGCTGAGTAGGGCCACCAAAATTACGCTCGATGCAACGAAATGCAAAAAGAATGCGCCTGTGAACCACACAATCGGCACCGGGCGATAGGCGGTATCGGGCATTTCCCAATCAGGCAGCGAGCTATCAGGTCGCGACAAGCGCCGGTCGCCTGCCATGATGTCCTCTTCGCGAGGATTAGGGAATTTGCGATCACTCATTCGGTTCTGTCTTCGATCCTCACAAACGTGCCGCCATACCAATTGCCTGTCGGCTGACCATCGTTATCGTACTGTATTGATTTCATCTCATACGCATCATCAGACAGCCATTTGTAGCTATATCTGCGGTATGTGCCGAAGGGTTCGTCAATTACGGTAACCCAGAGCGCAACATTCCCATTAGCATGAAGGTCACCTGCGCCTCTTACAATTCGGGAGATCCCAAGTTGCGCAAGGTGGAAAACCGTTCCGGTCTCAGGATCAACCACCCAAAAGATCTGACCCTTAAAATCGACAGCGTCGACTTTGCAGAGGACAGACATATCAGTGTTTACCCGCGCGCAACCGGTGCGATAGCCGGGAATGGATAGGGTCTTTAGCGTTTCGCCATCCAAAACTTGTTCGAAGCGATCATTCTTCAATGTCCAGCTGCCCTCGAACCGTTCAAACGGATAAGGTGCTTGAGTTTTTTCAGCCAGAGCAGGCGTCGCTAGAACTGACGAGAGTGGGGCCAGCCTTGCCGAGATCATGCGTCGATCATATCCCGATCCACTTCGCCTGCGCGGTTTTGGATGAAGTTGAAGCGGTGTTCTGGATTGCGGCCCATAAGTTGATCGACCAGGACTTTCACGCTTGCCCGGTCTTCGAATTCCGCCGGCAAAGTGATGCGGATAAGCGAGCGGGTTTCAGGGTTCATTGTGGTTTCGCGAAGCTGCGCTGGGTTCATCTCGCCAAGCCCTTTAAACCGGCCCACTTCGACCTTTTTGCCTTTGAAAACGGTCGCTTCCAATTCAGCGCGGTGCGCATCATCGGCAGCATAGCGGCTCTCTTTGCCCGCCGTTAGCCGGTAGAGTGGTGGCTGGGCGAGGAACAGGTGCCCTTTGCGCACAAGATCTGGCATTTCCTGAAAAAAGAAGGTCATCAAAAGCGTCGCAATGTGAGCGCCATCGACATCAGCATCAGTCATGATGATGACGCGGTCATACCGAAGGTTTTCCGCATCGCACTCCTTACGAGTTCCGCACCCAAGCGCGAGCGCAAGGTCGGCGATTTCGGAATTGGCCCGGATTTTATCAGCGGTCGCGCTTGCCACGTTAAGGATTTTACCCCGGATCGGCAGGATCGCCTGCGTTTTGCGATTGCGCGCCTGTTTGGCACTACCGCCTGCTGAATCGCCCTCAACAATGAACAGCTCGGTTTCTTTGTCGCCTTCGCCCGAACAATCAGTCAGCTTGCCGGGAAGGCGCAGTTTCTTTGCATTGGTCGCAGTTTTGCGCTTGATTTCGCGTTCCTGCTTGCGGCGCAGGCGTTCATCCATGCGTTCCATCACTTCGCCCAGCAGCGCTTTGCCGCGGTCCATATTGTCAGTGAGGAAGTGGTCAAAGTGATCGCGCACCGCATTCTCAACCAGACGAGCGGCTTCGGGCGACGTGAGACGATCTTTGGTCTGGGATTGGAATTGGGGATCACGGATAAAGACGCTCAGCATCACTTCGCATCCCGTCATCACATCATCAGCGGTGATATCCTTCGCCTTTTTCGTGCCGGTCAATTCGCCAAATGCGCGTAAGCCTTTGGTCAAGGCACCGCGAAGGCCCTGTTCATGCGTGCCGCCATCAGGCGTGGGAACAGTGTTACAATACCAGCTTGTCGAGCCATCGGAAAAGAGCGGCCATGCTATCGCCCATTCGACCCGGCCTTGCGATGACCCATCCGCCTCCGGGAAATCCTGATTGCCGGTAAAGGCCTGCGCGGTCACGCATTCACGGCCACCGATTTGTTCCTGAAGGTGATCGGCCAATCCGCCTGGGAATTTGAAGACCGCCTCTGTTGGCACATCTTCAGATGCGAGGCTTTCGACACATTTCCACCGGATTTCAACGCCAGCAAACAGATATGCTTTTGACCGCGCGAGCTTGAACAGGCGGTGTGGTTTAAACTGCCGATCACCGAAAATCTCGGTATCGGGTGTGAAAGTAACCGTAGTGCCACGGCGATTGGGCGCTGCGCCCAATTCCTCGATCTTGCCGAGCGTCTGACCTTTTGAAAAGCTCTGTGCATACAGTTTCTTATCGCGTGCCACTTCAACCCGTGTATCAGATGAAAGCGCGTTCACTACGCTCACACCCACACCGTGCAGACCGCCGCTGGTCGCATAGGCTTTGCCAGAAAACTTACCGCCCGAATGCAGCGTCGACAGGATCACTTCCAGTGTCGATTTGCCGGGAAATTTGGGGTGTTCATCAACCGGAATTCCGCGCCCGTTATCCGCAATGGAAAGGCGATTGCCTTCCTCTAACCGCACCTCAATGCGCGATGCATGCCCGGCAACCGCTTCATCCATAGCGTTATCGAGGACTTCGGCTGCAAGGTGGTGAAGCGCGCGATCATCGGTCCCGCCAATATACATGCCGGGACGGCGGCGCACGGGTTCCAAACCCTCAAGCACCTCAATCGAGGAGGAATCATAATCGCCGCTAGATGCAGGCGTCCCATCAAACAGATCATCAGACATGACCCTGATATAGGCAGTGGGGGGGCGGCCTCACAAGATAGGCCGCCACCTTATGCGCAATTGGTCATCACAAGACAGGTATGGAAAAACTCAGTTTCCAAAGCTGGCTGGCGCGGCATCCACTTGAACAATTTCGCCAGCCCGGATTTCGCGAACTTCCAATGCGCGTTCGGCAATCCCGTTGCTATTGAAACGAAACGCTCCATCAACGCCGAGAAATCCACCGCGATCATAAAGGCGCGACTTTGGAAATTGATCGCCCACACGCCAGTCACGCGCCACACGAAGCGTTAGCAGGACCGCATCGTAACCAAGCGTCGCAATACGATAAGGCTTGTTGCCAAAGCGTTGTTCGTAACTGTCAGCAAACCTGCGGAACCGGCTGTCTGATACGGCGGAAAATAGCGCGCCACGCACTTCGCTTGATTGGGCGAGCGATCCTTCACCGCTCCACAATTCCGTGCCAATCAACCGCACACCTGTGGCGCCTTGGCTTTTAAGCTGGCCGGCAGCCTGTGTTGCGAGACGAGCGCCATCCGCGATCAGAACTGTATCGTATCCGCCGCCAGCGCGCAGACGCTGCGCTGCGCTCACAATTGAGGTATTGCCGCGCGCATAACTTTCATTTGATACCAAGACCCCGCCATAATCGCGCAACGCATTTTGCAAAGCGCTGTAGGATTTCGTGCCGTAATCGCCTTGCGGGTATAAAATCGAAAACCGGTTTGATCCGCTCGCTCGTGCGTAACGCACTGTGCGGCGGATCGATTGTTCGGGGATATGACCCATGACCAGAACATCCGAGCTGGCAATGCTTGCATCGTTCGAAAATGCAATTGCTGGGACGCGGGCAGGGCGCGCAACTGCCTGCACTGCTGGCACATTGTCAGCCAAAAGCGGGCCAAGGATCAACTTGTTGCCATCAGCGATCGCCTGACGCGCGGCAGCATCTGCGCCAGATGATGTGTCATAGGTTGTGATGCGCAAATTGTTCGCATTGGTATCAAGCAACGCCATCGTTGTGGCATTAGCGAGCGATTGCCCAACTGCACCTGTGTTACCCGAAGTTGGAAGCAACAATGCGACGCGGTGGCGCGTATCATCGGTGGGAAGGCCCGTTGTCGGCTGCGGTGTGGGCGCCGTTGTGGGTGGCGGCGTATCAGTTGTCGTCTTTGGAATGACGCTGCACCCAGCAAGCACCACAGCGCCCACAGCCATTGCCAGCGCATTTCGCCCCCAATTGCTCAATTTCGTATCTTTCATTCTTGCCGACCCCCTTGTGCTGCTTCATTGACCATTTGTGACCAAAACTCAGATCACCTCAAGCCCTGAATCAGCTTTTAACGAACCTCTTCGCGCAGGCCTCTACATTGTCGCAACGCCGATTGGCAATCTAGGCGATATAACGATGCGGGCTGTCGATGTGTTGAAGCGTTGCGATGCCATTGCGTGTGAGGACACGCGTGTCACGGGCAAGCTTTTGTCGCATCTGGGGATTGAGGCACGCATGGTGCGTTATGACGATCACGCCTCTGATGATCGACGCGCGCAATTGCTGGATAGAGCGCGCACTGAAGCGATTGCCTTGGTCAGCGATGCGGGCACGCCTTTGATCTCTGATCCGGGCTACAGGCTTGTCAGCGAAGCGCGCGCGATTGGCATTGATGTGACCAGCGTGCCCGGTGTCTGCGCCGCAATTGCTGGGCTGACGATTTCTGGCCTTCCGACAGATCGGTTTATCTTTGCCGGATTTCTGCCTGTCAAAGACAAGGCCAAGGGCGATATGCTGGCTGAACTCGCGCGCATTGCAGGCACGTTGATTTTTTATGAAACCGGCCCGCGTCTGGTGCGCTCTTTGCAAATGCTCGCTTCCTTGTGGCCCTCGCGCCAGATTGCCGTGGCGCGGGAGCTAACCAAAATGCACGAGGAATGCCGCAGAGGCCCTGCGTGCGAATTGGCAAGGCATTACACCGAAAACCCGGCCAAGGGCGAGATTGTGCTACTAGTTGGCCCACCTGTAAAAGAAACTCTACAGCATGACCCGGATGCGCTTTTGCGCGAAGCACTGGCCGATTTGAGCCCGAGTAAGGCAGCGGGTAAAGTGTCGAAGATGACCGGAATCGACCGACAGACCCTTTATGCCCGAGCCGTTGAGTTAAAATCGTGAGTGATCCCAAGCGCGTGATCGCAGACCAGAAGGGGCGCGATGCCGAAGCCGAGGCCGCGCAATGGCTGATGCAGCAAGGCTGGGAAGTTATCGCGCAAAGAGTGAAGACAAAGCTGGGAGAAATTGATCTCATTGCCAAAAAGCCCGGAATTGTTGGCTTTTTCGAAGTTAAATGGCGAAAGCGCGCTGCAAACTTGGATGATGCGATTGACGAACACCGCCTTGCCCGCGTTGCAGCGGCGGTGGAATTGGTCGCGTATGATTACGCCGATCCCACAGACGACATCACAATTGACGTATTGCTGCTTGCGCCAGGCTCTCGCCCACGCCACATCCCCAACGCTTGGATGCCATAAGGAACTCTCATGCCGTTACGCGTCGCGGTCCAGATGGACCCTATTGAAGACATCAATATCAAAGGCGACAGCTCGTTTGCGCTGATGTTGGCCGCGCAAGAACGCGGGCACACGCTGTTCGAATATCACGTCGAAAGCCTGACGCTGGATGCCGATGACAGGCTCTATGCAGAATGCGCGCCTGTGACGGTGCAACGGGCCGAGGGCGATCATGTGAAAATGGCGGCGCGCCAGCGGCTCGATCTGGGCAAGGATATTGATGTCATCCTGATGCGGCAGGACCCGCCATTTCACATGGGCTATATCACCGCCACACATCTGCTTGAACGGATTGGGCACGAAACTCTTGTGGTGAATGACCCTGCCAATGTCCGCAATGCGCCTGAAAAAGTTATGGTGCTGAACTATCGCGAATTTATGCCGCCAACGCTCGTCACACGGTCGCCCGATGAAGTGAAGCGTTTTATGGCGACACATGGCGCGGTGGTGGTGAAACCTATCCACGGCAATGGCGGCAAAGCAATATTTCGCGTGCCCGAAAACGGCGAGAACCTCACCGCTTTGTTCGAGGTCTTCAACCAGACCTGGCCCGAACCGCATATGGTCCAACCATTCTTGCCCGAAGTGGCAGAGGGCGACAAACGCATCGTGCTTGTCGACGGCAAAGTAGCAGGCGCCATAAACCGCATTCCGGGCGAGGGCGAGTTCCGCAGCAACCTAGCGATGGGCGGCAGCGCGGAAGCAACAGGTCTGACGCAACGCGAACAAGAGATTTGTGACGCCATGGCACCAGAGCTGAAACGCTTGGGTCTAACCTTCGTCGGTATCGACGTAATCGGCGGCAAATGGCTGACTGAGATCAATGTGACATCGCCCACAGGCATTGTAGCGATTTCGGAATTTGACGGCAGCGATGTCGCCGGAATGATTTGGGACGCTATTGAAGGGCGGGTTACCGACGCGGCATGATGCGTTCACCCGCGCTGTCGCTCCCAATTTTGCAAGCATGACCGAGGTACAAGGTGTTCAGTACAGCCTGCAAAGCGATCCTTTGTCTCGCCACGCTCACCATTGGCATGGGCTTTCCTGCGTTCGCAAAGGATGAATTGCAATCCGAGCCCATCACCATAGGAACCTCCTATCTATTGACCACTCATGATGCGGAACGCCGGATAAATGTCGTCGTCCCTTCGGATTATGCTGAAAGCGGGAAGGATTATCCGCTTGTGGTGGTTCTGGATGGCGGCCTTCGGCAGGACTTCTTCCTTGCGCTTGGAATGGAGCGATGGAACCAGCTTTGGCAGCGCAGCGCCCCTGCAGTCTTTGTCGGTGTCGAGACGGTGGATCGTCAGCGCGAATTGCTCCCCCCGACCCAGAATGCAAAAGAGCAGGAGCGGTATCCCGCAGCTGGTGAAAGCGCCCAATTTCGCGATTGGCTGGCAACGACAGTGCTCCCCATGCTCCGAGCCCAATACCGGACCGACGGACGCGCATTCTTGATTGGCGAAAGCGCGGCGGGGCATTTCGTAATCGAAACCTGGACCAATCAGCCCGAACTCTTCGATGGATACGCTGCCCTGTCGCCAAGCCTTCAATGGAACGATCAAGCCCTATCCCGGCGCTTTGGAGAAGCCAGCAGCGTTGGCGTAAGGCCGCCTCTTTTCTTGTCTCTTGCGGATGAAGGTGGAGCCACCGAGGCGGGCATCCTTCGGGTCGCCTCGAACAGCGACGCCTGCTTTGCTGATCGCCGACACACATTGGTCCACGCCAACACTCTGCACGGTCTTTTTCCCGAGGCCCTACAATACCTGCTCTCTACCGATGCGGATTGGCTGGAGGAGTACGGATTGACGCTTGATTGCAAAGTTCGAGTGCCCGGCAACGGCGTAAGTGAGCAAATACCCACTCAACCGAATTGATGCGCTTATCCAGATTTCTTCGCGCGTCTCCCCGCCCTGGGATGCGCGCCGCGATAGGTTTCCAGCATGCTTGCCGCATCAACCTTAGTGTAAATCTGCGTGCTCCCAAGCGAGGCGTGGCCCAGCAATTCCTGCAGCGACCGCAAGTCCGCTCCTGCTCCCAGCAAATGCGTTGCGAAGGAATGCCGCAAGGCATGCGGTGTGGCGGTGTCAGGCAATCCCAGCGCTACCCGCGCGCGCGCAACCGCTTTTTGCACCATTCCGGGCGATAGCGGACCCCCTTTTGCGCCTCGGAACAACGCCTCACCGGCTGCAAGGGGTAGGGGGCAGGCATCGGCATATTCAGCCACTGCTTGCCGCGTTATCGGCAGCACCGGGACAATGCGCTGTTTCCCGCCTTTGCCAGTCACCGACAGCGTCTCTCCCAATGGCACATCGCAGCCCCTAAGCGACAAGGTCTCAGCGATCCGCAAGCCCGATCCGTACATCAGCAGTAGCACCGCCCGGTCGCGCGCACCGATCCAATCCTCGCCGGCGGCGCCCTCAACCAGATCAGCCAAGTTCACCGCTTCATCGGGAGTAACAGGGCGGGGGAGGCCTCTCTTTAAGCGTGGCCCCCGCATTCTTGGCGCTGACGGGTCTGGGTCTCCGGTTTCTGCGCGGGCAAAGGCAATGAAAGCTTTCACCGCTGAAAGTTCACGCGCGGCGCTGGTGTTGGCGAGACCGTCTGCGCGCCTTGCCGCCAAAAACCCGCGCAATTGGGCCGCCTCAATGCGCGCCACATCTTCCAGCCCGGTGCATTTGCAATGCGCGATCAAATTGCGCGCTGCATTCACATAAGCGCGCACCGTGTGCGGGGACCGGCGCAACGAATGCGTGAGGTGGTGCTCCCAGACCTCAAGCATTTCGGACGTTGTCATTTCTTGGCTCACTTCTTGGCTCACGGCGTCACCAATTCATTGGCAACCAGCTCAGCCAGCAATCCATCGAGAAGCGGGCTTCCCTCTCGTGTCACGCCCATGCAAGCGGCCTCGCGCCAAATCAGGCCCAGAGCTTCGTAGTGATCGGCCTTGGCCGGATTGATAAGATGCGCGCTAGTCATTCCAAAGCGCGAAGACATGGCATTAAGATCAATCCCTTCTGCTAATCGCAGGCCCATCAAGAGCGCTTCTGATGCCTGCTCACGCCTATCCAGATGCCGCTGTTCGTTGATCCCATGACCGCGCTGAGACACGGCGCGCAGATAATTTTCCGGCTTTTTGTGCCGCACAGTCGCTGCACCGCCGCGCCGCCCATGCGCGCCGGGGCCAATGCCGCAATAATCCTGATACCGCCAATAGGTAAGATTGTGGCGGCTTTCTTCGCCAGTGAGAGCATGATTGCTGGTCTCATAAGCCGGGAGCCCAGAAGACGAAGTCAGATCTTGCGTTAGAGCAAACAGGTCCGCTGCCAAGTCACCATCAAGCGGTTTGAACACCCCGCGCCGCACATCGGTTTCAAACCTCGTCGAGGGCTCAATCGTCAATTGGTAAAGCGAAAGATGCCCCGTTCCAAAGGAAAGCGCACGCGAGAGCTGCGCTTCCCAATCATTCGTCGTTTGATCGGGAAGGGCATAGATGAGGTCAAAACTCACCCTGCCAAAATGCTGCTGCGCCGCATCGAGCGCGGCCAGAGCTTCATCCGCGCCGTGCAGTCGCCCAAGCCATTGAAGCGTCGCATCATCCAAAGATTGCACACCCAGCGACACGCGGTTTATCCCGGTATCGCTCAGTGCTTGAAACTTGGCCGCCTCAACAGACGAAGGATTGGCCTCCAGCGTGATCTCGATCCCTTCGGCAAAACCCCAAAGCCGCTCCGCTTCGTCTAGCAAAGCGCCCACAAGCGAAGGCGGCATCAGCGATGGTGTGCCTCCTCCGAAAAATACCGATGTCAGCGGTTCGCCGCCTGCGACCTCAATTTCAGCGCGCATATCAGCCCGCAAAGCCGCCTCCCATGCAGCCACATCCACATCGTCGCGCACATGCGAGTTGAAATCGCAATACGGGCACTTCTTTTCGCAAAAAGGCCAATGAATGTAGAGCGCGCGGGCCATGTTTTGCACCATACCTCGCTTCGTCGGGAAATGGCCACCTCTCAAAGCATTACGCCAGTGCAAAGCCATTTGCTAAAGTTGCGGTAACCTAATTTCCTTAGTGTCCGGCAATCACAATAATGAACATGGGTCGGATGAAAGTAACACTTACGATGAGCGTTAAAAGCGCCTTGGCATTGGCACTTATGCCTACAATGATGGCCTGCGGCGGCGGAGATAGCGCATCTTCTGCCAACACTGCGGTTGCAGGGCCGGGACCTACGCCGTCACCCACCCCTTCGCCATCCCCGTCACCTTCGCCTTCGCCTTCGCCATCTCCAGGCCCGTCGCCGACGCAAGGCACGGCTTCAAGCCGACAGGATCAGATGCTCGCAATTGTGCTGGCTGCGCATAATGACGCACGCGCCGAAGTTGGGACACCGGCTCTGGTGCTGGATCAGGACTTGAATGACCAGGCGCTTGCTTATGCTGAGGAACTGGCGCGCACGGGACGCTTTGAACACAGCGACAGAAACACAAGGCAAGGACAGGGCGAGAACCTGTGGGCTGGCACAGCCGGCGCGTTTGACTATGCGTTCATGGCAGCAGGCTGGATTGATGAAAAACAATACTATGTCCACGGCACGTTTCCCAATGTCAGCAATACAGGCGATTGGTCGGACGTGGGCCACTACACCCAAATCATATGGCGCAATACTGACAAGCTAGGCTGCGGCGTTGCCACCGGATCGGGGCGCGATTATCTGGTTTGCCGATATACGCCGCCGGGCAACGTGCAAGGGCAATACGCCTACTAGTTTAGGGTCTGCTGCTTAGCCGAATTGATCGGCCACCAGCTTTGCAAAAGCATCGGCGCGGTGGCTAATTGCGTGTTTTTCCGACGGGTCGATTTCGGCGAAAGTTTCGCTGCGTCCTTCTGGAACAAACACCGGATCATAACCGAAACCAAGAATGCCGCGCGGAGGCCAGACTAGCGAACCTGGGCAGATACCTTCGTAAACGGCGTGGTCACCGTCAGGCCACGCAATCGCCAGCACGCAATTGAATGCTGCTGTTCGGTCCGCGTCAGGGCCAAGTTCTTGCAGCATCCCTTCAACTTTGCCCATCGCCATATACCAGTCGCGGCCCGGTTCCCCTTCAAAGTGCCGACGCTCTGCCCAATCAGCGGTATAGACACCAGGGCGACCACCCAGCGCATGCACCGAAAGCCCGCTATCATCGGCAAGCGCAGGCATTTGCGACGCCTCTGCCGCAGCGCGCGCCTTGATGAGCGCATTTTCCGCAAAAGTCGTGCCCGTTTCGGGAGGCTCTGGTAGTCCCAATGCGCCAGCAGAAAGGCATTTCATCCCGTAGGGATCGAGCAGAGCCGATATCTCTTTCAACTTGCCCGCATTGTGTGTCGCGATAACCAGTGATCCGCCGCCGAGCTTTTTCATAGCTTTATCCTACATTCTGTATCATTTGGGGCGCATCACGCCTTTTTCAGGCAAGCCATGCATAGCCAATCTTCGCCGGATAAACTCCGCATGGTCACTGCCAATCTGTTCCTTGGGAAAGATATAGCCGAGATGCTGCGTTGGATGGACCGAGACAACACGTTCGTTTTCATTCCAATACACTATATCTGACCATCGAAGAACGACATGTCCTGAAGCTTGTGTGATCGAAAACCCATCGTCGGTTACTTCGAGCGTCATCTCTTCGTGCATCAGGCGGTATTCCAGATACGCTTTTTGCGCGCGCTGCGGCACGATAACGGTGCGCATAACAAACGGCACGACAAGAACTGAGATAAGCCCGCCAATCGCGCCGCCAATGGCGAACTCAACCCTGTCCTGCACAATCGCAAACACCGCAATCAGCGCAACCAGGGCAGCGATGAAAACCGTGAAATTGCGCACTTGCACGCCCTGAATAAGCTTGCAAAACGAGATGTAATCATCCCCGCTTATGCGGTAGCTAATCGGACCAAGCATTATCGTTGCGTGGCGTCCAATTGTGATTTGAAGATCGCATCGCAACCAATGTTGGCAAGGCGAAGCAGCCGCAATAGCCCTTCCTCGTCATATGTCGCGCCTTCGGCTGTGGCTTGCACTTCGGCGATTTGGCCGCCTGATATCAGCACAAAATTGGCATCCGCATCGGCATCGCTGTCTTCTGGGTAGTCAAGATCGAGAACCGGCGTGCCCTTGTAAATACCGCAAGAAATAGCCGCGACCTGCGCGGTTATGGGGTCCTCTTTCAATTCGCCAGCAGCCAGCAGGCCATTCACAGCAAGTCGCAATGCCACCCATGCGCCGGAAATCGAAGCCGTCCGTGTACCGCCATCGGCTTGTATAACATCGCAATCCAAAGTGATCTGCCGCTCGCCAAGCTTTTTCAGGTCCACCACCGCACGCAAGGATCGCCCGATAAGCCGCTGAATTTCCTGAGTGCGCCCAGATTGCTTTCCGCGCGCGGCTTCGCGCGATGATCGCGTGTGAGTCGAGCGCGGGAGCATCGAATATTCACCCGTCACCCAACCTTCGCCTTTGCCGCGAAGCCATGGTGGAATGCGTTCTTCAACACTTGCCGTGCACAAAACGCGCGTGTCGCCAAAGCTGACAAGGCAGGACCCTTCGGCATGCTTGGTAAAGCCAGTTTCAATCGTAATTGCGCGCATTTCGTCAGGCGCACGGCCAGAAGGTCTCATCAAGCAAACTCCATATCTTTTATGATTCGTGTCTTGCGCGCGGTTTGGCTGGGAACAATGCGACCCGCAAGGTTTTGCGAATCTTCAAGACACACTAAATCAACACAATGACCATTCCGTCCGGCCTCCCTCCCATAACCGAATTGACTGACCGCGCGCGCGAAATCTTTCGCCGGGTGGTCGAAGGATACATCGACAGCGGGCAGCCTGTAGGTTCAAAGACCTTGGCCACAGACGGTGCGCTTAATTTGTCCCCTGCATCGATCCGGTCCGTTCTGGCAGACCTCGAAAGCCTTGGTCTTTTGGAAGCACCGCATACCAGTGCGGGCCGTCAGCCGACAGATGCAGGTCTTCGCATATTTGTCGATGGAATGATGCGGGTTGCAGAACCAACAGACGATATGCGCGGACAGATTGAGGCGCGACTTGGTGCGGCGGGACCGGTGGAAAAGGCTTTGGAGCAGGCAAGCGCTGTCCTGTCGGATCTATCGGGCGCAGCGGGCATGGTCCTTGTGCCATCGCGCGAGGAAAAGCTAAGTCAGTTCAGCCTCGTTCAACTGAACAAAAGCACTGCGCTTGCCGTTCTGGTGGGGGAGAGCGGCGGGATTGAAAACCGGGTTGTAGAAATCGATCCATCCTTGCCGTCATCAGCATTGGAGCAAGCGAGCAATTACATCACCGCGCGCCTTGCCGGGCGCACTTTGGCGCAAGCCTCCAAATCCATGCGTGCAGAAATCAGCGCAGGCGAAAGCCAGCTTGATGATGCGAGCCGTGATCTTGTTGAACGCGGGCTCGCCGTCTGGAGCACAGACGCGGATGAACGACCCGTTCTTATTGTGCGCGGCGCGGCCAACCTGCTTGATGAAGCGGCAGTTGAAGACATCGAACGCGTTCGTTTGCTGCTCGATGATCTGGAAAACAAGCAGTCTGTTGCAAGCCTTTTGGAGAGCGCTCGCGGTGCGCGAGCGACACAGATTTACATCGGAAGCGAAAATAGGCTCTTTGGTCTTTCGGGTTCTTCCGTAATTGCATCTCCCTACTATGATAGTGAAGAGAGAGTTGTGGGTGTATTGGGTGTCATAGGCCCCACTCGCTTGAATTATGCGCGTGTCGTGCCCATGGTTGATTTAACAGCCCGAGCACTGGGCCGACTCATAAAATAGAAACACTTTTTCCAAAGCGGATCGCCATGAATATGGAACACACCGACAAACCTTCATGTGAGCCCGTGCCTGATGAAATTCAGGACGTGCCTGAACAATTTCTCGATAATGGTGACGAGGAGGATAGCGAAGAAAACAGCGTGGATGATGCTCTTGCCAGCCTTCGGGAAGATCTTGCCACGGCAAAGCAGGACGTTCTTTACGCGCGCGCTGAGACGCAAAATGTGCGTCGGCGTATGGAGAAAGATGTCACCGATGCGCGCAACTATGCCGCGACCAGCTTTGCCCGCGATGTTTTGAGTGTTGCTGACAATTTGTCACGCGCGGTTGATGCTATCCCTGATAGCCTTCGCGAGGACGAAAAAATGAAAGGCCTTGTTGTTGGCCTTGAAGCGACGCAGCGCGAATTGGAGAAAGTTTTCAAAAGTCACGGCATCGAACGCGTGGCTGCGATGGGCATGCCGCTCGATCCCAACCAGCATCAGGCCATGATGGAAGTGCCAACGAACGAGCATGAGCCGGGCACGATAGTGCAGGAAATGCAGGCAGGCTGGACAATCAAGGACCGCATCCTGCGTCCCGCCATGGTGGGCGTTGCAAAAAAACCGGACTAAGATTTCGCTTCCTTAGAAATTTCGCTTTCTTAGAAATATTGCGAAAACGCCGAATAATCTGCGCTGTAGAATGTTTCGAGCTTGGCGACCTGCTTGGCAGTTAGGTCGTCGGGCGAAAATTTGGGTCCGCCAGTTTGGAATCGCCCGGCCTCCATTTTTTTTCCGACGGCATTCGAAACGTCTTCGAGAAATGCATCCATCTGGTGCATTCCGTAGAGACCGTGGAAATAATTTTTGTCGTCACCGATGAAATCGACCATCGGCCGGCAATGCCACTTGATCGAGCCAATGCTCAAATACCGGTCAAAGCGATCGATAAATTCATCAAGGTCAGGATTGGGTGTCAATTTGCGGAAACCGCGAACCTTACTGACCGCTACCTCGCCAGCATCTTTGTGATGGACCACACGGTTACCATAGGCCGATAGAAAACGCTTAATTGGATCACGCACAAGCGTAACCCTGCGCAAGTCCTCCAATCGCTTTTCAGGGTAGCTTACACGAAGCCACCCATGGTAGAATTCGTGGATATGCCACGTTTTGCCATTGGCTTTGATGGGCTTGAAAGGGACACCATTTTCAACTTCGAAAAACATGGTTTTCAAAGACGTGCAGGCAACCTTCGGGATCGATGCATAAAAAAGTTTATGGTCTTTGAGAATTACGGTCATTTAGATGATCCAACCCGGTCAGTTATCCATGCGCGCAGCCGAGTAAACCACCCGGCAGGTGCTGCCTAGATCAAAAATCTTCGGTTTGTGTAAGTGAGCAAGAACCTGATCTGTGGCTTCAAATGTCTGCGCCATCAAACCGAACCAACACATCATACGCTGCCTTGTCCGCAACGCCAGCCACGCGAGCGCCTTTGCGCAGCCAAAACGCATGCTTTACAATTTCGGCCTGCTGCTCAATGCCATAAACTGTAAAGGGCTGACCCGGTTTTAGTGTATAATCATACCTGCAAAATGGATGACGATTTAGCACCAGATACCAATTTCCGCGAGCCTGTGCTTGCCAGATATGAGTCATTTCGTGGATGAAGAAACCCTGACGCATCAAATCCTGTGATGAAAAATCATCGCAATAGGCATCCCCTTTGGGATGAAAATGCATATGGCCTTGCGGGGCCATTGTAATTTTGCGCGGTTGAAACGGAAACCACTTGCGCCGCCGCATCTCTACGCTCGAATAATCAATTGCATCACCAAAGATAAATCGAGCAAGATTGACCTCGCCCGGCGTCAAATGGCGATGCGCTCCAACGGGGCAGGCAGGCACTGTTGGTTTATCGTTTTGGACTAGGCCGTGCGCGTTCAGCGATCATCTCCAGCAGCTTTGACTTGCGCTGCAAATGTATGTGTTTCGCCGCCTGAAATTAAAACAGACACTTGGGCTGTGCCGCCAGCAGTGACGCTTTCATCAAGGTCAAAGGCCATGATGTGCTTGGCGCCGGGCTCGAACGAAATTGGTTCACCTTTGGTCAGCGGGATCGGTCCCGTTTTGCCCATTTGCATTTTTTGATCGACCATCACCGTCTCATGCATTTCGGTGTTTGCTGCACCTTTTACCTCAGCGCCCGTAATCGAAAGCTGCTCTTGGCCATTGTACGTAAGGTCAAAGTAAACCGCGGCAGGATTGCCCGAAACTGGCGGGAGCATCAGGCGGGCGTTTTCAATTTCAATTCTGGGAGCCACGGTTTCAGCCTCACCTTCAACAGGTGTTTGCGTTTCACAAGCAACCAGCCCAATCGCCATGGCTGCAACCATCATGCTTGATCCCAGAATTCTCATCCGTGACCGATTTGAATGAAGCACGCAAAAACCCTTCTTTTTGTCCCTGGCTAAAACTAGAGCCGCCAATCTCTTGTGCCAAGCAAAACCGCACCTATATCGCGGACATGTTCTCGCCATATTGGCGCCGTGTGACACTGGATCGTGATTGCATTGCACCAATGGGCGGCCTCTAACAATCTGTAATGGATGGGGAAATAATGGCAAAAGTTATCGGTATTGACCTCGGCACAACCAACAGCTGTGTGGCTGTAATGGATGGCGGCAAGCCAAAGGTTATCGAAAATTCCGAAGGCGCGCGTACCACGCCTTCAATTGTGGCGTTCACCAAAGACGACGAACGCCTGATCGGCCAGCCTGCAAAGCGTCAGGCGGTGACCAATCCGGACAACACTTTGTTCGCGATCAAACGTCTGATCGGTCGCCGTTTCGATGATCCGCTGACCAAGAAAGACATGGAAATCGTTCCTTACGACATCGTCAAGGGAAAGAACGGCGATGCATGGGTCAAGGCCGGCGGCGAAGAATATTCGCCCAGCCAGATCTCGGCTTTCATCCTGCAAAAGATGAAAGAGACAGCAGAAAGCTATCTTGGCGAAACAGTCGAGCAAGCCGTTATCACGGTTCCCGCTTACTTTAACGATGCACAGCGTCAGGCCACCAAGGATGCCGGCCAGATCGCTGGTCTTGAAGTGCTGCGTATCATCAACGAGCCGACAGCCGCTGCTCTTGCATACGGCATGGACAAAGACGACGGCAAAACGATCGCAGTTTATGACCTTGGCGGCGGCACGTTTGACGTATCGATCCTTGAGATTGGGGATGGCGTGTTCGAGGTGAAATCCACCAACGGCGACACGTTCCTGGGCGGCGAAGATTTTGACAATGCGATTGTTGAATGGCTCGCTGGACAGTTCCAGAAAAAAGAGAACATGGACCTGAAAGCCGATAAACTCGCGCTTCAACGTCTGAAAGAAGCCGCCGAAAAGGCGAAAATCGAACTTTCAAGCTCTGCCACCACGGAAGTGAACCTTCCCTTCATTACGGCGCGGATGGAAGGTGGTTCGTCCACTCCGCTGCACCTTGTTGAGACGATCAGCCGTGCAGACCTTGAAAAGCTGGTGGGTGATCTCATCAAGCGCACATTGGAGCCATGCAAGAAAGCGATTAGCGATGCTGGCGTTTCCAAGGATCAGATCGATGAGGTTATCCTTGTCGGTGGTATGACCCGCATGCCGCGCGTTCGCGAAGTGGTTGAAGAATTCTTCGGCGCGAAACCGCATACAGGCGTCAACCCTGACGAAGTCGTCGCAATGGGCGCGGCCATTCAGGCTGGTGTTCTTCAGGGCGATGTCAAAGACGTGCTGCTGCTTGATGTGACGCCATTGTCACTGGGCATTGAAACACTTGGCGGAGTGTTCACACGCATGATTGATCGCAACACAACGATCCCGACGAAGAAAACGCAGACCTACTCAACTGCAGAAGACAATCAGAACGCTGTGACGATTAAAGTCTTCCAGGGTGAGCGCGAAATGGCGGCTGATAACAAGCTGCTTGGCAATTTCGACCTGCTTGGAATTCCGCCTGCACCGCGCGGCGTGCCGCAGATCGAAGTCACATTTGATATCGATGCAAATGGCATTGTGAGTGTGTCTGCGAAAGATAAGGGCACCGGCAAAGAACAGACGATCAAGATTCAAGCATCGGGCGGATTGTCCGACAGCGACATCGATCAGATGGTTCAGGATGCGGAAAAATTCGCAGAAGAAGACAAGAAGCGCCGCGAAAGTGCCGAAGCGCGCAATCAGGCAGACAGCCTTGTCCATGCCACTGAGAAACAGCTCGAAGAACACGGCGATGCGATTGACGCAGACACCAAGTCTTCTGTCGAAGCCGCTCTTGCAGAGACCAAAACCGCTCTCGAAGGCGATGATGCCGAAGAGATAAACGCCAAGGCGCAAGCCCTGACGCAAGCGGCCATGGAAATGGGCAAACAAATCTACGAGAAAGAGCAAGCCGCAGCGAGTGCAGAAGCAGACGCATCTGGCGCAGCTGAGGAAGCCGCTCCTGATGCTTCCGAAGACGACGATGTCGTTGACGCAGAATTCTCGGAAGTCGACGAAGATAAAAAAGGCTAATCCCTTAATGACAAGACAAGCGGGAGCGGTTCGAAGCGCACATAGCGCGGTTGAGCCGGCTCCCGTTTCTCATCTTGGGGTTCATTGCGTGGGACCGGCATAATGGCTGAAGACTATTACCAGATGCTCGGCGTAGGCAGAGATGCCGATGGGCCTGCAATTAAAGGCGCCTATCGCAAGCTCGCCATGAAGTTTCACCCGGACAAAAACCCGGATGATGCTTCGGCTGAAGCGAAGTTCAAACAGATCAACGAGGCTTATGATTGCCTCAAAGACCCGCAAAAGCGTGCGGCCTATGACCGGTTTGGTCATGAAGCGTTCCAACAGGGAATGAATGGCGGCGGCGGGCGTCGTGGTGGTGCTGGACCGGGTGATTTTGCCGATATTGGCGATATTTTTGAGACTATATTTGGCGGCGCTTTCGGCGGCGGCGGAACCCGTCAGCAGAACCGTCGCGGTGCAGATTTGCGTTATGACATGGAAATCACTCTTGAAGAGGCGTTCCATGGAAAGTCTACGGAAATTGAAATCGAAGTCTCGCAAAGCTGCGAAACTTGCGATGGATCAGGCGCGACACCGGGTACAGGCGAGAGATCCTGTAATCTTTGCCAGGGACGCGGCACCGTTCGCGCCAAACAAGGTCTGTTCGTCGTCGAACGATCATGCCCTACATGCGGCGGACGCGGCGTGGTTATCGAAAACCCTTGCGCAATTTGCCGCGGGGAAGGGCGCGTTGACCGCGCGCAAGCGCTAGCGGTTGATATCCCACCAGGTGTGGACACAGGAACACGCATTAGACTTGCTGGAAAAGGCGAAGCGGGCGCACGCAGCGCGCCTCCAGGCGATCTTTACATATTCATCCATGTCGCGCGTCACAATCTGTTCGAACGCGAAGGCACAACCCTTGCGGCGCGCGTACCAGTGAGCTTCACCACAGCGGCATTGGGCGGCACTGTCGATATTCCCGATATGGATGGCAGCACAAATTCACTCGAAATTCCGGTAGGCATTCAATCGGGCAAGCAATTGCGCGTGCGCGGGGCAGGTATGCCAGTGCTGCAAGGCCGCGGACGCGGTGACCTTGTCGTCGAAGTGGCGGTAGAGACCCCAACGAAGCTTAGTCGCAAGCAGAAAGAACTCCTCGAGCAATTTCGCGAAACCGAAACCGGCGATGAATGCCCGGAGAGCAAAGGCTTTTTCTCAAGGTTGAAAGATACCTTCGGGACATAAAAACGCTTGTGCTCGACACGGTCAGCAGTCGAATGTAATTGCGCCGCTAGAGGAGAGAGAATTATGCTTCGGATTGCCGCACTCGCACTCGCTACAACTGCGCTCACGCTGCCCAGCACATCTATTGCTCAGCGCAATTTCGACAATGTCGAAATCACATCAGAAGAAGTCGCGCCCGGCATAGCAGTGCTCTTCGGCGCGGGCGGTAACATTGGCGTTAGCCATGGCGAGGACGCAACCGTCATTATCGACGACCAATTTGCGCCTTTGTCCGGCAAGATCGAAGCAGCCATTGCAGACCTGGGCGCAACGCCTGTCAAATATGTCATCAACACGCACTGGCATTTCGATCACACAGGCGGGAACGAACATTTTGGCAAAAGCGGCGCGACCATATTTGCGCATGACAATGTGCGCGTTCGGATGGCTTCGGGTGGAATGGCTGGTGGCAATGAAACGCCGCCCGCGCCCCCAGAAGCGCTCCCGATTGTCACTTATGCGCAAGGTTTAAGGCTGCATCTCAATGGTGATGTGATGAACCTCATGTTCTTTGGAGGCGGACACACCGATGGTGATAGCGTTGTGATCTGGGAAAACAGCAATGTCGTCCATATGGGCGATTTGTATTTCAACATTCCCGGTTACCCCTTCATCGACGTTGGCTCTGGCGGCAGTGTCTATGACGCGATGCGATCGCTCGACATTGTAATTGCAACGATTGATGATGATGCAAAGGTCATCCCCGGTCACGGACCGATGTCAGACAAAGCAGAACTCACGGCCTACCGCGCAATGATCGGCGAAGCGGTTTCGCGCGTTGATGCAATGGCTGACGAAGGCAAGTCGCTGGACGATATTCTTGCGTCGAAACCGCTCTCAGATATCGACCGGGGCGAGGGCGGCTTTATCAGCGCCGATGCATTCGTAACCGCTATATGGAATAGCAAAGAGCGATAAGCTCACGACAACCGTTCCATAACTTCTGCTTCAAGCGTATCAAGCAAGCCTTTCTGGCAGCGCCCGACCTGTGTTTCCTCTTCAAGGATCGCAAGGAAGGCTTCGCGCTTTGCCTTGCGAATTGTCGCTTCTTCCACGCCGCCATCGACAGTTGAGCACACCAGATCAATCATTCGCTCTGCGCCATGCAACCGCCCCCACAAATAATCATTTTCGCGGTAGGCGCGGCTGAAGAAAGCCCCGAAATTATAAAACTCAATCCCGCGTAAAGTCGCCTGTGTTCCGCCTTCCCGAATGGACAAAGCATCATCAGGCGAAATGCGATCAATCTTTAATGGGTTGAATTCAACCAAGCGATCACTTTGAAGCAATGGCAATGTGGCCACATCGTAAAATGGGAAGCCGAGATAGGTGAGCAACATGCGGCGTTTAAGATTGCGCGGCATGGCTTCTAGTGCGTTGGTCAAAATGGCTTCAACTGCAGGGTCAACCTGATGAAGAGCCAAGTGCTGAGCCAGACAATCGACAAATGCGCCCGGATTAACGAGCGAGTCCGATGCGGCCTGTTGCACGTCGCGGCTGGCAATAACGCAGGCTTCAGCATCCTGATACAGCCGCAGCGCACCATATATATGGCCACGTGCAATATCGAGCGCGTTATCGGGTATTTCGGGATCTGTTTCCCAGTCGCGCGCAAGCCGGCGAGCAAGCAATTGCAAACGGCGAATGCGAAAACGGGTGTCGTGATCACGGAAGAACGCGATTGCCAACGGATCGGCGCCACCGTTTTCTTCAACAAGTTGATCTAGGCCTGTATTTTTCAGGTGCTCCCTGATTGCATCAGCTATCTTGTCAGGATCAGGCAGGCCCAATTCCGGCGCGGCCTTAAAGCCGATTTCAGCCATATGTTCGACAATCCCGGTGAATTTGATCTGAGCATATGGTCCAAATGCATATCCAGCGCGCTCATAGGCCGCCTGATGCGCTTTGGCGCGCCAGTTTGCGAGCCGTTTTGATGTGGGATGATTGAGGAAAAATGTCATCCCGAATAACTTTTCAACCGCACGATCAATTTCGGGACGCAGCCCTTTGACAATCCCTGACAACCGGGCAGCTTGCCGGGACTTTTCCTCAATCCGTTCTAAATCATCGCGGATCGGTTGTTCGCGCGGAATTGTCGAAAGCGAGCCGAAAATTGCGCCGAAAAAGCCAACCGGTTCGGTTGCCGTAGAGCCCGGCATCGGGCTTCGATCAGGCCGCGGATCAATATAGACAAACCGCCTATCTACCTCGCGCTGCGAGGGGCGGTGGTCCAATGCTTCAAGAGCAGCGCCAAAAGGCGCATTCACCAAAACAGCTCCGTCTATCAGCGCGACTTCATCCAGCGTTCCCTCGCGCGAATGGACCGGCATGATACGATTGAGAAAAGCTTCGCGTGTGGGCCATTGCTCACCTTGCTCGCCTGCCAATCTATCAATTTCGGCAAGCGTTAAGGGTGGGAAGGCACCAGGAAAGCTCGCCGTTGCACGGGCGGCCAGAACCAATTCAAGCGGGTCCGCAAGCGCATGACCGGCCTCCTTGGGAACACGCCTTTGAAAAGCGATAGGCATCCGGTGTTCGGTCTCGGCAACCACTTGCGGCGAATTTAGGCACAACAATTCTGTATGCCCGCGAAAGTCCGTGGCAGTTACGAAAAGATCGACCGGGTGCCCGGGTGGCAAAAGCGGCGTCTCTGCCGGTGTTGCAGCCATGCTCTGGAAAGCTTCAAACAGCATCGCTGAAAAGCGATTTCCGGAAAAAGGCGGACTGAACCATCGTCCACGCACCAATCGGGAGACTTTATGCCGCACCTCAGACCGGGTTTCGGGTGAAACCGTCTCGTTAACCGCGTTGCCGGGACGCTTCAGGAACCAGTCCGCAATTGGTTGAGCCCATATCTTGGCATAGCGCCACATGGGTTGAGCTTCGGGGTCAGTCAGCTCGCTTACATCGGCATTGCGCAGCCAAAGATCGGTGAGCGGCTCAAGCGAAACACCAGAGTGTAACGCATGAGCAAGAAAAACAGCATTGATACCGCCTGCGCTTGCTCCAGTTAAAATGTCTGGAAGGACACGCAATTTTAACGAGTGCTTTGCCTCGATCGTTTCAAACAATTCGCGATAGACACCCGCCACCCCGTGCAGCTCTTCGCGGCCAAATTCGTGGTAAGCACGGCTTGCACGGGCAAGGTGCCAAACCTCTTTGGTGATACCGTGCATGTACACAGCAAGGCTGACCCCGCCGTAGCACACAAGAGCCAGTCTGAGTTCCTTTTGCCGCATAGCGTACTGTCTTGAGGCAAAGTGAAACCAGATGCAATTGCGTTCCGTATCTGTTCTGGTTAGAGGCTGTGCATGGCTAAACCGAAAAAGCGATATGTTTGTGCAAATTGCGGCGCTGTGTCGCCGCGCTGGCAGGGTCAATGCAGCGAATGCGGGGAATGGAACACGTTAACCGAAGATGTGCCTGCGACTGTTTTTTCTCAAAAGCATGATCTTTCACGCGGCGGGCGCGGTATTGAATTTGTGCCGCTGAACAAGCCCACTGAATTGCCTGTGCGCAAATCAACGGGACTGGCCGAATTTGACCGCGCTTTAGGCGGTGGTCTGGTTCCTGGCTCAGCCGTCCTGATGGGCGGTGATCCGGGAATTGGTAAATCAACTCTGCTGCTTCAGACAGCTGCAACCATAGCCAAGGGCGGCAATGATGTTGTTTATGTCAGCGGTGAAGAAGCAGCTGGTCAGGTTCGTTTGCGTGCCACGCGGCTTGGTGTTGCCGATGCGCCTATCCGGCTCGCATCTGAAACATCTGTGCGAGATATCCTGACGACTTTGGGTTCAGGAGAGCCGCCTGCATTGCTGGTAATCGATTCGATCCAGACCATGCATTCCGACACCATTGAAGGGGCTCCGGGAACTGTCAGCCAGGTGCGCGGCTGCGCGCTGGAATTGATCCGTTTTGCCAAAGAACATGGAACCGCGCTCTTTCTCGTCGGCCATGTCACCAAGGACGGCAATATCGCTGGCCCGCGTGTGCTTGAACATATGGTCGATGTTGTGATGAGCTTTGAAGGAGAGCGCTCGCACCAATACCGGATTTTGCGCGCCTTGAAGAACCGTTTCGGCGCAGTGGATGAAATCGGCGTGTTCTCAATGGAGAGCGAGGGGCTGGACGAAGTTTCCAACCCGTCGATGCTGTTTTTATCGGGCCGCGATCAACCCTTGGCGGGCAGTTCGGTATTTCCGGCGCTCGAAGGGACGCGGCCGGTCTTGGTTGAAATACAGGCTCTCATTGTGCGCCTGCAATCAGGTGCAACCCCGCGCCGGGCTGTTGTTGGGTGGGACAATGGTAGGCTTGCCATGTTGCTGGCGGTTTTGGAATCGCGTTGCGGGCTCAATTTTTCGTCAGCTGAAGTTTATCTCAATATTGCAGGTGGCTATCGGCTTTCCGATCCTGCTGCCGACCTTGCTGTGGCAGCCGCGCTCGTCTCGGCGCTGGCTGACAAACCATTGCCGGACAAATCGGTTTGGTTTGGCGAAGTTTCACTGGCAGGGGAAGTGCGCCCGGTATCGCATTCAGATTTGCGCGTAAGAGAGGCGGCAAAACTGGGATTTGCTGTCGGATTTGGCCCCAAAGACAGCAAAGTCAGCACATCTTCATTGAATTATAACCCTGTTGGTCAATTGGCAAACCTCGTTGACCGGGTGATTGGCTCGGCATAATCAGGCGTTATGGGATCGAAACGAGTAAGCTATGGCAGGCTTTGACGCTCTTGTTCTGATAATCGTCGGCGTTGCCGCGATTGGCGGCTTTCTACGCGGATTGGTGCAGGAAGTCCTGTCTTTGGCCGCGTGGGTTTTGGCTGCATTCTCGATCTATTACCTGCACACGCCGCTGACTGAACAATTGGGCGAGTTTTATGATGCGCAGCCCGCAACTTCGATTCTCGCCTTCGCGCTTTTGCTTTTGATCCCCTATGCCGCGATGAAACTGATTGCGAACAATGCCGGCGAAGCATCGCGCAATTCGATCCTTGGCCCGATTGATCGCGTGCTGGGCTTTGGTTTTGGTGCGGTCAAAGGCGCATTGATCTCGGTATTCGCTTTTTCCGTGCTTGTGCTCGGGTTTGATACGGTCTGGGGTTATCAAGGACGTCCAACATGGATCACCGAAGCACGCACATATCAGGCAGCCGATGCATTTTCCCGGCAATTGGTCGGATTGATTGACCAGCGCCGAGCCGCTCTACGCGGTGAAGAAGAAGCGAGAGCATCGGGCGAGTGAGCAGCACGTCACCGCGCGATAGTTCCAAACTTTACACACCGCGCCTTTTGGGTCTCGCGGCCTCTCTTTACAATTTTCCCTTTGATCCTGGTGCTCGGCTTTTCGCAGAGGCGCGATCGCAAACTTGTGGAAGCTCCATAAAAGTCAGCGTCAAATGCGATGGCGACGGGCGTATCACAGGAATCGGGATGGCTGTCACAGCCTGCGCAATCGGGCAGGGCTCTGCTGCCATCCTGGCGGGCAACGCCGTTGGCAAAACTGCGCCAGAGCTGGAACAGACTTTGGATCGTATCAAGCGCTGGCTGGGCGGGGAGGCACCGTTGCCCGATTGGTCAGGTTTTGACGCGCTCGAAGCTGCATTGCCACATACAGGGCGCCACGGCGCTTTGCTCATTCCATGGAAAGCTATCAATGATGCGCTTTCCTCTGCTGCATGACCTAGCTAAGAGCGATTCTGAAAAGGCTAGAGAGCCTCAAGGATCAATGGAAACGGGGAATCCATGTCAACCACACCAATGAGTGATGACGCAGCCGCACTTGCTGATCGCGAACCGAGCAAAGACGAGATCAAACTGGTTGTTGGCGCTTCGAGCGCCGGCACAATCTTTGAATGGTATGATTTCTTTATCTACGGGACGCTGGCTTACATTCTAAAAGACGCGTTTTATGATGTAGACGATCCCACGCTTGGCCTGCTGCTGGTTTGGTCTACTTTTGCGGTGGGATTTGCGTTTCGTCCCATCGGCGCAATCCTGTTCGGGTTTTTGGGTGACAAGCTTGGCCGCAAATACACTTTCCTTGTGACAGTTACCCTTATGGGAGTAGCAACCGCGGGAGTTGGATTTATTCCGACGGTCGATCAGATCGGTGTGATTGCTCCTATTATCGTAATCATTCTACGTGTGCTTCAGGGACTGGCTCTTGGCGGTGAATATGGCGGAGCGGCCATTTATGTCGCAGAACATTCTCCGCCTGAAAAACGAGGCTTTTTCACTAGCTTTATTCAAGCAAGTGTAGCTGGCGGGTTTGTCCTTTCGATTATCGTGGTGTTGCTATGCCGCGCGATCATCCCCGAGGAAGATTTCAACGAATGGGGCTGGCGTGTGCCTTTCCTGCTGTCGATTTTGTTGCTGGCCATTTCGCTATGGATGCGGTTCAAGCTTTCAGAAAGCCCCGTCTTCAAAGCGATGAAAGAAGCGGGCGAAACTTCGGGTAACCCGTTTATCGAAAGCTTCACTTATCCAGGTAATCCCAAGCGCATTTTTGTCGCGCTGTTTGGTATTTCCGGCATTTTGACGACGATCTGGTACACCGCATTCTTCTCCAGCCTTTCGTTTCTGAAGGGCGATATGAGATTGGATGAATTGACCGTCGAACTGATCCTGCTGGTGGCCGGATCAATTTCGCTGTTCTTTTATATCTGGGTTGGCAAATGGTCCGATAAAGTAGGCCGCAAAAAGCCCATCATTGTGGGGGCGCTAGCGACGTTGGTGCTGCTGTTCCCGCTTTTCTGGTCTTTGGGCAGCCTTGCCAATCCGGGGCTTGCGGAGGCCGCCGAACGCACGCCTGTTGTTGTGACGGGTCAAGAATGTGTCACGGATCCTTTTGCAGAATTGTTCGAAAGGGAACAAACTGATTGCGGTAAAATTCTAGGCACGCTTACTGCGAACGGCGTTGCCTACAGCGTCGAGCCTGGCAGCACTCTTGGTGTAAAAGTCGGAGGCACGCCCGTTGCAATAGGATCTGACTGGCTTAGCGATACCACCGCACGAACCGATGGTTTGCAAGCCGCATTGACACAAAAGGGTTTTGATTTCGAACGTCAAATCCCACCTTTGCTAAGTATTGTAGGCATCATTTGCGTATTGTTGGTTATGGGCTTTCTTTCTGCGCTCACCTACGGTTCGGTTGCAGCGCTTTTGTCTGAGATGTTCCCGCCAAAGATCCGCTATTCTTCGATGTCGATCCCGTATCACATTGGCGCGGGCTATCTTGGAGGATTCCTGCCGCTTATCTCAGGGATAATCGTCGCGAGCACGGGCAACGTCTATTCCGGCTTGTGGTACACTTGGGGCGTGGTAGCCTTTGGCGTGGTTGTGGCATGGTGGGGCTTGCCCAGCGGGCCGCCTAAAGACTTCGAAGATGATCCTGCCTGATCCAACCCTTCGCCTGAAGATCGATCGACAGTCGCTCAGCCATAACTGGCGTGTGCTTGATGCAATGTCGGTTTCGGCAAACGCGGGTGCTGCGGTAAAGGCTGATTGTTATGGGCTGGGTGTCGATAGCTGTGTTCCGGCTCTGCGGGATGCGGGATGCACATCCTTTCTCGTTGCCCATTGGAGCGAGTTGGCAGCGGTTGCTTGCCATGTATCGCCTGCGCAAATCGCAGTTCTCCATGGGATCATCAATGCCGATGAAATTGGATACGCTCAGGCCACAGGCGCGGTCCCGGTCATCAATTCAATTAGGCAAGCGCAAGAGTGGCAAGACGCCGGTGGTGGCATTTGTCATCTGATGGTCGACACCGGGATAAATCGTCTTGGCGTTTCGCCATCTGAGATTAGCGACCCGGCCATTCAAGCGCTCGACATCGATACGCTCATGTCGCATCTCGCCTGCGGGGATGAAGACAGCGCAATGAATGCGAGCCAGCTTGATGCGTTCAGGCACACTCGCACACTGGTTCGGCACAAATGCGCGAGTTTAGCAAACAGCGCAGGCATTGCGCTTGGTTCAGACTATACCTTTGATGCGACGAGGCCTGGCCTTGCGCTTTATGGCGGTATTGCACGCGCTGAATTTATTGACGTGATCGAGCAGGTTGCATTTGTCGAAGCCGCCATAATCCAGACCCGTACAATCGGGTCCGGTGAAAGTGTGGGGTACAATGCGCAATTTACCGCAAATCGGACAATGAAAACTGCCACAGTCTCTCTGGGTTACGCTGATGGCTTCTTACGCTCACGCGGTGCAGGCGGCTATTTCCTTCATGGCGATAAGGAGCTGCCCATTCTTGGTAAAGTGTCGATGGATATGATCGTGGTTGATCTGACCAATGCGCCCGATTTGAAGGAAGGTGACTGGCTTTCAGTGCCTTTCAACCTGCCCAATGCTGCGCAGCAAAGTGGGCTTTCACAATACGAATTGTTGACCACGTTGGGGCACCGCTTTCGCACTCTTTGAGCAATATATTGCACTGCACATTGTGCAGGTGCTAAACGCAGCAAAAGAGAGAGTAGGAAACCAATGGCCAAGACTACCGACAACGCCGATTCGACAGACGGCATCACCATAAAAAAATACGCAAACCGACGATTGTATAACACCAGCTCGTCAAGCTACATCACGCTTGATGATCTTGCGAAAATGGTGCGCGAGAATGTCGATTTTAAGGTGCTTGACGCCAAGTCGGGCGAAGACATCACCCATTCAATCCTCACCCAGATTATTATGGATGAAGAGGCGAATGGTGAACAGATGCTGCCCGTTAGTTTCCTTCGCCAACTGATCGGCATGTATGGCAATTCCATGCAAGGGCTGATGCCGTCATACCTTGAGGCGAGCATGGAGAATTTCCGCACCAATCAGAGCAAAATCAAAGAAGCTTTTGAAAAAGGGATCAGCGCAAATCCTATTGCCGCAATCCATGAAACAAACATGGCGATGATGCGTGCGGCTGCCGAAACATTCATCCCGGGAGCAGGAGCAGCAGCGAAGAAACGCGAAGCCAAGAAGGCTGAAAGCTCTCCTGATGAACTCGCGATATTGCGCGAACAAATGGCGCAGATGCAAAAGAAGCTGGACGAGCTGGGCAAATAACGCCACGCGTCGCGCGCTTTCAAACCCAGTCGATTGAGCAGGAAAATCCGTGTCCAAAATTCGCCACGCCCTTAATGTCACGCGCGAAGACGATTTCGCCAAATGGTATCAAGAAGTCATAACAGCCGCTGATATGGCCGAAGAATCCGGCGTGCGTGGCTGTATGGTGATAAAGCCATGGGGCTATGGCATTTGGGAGCGCATCCAGCGTTTGCTCGATGATCGCATCAAGGCAGCAGGTGTCCAAAACGCGTATTTTCCGCTGTTCATCCCGCTCGCTAATTTTGAACGCGAGGCTGATCATGTTGATGGCTTTGCAAAAGAAATGGCCGTGGTCACACATCACCGTCTTATTGCAGATGGCCAGGGAGGGCTCATTCCTGACCCCGAAGCCAAATTAGAAGAACCACTGGTCGTGCGCCCAACATCTGAGACTATTATTGGTGATGCAATTGCGCGCTGGATCCAGTCATGGCGCGATCTACCCTTGATGCTCAATCAATGGGCTAATGTGGTCCGCTGGGAAATGCGCACACGGATGTTCCTGCGCACAAGCGAATTCCTTTGGCAAGAAGGGCACACCGCTCACGCCACACCGCAGGATGCAAAGGCCGAAACTGCGCGGGCTCTGGAAATGTATCGTGCGTGCGCAGAGGAAGATTTGGCGCTTCCCGTTATCGCCGGTGAAAAGCCAGAGAATGAGCGTTTTCCAGGCGCAAACGAAACATGGTCCATTGAGGCAATGATGCAAGATGGCAAAGCGCTGCAAGCGGGCACGTCGCATTATCTCGGGACCAGTTTTGCCGAAGCAGCAGGCATCCAATATCAGGACCGCGAAGGCAATCAGCAATACGCCCACACAACCAGTTGGGGAGTTTCGACCCGGATGATTGGCGGGGTTATCATGACGCATGGCGATGATGATGGTCTGCGTGTTCCGCCGCGGATCGCACCTCATCAGATCGTGATCCTGCCCATGCTGCGCGACAAGCCCGAGGACGAAGCTGTGCTTACCTATTGCGAAGAGGTGCGCGCCGCGCTTGCATCCCAATCAGCAATGGGTGAACCCATTCGCGTTCTGCTTGACAAGAGTCCGGGTAAAGCGTCGGCAAAGCGCTGGGACTGGGTGCGCAAAGGAGCGCCAGTGGTCATCGAAGTTGGCCCGCGCGATATGGAAAACGCAAAAGTTGCCGTGCTGCGCCGCGATCAACTGTGGAACGCAGAAAGCGGCAAACCCAATATGCAATTCATCTTGCGCGATGACTTTGCCGCCTCTGCGAGCGGGTTACTCGAAGATATTCAAACCGCACTTTTCACGCAAGCTGCCGAACGTCGCGATGCGAATATTACGCGCGGTATTTCCCAGTGGAGCGAGGTTGAAGCTTTCTTTAACGGGGATGCAAAATATCCGGGCTGGCTCGAAGTCCAATGGTCTCGCCCCACGGGCGAAGCGCTCGAAAAAGTCGTCGAGCAACTCAAATCTTTGAAACTCACCTTCCGCAATGTTCCGCGCGATAGCGAAGCGGCCAATGGCGTTTGTATCTTTACCGGCGACACAGCGGTTGAACGCATCCTGATTGCGCGAGCATACTAACATCTACGAATACAAAGAGGATCATTATGGGCGACGCAATCAAGCACTGTCTGGCGAATCTAACCAATTTCCAGGGTCGCGATTCGCGCTCCACTTTTTGGTGGTGGGTGCTTGTCGTGGTGATCTTGAATTTCGGGATCAGCATGATTTCTGGTCTGGTCTTCACCGTATCGTCGATGTCAGGAGCCATGCAATCAATGGGCTCCGGTGCAGATCCAGAGCAGATGCAGGTTGAGATAATGCAAGCCATGGCGGGGTCACTTGGCATTCAGACCTGGATTGGTGTGGCGATTTCCATCCTGGGATTGCTTTTGATTATTGCGGCATTCGTGCGCCGTTTGAACGATGCAAACCTTCCCTCTCTTATTGCCATAATACCGATCGTCACGACATTGGCTGGCGCTTATTTCAGCGTGAATTTCGTCGATGAACTAAGCGAGGTTATGGCGAGCGGCAATCTCGAAGCTGTCGAAGAATTGAGCACCACCAGTGGTCTTTGGGGATCGCTTAGCTGGCTTGGATATTTGGTTGTGATCGTTTGCGGCTTGATCCCCGGTAAAGAAGGCAGCGCCGACTAATCCCTGAATACTTACCGCAGCATTCGACACGCTAGGCCTTACTGGTTAAGGCACAGGCAATGGCAAAAAAGAAACAACCGCTAGGCTTTCCGACCAAAAAACAGGTTCTTGAATTCATCCAAACCTCCGATGAGGCGGCCGGTAAGCGCGAAATTGCGCGTGCCTTTGGCCTAAAGGGTCAGGAAAAGATCGCGCTAAAACGCTTGCTCAAGGACATGGCAGAAGAAGGCCTGATAGATGGGCGCAAATCGGCCTATCACCGGATGGGCGGCATTCCCAAGGTGACGGTTCTGCGGATCGTGGAAATCGAAGATGGCGAACCTATTGCAGAACCGGACAATTGGGATCCCGAAGCGCCCGGTAAACCGCCGCGCCTGACTGTCAAAGAGGCAAAAGGGCGGGGCGTCAAACGTGCTCCTGCGCTAAAAGTTGGCGACAGGGTGCTGTCTCGGACAGAAGAACACGATGGCAACTGGTCGGCCTTTCCGATCAAGAAACTGCCTGCGCGCACCGAAGGCCTGCTGGGCGTTGTTGAAATTGATGCAGCTAATAAGGCATGGCTTGCACCTGTTGATAAGCGCGTCCGACAGTCCGCTCGCATTAGCGATCTTGGCGAGGCAGAAGATGGCCAATTGGTGCTGGCAGAACGCACCGGACGATCAGAGCGCGCAGGCGTAAAAGTGATCGAGGTCATCGGAGATCCGTTGGCCCCTAAAAGCTTCAGCCTCATAGCTATTGCCAAACACGGCATTCCGCATATGTTCCCTGCCAAAGCGATTGAAGAGGCTGGGGAGGCAGCCGAACTTACTCTGAGCCAGGATAAGCGCGAAGACCTTCGACATCTCCCCATAGTCGCGATTGATCCCGCCGATGCTCGCGACCATGACGATGCGATCTGGGCTGAACCTGATGGGAAGGGGGGCTTCAACGCTCTCGTCGCGATTGCCGATGTCAGCTTTTATGTCCGGCCAGGCTCTGCGCTCGATAAGGAGGCACGCAAGCGCGGCAATTCGGTCTATTTTCCGGACCGGGTCGTGCCCATGCTTCCTGAACTATTATCGGCTGATATGTGTTCATTGCGCGAGAATGAGGATCGCGCTGCAATGGCGTGTCATCTCAAAATCGATGGCGAGGGCAAAGTCACCAGCTTTCGGTTCACGCGTGCGATTGTGCGCATTCATCACAATATCGCCTATGAGGATGCACAGGCGGCGATTGATAAAGGCGATGCGCCCGAACATCTCAATCATCTTTGGCAGGCATGGAAATCACTCGCCGCAGCAAGAGAAAAGCGGGACCCGCTCCATCTTGAACTTCCGGAACGCCGCGTTCAGTTGGATGACGAAGGCAAGATAACACAGATTGCCGTGCGAGAGCGTCTCGATGCGCACCGGGTCGTTGAAGACTTTATGATTGCAGCCAATGTCGCCGCTGCCAAAGCACTCGAAGCGAAATCCGCTCCGGTCGTTTACCGCGTCCACGAAACGCCGGCGCGCGAAAAATTGATTGCGCTTCGCGATTATCTGGCGACCATGGATAAGAAGCTCTCGCTGGGCCAGGTTATCACGCCGGGATTGTTTAATCGGATGCTGAAAGATGTGACCGATGAATCGGAAAAAGCGCAAGTGATGGAAGCTGTACTGCGCAGCCAGATGCAGGCCTATTATGGTCCAGCCAATTCGGGTCACTTTGGCTTGGCGCTCGCCTCCTATGCGCATTTTACATCCCCAATCCGCCGGTATGCCGATTTGCTTGTGCATCGCGCTTTGGTTGATTCATATGGGCTGGAGCAGCCTGAACCGCGCAATAATATGTCCGCAAAAACAGGGCTGTCGGACAAAGATCGCGCAAGCCTGCAAGAAATCACCGACGCGATTAGCGGAACCGAACGCCGCGCTATGGAAGCAGAACGCGACACCATTGACCGCTATGTTGCGGCCTGGCTTTCGCACAGGGTTGGTGAGACATTCGACACCCGCATTACCGGGGTCCAAGGGTTTGGTTTCTTTGCCACGATTGAAGGGCTTGGCGGAGATGGTCTTGTGCCTGTGTCCACTTTGGGCCGCGAATATTTCCGTTATGATGAAGCCGCACAAGCTCTCATTGGAGAGGATACAGGCACGCGCTATGCCCCTGGCGATAGATTGAAACTCAAACTGGCCGAATCCAATGCGCTGACAGGTGCGCTGAAATTCGTGCCTGTCGATGCACAAGGCAGCGTGATCGAACCACGTGGCAGACGACCAGAGCGCGGTCCCAGAGGCGGTTCAAAAGGCGGACGAGGAGGCCCCACCAACAAGGCTGGCAAGTTTAAAGCTGGCAAACGCGGGCGTCCCGGCAATATCCGCCATCAGGGAAGACGCAAATAACAACCCCGCCTAGACGAGGTGCTCGCTGTCCTTTTCGTCATAGTCATGCGGAATGACATAAAGCGGGCAGGGCAGACCGCCTGCATGAGATGAGAAATAGCTTACCAAAGGTCCAGGATTGTTGCCTTTTGCCGCGCCAAGCACCAATGCGGCGACTTCCGGATGAGAGGCAAGAAATTCGCTTACGATCTTTTCGCCATTGCCGGTTTTCACCTCAATTGAAGGCATAATCCCGCTTTCGGCAAGTAGGTTACCTGCAACGCCATGCGCCATCATTTCTGCGCGATCTTTCGCTTCTTGTTCGATAGTCGCCTGAACACTTCCAAAGGCGCTGAAATTCTGCTGGCGCACCAATGCAAGGATTTGCACGGCGCCTTCGACGCTCACTGCGCGGCGGGCTGCAAAGCGCAGAGCAGAACGGGCTTCTTCCGTTTCATCAATGACCACGAGGAATGTGCGCATAACCGGATTGGTGAAATAGCAGCAAATGTATCAATTGCAAAACCAGCGAATGCTTGCCCAACACGCACGAAGCCGTAAAACGTCTGTCTCCCCAGGTTAAAAGGATTCTTGCACGACTATGCCCATCCAACTCAAAATGCCTGCTTTGTCTCCCACCATGGAGGAGGGGACTCTTGCCAAATGGCTCGTGAAAGTCGGGGACACCATCCAGTCAGGCGATATCATGGCCGAGATTGAAACCGACAAAGCGACAATGGAATTTGAAGCGGTCGATGAAGGTGTGCTCGCCTCTGTCCTGATTGAGGAAGGCACGGAAAATGTGAAGGTCGGTGCTGTTATCGCAATGCTTGCCGAAGAAGGTGAGGATGTGGATGCCGCTGCCGCCGCTGGCTCCAGCTCGCAACCTTCGGCAAGCGATCCAGCGCCAACACCTGTTTCAGAACCGGCGTCAGCATCTTCTAAAAGTGGGCCTGCTGCATCACCAACAGCGCGCAAGCTGGCTGAAGCCAATGGCATTGACCTTGCGCAGATCGAAGGGTCCGGACCCAAGGGTAAAATCACCAAAGGCGATGTTGAAAGTGCGATTGCGGCGGGCGGCGCAGGTGCCATTGCGGCTCCAACTCCAGCGCCAATGGCAACATCAACAAATGCAGGCTCAAGCAGCGCGGCCAATGGCCGCGTGATTGCTTCGCCCCTCGCAAAACGGATTGCTGCACAAAAAGGCATCGACATCGCAGCTGTATCGGGTTCCGGCCCCAATGGCCGTATCGTGAAAGCAGATGTTGAAAGCTTTGACCCTGCCAGCGCATCGGCACACGCTCCAGCAGCAAGTGCGCCAGCGCCGACGCCTGCTGCAACGACCACAGTTCCCGATCACGGTGCTCCGTTCGAGGAGGAAAAGGTATCAGGCGTGCGCAAAGTCATTGCTCGCCGCCTCACCGAAAGCAAGCAAACCGTTCCGCACTATTACCTGACAATCGATATTCGGCTCGATCCACTGCTTGAATTGCGCAAACAATTGAATGGATCACTTGAACCTGATGGCGTAAAATTGTCGGTGAATGATCTGCTGATAAAAGCACTTGCCCGTGCTTTGATCCGCGTGCCGCAGTGCAATGTCAGCTTCCACGGTGACACGATGCGGCGGTATTCGCGTGCCGATGTCTCTGTGGCAGTGGCAGCACCATCCGGTCTTATCACGCCCGTTATTACCAAGGCCGATACCAAGAGCCTCGCAGTGATTTCCAAAGAGATGAAAGAACTGGCCGGCAAAGCACGCGATGGAAAGCTGTTGCCGCACGAATATCAAGGCGGCACGGCCAGCCTTTCGAATCTCGGCATGTTCGGGATCAAGCAATTCGATGCTGTCATCAATCCGCCCCAAGGTATGATCCTCGCGGTGGGGGCGGGGCAGCAGCAGCCTTATGTCGTCGATGGAGAAATCAAACCGGCAACAGTGCTCCATGCAAGCGGCAGCTTTGATCATCGCGCGATCGACGGTGCGGACGGCGCACAATTGATGGAAGCGATCAAACAGTTGTGCGAAAATCCGATAGGGCTGGTTGTATGATCCGGGCTAGAATGATCGCTGCTATGGCAACAGTGCTAATTGTTGTACCAAGCTTTGCGACCGCGGCCGCAAGTTTTGAGACGGGCGAGCGGCTGATCATCGTGGGTCATGACGGTCCCAATTTTGATGCCTGCGCTGGCACGGGCCAAGTCCATGGCCTAACTCGGAGCGGTGATGGATTTTTAAGTGTCCGCATTGCGCCAGGCACCACATCCAAAGAGCGAGATCGTTTGCTCAACGGCGTCCGTTTGTCTTTGTGTGACACGTACGAAGATTGGTATGGCGTTGTCTATCAAAAGCCCGGTGATGATCTGGTCGATTGCGGCACGGGAACGCCCTCAGCCTACAAGGGGGCTTATCGTGGTCCGTGCAGGTATGGCTGGGTTCACAAATATTTTGTCGAGCATTTAGCGGGCTGAGACAGCTTTCGAAATCCTCCCGAGTGAATGCTCCAAACCCTCCCCAAGGAAAGTTGAAATGTCTGATAATCAGTATGATGTAATTGTGCTCGGCTCTGGTCCAGGTGGCTATGTGGCGGCGATAAGGTGTGCGCAATTGGATCTGAAGGTGGCGATTGTTGAGCGCGAAAATCTGGGCGGCATCTGCCTCAATTGGGGCTGTATCCCGACCAAAGCGATGCTGCGTTCGGCCGAGATTAAACACTATATGGACAATGCGGCGAGTTATGGCCTCAAAGTTGCTGGAAGCATTGAGGCTGATCTTGATGCGATCGTGAAACGCTCTCGCGGGGTGGCAAAACAGCTCAATCAGGGCGTGGGTCACTTGATGAAAAAAAACAAGATCACCGTGCATATGGGCGAGGGCAAACTAACAGGTCCAACATCGCTTGATGTAACAACCGACAAAGGCACAGAAAAACTCTCTGCCAAACATGTTATCGTCGCGACCGGCGCACGGGCACGCGATCTGCCGTTTGCTCCCGCTGATGGAAAGCGCGTGTGGACGTATCGCCACGCAATGGTCCCTCCTGAAATGCCAACCAAACTGTTGGTCATCGGATCAGGCGCAATCGGGATCGAGTTTGCGAGTTTCTATAACGATATGGGCGTTGATGTGACAATCGTTGAAATGCTTGACCGGATTGTGCCGGTTGAAGATGCTGACGTCTCAGACTTTCTTGGAAAGAGCCTTAAAAAGCAAGGCATGACCATCATGACTGGCGCAGGCGTTGAAGGTCTTGATGTCGGGGCGACTGGAGTTAAAGCGACCATCAAGGATGCCAAAGGCAAGGTCGAAACCACGGAATACAGCCACGTCATCACAGCTATCGGTATTCAGCCTAACACCGAGAATATTGGCGCTGAGACGTTCACCGAAATGGACCGCCGCTTTATCCAGATTGATCCTTTTGGCCGGACAAAGACAAATGGCCTTTGGGCAATCGGCGATTGCACGCCAGGTCCGTGGCTTGCGCATAAGGCAAGCCATGAAGGTGTGACATGCGCAGAAGCTATCGCGCAGGAATTGGGGAACAAAGATGTTCACCCGCACCCCCTTGATCGCAACAACATTCCAGGCTGTACCTATTGTCACCCGCAAATTGCCAGCGTGGGCATGACCGAAGCGGGCGCGAAAGACGCTGGGTACAAAGTGAAAGTTGGCAATTTTCCGTTTATCGGTAACGGCAAAGCCATCGCGCTGGGCGAAGCTGAAGGGTTCATCAAGACAGTCTTTGATGAAGCCACAGGCGAATTGCTGGGTGCACACATGGTCGGCGCAGAAGTCACAGAGCTGATCCAGGGTTACACTGTGGGCAAAACCCTCGAGACGACGGAAGAGGAGCTTATGCAGACCGTCTTCCCGCACCCGACCTTGTCAGAAATGATGCACGAAAGCGTGCTTGATGCCTATGGCCGGGCAATTCACTTTTAGTGTCCAATCACAAGGCTGCCGGACACCTTCTTGATCAAAGGGGATATTCTCGCGCATTGGAAAGTCGCTATGGTTCCGAAAGGGAAGCTGTTTGCCTCCTTCTCGGATCGTCCATGTGGAGGCCCCGATGATGAAAAACACGCAGAGGGAAGTTTGAGTGGCGGACAGTCAGGGATTCGAACCCTGGAAGGGCTTGCACCCTTGCCGGTTTTCAAGACCGGTGCATTCGACCACTCTGCCAACTGTCCGCAGTCGCTAGGCTCGCTAGCTTTGTGCGATGCGCTTGTCACTACCGGATAAAGCATAAGGTTCAAAAAAATGGCCCAAGGGACGCATGATTTCGCTCCTGACCCTCGCAATGAGGGGATTTTGATCAACGTTAATGGGGCACTGGTACCGCGCGATGAGGCGAGCGTATCGGTTTTCGACAGCGGATTTATGCTGGGTGATGGTGTTTGGGAGGGGTTGCGATTGCAATGCGGGCGAATCGCATTTCGCGATGCGCACTTTGACAGGCTTTATGAAGGCGCCAAAGCAATAGCGATGGATGTCGGTCTTTCGCGCGATGAACTAGCCGCCCGCATAGATGCGACAATTGATGGCAATGCAATGCGCGACAAGCAAGGCGTGCATATCCGGCTGATGGTAACACGCGGTATTCGCTCAACCCCTTATCAAGACCCGCGCGTGGTCATCAGCCCTGCAACGATAGTAATCATCCCGGAATACAAAACACCGCTGCCCTCAACCATCGAAACCGGCATACGCTTGTTCACTGTCCATGTTCGGCGCGGAGATCCCGCAGTGCAGGACCAGAAACTGAATTCGCACTCGAAGCTCAACTGCATCACCGCCTGTATTCAGGCAACGCAAGCTGGGGCGGATGAAGCGCTAATGCTGGACCCGCATGGCTTTGTCGCAACATGCAATTCAACGCATTTCTTCATAGTCAGAAAAGGCGAGGTCTGGACATCGAGTGGCGATTACTGCCTAGGCGGCATCACGCGGTCCAATGTCATCCAAGTGTGCCGCGAGGCGGGCATTGCCGTGTTTGAGAAAAACTTCTCGCTCACGGATGTGTATGGCGCGGACGAGGCGTTTGTCACAGGAACATTCGCCGGCGTTGTTCCGGTAACGCAAGTTGATGGGCGCGCCCTTACGCCAGCGCGCGGGCCAATGGTTGCACGGTTGCAAGGGCTTTACCGCGATTTGATGAACCGGGATGTCGGCGCGTGACGATAAGAATCGCCATGTGGTCCGGCCCGCGAAATATCTCGACCGCAATGATGCGCAGCTTTGGCGCGCGGCCCGATTGTGCGGTTAGTGATGAGCCATTTTATGGGGCATTTCTGAAGGCGAACGGCGAGCCGCATCCTTTGGCCAAAGAAACGATCGAGAGTATGGATTGCGATTGGGAAAGTGTACTCGCTACCCAATCCGGCGATGCACCGAGAGCGAAGGCCATTTGGTATCAAAAGCATATGCCGCATCATATGATTGGCGATATTGGGATCGAGCATATGCCCAATCACAGGCACGCTTTCCTCATACGTGCGCCAGAACGCGTGGTTGCCAGCTACAAGGCCAAAAATGAGCTTCGGGCACCAGAAATGCTTGGCTTTGCTAAGGTGCGCGAATACTTTGAACAAGAAGCCGAGCGTACGGGCGAAATTCCGCCCGTGGTCGATTCCGATGCCATCCTTGCAAATCCGGCTGTCGTGCTTGAGAAGCTGTGCGAGGCTCTTGGCATTGCATGGGACCAGGCAATGCTCAGCTGGGAAACGGGGCCACAACCGGAAGATGGCGTATGGGGCGCGCATTGGTATGACAAGGTGAATGCCTCCACTTTTTTCGGCCCGCCAAGAGGTGCTCTGCCGATACTGGACGGAGAGTATCAGAAAACCGTTGATGCTTGCCGCGATGACTATGACTTTATGGCACAATATGCGATTGCACCGTAAAGCACCGGGGCGCATTGCAGTTTCGGTCACCTCCGATTCACATCGCTTTAGAGATAGTGCACCCATGCTGATCAATCGAATTACCATTGCCCTCATCTGTGCTGCAATCTTTGGCTTGGGCGCATCAGTCTCAAGCTCTCAGGCCTTGGCTCAGGTGCAGGCGCGCGATGGGATCGAATTTGATGCATATATGGAATTGCTGAAAGCGCGCGCTCGGTCAGAAGGCGTTAGCGAAAGCACACTGTCGCGGATGACCTCAGGCTTGACCCCCAATTCCCGTGTGATCCGGCTGGATCAGGGGCAACCAGGCAGCCCAACCCGGCGCGGCTATCCTGATCTTGCTCCTTATATCCGCACCCATGTCAATTCGACTCGCATCGCTGGTGGGCAAAGCGTCTATCGCAGTAATCGCAGCATATTGAGCCGGATCGAGGCCGATTACGGCGTCCCTCCTGAAATCGTCATCGCGATCTTTGGCCATGAAACCAGTTACGGCCGGATACGCGGCAATTTTGATCTTTCGCGCAGCCTTGCCACTCTCGCTTGGGAAGGGCGTCGCCGCGAATTGTTCGCAGGCGAATGGGTGGCGCTTATGAAAGTCGCCGACAAAGGATATTCGCGCGATCAGCTCATCGGCAGCTATGCGGGCGCATTTGGCAATCCCCAATTTCTACCATCTGTCTATCTGCGCCTTGCTGCGGATGGCGATGGTGATGGCCGTGCAAACATCTTTTCCAATCGCGCAGACACTTTTGCATCTATCGCCAACTATTTCCGCGATGCAGGGTGGCGCACCGGTCAGCCATGGGGCGTGCGTGCAAGTGTGCCTTCGGGTTTCAACGTCGATGCCCACAAGACCAAACTGAAAGCGGCCGTATGCCCGCGTGTGCATGAACGTCACAGCCAATGGAAGACAGTCGCTGAATGGCGCAAGCTGGGCGTGTCTCCTCAGCGCGCTCTGCCCGATGACACGCTTGTGTCTCTGTTTCAGCCCGATGGTCCGGGTAAACCGGCATGGCTGCTAACGGGCAATTACCGCGTGATCCTCGAATACAATTGCTCGAATTATTACGCGATGAGTGTTGGCCTGTTAGCGGATGCAATCGTGAACTAAGCGCCTGCATACTCTCGCCATGTGAAGCGAGCGCGGCTAAGGCTGATTGAGTGTTAGCGTTTAGAATTCTGCAGATGTCGAAGATCTGGCTGGCGGCGTTGCTTTTGCTGCTCGCTGCACCGTCGATCGCGCGCGATTTGGCGCGAGCAGGCATACCTTCTGAAAAAGACGCGCCCATAGCTATGCTGGTGGATATATCCAGCGGGCAAGTCCTGCATCAACGCAATCCAAACCGCCGGTTTGTGCCTGCCTCGATCACCAAGGTGATGACGATGTTTCTCGCTTTCGAATTGATCGAAGAGGGCAAGCTCAGCCCGGCACAAGTGATGACCGTTTCTCCTGAAATTGCCGAAGAATGGAGCGGCAAGGGATCGACTATGTTTGTCGAGGCCGGAGACCGTCTGCAACTCGCAGATATGCTGACAGCCATTGCGAATGTTTCGGCAAATGATGCAGCCTTTATGCTGGCCACTCAGCAAGCAGGCTCCGTTGATGGTTGGACACAGGCCATGACAGCCAAAGCGCATCAATTGGACATGACAAACAGTCACTTTGCCACTCCAAACGGCTGGCCCGATGGAGGAGGTACTTTCACCACGGCGAATGATCTTGTTAAGCTCGCCCGGGCATTGGTCACTCAGCATCCGGCAAAGTACCGCGCCTATATGGGCAAACAGACCTTCACCTATAACGGCATCACGCAAAACAATTACGACCCTCTGATCGGACGCATTCGCGGTGCTGATGGGATAAAAACAGGTTTCACAAACGAAGCGGGTTTTGGCTATCTCGGTACGGCGCAGCGCGATGGACAAAGGTTGGTGTTGGTGATTGCAGGTGCGCGCAGCAATGGCGAGCGGGCACGACTGGCGCGCGAATATATCGAATGGGGTTTTGGTGCATTTGACCGCCAACGGATGTTTGCGTCTGGGCAAATCATTGGCCAGGCACGTGTGCAAGATGGCTCTGCAAACCGGCTCGATCTTGTGACGGATCGCCCGGTCTATGTGAATGTGCCTGCCAATTCATCTGTTGCGGGCGAGGGGGAGAAACCTGCTGTGCGGATCCTTTATGACGGCCCTGTTCGTGCACCCATCAGCGCTGGGCAAAAGGTGGCTGTGCTAGAAATTTCCGTTCCAGGTATGGAAGTCGCTCGCGTCCCACTGCTTGCAAAAACAGATGTCGAGAAAGCTGGGTTTTTTGCCCGCATCTACAATGGCTTTTGGGGTTGGTTTTCATGAGAGGAGGCGCAGCAAAGGGGCGCTTCATCGCTTTCGAAGGCGGCGAAGGCGCGGGAAAGTCCACTCAAGCGAAACTGCTTGTCACAGCGCTCGCTGAGCGCGGCATTGCAAGCGATCTAACACGTGAACCGGGCGGGACACCGGGCGCAGAAGCAATCCGTTCACTGTTGCTTGATCCACCGGGGGAAGGGTGGGGCGCTGAGGCCGAAGCGCTCCTTTTTGCTGCTGCGCGTTCCGACCACGTTGCGCGCCGCATTCGTCCGCAAACACACGCAGGCACTTGGGTCATTTCGGATCGCTTTGTCGATTCCAGCAGAGCCTATCAG
>CAYGQX010000015.1:0-50882 GCA_964352245.1 uncultured Porphyrobacter sp.
GTTCGCCTCAACGATTTCTTTTTTCGCGATGCGCGCCTCGCGCTCGCCTTTTTGCACCATGTTGACGATGCGGCGAAACTCAGGAAGCGCCATGCCGGTGTTGGACGCGATATCGGCGATTTCGGTGCGAATACGCTCAATCGCGGAGTCCTCACGTTCAAGGAAAGCGGCCCACTTTTTGTCTTTCTTGGCGCGTTCTTTGATCCACGCATCGTCCATCTCATTGCCGACATAGCCTTTGAGGAAATCGATCCGCTTGATCTTGTGCCGTTCAGCAAGACGCAGCATCTGACCGCCAAGTGCGGTTAGTCGGCGATTGAAAGCATAGAGGTTGTCGACCAAGAATTCGATTTTGGTCGCGTGGAATTGCATTGATTCCACTTCGCCTGTCAGTTCATCACCAAGGCTTTCGTATTTCTTCTCTTTGGCCTTGGGAAATTCAAGACCAGCTGCCAAAGTGTCCACTCGTTCAGCCTGAAGCTTCTCGAAAGTTTTGAAAAGCTTGGTGATACGGGCAAAGCGTTCGATCGCGTCAGGTTTAAGCGTTGCTTCCATCTGCGCGAGGCTAAGAGTGTTATCCTCTTCTTCCTCGTCGTCGCTCTTCTTTTCGCCGTCTTCGTCGTCTTCGTCGCCGTCTTCTTTGTGATCCTCAACCTCTTCGTCTTCGCGAATGGTTGGGCCAGCTGTTTCTTCGGAAATCTCGCCGCCGTTTTCGGCTTCCTCGTTTTCCTCTTCCATCTTATCTGGCGGAGGCTCTTTGGAAAGCATAGCGTCCAGATCAAGGATCTCGCGCAATTGCATGTCTTCAGCGTTGAGCGCTTCTGACCATTGAATAATGGCGTGGAAAGTAATCGGGCTTTGACAAAGGCCCATGATCATCATGTCGCGGCCGGATTCGATCCGTTTGGCAATCGCAATTTCGCCTTCGCGTGAGAGCAATTCGACCGCACCCATTTCGCGCAGATACATGCGGACAGGGTCATCGGTGCGCTCACCTGTGCCGGTTTTCTTGGCAGCGGGCTTCGCGTCTTTCTTGGCGTCTTTTTTCTCGTCGCCAACTGACATTTCCTCAACTTCGGCTTCTTGTTCGGCCTCGGCTTCGGCTTCTTCGTCATTCTCGACGATCTGAACGCCCATTTCTGAAAGGGCGGTTTGGATGTCTTCGATATGGTCAGGGCTCATTTCACCCGACGGCAAAGCTTCATTGAGCTCGTCATACGTGACGTAGCCTTTCTTCTTCGCTTTGGTGATGAGCTTTTTGACCGATGCCTCATTGAGGTCGATCAGAGGAGCATCTTCTTTATCTTGAGATTTAGCGCTCGTTGCCATGTATCTTTTTCAATCCATTTTTCAGGTCGCGGCAGAGGCCTCTGCCCAGTTCCCGAAGTTTTCCCCGATGCCGCATTGTCACGCAGCTGATGTGTTTTCGTCTGCCGGAGCAGCATGTCGCCGCCCAAATGCTTTTAAACGTTCTTCGACAGAAATAAGCTGTGTGCGGAGCCGTTCCTGTTCTGAAAAAGACCCTTCTGGATCTTCGTCAAAACTCGCAATCGTTGCTGCCATAGCAGCTTCGAGCGCTGGTTTTTGGACCAGCAGCGACACAGCTTCAGCCAATTGATCGCGCGCTTCACCGGGGGGCGTGCTTTCTCGGAGGAAAGCGTAATGAGAATTCTCCGGTGGGGCGATTTGACCTTCATTTGCTGATATGGCGGGTTCTGCGTGCGAATCAAGAGCCTCTGACAGTTCTATCAGCGATTCAATTGCAGGTGTTGTTCGTTGATCCAGTCTGGCGAGCTGCAAAAGCTCATCTGAATGGCGCTCAATCTGGTCTGGATGACGCACCAGGCCGGCGAAAACGGCATCCATTAAACTATCACGCTGGCTGCCTTGTGCGATCCGTTGGAGAGTCGATCGCGCCTCGTTTGAAAGGCGCGCCGGGTTTGATAGGCGGGATTGGGATGCATTGCGACCTCGCCACGCTCCAGAAGGGGAATTGCGGCGGTCCTGGAAGCGATTGGACCTGGGCGGATAAGCAAAGGCGGAAAACCGATCCAGCAATTCACGCCGGTACAACGCTTGAATGTCGCGATCCTCAATAGTGTCCACATGCGCCATCAATCGTGCTTTCAAACCCGCTTTTGCCTCGGGGCTTTCAAGCGGCTGCGCGTCTCGTTCCGCGCTCCAGATTGCATCAAGCAAGCTTTGCGGTTTGGCGAGTAGTTTTTCCATCGCCTTTGGCCCTTGCTGGTCGATCAAATCGTCTGGATCGAGGCCTGAAGGCAATCGCACAATGCCCAGACTGCGCATGGGGGCAAGCATCGGAAGCGCTCTGCTTATCGCTCGCATCGCTGCGCGCTGACCTGCGGTATCGCCGTCAAAACAAAGGATCGGCACTTCAACCATGCGCCAAAGCATCTCAAGCTGGGTTTGCGTGAGCGCCGTACCAAGCGGGGCCACCGCGTCTTCAAAACCCGCCTGATGCAGCGCGACGACATCCATGTAGCCTTCGACGACAATTATACGCCCCGATTGGCGCGATACCGGGGAGGCGCGGTGAAGATTATAAAGCGTGCGGCCCTTATCAAATAGCGGTGTATCGGGCGAATTCAGGTACTTTGCCACACCATCACGCTTGCCAAGGATACGCCCACCAAAGGCAATCACTCGTCCGCGTGCATCTTGAATGGGGAGCATGACGCGGCCACGAAAACGATCATAGGTTGAACCATCATCGGTCACGATGCGCATTCCGCTGTTGGCGAGCATGCCAGGTTCAAATGTGCTGAGCGCTTTTGCCAGGGCCTGTTTGTCCTCTGGTGCATAGCCAAAGCCAAATTCGCGCAAAATCTCATTTGTCAGGCCGCGGCGCTTCAAATAATCGAGCGCTTCGCGTCCTTCGCCACCACGTAGATTAGCGACAAACCAATCCTGCGCTGCTGTTGTCACATCGACCAGTTCGGCGCGTTTTTCAGCCTTTTTCGCTGCAACCGGATCAGGGGCAGGCACTTCCATGCCGGCCTCGGCTGCCAGTTCCTTGATCGCGTCCATAAAGCCAAGGCCGCGCTGTTCGATCATCCAGGTTATCACATCGCCATGTGCCCCGCAGCCAAAGCAGTGATAAAACTGCTTTTGATCATTTACATAAAAACTTGGGGTTTTCTCATCGTGGAAAGGGCAGCATCCGGCCCATTCACGCCCTTTCTTGGTTATCTTCGTCGTGCGCTGCACCATAGTAGAAAGCGTGATGCGCGCGCGCAGTTCATCTTTCCATTGTGGGGTGATCGACATGAGTGAAAAGTGCGCCCGGTAAGCGCACAATTCAAGCGCGCCCTGTGAATATGTCTGGGTGAATATGTCTGTGGTTAGGAAAGCGCTGCTTTCACCAGTCCACTTGCCAGCTTACCATCCAATACCGCGCCGTGACGTTTCTTTAGCTCGCCCATAACGCTGCCCATGTCTTTCATGCTGGAGGCGCCCAATTCTGTTTTGATCGCGTCAATCGCGGCCGCAGTATCGGCCTCGCTCATCATCTGAGGGAGGAATTCCTCTATAATGGCGAGTTCAGCCCGTTCGGCAGCGGCGAGCTCATCTCGGCCGCCTTTTTCATACATCTCGATCGATTCGCGCCTCTGCTTCGCCATCTTTTGCAGAACGCTCGTGACCAGCGCATCATCATCGATCTCTTTCGAGGATGTGCGCTCTTCAATGTCGCGGTCTTTGATCTTGGCAGACACCTGGCGCAGCGTTGCAGTGCGATCTTTCTCTTTCGCCTTCATCGCGGTGATGGTGGCGGCTTTGATATCGTCTCGGATCATGGTGTGTGTCGACTTTGCTGTGGATGAGTGAAGTTTCTACGCAAACGAGCGCATTTGAAGGCTCAACCTAGGTTGACGCGGGCCAAGTGCAAGCCTAGCGGATGAGACTTAGCGACATTGCTGGAAAAACCCTTTTGAACGGAGCGCCCCATGGCCCCATCCGCGACCACCCCTGCGCAGCCTGACGGCGCGACTGGATGTCTTGTTCTGGCCGATGGCAGTGTGATCTGGGGCAAGGGGTTTGGCAGCATTGGCAGTGCGGTTGGGGAAGTCTGCTTCAACACCTCGATGACAGGTTATCAGGAGGTGATGACCGATCCTTCCTATGCCGCGCAGATTGTTACGTTCACTTTCCCGCATATCGGCAATGTCGGAACCAATGCAGAGGATGTGGAAAGCTCTGTTGAAAAGGCTGTGGAAAGCGCGATTGGCTGTGTCACTCGCGAAGATGTGACTGAGCCTTCCAATTTTCGTTCTGCTGAAGGTTTTACGCAATGGATGGCAAGGCATGGCAAGATCGGCCTTGCTGGCGTTGATACGCGCGCTTTGACGCGTCGGATCCGTCTGGCTGGCGCACCCAATGCAGTGATTGCGCATGAACCATCGGGTGAGTTTGATCTGCCCGAATTGCTCAAACGTGCGCAGGAATGGGCAGGATTGGAAGGCATGGACCTCGCCATCCGCGCAACCCGTGATGCTCAGGAAAAATGGGACGGCGGATATTGGCGATTGGGCCATGGCTATGGCCGCGCAGACTGGTCGAACAAACCGCATGTGGTGGCAATTGATTACGGCGCGAAGGACAATATCTTTCGTAATCTGGTCCGCGCCGGGGCCCGGGTAACTGTGGTGCCTGCCAAAACTTCGCTTGAGGATATTCTCGCGCTTGCGCCGGATGGCGTATTCCTATCGAATGGCCCCGGAGACCCTGCCGCAACGGGCGAATACGCGGTGCCGGTTATCAAGGCCCTGTTGGAACGCGATATGCCGATGTTCGGGATCTGCCTTGGCCACCAAATGCTGGCGCTCGCAGCAGGCGCCAAGACGGTGAAAATGCACCAAGGCCATCGCGGCGCAAACCATCCGGTACAACGCGTTGGGGAAGGGTGGGGCGACACCGCTGGCCTTGTAGAGATCACTAGTATGAACCACGGCTTTGCAGTGGACAGCGACACTCTGCCAGAGACATTGGAGCAAACCCATGTAAGCCTGTTCGACGGCTCCAATTGCGGGATCGCGGTCAAGGGCAAGCGCGCGTTCGGCGTGCAATACCACCCTGAGGCCAGCCCGGGTCCGCAGGATAGCTTCTACCTGTTTGAGAAGTTCGTTGGGGGGCTGGGGTAAATCGTGCGCGCCTACTTCGTCCTATGTGCTCTGGTTCTCCCCGGCTGCTCGTTCTTGTTTCCCGAGGATTGGCGCGAAGTCGCAGAGAGTACTGATGAATGCATTGCTCGCATGGCGTCCACCACCTCGGCTCGTGATTTCCGCAATGCCGGGATCGATAGCGGGACTTGGGTGCCGACTTACAGCTATGACATCACCAAGCTGGACCTTGATGCGCTGCAAGAGCTGACGGTTGCGGGAAGCGACAAGAATGCGGGGCGCCGCAATATGACCGAGACCAATGAGACTTCCACCGCGGTCGATCAGTTCATGTCGCTTCCCGTCGATGAGAAAGGCGCGTTTTTCCTTGGTAAGGACCCGGCGCTTTACCGGGTGCGGGGGCAACCTCAAACGCATGACAATATTGTGCGAGCGGGATGCGAAAAGCAGCAAGAAGGCATGCGCCTTTTCGCGTTTTCTGTAACCAAATCTATTCCCAGACCCGATCCAGAAATTGATACGGCTAACGACGAGACAAGCGAATAATGCCCAAGCGTAACGACATTTCTTCCATCCTCGTCATTGGCGCAGGCCCCATCATTATCGGGCAAGCGTGCGAATTTGATTATTCAGGTACGCAAGCGATCAAGGCTCTGAAAGAGGAGGGGTACCGGGTCGTTCTGGTGAACTCCAATCCGGCCACAATCATGACCGATCCGGAATTTGCGGACGCCACTTATATAGAACCGATCACGCCCGAAGTGGTCGCAAAGATTATCGCCAAGGAAAAACCCGACGCGCTGCTTCCCACAATGGGCGGCCAGACCGCCTTGAATTGCGCGCTCGCTCTCGAGGATATGGGCGTTCTTGCGGAATATGGCGTCGAGATGATCGGCGCAAAAGCCGATGCGATTGACAAGGCTGAAAACCGGCAACGCTTTCGCGAGGCGATGGACAAAATCGGCCTTGAAAGCGCGCGATCCGGAGTTGCGAACACTTTGGAAGAAGCGCGCGCCGTTTTGGAGCGGACCGGGCTGCCCTCGATCATCCGTCCCAGCTTTACTTTGGGCGGCACAGGTGGCGGGATCGCTTACAACAAAGCGGAATTCGACAAGATTGTCACAGAAGGGCTTGATGCCTCACCCACCACCGAGGTTTTGATCGAAGAATCGCTGCTCGGATGGAAAGAGTATGAGATGGAGGTTGTCCGCGACCGTGCGGACAATGCCATCATCATTTGCTCCATCGAAAACGTCGATCCCATGGGCGTTCACACAGGCGATTCCATAACGGTCGCACCGGCGCTTACGCTGACTGACAAAGAATACCAGATCATGCGCACCGCCAGCATTGAGGTCTTGCGCGAAATTGGCGTTGAGACGGGCGGGTCGAATGTGCAGTTCGCCGTCAATCCAGCGGACGGTCGTTTGATCGTTATCGAGATGAACCCGCGTGTCTCTCGCTCATCGGCTTTGGCTTCCAAAGCAACCGGCTTCCCCATTGCACGGGTCGCTGCAAAACTGGCGGTTGGGTACACTCTGGATGAGATTACGAATGAAATAACCGGAGCAACGCCTGCCAGCTTTGAACCGACCATTGATTATGTCGTGACCAAGATCCCGCGCTTTGCATTTGAGAAGTTCAAAGGCACAGAAGCAAAACTCGCAACAGCCATGAAATCGGTGGGCGAAGTTATGGCGATTGGGCGGAACTTTCAGGAATCGCTTCAGAAAGCTCTGCGCGGACTTGAAACGGACCTCGATGGTTTTAACCGGGTTCCCGAATTGGAAGGTGTTTCAAAGGAAGTTCTCACCGCAGCCATTTCGCGCCGAACGCCCGATAGATTGCTCAAAGTTGGCCAGGCATTGCGAGAAGGTTTCTCTGTCGAAGAAATCAACGATGCCACGGGATATGACCTTTGGTTCCTGCGCCAGATCGAAGCGATTATTGACGCTGAAAAAGAGATCGCGACTGGTGGTCTGCCAAACGATGCGGACGGATTGCGCCGTCTAAAGAGCATGGGCTTTTCCGATCAGCGCCTTGCGACACTTGCCGTGCGTTCGGTCGGTGTGAAAGATGGTCTTGCCGAAACGCAGGCCGGGCGTTCGGGGTTGTTGCATGACGCACTGCAAGCGATGGCGGGCGCGACCAATGCCGGTGAGGTTCGCGAGCTGCGGCGAAAGCTTGGCGTTTTGCCTGTGTTCAAGCGGATCGATAGCTGCGCGGCTGAATTTGAGGCGATCACGCCGTATATGTATTCGACCTATGAAGCGCCCAGCTTTGGGGCTGCCGAGTGCGAGGCGGCACCATCTGAAAAGCGCAAGATCGTCATCCTTGGGGGCGGTCCAAACCGGATCGGGCAGGGGATTGAGTTCGATTATTGCTGTGTCCATGCCTGTTTTGCCCTCGGCGAAGAATGGAATGGCGAACAGTTCGAGACCATTATGGTCAATTGCAATCCGGAAACCGTTTCAACCGATTATGATACATCTGACAGATTGTATTTTGAGCCTTTGACCGGGGAAGACGTGCTTGAAATCCTGCGGGTTGAACAACAATCGGGCGAGCTGGTCGGCGTTATTGTGCAGTTTGGCGGTCAAACCCCGCTTAAACTGGCACAGGCTCTAGAGGATGCAGGGATACCAATTCTTGGCACCAGCCCCGATGCCATTGACCTTGCCGAAGACCGAGAAAGGTTCGCCAGGCTCGTCAACCAACTCAAGCTCAAGCAGCCTGACAATGGCATCGCCTATAGCCGCGATGAAGCTGCCGCTGTGGCAGCGCGGATTGGCTATCCGGTACTGCTGCGTCCTTCGTATGTTTTGGGTGGACGCGCTATGGAAATCGTCGATTCCGAAGCGCAGCTGGATGATTACATGCGCACGGCCGTTCAGGTTTCCGGTGAAAGCCCTGTTCTGGTTGATCAATATCTGCGCGACGCGATTGAATGCGATGTCGATGCGCTATGCGACGGCAACGAGGTGCGTATTGCTGGCGTGATGCAGCATATCGAAGAAGCAGGCGTTCACTCAGGCGACAGCGCTTGCACCTTGCCTGCCTATTCGCTGCCTCAAGAAATCATCGCTGAAATGGAGCGGCAAGCAGAAGCGCTAGCGATGGCCTTGGGCGTTCGCGGGCTGATGAATGTCCAGTTTGCTGTGAAAAATGGCGAGGTTTACCTGATCGAAGTCAACCCGCGTGCGAGCAGAACCGTGCCTTTCGTGGCCAAGGCAATTGGTCAACCTGTTGCGAAAATTGCCGCGCGAGTGATGGCGGGGACACCTCTTTCTGAATTTGAGCCTTTCAAACGCGACCTTGATTATATGGCGGTAAAGGAAGCTGTCTTCCCATTTAACCGTTTCCCAGGATGTGATCCCGTCCTTACACCTGAAATGAAATCAACCGGCGAAGTGATGGGCATAGATCGCACATTCGAAGTCGCATTTCTCAAATCACAAATGGGTGCTGGCATGGTTTTGCCAACATCGGGGACGGTATTCGTTTCGGTAAAGAATTCAGACAAACCCGTCATAGTCCCGGCAATTAAGGGGCTGATTGAACAAGGCTTCAGGATTGTCGCAACCGCAGGCACGCAGAGCTATTTGTCCGAACAAGGCTTCGAAATTGAGCGCGTCAACAAGGTCGCAGAAGGACAGCCGCATATCGTTGACCGGATCATCGATGGTGACATTGCGTTGATCTTTAATACGACGGAGGGATGGCAATCCATGCTCGATTCCAAATCTATCCGCCAGGCCGCTTTGGAGAACAAAGTGCCTTATTATACGACGGCGGCAGCATCGAATGCAGCTGTATCAGCGATGGCCACAATGAAGCATCAGCTTGAAGTCCGTTCACTCCAGGACTATTATAGCTGAAATCACGCAGTCCTTCCCGACATTTTATGTTCGATAGGTCGCCTCGAAAGGAGCGGCCAAGGAATATTTGAGTGTCAGGCAATACAATCTTGTAGGCTGCGTCAGTAGGAAGAAACAGGATGGCGACGATGGATAAAGTTCCAATGCTGGCAGAAGGTTATGAGCAGCTGACTGCTGAGCTTAAAGCCCTGCGTGAGGAACGCCCGAAGATTGTGGATGCAATCGAAGAAGCTCGCGCGCATGGCGATCTGTCTGAGAACGCTGAATATCATGCTGCAAAGGAGCGGCAGGGCCAAGTTGAAGCCATGATTGGCGACCTGGAAAGCAAAATCACTCGTGCTCAAATCATTGATCCCGCCACGCTGAGCGGGGATCGCATCGTCTTTGGTGCGACAGTCACTTTGTTGGACGACGATGATAAACCTGTGAAATATCAGATCGTTGGCGAAACCGAAGCGGATGCAGCCAAAGGCCGTATCTCATTCAGTTCACCCATTGCGCGCGCTATGATCGGCAAGCAGGTTGAAGACGAGATCGAAGTGACTGTTCCTTCGGGTGACAAATTTTATCTCGTCAACAAAATCGAATTCGTCTGAATTCGCGGGGCTTTGCGAGCTGCTAGTCAAGCAGCTTTTCCATCGCATAATTGTGAATGGGTACAGTCTTTCCTTCGTGAAGGATGGTGAAATCGCGCCTTTGTATCATGTGATATCCTGACTTTTCAAACGCGGATCGAGCAAGCTCACTTGCTTCTGTGTAGAGCCGCTGCGCGGCAATAGAGCGGGCGTATTGTTCGGCTGTATCAAGCAATTTGGCCGCGATCCCTTGCTGGGTGTGATCGGGATGGCAGTACAACATGTCGAGGTGCGCGCTGCCCTCAACAGGAGGTTCAAGCAATGCATAGGCCACTGCAGTGTTGGCATGCGTGACTGCGACCCAGATCAGATGGCCTTGCTCATGTCGGTCCAAAAAGCGTTGAGGGCCAGGGTGGCGCGCGACCCATGCTGCCACTTGCTCTTGTGAATACCGCGCACCACCAACTGTGCTGATAGCGGCAACTGTCAGCTGAAAGAGTGCCTCGGCATCGCTTTTGCGAAATGGAAGAATGGAATAGGGCAATTGCTTGCTGACCATATTGCCATCGGCGAGTTTACGCCTCCGGCGTCAGCAATTTGTGGATGTGCACGACAACATATTTCATTTCGGCATCGTCGACTGTTCGTTGAGCCTGCGCACGCCAAGCATCTTCGGCGGCTTCGTAAGAGCTGTAAACGCCAACGACGTGAACGCTTTCCGGATCTGCAAATTCGTGGCCGCGCGGATCGGTAACGCGTCCGCCCATGACAAGGTGCAGTCGTTGCTTTGTGGTGGTTTCTTCCATGACGATATCCCATTGCTAATAAGCTATGGGCGCGCTTTAGCGAAGCGGTTGGCAGGAGCAAGTCCTGCCCCGTTTCTCCTCAGCAAAATTGCCTAATTTGTGACGCGATCTTTTATGTCGCGCACCGCTCGCACAGCTCGTCTTCGAGTGCGTTGTGTCATTGCGCGCGATTTGTCTGCCGCGCTGCCTGCAAAATATTCCGTCTCGCGCTTTACCTCGCGCGCTTTCGCAGCCGCGTCATCGGATATATCCTCCAATTTGTCCCGCCCGCTGCGCGCGCCATCAAGCGCATCATCAATAAGTTTGATGCCATATGCGACAATTGCGTCTGCGAGCAGTGTTCCAAAGGCTGTGCCACGCTTTTTAGCTGCTGATCCTACGGTTTTAGCAGCGCCGGATGCTGCGCCGCTAACAGCATTAGCAGCACCTGTAGCAGCGCCCCTGGCAGCGTTGCGACCCGGTTTGGTCATCAATCCAATTACCAGACCCACAGCTATCGCGCCGCCCAGTACCGTCATTGGGTTGTCTTTGACGTATTGCGTTGCTGCACCCGCAGCCTCGCTTGCCTGGTCTGCGACAGTGCGTTCAGCGATGCGTCTTTCGCTGGCTTCAATCTTTGCGCGCAATTCATCACGTTGCTGTGCAGGATCAATATCACTCATTGTCATTCACCAGTTCTGAAATGGTTTCATCAGGGGAGGGCTCGCACGCCCCGGGCTCTTCAAGGTCTGCTGGCGGGCTATCTTCATCCGGATTGGCAGAAGCTGAACCAAGGCCAAACACTTCCAGGATAGGCTCGCGAGCAAACCATAAGAGGAGCGCACCGATCAGCGCAGCAAGGATGCCGCGATTATCGTCAGCATGTCCTTTTGCAATGTCAATCGCATCCTTGGCGCCATCGCCCACGCGCGAGCTCACCCGTTCGGCAATAGCTTTGCCAGACAGAGCATTTTTAGCGTGCTCAACATCTGTTTTGAGCACGCTCAGAGCGGCATTTCGAAGGGCGCGGTCTTCTTCAAATTGTTGGTCCAGTCTGCTCACGAAGCTTCCCCTTCATCAGCAGAAGCAAAGAGCGCGGCTAACTTTGTACCGCTAGATTTTGCCTTGAGTCCAAGCAACACAACAAGCAAGACAAGTGCGCCAACCACAATGCCAATTGCGCCCCAGATCGTGACAAGCGGAGCCAAGGCGATGACCAGGCCCACTGCAAGCGCAAGGAAGGCGATATGCAGAAGAACAATCGCGACGATCCCGCAAGCAAGCGCAATCGCAACGTGTTTACCAGCGAGCTTTGCGCGGATTTTCTGGAATGCAATTTCCGCCTGCGCATAGTTCCGCCCGTCATCAATCAGAGTTGCAATCTCTCCGGTGATCGAGTCATCGAAAAGTGGAGGAGGAAGATCGGCATTTGACTGATCCCCTTCAGCGCCATTGGCATTGTCGTCTTTATTTGCGTCAAGTTCAGCTCCGCCTCCTGCATTGGAAGGCGTCGCATCAGCTGACTTTGCGTCATTGCGCATCGGAGTGGTCTCTAGAGACAGGTTTGGCCGCTTGATTAATCGCGCGAGCCACGGAACATGCGTGCGATCAAGAATCCAGCTACCGCTGCAATTCCTACCGCTATGCCGGGGCTCTTGCGTACCATTTCGCGTGCATCTTCGCCCAATTCGTCTACGCTTTTAGCCTCGAGTTTTGCCGAAGTTTCAGCAAGAGTGCGCGACGCTTTGCGTGCGTAGTCACCATATTGCTCGCCAAAGCGGTCATCAATTTGCGTCGCGGTATCGCCAACGACCTGCCCGAGTGATGCGATACCATCGCTCACAGCGCCTTTTCCGTCAGCTGCAAGCTCGCTAGCACGAGTGATGGCTTTGTCTCCATATTCTTTTGCATCGCTCACGAGGTCATCTCCTTTTGACTTAGCATTTTCGCGATATGTGCCGGCGCGAGTTTCGGCCTCACTGCGCAATGCCTGCGCGCCTGCCTTTGCTTCTTCCAAAGCAGCATTGAACCGGCTCTTCGCAACTGCGGTGCCCGTTTTTACTGAAGGCGTGCTGGTTGCTGCGCTGGCTTTCTTTGCTGAAGCCGACTTGGTGGCAGGTGCTTTTTTCGCAGGTGCCTTGCGCGTTGTCGCGGCCTTCTTTGTGGCGGTTGGTTTCTTTGGGGTGGTTTTTGTGGTCTTTGGCGTTGTCATAAATGTTCTATTGCCCTTTGATTGCGGAGAATTCCAGTACGAAAGCGATTGCTTGGCATTTCGCGCGCCAACACCGCTTGCACCGCCGGATTTCGGCTAATAGGGGATAGGTGCAAGGCGCGGTGTTACACCTAATGAAAGCGCCTCGTTTAGAATCGTTCCAACCCAGGTGTCTTACCTGTATACAACACTTTCTTTCTGGAGCCAAATATGACCGCGATCATCGACCTTCACGGCCGGGAAATTCTTGATAGCCGGGGCAATCCTACAGTCGAAGTAGATGTATTGCTTGATGATGGCAGCTTTGGACGTGCCGCAGTCCCCTCGGGGGCTTCCACGGGTGCGCATGAAGCAGTTGAGCTGCGCGACGCAGATCCGAACCGGTATAAAGGCAAAGGCGTCTTGAAAGCGGTCGCAGCTGTCAACACAGATATACGTGAGCTGTTGATCGGAGCATACGATGCCGAAGATCAGCGCGATATTGATTTGGCAATGATTGCGCTTGATGGTTCTGATAACAAGGGACGTCTGGGTGCCAACGCGATCCTTGGGACAAGTCTTGCGGTGGCGAAAGCTGCGGCAAATGCTCGCGGGCTTCCGCTTTACTCCTATTTAGGTGGTGTTTCAGCGCACGTCCTGCCTGTGCCTATGATGAACATCATCAATGGCGGTGAACACGCTGATAATCCTATCGATATTCAGGAATTCATGGTCATGCCCGTGGGCGCGGATAGCCTTGCAGAAGCGGTTCGCTGGGGCTCTGAGATTTTCCATACTTTGAAAAAGGGCTTGAGCGAAAAGGGGCTTGCGACGTCTGTTGGGGATGAGGGCGGTTTTGCGCCAAACCTTGCCAGCACCCGCGCGGCATTGGACTTCATCATGGAATCGGTCAACAAAGCTGGATTTACGCCGGGCGATGATGTCGTGCTCGCCCTTGACTGCGCCGCGACCGAATTCTTCAAAGATGGCAAATATGAAATTTCTGGCGAAGGCCTGAGTCTCGACCCGGATGGCATGGCCGATTATCTCGCCAAGCTCTGCGACGAATATCCAATCCGCTCTATCGAAGATGGAATGAGCGAAGATGATTTTGCGGGTTGGGAAGCGCTGACTGAAGCCATTGGTGATGATGTTCAGTTGGTTGGCGATGATTTGTTCGTGACGAACCCAAAACGTCTTAGCGACGGGATTGAGCAGGGCCTTGCCAACTCGCTGTTGGTGAAAGTCAATCAGATTGGAACGCTGACAGAGACAATGGCGGCAGTCGATATGGCCCACCGCGCAAGCTACACTGCGGTGATGAGCCACCGGTCAGGCGAAACGGAGGACGCGACGATTGCCGATCTGGCAGTCGCGACCAATTGCGGGCAGATCAAGACCGGCTCGCTCGCGCGGTCAGACAGGCTTGCCAAATACAACCAGCTTATCCGAATTGAAGAAGAGTTGGGTGACAATGCCGTTTATGCAGGGCGCAGCTGTTTTGGTGCGCTCAGCGCCTGAATTGCACTTTGCAAATGGAATTGCGTTGCGCCTGAGCCATCTATCTCATTGGAGGGGGGTGAGATCAGTGGATGACTCAGGCGCTGCCGCCGTCTTTGGCGGCGGTGGCGAAATAGGTATCCATGCAATCAACACCGCGTTGAGTTAGCCGAACCAGTATTCGGCGCTGGTCGTTTGGATCATGCTGTCGTTCGACAAAACCTTGGTCAGACAGGACGCCGAGCCATCGCAGTCCTGTGGTTGGTGGAGAGGAAGATCCGATACAGGCGCTGGATACGCAAACGGGTTTGTTCTCAAACTCGGCTATGTAAAGGTCGAGAAGGATATCCCACGCTGGCTCCCCAAAAATCTCAACTGTGCCAAATATGCCGGTGCGTTTGCGCCGTAGCGCGTAGGTTTTGCGTGCTTGCTCAACATACAATTCGCGCGAGTTCGATATAGAATTTGAGATTACAGGCTGACCGTCTGCGTCAAAAGGAGATCGCGCGATTGATGAAGGCGATTTTTCGTTAGGTGAAGGCAATTGACGGTTGCCGCGGATGATATCGTTGATTGCGCCGAAGTCTTCTTTGCGAAGAAGTTGTGCAATCGCGATCAACTGCCTGGAGAACGTTTGAATGTTTTCCCGATCGCTGTCTGACACTTCTGTCTCTTCATAGCCGCGCGACAGGATTGAGGAAATTTGATGGTCACTGAGATCCATATTAGGCCCAGCCATGCGAAAAATGGATGGCCAAATCCTTGGTCCAATAAGAGTATATGGAGGAATGTTCAGCACTCACCCAATTGCCAATAGTGCCGATCTTCAAAATGAAATTGGCAAAAACCAAGAACTAATCCTCCTTGCGAGGTGAATTCGATGGCTTTTACGAGATATTTTTGATTTTGACATTCAGGGATAACCCTTAAAGCATCTAATAATCCATAGCTATATTGATCGGGCAAAAGTAAAAGTGAAATTCTAGTGGATGGTGAATCCACCTTTATATGTATGCCAATAATTATGCGGGACGTAACGTTCTGTTGGCGTTATCTTAACGTCCAAACCGGTGTGTAAGCGCGAATAGTGCCAGTGCTGCTTTCGCAGCCTCTCCCCCTTTATCCTTCTGCTCCGGGTCAGCGCGGACAATCGCCTGCTCCTGGTTCTCAACGGTCAAAATGCCATTGCCAATCGGGATTCCGTCCATCGTCAAAGCCATGATGGCGCGTGCGCTTTCGCCAGCGACAATCTCGAAATGATAGGTCTCGCCTCGGATTACCACGCCGATCGCAACAAAGCCGTCAAATTCGCCGCTTTCTGCTGCAAGAGCAATAGCGCCTGGAATTTCAAGTGCTCCGGGAACTGTGAGTGTTTCCACCTCATGCCCCTCATTTTCCAACGCAGCACGTGCGCCCGCGACCAGCATATCATTAAGTTGGGCGTAAAAACGCGCTTCGACGATCAAAAAACGGGCCATTATATCACTCCGGAATGGGCATATGATCGGAAATGGTCAGGCCATAGCCTTCGATACCGACAAGTTCTGGGCGGGAATTGGAAAGAAGGATCATGTCATGCACGCCCAAATCAGCAAGGATTTGAGAGCCGATGCCAATATTGCGGATTTCTTCGTCCGCACTCCATTCGCTACTGCCAATGCGGCTTGTAAGGATAACGATAACGCCAGATCCGTGATCGCCAACTGCCTGCATGGCACGCTGCAAAGTGCGTTTGCGCGGGCCTGGTTGACCCAGAACATCATCGAAAACAGAGATGGGATGGACTCGGGCAAGAGTGGGGTTGTCAGGATCAATATGCCCTTTTTGCAGAACATACGCTTCGCTGTCTTCAACCCGGTTGCGATAGGTGATCAGGCGCCATTGCCCACCATAATCGCTTTCAAAGCTGCGATCACCAAGGCGCTCAACAAGGTGATCGTTGCGCATTCTGTAGGCGATGAGATCGCGAATGGTGCCAATCTTGAGATCATGCTTACGGGCAAATCTCATCAGGTCATCGAGCCGGGCCATTGTCCCATCTTCGTTCATGATTTCGCAAATGACGCCGCTGGGATTGAGGCCAGCAAGACGCGAAATATCAACCGCGGCCTCAGTGTGTCCGGCCCGAACCAAAGTCCCCCCATCGCGCGCGGCAAGTGGAAAGACATGGCCTGGAGTCACAATATCATCTGGGCCCTTCGTCGCATCAATCGCAACCGAAACAGTACGCGCGCGGTCCGCTGCCGAAATGCCGGTGGTGACGCCTTCTTTGGCTTCGATGGAAATCGTGAAAGCCGTCTTCATGCTTTCCGTGTTGTTGCGGGTCATCGGCTCTAGGCCAAGTTTATCGACGCGAGCCTGGTCAAGCGCCAGGCAAATAAGCCCGCGGCCATGTGTTGCCATGAAGTTGACTGCGGCAGGTGTCGCCATCTGCGCAGGGATAATGAGGTCGCCTTCATTCTCGCGATCTTCATCATCGACAAGAATATACATCCGGCCATTGCGCGCTTCATCGATGATTTCTTCGATGCCAACCAATACAGGCCGGTCATCGTTAGCCTCAAGAAAATCAGCCAGCTTGGCGAGAGTTTCGGCTGTGGGATTCCAATCTTCCTCTGCGCAATCGCGCAAAGTGTTTGAGTGAAGACCAGACGCGCGAGCCAACCCTGCCTTGGTTATCTCTCCTGAAGCAACGAGTTCGCGGACGCGTGTGATAGTGGATGTGCTCATGGAATGAATGTATCACATCACAATGTGATGTCAAACCCTCAGGCTCCATCCTGCGGGCTGCCCTATTCTGCCTAACACACCCTTGGGATTGTGGGTTAGGGGCCAGATACGACAATCCCGTCCAGCCTTTCGGCGGACGGGATATAGCGTCTAACCCTTGAATACGGGGTTTTGATTAAACCGCGATCGGCCTTGGTTCTTCAAAGTCCGAAGCGTTGTCCTGCATATCGTCTGCCGAAACCACCAATTCGGGTTTCTTCAGATCAACACCATTGTTCACAGCCCAGATCGCAGCTTGAGTGCGGTTTTGTACACCCAATTTACGAAGGATGGCCTTCACATGAACTTTAACTGTCGCTTCACTGATGTTCAGGTGACCTGCAATTACCTTGTTAGGTGAACCCAAGATCAGATAGCGAAGTGTTTCAATCTCACGCTCTGAAAGCAAGGTTACAAGCTCACGCTGTGACATTGCAGGCAATGTTCCCCGAGCCCAGCGGCGCGGCAGACCCAAAGCGAGTTCGCTAGGCATGACCTTCTCACCCATGTGGACGAGCTTGAGCGATTCAATCAGCGGCTCGCAAGCAATCCGCTTGACGATGTAGCCATCAACGCCTGCCCGGAACGCACCGACCATTGCGTCGAAGTCAAAATCATTGCTCAAAACAACAAGACGAGCATCAGGAAGTTCTTCCTGCAATTGCTCAATTTCCGAGCAAAGGTTGTCGTCTTCATTCTCATCAAGAATGATCAGACGCGGACATTCATCCCGCTGTGTCTTTTCAAGAAGTCCCAGGCTTGAATCGTGAGATTCGGTAACCGAGAAAACATCCCCGTGTAAAATTCTGCGCATGCCCTCACGGGCCAAAGTATTCCTACTAACTATTGCGACTGGTACGCTTGCACCATTTTCCATCGCTTAAACCTCCTTCGAGAGTAACCCCTGCGACCCGAAGAATCCGCTCCCAAACGGTCGCCGTCGTGCGGCGTTTGTTTCTGCTTTTCGATGTAATGAGGACAAAGACGGCTAAGGGAAATCCCCTTTAGATGTCGAGTCTCATTTTGGCACAAGAACTATCCCAAAGGTGTAGTCCGTTATGCTGTGTTATGTAATTTCCCGGATAAGCATAAATGCCTCGGCCGCGTCAAGAAAAGCCGTGGAACCCCTAAGGGTTGCAAGGGCTTCGATCGTTTTGAACGATCGTTCATCAGGGCTCGATTTTACCTGACTCTTGAAGCAAGCAAAAGCTTCTAACTTGCGTTCAAGAGTGTGGGTAACATCAAAAAAAACATTCGGAATGAAGGTTTCAGTGATGCCGGGCGCGGCCCAATTTGTTTCTGAGAGTGTTTCATACGCATAAATCCGATTCGGAATAGAGCGCGATCTAGGCCTTGCGGCGACCAGTGCTGCGACAAAGATCAATTGATGATCTTTGTGGATGTCTCCCACAAATGGGATGAACAATGTATCCGGCCTGACTTCCTCTACAACCTTTCCGACAGCCGCATTGATTTGCGAGCCGGGAATAGTGTCCAGCGCTGCTGCTGGCAGATCAAGGAAGTGACATTTCGTCACACCCAGTAGTTTGTGCGATTGGGCGAGTTCTTCGCGGACTTGAGCAACGAGGCTTTGTGGAAAGGCGGGTTCATACCCTTTTGTAACAACGGCGACGTGAACTTCGTGGCCCGCGTCAGTTAACCGCGCCATTGTGCCACCGCATCCCAGCACCTCATCATCGGGATGAGGGGCAATGACCAGCACTTTGCCAAGATGTGAAATACCGCTCATCAATCGCGTCCCAATACTGAATGCATGCGCAAAGGTTTGTCTCCGGTTAGTTGCCACTTGGTCGCGCGGATCAGACCATCGCCAGTTAGTATCTCTAGAGCCTCATCACTGATTCCCACGATTTGACCTGGTGTTCCGTGATGTTGGGCTGTGGTTGTGAAACTCGCTTCCCAAATAACGAGGCGCTTCTGACCAATGTCGCAGAATGCGCCTGGATAGGGATCGCCAACCGCACGAATAAGACGGTCGATTGTTTCAGCTGAAAGGGTCCAGTCAATCCGTCCATCTTCAGGTCGGCGCCGGGCGGCAAAGGTGGCGCAGGCTTCATCCTGTACATCGCGCCGCGGGGCCTCGTTTGAAAGCTCGTGAAGAGCAGTCCCAATCATCCGTTCGAGCGCGACCATATGCTTGTCGTAAAGTGTGCGCGCCGTCTCACGAGGGGCAACATGGAAGAATTCCTGCGCCAATATTGCTCCGGTATCGGTTCCGCCATCCATCCAGAATAATGTCGCGCCTGTGACTTTCTCGTCTTCGATTATCGTCCATGGCAGAACGGCTCTTCCCCGCATTCTAGGTAGCGGTGCAGGGTGATAGCCGATGATCTTGCCCGGACAGATCGAAAGAAACTCATCACGACATATTTGCGACCAGCCGATCACGAAAATATAGTCCGGCTTTGCAGCTTGCATGGTTTTTATTGCGTGGTCATCGTTGATATTGCGCACATGGAGCATCTCCACGTCATGCTTTTGAGCGAGCGGTGCAAGATCGAAGAAGTCGGAATGCCTTTTTGATAAATCTGTTTCGAGCGTGGCGACGAGGGTCAGTTCGCAGAAATTCGAGGCCAAGATTGCGCGCATTGCGCATTCGGTGCTGTCAACGGCACCCACTAAGGCAATACGCATCAAAGGGCCGATCCTTCTGCACGGATTTGTCGTCTTGGCGCTTGGCGTGAAACCCGAAAAGCTGTGTCAGGGGCATCGGCGGGGCGGGAAAGCTCCATTTGGTCCATGAGCAATTTGTTGACAAGGCGGACATCATAAACCGTCTCTGCCAGATGCCGTGAATGCGCACCCATGGCCTTCACAAGCTTCGGATCGGCAGTGAGCTTTAGCATTGCATCTGCAAGGCTTTCTGCACTGCGAGGTTCAACCAGAAACCCATTATCTCCATTTGAAACGGCATCTCTGCAACCAGGCATATTCGTTGTGACAACCGCGCGGCCCACTGCAAGCGCTTCCAGGATCGTGCGGGGCAACCCTTCGCGATAGTATGTTGGCAAGACGAAGACGTGGCTGTCAGCCAGAAAGCTTGGTACGTCATTGGTCTCTGGAATTACTTCGATGGGGTAATCGCGTTTGAGGCGCTCAACGTCATCTCCGTTTAGGCCTGTCGGGTTGGCAGGCTCCGGCCTTCCTATTAGGCTAAAGCGAGCTTCTGGAAACTTTGCGCTCACGGCTTTGGCAGCTTCGGCATATTCCCAAACACCTTTATCACGCATCAGCCTTCCGATCATTAGGAAGCGGATGGGTGAATCAGGCGGCGGGCTCGTCACAAAGCGTTCAAGATCAACGCCTGACCCGGGCACCTGAAGCACGGGAGCATCGGGATCAATGATGCCGGCATCGAGCATGTCCTGCTTGTCATCTGAGTTGAAAACAAAGATGCGCTGCGCCTTTGCAAGGCCAGATCGATACAATCGGCAGAACACCTTCTTTAACAGGCTGCGCCCTTCGGCTGCCTCACTGAAGAGATAGCCGAGCCCTGACATAAGTGCATAATACCGTTTGATCCCTGCAATCCGACAGGCAATTCCGCCGTATATGATAGGTTTCTGGGTGTATGCGACGACGACATCTGGCTCTTCTCGATTGAGCAACGAGACATAAGCGCTGATCGTGCGCAAATCGGATATCGGGTTGGTGCCCGTCCGTGCCATCGGAACAATTTCAAACTGAATGCCCATTTCAGCAAGCTTTTCACGCACACGCGGGTCATCGTCGGGCGCCACTGCCACAACTTGATGACCGGCCTTGCGCATCTCAGCAAGCAATTGCCCGCGAAAATTGATGAGCGAGAATGCGAGGCTCGATAGAACGACGATTTTCACTAAATGCTCCTTATAACGGGAATATCGCCCATCTTTCACCATTCGCTTTGCCGCGATTGAGTTCAAAGAGAAAGCCGCATTCGGTTGAATATTCGAAAGAAGTGATGAGCCTCGCTTGAGCGCATAAAAACGCATTATGAGGAGGCCACCTCCCCTTTAGAGAGTGCCGCACTTACCCTTTCGCGCAAGCCGCTTTCTCCCCTGATGCTGTCAATCGCAGGTTATGCCCTTCCGGCTAATCGCTTGAAGAGCAAGTGCATGGTGGAAGAGGCATCGGTAATTAAGAAATCATGAAATTGGATTCTCGGCATTCAGGCGCAACCCTGATGCTCGGATGGTAAGGCAAAGAAAGCGGTTTCTTTATGAACACACCTGCTGACGATACAGGCAAAGGCCTGGCGACGGCTGATCTGGATGCTAGCGTAAACCGTCCAGGACGGTTGACCAGATGGTCAGCCTTGTTCGCGGATACGTTTGGCATTGTGCCTGCCTTTATGTGGCGCAAAGTCATTCGGCTTGCCGGAGTGATGACACTCGATTTTGTCGCAGTGGCGGGTACGTTTTTCTTGTTGCTGCCGTTTGTGCAACCACGAGTATCACTGACGGGCTGGCTTGATACGCTGCCATTGCTAGCGATCTCTGCCAGCGCTCTTACTGTCGCACTGTTGTATCTTAGCGGACTATACCGCCGCAGCTGGCGTTTTACCTCGCTCGCGGATTGTGTGGCGATGGGTTTCAACATCGGATTTGCGTTGGCAATTACATGGTCAGCGATCTGGTGGTCTATCGGCAGTCCGCGCAGCTTGGCAGATATCGCGCTGCTTGGCCTGTTCCATTTCTGCCTTTGCTTTTTGACAATGCAGGTCATGCGCTTGTCTCGGCGGGCGGTACGATACCTGCCTATTGGGAATGTTGCGGGCAAGAATGCAGACGCAGCCGATCGCAAAAATGTCATTCTTGTTGGGCCTGCCAATTGGGCGGAATCAATTATCAAATTCACCAATTCCGAAGCGCGCGCTCCGGTCAATGCTGTCGGTGTTCTTTTGCCTGAAGCTGACGGTCCAATTGTACAGATCCATGGCGTGCAGGTTCTCGGTTTTCCTGAAAACCTACCTACGGCCATTGCGATTCTGGAGCAGCGCGGGCGGCGTCCTGAAACAGTGGTTTTGTGTGATGATGCCGTGAATATGAGCGCGCGTGAGATTGCAGCGGTTACAGGCCGTGCGCGCGATCTTGGTATTACAGTCTCGCGTGTGGGTGATGATTGGGGACAATTACTAGGCCGGGAGACTGCGCCTAATCTTGATAAACTTTCTACTTCTGAGCTGCTTGGCCGGCGAGAATTTGAGCTGCGCGAAGCAGCCATATCGCAGCAAATCGCTGGCGAACCTGTGCTGGTAACCGGCGCGGGCGGAACCATTGGCGGTGAACTTGTGCGGCAATTGGCTGGTTTCAAACCAGCCAAAATTGTGCTTCTCGATCACTCGGAATACGGTCTTTACAACATCGAAAAGCAGATCCGGGAAGACTTCCCAGAGCAAAAGCTTTCGATTGAGTTGTGCAATATCCGCAATGCGACAGAAGTGCGGCGAGCATTTGATCGTCATAGGCCTGCTATTGTCTATCACGCAGCAGCGCTCAAACATGTTCCGATTGTTGAAGGCAATCCATGCGCAGGCGTTCATACCAACGTTATTGGCACCAAGAATGTTGCTGATGCGGTTACCGAATTCAGCGCGCGCGCAATGGTTCAAGTGAGCACCGACAAGGCTGTGAACCCTGTTGGGATGATGGGCGCGACCAAGCGTGTTGGCGAATTGTATGCGCAATCGCTTGATCTGTGCGGTGTTGATGATCCGGATGCACCGCGATTTATGACCGTGCGTTTTGGCAATGTGCTGGGATCGTCAGGATCGGTTGTGCCGCTGTTCAAACAGCAATTGCTCGCTGGTGGCCCGCTTACAGTCACCCATCCCGATATTGAGCGCTTCTTTATGACCGTTGCCGAAGCTGTGCAGCTGATCCTCGAAAGCTCATCACGTGCCCTTCAACAAGAAACGCCGCGAGGCCGCATTATGGTTCTCGACATGGGAGAACCGGTAAAGATCGTCGATCTGGCTAAGCGCATGATCCGCATTTACGGGCTTGAACCTGATGTGGATGTGGCGATTTCGTTTACCGGTTTGCGCCCGGGCGAGAAACTGTTCGAGGAGCTGTTTGATAGCTGCGAGGAGCAAGATGAATCAGACATTCCCGGAATTTTCGAGGCGTCGTCTAATCCTATTCCGCTCCCGTTTATCACGCGCGCGATTGAGCAATTGGGGCTTGAAGTAGAAGCCGGCAATGATAGCAATGTGCGTCGTATCACCCACCATTTGACGACATTGCCAAGCAGTTCCGAAAGTCTCGCGGGCTACGTAACAAGCTCGGATGCGTTTTTCCGCAGCCGCCGGTTCAAATCGGTTGAGGAGGCATAAGGATAATGGCTACCAAAGCAGCGCCTCTTAGTCCGGCCAACAGCGATACCATGCCTCACGCAAAATCCAGTTGGCCCCGCCATGATCCCGAAGAAATCGAGGCGGTTTCCAAGGTCCTTGTAAGCGGGCGGGTCAATTCGCTGGTCCATGGCGACCAGAACAAAGCGTTTGAAAAAGAGTTTGCCAGTTATGTCGGAGTGCCCTTCGCGGTCGCAGTGAGCAATGGCACAGTGTCAATCGAACTGGCCCTCAGGGCGCTGGGGGTAGGGAAGGGCGATGAAGTAATCGTTCCGGCGCGAAGCTTCTTCGCCACCACCAGTGCGGTCGTCGCGGTTGGCGCTATTCCCGTATTTGCAGAGGTCGAAAGCGATACACAAAATATCGATCCAGCTTCTGTTGAACGGGTGATTGGTGAAAGAACGCGAGCAATTGCTTGTGTTCATCTGGCAGGGCAGCCCTGCGATATGGACAGACTTTGCGAGATTGCCGAACGGCATAATCTGTTTCTAGTCGAGGATTGCGCACAGGCGCATGGCGCAATGTGGCGCGGGCAAAAAGTCGGATCGTTTGGCGATGCCGGGTCATTCTCTTTCTGCACCGACAAGATCATGTCAACCGGCGGCGAAGGCGGTATGCTCGTCATGAAAAATGAAGGCGTATGGCGCCGCTCCTGGGCCTATAAAGACCATGGCAAAGACCCCATTCGCCTAAAGGAAAAATCGAATTCAGCGCCCGGTGAATTCCGGTATTGCATCGATAACTTTGGCAGCAATTTCCGCATGACCGAAATGCAGGCGGCTATTGGCCGCGCGCAATTGGCGAAACTTGATAGATGGGTTGCGCAGCGCCGCGAAAATGCCTGTGCGCTTGTTGAAGAAGCCACAAAACACCCCGCCGTGAGCGGCATGAATGTGCCCGATCATGCCTTTCACGCTTTCTATAAGTGTTATGTCCTGCTCGATCCGGCCAAAATGCCGGAAGGGGTCGCACGCAGCGACGTGTTGGCCGCTTTAATGGCGCAAGGTATTGCGTGTGGAAGCGGATCGTGCCCCGATATGAGCCGTGAGGGTGCTTTCTCCGATCTCGAAGTCCGTCGCGATGGCGATCTTGCCGCTTCCCATGAAATGGCCGCGCGCACGATCATGTTTCAGGTCGATCACACGCTTACCCGAGAAGACACTGCTGCTTTTGGGCGCGCTTTGGTCAATGTGCTCAACACTCTTGAAGGCAAGAGGTGAATATGAGTGCGCATCCAAAACCGGACATAGACTTTATCGTCATTGGGGCGATGAAAGCGGCGACGACTTGGGTGCAAGCGCAAATGAGCCAGCATCCCGATATTTTTGTGCCCGGGATCGAGCCGCATTTTTTCACGCGCGATCACAAAAAGGGCTGGCAGTGGTATCGTGATCTGTACCCTGCTAAAAAGCCAGAAGGTGCGTTATGGGGGGAGAAGACCGCCGATTATCTCGCGCCACCTGAGGCTGCCGAACATATCAAGCGCGAATACCCGAATGCAAAACTGATTGTGCAGTTTCGCAATCCTATTGATCGGGCCTATTCGGATTACAAAATGGTCTATCGCCGCGGTGTCGTAAAAGGGCCTCCGGAAGACTACATGATGTCGCTCGACAATCCGCAGCCACGGTTTCTCAATGGCGGTCTGTACGGCAAACACATGAAGCGCTGGTTTGAGCTTTTCCCAAAAGAGCAATTTTTGTGTTTCACCTTTGAAGACGTCAAACAACGGCCAGAAGAGACACTCGAGAAAGTATGGCAGCACATTGGCGCCAACCCGCATTTCGACGCAGAATTCGCCAAGAAGCGCCAGAATGACAGCTCTGAAGAGCTGCTCCCACTGCCGGTTCGCAAAGTGCTTGCCCCGATCAAGCCATTGATAAAGCCTCTTCGTAACTCATCCTTGTTCAAATCAACGCGCGATCTGTTTGCGCGCGAAATTCAGTATCCTGCATTTTCCCCCGAGATGCGCGCGCACTTGGCCGATTTTTATGCCGATGATGTTGCGTTGCTAGGGGACCTGTTGGATCGAGACTTATCACCGTGGCTTGAGGTGCAAAAACGCGCTGATGCTGCATAATTGTTGGAATTTTGAAAGAACCGTTCGATACTAGGTTCAAGCAAGCAAAGGAGGGGCGATGCTATGCGCACGTTCTCAAAAAACATCACAAAAGCAGCGACCGCAGCGATTATGCTTTCGGCAATGACAGCTTGCACCGGCGGTGCCGGTGGTTTGCCGCCACTCGAAAGCGCCAGCGCAACCCAATTGCGTGTTGGTCCGGGCGATAAAGTCCGTGTCGCGGTACAGGATCTCGATAACGTCAATGGCGATTACACTATTGATGAAACAGGCTCGATCTCGCTGCCGCTAATCCAGCAGGTCCGCATTAGCGGGATGACGTATAGTGAAGCGGAGGCGGCATTGCGCAGTGCTCTGGTCGCAAAAGAGATTTTGAGAAATCCTAACGTAACTGTTCAGCCACTCGAATTGCGGCCGCTTTCGATATTGGGCGAAGTTCGCAATCCTGGCGAAATCGCCTATCGCCAAGGCATGACCGTGTTTGAAGCAATTTCGCAGGCTGGTGGATACACCTATCGCGCCAATACCAAAGAAGTTGAAGTGATCCGCAATGAAGGCGGAGCTGCGGTCAGTAAAAAGGCGACGGAAAACGACATTCTGATGCCTGGTGATCGCATTCGTGTTTTTGAACGGTGGTTCTGATGCGGAAAAAAACTGCGGCATTGCGCGCCGCCTCAATTCTTTCTTTGGGCGCAGCCTTGTGTATTTCGACACAAGCAGCGGGCCAAACCACAATTGCACCGTTGGTTGATGGCGAGGATGCCGAATTCAAAATCGATCCAATCACGGCCGGCTCGCTCAAGATCACGCCAAGCGTCAATGCCACCGCGAGGTATGACAGCAACGTGCTTGCCGATATCGCGGGTAATGAGGTTGAGGATCTGGAATTGATCGTCCGTCCTGAAATCGGCGTTGAGTTGGGAGAGAACGATTTCCGCGTAAACCTCAACGGGTTCGGGCAATTCTCGCGCTTTGTTGATTTGTCGACGGAGAATTCGGACACCTATGGTGCAGACCTTGGGGTAACTTACAGCCCTAGCCAGGGCGAAAGCTTGCAATCGCAAGTCGGTTATGCGCGGCTGGCAGAGGACCGAGGTGATCCCGAAGCGCGCAACGCAGCTGGCCCTGGTCCCCGTTTGATCGATGACCTGTTTGCTAATTTGCGTTATCGCAATGAGGGCGGCCGGATCCTTTTGGATGTCGAGGCGGTCGTCCGTGAGCTTGATGCAGTCTCCGCAATTGATGACGACCGCGACTTCACGTCATTTGGTGGTCGTGCAACGGTTGGTTACCGCTTGAGTGGTCCGCTTTATGCAACGGTTACCGGCTTTGCCACCTATCGCGATTTTACACTTCCTCCCACGGCGATTGATCCGGATCGCGATGCGACAACATATGGTGGCCGGCTAGGGTTAAGCTTCGTTGACAGCGATCGCATTCGCGGCCGTGTTGGTGTGGGTGTTTTTCAATTCGACCCTCAAGATGCGCGGCTTAACTCGCGCAGTGGTTTGTCAGTTGATGCGTCAATCTCGCTCTTGCTCGATCGGCGCGCAGCCGTTGTTCTCGATGCATTCCGAGGCGATGTCGCGACATTCCGTGCAGGTGCTCAGGCTCGCACTGATACTCGCTTGGGGATCACCGGTCAGGTTGAGATGCGTCACAATTTCTATGGCCGCGTCGGTATCCGATATCGCGATACAAATTTTATCGGGTCCGGAATTCAAGAGCAGACATATGGGCCTAACATTGCGGTTGAGTTCCTTGCCAATCGGAATCTTTCGCTGATTGCTGATGCCAGTGTGTCTGAACGCACTAGTGATGATGTGTTCGAGGAATTCGAACGCTTTCGTGTGGGCGTGACAGCGCGAATACGGTTTTAAGGTTTAGGCTCGGCTGCGTGTTTTCCTTTTGGGAGTACGCAACCGAGTTTACCTGCCAAGCTCATCATAAACTTGCATCACGCTAGAGACGTGGCGTTCCATGCTAAAGCGGTCGCGCGCTGATGGCATAGCGCTCTCGACCATTCGTGCTGCGTCGTCTGGATTCGCAAGCAAGCTCTCCACACCTGTAGCCAACGCTCCTGCGTTCTCCGGCTCGACCAGCACACCGGTGCCGTCTTTAAGCGCTTCAGGATTTCCACCTGAGCGGGTCGCCACAACCGGCGTTCCAACCAACATCGCTTCAACCAAAGTACGTCCCAGAGGCTCTCCAACCGCTGGGACGATCAACTGATCGCATGCACCAATCCAGGAATACCCCGGGCTCTTGAACCCCATTATTCGAACCGCATTCTGCATATCAGTCGCAGCTATGTGATCGCGCAGTTTCGTGTCCATCTCCGGGACTTTAGCTTCGCCAAACATCAATCCGAAAACGGGACGCTCAAGTCTCTTGCGAAGCTCAGCAATCGAATCGACGAATAGCAAAGGACGTTTGCGGGGCACAAAGCTGCCAAAAAAACCGAGCAGCAAGGCATCGTCGGGCAAACCTTCTTCGCGCAACAATTGAGCGCGGGCTTCGTCGCGATTGACAGTTATGCTTGTGTCGAATGGACTGTGGACCACCTGAGCTTTATGCGCTGCCGTCCAGAATTTGGCCTTGGGTAAGGAAAAACTCGAGACGGTTAGAACCCGCGTTGCCAATGCGGGCGCTAACAGTCTGAGCCCCATTGCAGTAGGGTCGGCGCGGTGATGCCAGATGAGAGGCAATCCTGCCATGCGAGCGGCCATCGCCCATGTTGCATGGGTGCGGCCATCATTGGTGTGGACTATATCAATTCCTTGCTCACGCAGGAACTTCGCTCGTGGGGAAACACCGGTCAAAGTGCGCAGAAACTTACGCGCGCTGAATGCTTCACCTGGTGTGAAGGAAGTAACGGGGGATGCGGGATCTGTGATCTGTTCGAAGGCACCAAAATGCTTCGCAATTTTTCCATTGGGCACTTCAGGTACAATCACAATGCGGAATTGCGCAGGGTCAAGCCGTTCCAGCAAGCCAAGTAGTGATATGTGGCTGCCACCGATACTGTCCCCTGCAAATGGGTAACAGATGGTCGTGCGAACCGACTGCTTGGCACTAAAATCTTCTGCGGCATTGACCGCGTTCATCACACTTCGCCCTTTTGCATCAGGCTTTCGCGATACGTTAGAAAGTTTTCGAAATTGGAAAGGCCATCCTTGTCCGCATCTTCCCATGCATCGGCAAGCGCAGGATCTGAGCCGTGCGCGGCTTCCCAGCTATCGTCCATGCCATCAAGATCAACATCGGGGTAGGGTGCGACATCAGCAACAGGCTCAATGCTTCCTGGACGCGATATGATCTTTCCTGCACGACTGCGGATATCGCTTACCACTCTTGCATCGATTGTATCGCGTGGCCAGGCGCCTGCTTCATTCAAGACATCATTGAAAGCGGTTAAGGCTGGCTTTGCTTCAAAAGTCGGTGCGCACGGCGAGGTTGCAACTTGCCGGCTGCTAGCCGAGGATGAGACGTGTCGGAAATCGCCAAGAAAGTCATTGTCCCACAGGTAGATTTGAGCCTCGCCATTGGCAGCAACATCGTTGCGAGCAATGCCTTGTGTGTTTGCGCTGCCATCGGGGCCGAGCACAAAAGTGTTGCCAACTATTGAGACAGGTGTTCCGCCAAACTGCTCCCAAACTTCGGCAAACTGGCTTTGCGCGTTGTAAAGAACATTGTTGACGACTTCGACACAGGAACCCGGTGGGAAGTTGATGTCAGGATTGCGATCTCCGTTGTGTGCGCAGATATTGTTTACAAAGCTAAAACGCTGCGAATCCTTCGGATCGCTGGCGAGCAAAGCACATTTATCATGGCGCGGAATGCCGTAGGAGAAGATGGAATTGCTGATGGTGATCTCATCGTTGTCACCATATCCATTGACCAACTCATCGCTGGCCCAACTCGCGCTAATATGATCGAGGATCACTTTGCTGCTGTTCTCGATTGTCACCGCGTCATCACTTTTGCGATTGGCGCTCAGGCGGTCCAACCTCACCCGGACATGCCGAACAATCACATCATGTGTGTTTTTGATGAGGAGGGGAGTGCGCGCTGAATTTCCGCCGTCATGAGCAATGACCACTGCGCCGCCCGGCGCGGTCTGGCCTGCAATAGTCAGGTAGGGGTTTTTTATGACGGGCGGGCGTTTGGTAAATCGGAAGACACCGCCCACGCGAAACACACAGACGCGCGGGCCTTTCGCGACCAGGCACGCACGCAATGAACCGTTGCCGGAATCCTCACGGGTAGTGACATAGATTAGCTTACCGTCGCGACCGCCTTTTGAACCTGCGCCGTGGCCCATGGCACCGGGAAATGCGAGTTCACCTGAGACTGGCTGCGGGGGAGGGGGCGGAGCTGCTTCAACCGCTTCGACACATCCGGTCAGTCCAATTGAAATGGCGCCGCTAAGCGCTAAAACGGCCTTTTTTCGGCAGACCTCAGACCGGATGAAGCCTGCGGCAATCATGCCGGTTTCCGGGCTATGGATGGATCCTGCGCCCCATTGGTCAGACCTTCGTCATTGGATTTGCCGAAATATCCGTATCGCCAAAGCAAGGGAGCCGTCAGGAGCGAAAACAGGGTCTGCTTGCCTTTGGGCATTTTCGCCTTCCAGCTTACATCCTTCTTGATGATCAATTCATCCTTCATGCGATGGCGACTGCCAGCCACTTGATGTTGAGGCTTCATGACCTCGCCGCCGTGATCGGGTTGTACGTATTCCTCACCGACCAGCGCCATAATCCTTTTCACAGTCGCTTCGGGGTCTGCCACGAAATCCTCGTACCGAACACGGATGCTTCGGGCTTTGGGAAGCCGCCAACGCATGATTTCTGCGCCCATATTGACCACAAACCAGCGCGCCGCTGTAAACCATAGAGGCTTAGGTTTGAGTTCCTTTTGGATGCCTTCTTCCACTTTGATGCTGTACGGTTTCATCATTGACCACGCGACACCGCGCCCGTCTCGTACGACATGCACGAGATATATTTCGATATCTGGATCGGCATGAATGCTTGATGCACGGCCCGGCAATTTTGAACTGTCGAGGATGATATTGGTGCCTGCTTGGTCTGCGATTTCTTTGAACAAAGAGCCTGTCAGGCGTCTGTAATCCTTAAACTCTTTGTTTGGCAGCAACTTTGAAAATAGTCGTTTGAGGCTGAATAGAAACTCAGACCGATCCAACAAATTGCCGTATTCGCGCATTTCAAAGTCGGGATTGGTTTTTTGCCATCGAGTGACAACCTGACCCCAAAAATCGCACGCGCTTACCGTTTCCCTGCACGCGCAAAACTCGTCATATTCCCAAACATGGCGCGGCAATGCTGTGACCTCGCCGGCGGCGAACACGTCTTTTTGTTGGCCGACCGCAATATCCAGTAAGGTTGTGCCACTGCGCCCATAGCCTGCGACATAGATCAGCTTTAGAGGCTTTGCTCGGGTCTCTAGGCTGGACATGGGGCGAGTTTCCTGACGGTGGTACAGAATGGTGGAGCGTGTAAAATCCTATATTAGTGCCACTTGCCGCAAGGTATCTTTGGTATATCCGCCTGACCAATAACTGCTACGAAGTGATAGCCCCAATGCGCAGGCTATCGTCCTTCTACGCAATTGTAACAGGGCCTTCCACCGGGCAAACACGCATCAGACATGGCTACCCAGCAAACTCACGAACAAGGAACCGGCGCAAATGATGCGCCTGAAATGCACGATGATCACGGGCAGTACTACCCAGATCCCGTCTATGGCGTAGACCATCTTGGCCAGATGAGCGCTGGCTCTCAAACACGCATCACAAGGTTTATACTTTTTGTTGCCGTTTTCCTTTGCGGATGGAGCATTTTAAGAGTCGGCGATATCAATCTGACCCTCAGCGATATTGGTATAACGTTCGTGGTGTGCGCGATGCTGTTTCGAGGGGAATTGAACACGCGCCCCTTTGGATCGATGACGGTTTTCTGGATTTCTGGGCTTGCGCTGATGCTGGCAGGCCTATTGCTCAGCACCATAGCCAACGGCGTTATGGAGCGATGGCTGATTGTGGCAGCACAGTATCTGTTTGCGTTCTTGTTGGTTCCCATGGTTCTTATGGGGCAGCAAATCACCGTAACCCGGCGTTTGCCGGCGCTGTTCGTTCTTGGGATCGTAGTGTCCCAGATTATTGGTGTCTCAGCCAGCCTGCTGTTTGATCATACCGATACTCTTGAACTGATGGGAGATGGGTTTCTCACAGGCAATGGCCGCGTAGGGGCAATGACCGGGGAGCCAAATCCGAATGGTGCGATGGTCGCGTTTGCGTTTCCCATGCTGCTCTATTGCATCCGCAACAAAACGATCCCGACGGGTCTTGGCCTGATTTGCGGAATAGTGCTGGCTTGGGGATTGCTGGCGAGTGGATCATTTACCGGCTTTGCTGCGGCGGTTGTCGCAACCGGGGTTTATCTCGTTTTTTCAGGCTTCAACCAATTTGCAAAGTTCGCGATGGCTGGAGTTGTGGGCGTGTTCCTCTTTGTAGCTTCTGGCGCTCCTTTGCCTGAAGCTTTTGAAACCCGCGTTGCAGGCGCACTTACATCAGGTGATTTGAATGAAGCGGGGACTTTTACAGACCGCGCAGATTTGATCTCTGAAGCTTGGCAAATGGCAGACAACAATATTCTGGTGGGACTGGGAGTGGATCAATACCGCGTCGTAAGCCCTCACGGTGCGCCAGTTCATGAATTGCATCTTCTGATCTGGAACGAAGGCGGTGTGCTTGCTTTTGTCGGGCTTTTGATGCTGTTGCTTATGCTTGTCGCTGGGGCCTTGTCTGCGCTATCCAAGAGCAGACCCGAAGGTGCGATGATATTGGCCGTTGTCGCGGTGTTCATGGTCTACACATTTTCAATCCCGCACATGTATTCACGTCAGTGGATCATGCCGGTTTTGCTCGCGATGAGCACCTTTTTTGCGATCTATCCGACTTATGACGCTGTGTACCGACCATGGCAGCGAAGCTGATGGCGCGGAGCATTCAAGACAGAGTGGCAGGGATGTTTGCCAATGAGATGCTGCGATCGCGTCTTGGCAGTATCGCGCATTTGCTCACCGGTAGCATTGCGGTTGCAGGCCTTATGGCTGTCAGTACAGTCATCGCAGCGCGGGCGCTTGGACCAGAGGCTTACGGTGTGCTTGCCATTGTGCTTACCATCGGGAGGATTTGCGAACGTTTCGTGAGATTTGAAAGTTGGCAGCCGCTCATCCGGTTTGGCACTCAGGAAGATGTCGAAGGCGACGCCACGAAAATGGCCCAATTGTTCTTGTTCGGGCTTTTGCTCGATGCAGGATGCGCATTGCTTGCCGCTGCAGTCATGCTGGGAGCTGGCTACTTTCTGCTCCCATACGTGGGATTAGATTACACCTATTTTTACCTTCTTGCGGTCTTTGCGCCGGCGATCGCCTTTAATATCCGAGGCATGCCAACTGCCGCTTTGAGGATGGCAGGACAGTTCAAACGGCTTGCCTATTTCAAACTGTTTTCAGCCGTTTTGCGCGTAATAATGGCCGGTGCTGCCTATTTCTCGGGCGCAGATATTGCGACTTTCCTCGCGATATGGATGGCGGCCCAATTGATCGATACTGCGTTGTTCGCCTGGCTTGCTAAACTCGCATTGCAAAAGATGGGCGTTTCCAGCCCGTTTAAAGCGGGAATTGCAGGCATGACCCGGCGTTTCCCGGGATTCATGGGGTTTGCCTGGTCAACCAATGCGTCAAGCGCTTTGCGCACTCTCACTCAAGAGGCCGATACTCTGCTCGTCGCGGCACTTGCTGACCCTGCAGCTGCCGGGTTCTACCATATTGCTAAACGGTTCGCTAAAGTCGCGCAGCAAGTTGGGCAGCACGTCCAAGCTGTGATCTATCCCGATTTGTCCCGCATGTGGGCACGTAAGCAATTTGAGGATGTGCGCGGTATCAAGTTCAAAATTCAAGCAGCTTTGGGTTCCATTGCGCTTGTGCTGATTGCTGGCACCTGGCTTGTCGGGGAGCCGTTGGTTGAATGGGCTTTTGGCGCTGACTTTGAACTTGTTTATCCGTTGCTTCTGACCCAGTTGGTTGCGGTGATGTTTATCATGATTGGTGCGCCTGCGCGGTCGACTATGCTTGCTATGAACCGCCCAACAATCGTTTTGGCAATCGCTGTCCTTGCGACACTAACGTTCTTTGCTGTCGCTCTTTATGCCTTGCCGATTTACGGCGCGGTTGGTGCCAACTATGCCCACATCGCGTTTTCGGCTTTGACTGTCATCGCGCTTGAGATTGCCTTTCGATTTGGTTTCTACGCCCCGAAGGATGAAGAGGCACGAGCGCTGTGAACGATGTCGCGCACTCTCGCTTTGATGCACTTGGCAAAGAGTCAGATCTCCGCCGCCGCATATCCTTCGTCTTGCCCGGATTGCGCGCGGGCGGTTCTGAACATGTTGTTACATTCGTCGCCGGAAGGCTAGCCGAACGCGGTCATGATGTTGAAATTGTAACGTTTGAAACCGGTGAATTGCCACCTTATTACGCGCCTGATCCAAGAGTGAAATATACCTATCTTTCGCGGCCAGTGGCCCGCCGCGCCCGGATCAATGCTCTTAAAGAAGTTGGACTGCGCACCGCAGATTTACGGACGCATTTTGAAACGACGCGACCTGATCTCATCATCAGTTTCCTAACGCGGACCAACGTTCAAACACTTCTCGCAACTCAGGAATTGGGCATTCCGGTGATCGTTTCGGAACGGAACAATCCCGTTCAGCAAAATCCAGGTAAAGTTTGGAATTGGTTGCGTCGCAAGACATACCCGATGGCAACTGGGCTCGTCACGATGACGAACGGCGCGATGGAGTGTTTCCCAGCCAACATGCGTAAGCGTTCTTGGGTCATACCCAATATGGCAGCATGGGCCAGTGCCATTCCCAGTGCCAGCTTGAATTCCGGCGAAATCAAAGTGCTCACGGCTGTCGGAAGGCTAACTCATCAAAAAGGCTTCGACATGCTGCTTGAAGTTTTTGGGAAAGTTGCGCCCCTGCATCCCGACTGGAAATTGTGCATTTGGGGAGAGGGTCCAGAAAGGGCAGCGCTCGAGAAATTGCGCGATACTCTGGGGTTGAACAATTGTGTGGAAATGCCCGGTGTGACAGACAGACCAGGGCAGTGGATCGAGGGATCAGACGGTTTCATCCTCAGTTCACGCTACGAAGGTTGGGGACTTGTCCTTGGAGAGGCAATGGCCGCAGGCCTACCGTGCATTTCATTCAGGTGCGATTTCGGTCCTGAAGACATGATTACGCATGGCGATGATGGATTGCTGGTTAGTGCCAATGACGTGGATGCGATGGCAACAGAGCTCGATCGAATGCTGGGTGATGAGACCCTTCGCTCAACGCTTGGAGCGCGCGCAAAAGAAACAAGTCAGAGATTTGTGCCAGAGATCATCGGCAAACGCTGGACCGATATGATCGAAAGTCTTCTCGAAGAGGCCACACCGGGAAATTAGCGGAGTTTGATGCCAATGCTTACGGCCCTGAAAGAACGTGTGCGTCGCTTTAAACGCACCAATCATGATGCGCGATTGCAGACCATGTTGGGCATGGTGGATGCATATCTCGTGTCTTATCCAAAAAGCGGTAGAACATGGCTGCGCTATCTGATGTCGCTATACCTCGCGCGCACTTATGATCTCGGGTTTGAGCCTGATTTGCGTTCAACATTCAAAGTCCTGCCCAATTTCGACTTGGATATGGAGCGCGGTCTTCCATCGACCGAGGCTTTGGCAACCAAGAACCTGCCGATGATAGCCGTGAGCCATCGCGACTATCGAGAAGATCTGTTCGCGGGCAAGAGGACTGTCATGTTGGTGCGTGATCCCCGTGATGTGTTGGTGTCTTCCTATTTCCATCAGACCAAACACAAACACCGTTTCGAAGGGGATATTGCCGCTTTCCTAGAAGATGAAACGTATGGCGCAGCAGCGATCGCTGAATATCACAATGGCTGGGCTTCGGGCTTGGTGAACCGCGACGCACTCACAATCAGTTACGAAGAGCTAAGCGACGACACCCACAGTGTGGTGCGCAGTGTCCTCCACTTCCTCGGCATTGCGGTTGATGAGCAAGTGCTCGATGATGCTGTTGCTAAAGCGCAATTCGATAAAATGCGTAAGAAAGAGCAGCAGACGGGAATTCCAGGCCATGACTACAACCGCGAGGATGCCGATGCTTCTCGCGTGCGCCGGGGCAAGGTGGCGGGATACACCGACTATCTGGGACCGGCGGAAGATGCGCGGGTTCAGGAATTGTTCGACATACACCTGACGCCTGCGGCAAAGGCGCTCTATTCACCAACCGGCTTTATCGCCTGAGGTTTCACTGCTCCGGGGGCAGAACACATCGGGGGGCAATGTGAAGATTTGTTCGATTACCAACAGCTTGACTTCGGGCGGAGCGGAAGTTCTCGTCACAGGGCTTTCTGCCGAATTCTCGCACGCAGGCAATCGATCATTGGTGATTGCGCTGTGTGATGCTGAAACCGTTGGAAATTCGGCTGAAACCGAAGCGCGGATGATTGGCGAGATTGAGGCTGCGGGCGGAACATTCATTTCGCTCGGCCTTTCAGCAAACCGAGGCCCAATCGAAGGCGCTAGAGCGATGCGAAAAGCGTTAAAAGATTTCGCGCCAGATGTCGTGCACGCTCACACTGTTCGGGCACTACCAATGCTTGCGCTGGGACTTATCAAAGCTCCACGAGTGCTCACTCATCACAACACGCGCTTACCATTTTCACCTAAGATGTTCCGCATGTTTGACCGGCTGACGGACACTTATGTCGCGATTGGAGCTGATGTAGAAGCCGTCCTGAGCCAATACGTAACGAAGCCGATTGTCCGGATCCCAAACGCTGCTGGGCGATCATTTGCAAAAAGTGTGCACCGCACTGCACCTCAGAAACCCCCGCACATTTTGTCGGTTGGTACTATCAGCGAGCAAAAGAATTATGCTCTGCTGATCGACACGGCCAAAGCCTTACAGAAAACTGGGCCAGATAATCCAAGCCCCATATTCCAGATAGCAGGAGGCGGCGCAGATTTAGAGGGTTTGCGCAGCCGTGTTGCAGCTGAAGATCTGAGCGGAATAGTGGAATTTTTGGGCGAACGATCAGATGTTCCTACGCTTATGGCATCGAGCGATCTTTATCTGAATGTCTCGCTGTATGAAGGGATGCCAATTACCTTGCTCGAGGCGATGGCTTCAGGATTGCCGATTGTTGCAACTGATGTGCCCGGCAATTGTGAGCTTGTGGCAGATGATGTGAACGGTTTGAAAGCGCCACTGGGCGATCCCAACGCAATCGCTTCGCGCATCATTGAGATCCTGTGTGATGCAGACCTTTATGGTAAACTATCACAGGGCTCGATTACTCGTAGCGCGGACTTTTCGATCGAGAATACAGCCACAAAGCACTGTAATCTCTATACTTCCCTGATCGCTTAGGCTCCTTAGGAAATGGGTATCCACCTAAAGGGGTAGTCTCAAGAGGGACCATAAAGCTCCGCAATAGCCCTTTTCGCAGGTGCCCTGCTTCTTGTATTGAACGATTGGAATTTTGCCGTGGGATGCGCCCTTTTGACGGCAATGAATGGAGAACGCTCGTGAACGATCTAGCCCTCAATCAGCCTCGGGAAAATCTTCCCAGTCAACGGCGAGGGTATCTGACGCAGCAGCTACAACAACAGCAGCCGCAGTCTCTTTCGCCTGAACAGTTCGGCTTGCAGGATTTGCTGCGCATCTTTGAACGTCACAAATTGCTTATTCTCGGTATTGTTGCCGCGGTGACGCTTGCGACGCTTGCCTGGCAATTGCTTTCGCCTAACCTCTATCAGGCAAAAGCCAACATCCAGGTCGAGTTGATTGATGATACCGGCACAAACCAAGCTGACGTTCTAGCGCGTAACACGCAGCGCCTTGCGAACGAGCGCAAGCTTTACCGATCACGCAATTCTGCTCAGACAGTGGTTGAATCTTTGGAGTTGCACGAAAACGAAGCGTTTCACGACGAAATGGGGGGTGCTCCTTCTGGCAGCGAAGCCGAACAGATTAACAAAGCAGTCTCAACCTTGCTTGAGATGACGAGAGTCGAATCTGAAGATGGTTCGGATTTGATTGAGCTGACGGCTACTGCCCGGTCGCCAGAAATGGCCGCAGAAATTGCAAACGCGTTTCCAGCAGCGGTGCGCGACCTCAAGCGAACTCGAAGCGAGGCGCGTCGGCAGGAATTGCTTGATGACTTGGGAGCTGAGCGAGAGGAACGTGTTGTCGTTGCCAAAGAAGCCGCCGATGCCCTGGCTCAATTCCGTGTCGAAAATCGCATGCTGGTTGGTGCCGGCGGCGCGGAAGACCTTGCCCAGATTAACCGCATTGCAGCCGAAGCAGCATCTGCCACTGCACGCGGCGCAGGCGCATCAGCTGCCAGCGCTGGTGTTGCGAGCGCTGCTAGTATTCGTTCAACTGCGGGTGCAACCAATGCAGCCGTCCAACAACTGCAACGCCAAGAAGCTCAATTGAGCGCTCAGCTTGCAAGTCTTACCCAGACATACGGTGATGGCTATCCCGAAGTCGCAAGGGTTCGTAGTGAATTGCAGACTGTGCAGTCCAACTTGTCACGCGAACAGTCGGCGGCACGCGCAGCGGCTCAAGAACAAGCAAATGCAGAAAGCGCCCGGATGGCGCAATTGGCGCGAGCAGATGCAGCACGCGATCAGGCGCGCGCAGGCCAGCTTCAATCGGTTGTCTCCTCGCTCACATCGAAGGCCTATCAAAACGCGAGCAATACCCCCTTGCTGGAGCAACTTGAGCGCGAAGCCGTAACAAGCGCGCAAGCGGTCGCGGAAGTTGCAGATCGGATCACACGTGTCCGATCTGAAAAACTTGTCGAGGGTGTGACGTCGAACATCATTTCGCCAGCTACACCCAACACTGAAGTTGTCTCACCTTCGCCATTGAAAACAACGCTGATTGCTCTCATCGGCTCGGCCATTCTTGGCATGATCATCGCCTTTATGATCGACATGCTTGATGACCGCCTGCGCACCGTGCAGCAAATCCGCAAATTCTTCGGAATGCCGGTCTTCGGGATGCTGCCCATGCTTGATGAGGGCGTGTCTCCGAAGCTGCGCGAAAGCCCAGTGTTCAACGAGCCTCAATCGATGTTCGCAGAAGTCTCTCGCTCGATGTATTCCGAGGTTCGGGCTCTGATGCCGGTAACGCAGTCGCAAAGTGTGCTGGTAACATCGCCATTGCCTGGAGACGGTAAATCGGTCGTTGCATTGACACTGGCTGCTGCCGCTGTTTCCATGGGCAAGCGCGCGGTCATTTTGGACCTCGATTTGCGTCGGTCAGGCATTCTCCAGATGATTCAAAAGGACATCAATGCGCCTGAATTGATGGATGTTGTGCGCGGCGAGGTTGATCTTCCGGCTCTCAATGCGCCCGAAGATCCAGAAGTGCTTGACGCTTCCACAGGCGTGGATCTTGTCACAAAGCCTGAAGATGAAGACATGCTCAGCCGCTTTGCATTGCTCAGCGCGTCTGCCCCTGTCGCAGAACCCGCAGCTGTGTTGAGCTCTTCGAAATTCCACCGCATGGTAGAGGATTTAAAGTCACGTTTTGATCTCGTGGTTGTTAACGCTCCTGCTGTTCTGGCGGTGCGCGATGCTCGCTCAATGTGCGACTACACCGATGACACAATTCTGGTCGCTCGCTGGGGTAACACGACGATTGACCAGTTCCGCGCGACGCTTGAAATGCTTGGTTCAAGCAATGTGGCAGGCTGTGTTTACAACCAGGTCGATTATGCCGAACACGCTCGACGCCGTTATGGTGACTCAGTTCAATTCTACTATGAAGCCGCTGATTACTATGTCGGCGTCCCGCGCCAATTAACGCTGAAAGAGAAATTCATGCGCAAGTTTGGCTGGGGATCGACAAGCAAGGCTTCGATCTGATCTGGACGTTTGGGACGACATTTTGACCATGCGTATCGCTGTCATCAGTGATGTCCACTCGGCAGCGGCGCCGTTCCGTAAGGCACTCGCTGATGCGCGCGCCGAAGGCTTTGACCAGATGCTGCTTCTGGGTGATATGTTCACTTATGGCGTTGATCCGGCCGAATGCAGGGCCCTCGCAATCGAAGCGATTGAGCAAGATGGGGCATTGTTGATCGGCGGCAATCACGATCAACTTTATGTCGATTTGGATACGCAGAACTCAGCCTACTTCGACAGGCTGCCTGACTGGATTCAAGAATCGGTAGAATGGACTTGGCGCGAGCTGGGCGAGGAATGGCCATCAAAGCTAAATTGGATCGAGGAATGGGAAGCAGGGGGCGTTTTATTCGCTCATGCCAATCCGTTTGGATATGGTGACTGGACCTACCTATCTAATGAAGAGGTCCAGGCGAGGGCTGCCAAAATCCTTCGCGAACGTGGATTTCAGGCGGGAATATTCGGACATTTGCATCGTCCACGAGACTATCGCGATGATTATGGCACACAAGTGCATGTGGTGGATTCGGTCGGGCAGCCACGCAGCAAAGGCGAAAGCGGGCCGTCTTGGACGATGGTTGAGATTGAAAACGATAAGGTGTCCGTTTCAACGCATGAAATTGCCTTCGACACTGACAAGCATTGCTTAGCAATTCAGGCTGTAAGCGGCCTTTCGGACACCACCAAATCGAAATTGTGCGGATTTTATCAATGACAAAGATCGCGGTTACAGGTGCCGGCGCTGTGCTGGGTCAAGGCATTATCAAGAGCCTCAAATCAGCATCGCGCGATTACGAGGTGCTTGCCTATGATCCTGACCCGCGTTCACCAGGCCTATATTGGGGCGATGCAAGCGGGCTGCTGCCTATGGCGAATGACCCGGAATACAAACCTGCCGTCGAAGCCATGCTTGAGCGCGAAAAACCCTCAGCCGTACTGGTCGGAACCGATGTCGAGCTTGAGCTATTCGCTGAGAACAGGGCAGAGTGGGAACAGCGTTTCAACACGCATATCGTTGTGAGCTCTCCCGAGATCATTCGCATTGCGGATGACAAATTGCTTACGGCGCGCTGGCTTGAGAAAAACGGCCTGCCATTTCCAAAATCAGTGCCCGGTGAAGACGCTGCGGCAATAGATGCGCTTGTCGCCGACATTGGCTTTCCACTTATCGTCAAACCTCGCATTGGCGCGCGCGCCGTTGGGGTATCGATGGTGAACAATCGCGCAGAACTTGATGCTGCACTAAACGGCCGTGACGGTCTCGTCGTTCAACAATGGGCGGGGCCTGATGATCAGGAATACACAGCGGGGGCGCTTTGTTTTGATGGCGAGGTCAAAGCCTCTATCGTGCTTCGCCGTGATCTGCGTGATGGCAACACCTTCCGCGCCTATGCTGACGATTATCCTGAATGCGCGGACTATGTCCGCGATCTTGCGCAGGCATTGCAGCCATACGGACCAGCAAATTTCCAATTCCGCCGCGGGTCTGATGGGGTTTTCCGACTGTTTGAAATCAATGCTCGCTATTCAGGAACCACACCAATGCGCGGGCTTTTGGGCTTCAACGAAGTCGATATGGTCCTTCGTAAATTGCTTTTCGGTGAGGAAATTAAGCAGCCACCTTTGACAAAAGGTACCGTTGTACGTTTCCTTGAAGAGCAATTGCTTCCCGCCGATTACACGTCCTTGTCTGAAGGCCAGACTTAATGCGATTGGCAGTTACTGGCGGCACCGGCACGGTTGGCCAGGCATTTATTGAGTGCGCAGCTTCTGTAGGGCACTCGATCGTGCTTTTGGGACGAAACGCGCCTGCGGAAATGCCGGACAATTGCGAATGGGTTGAATTTGATCTCACTCAGCCCCCAATATCACTCGGGCAAACGCTTGCTGGTGTCGATAGCGTTGTGCACTTGGCGGCGAGCATTGATACAAATCCTACCAATGATGCGGATTCTACGAGCCTTTGGACCACAAATGTTTTGGGAACAGGTCGCCTGATTGAAGCGGTTGCAAAAGCAGGTGTGCGCCATTTCATCATGGCGTCATCGGCCAACATCTATGATCCAGGAGTTGACCGTGCAGATGAGGCAACGCTTATTCGCCCTCACAGCCGGACTTTATATTTGTCATCCAAGATAGCGCAGGAAGCTTATGCGCGCGAGCTTTGCACTAAGCATAAGATTGACCATGCAATCTTGCGCATTTCCTCAGTCATTGGGACTGGTAAGGATATCGCGACAAAGTTTCTGGAAATGACGCTGGGAAACGAAATTATCACACTGACCAATCCTGAATATGGGGCGGATTTTGTGTCTCTTTGCGATGTTGCCGAAGGTCTATTGATAGCTGTTCAAAAACGATTGGAAGGCGAATTCAACCTTTCTTCGGGTGAACGATACACTTTGGAAGACATGGTTCACACAATCGCCAATGTGTGCGCAGTACCGGTTCGTATCAATGAAAGCGGACCACATAGAGCTTTAGACAATGGGTTTCCTGCAATCGATTGCTCAAGACTGTCAGCGCACGGGTACAACCCAACAACACTCCCTGATACATTTGCAGACATGAAAGCTATCCTTTTGCAAAAACAATCCGGGCAGGAAGGGGCGCGACAATGACTGCGCTTTTCGTTCGGCTGATTGCGCTCATTGCCTTGCTTGCAATTCTTCCTGTTTTGTTGGTTCTAGGCCTCCTTGTGCTTGTTCTTCAAGGCAAGCCAGTGCTGTTTCGCCAGATGCGGTCGGGCAAGGGTACAAAGCCTTTTGAGCTAATCAAATTCCGATCGATGCGCGATACGCGTGATGCAAACGGGGATTTGCTTCCCGATGAGATGCGAACCACTGCCATCGGAAAATTCCTGCGCCGATCACGGATCGATGAGCTTCCCGGTATTTGGAATGTGGTGAAGGGCGATATGGGGATTGTTGGCCCGCGACCATTGCTGCCCGAAACCATCGCCGAATTGGGAGAAGTGGGCGCACGGCGTCAATCAGTTCGCCCCGGACTGACAGGATGGTCTCAGGTGAGTGGCAACACTCTGCTTTCGCTTGATCAGAAAGTCGCTCTGGACCTTTGGTATATCGAAAATCGCAGCCTTGGTCTCGATATACAAATCATCGCGCGCACGGTCATTGTGATGGTTGGTGGCGAAAAACTTAGCCCTGAGGTGCCCAGCAATCGGGCGAAATAGCGAGCCGCCTGAACGGCTCGCTTGCCGATATCAACCTTCTAGAGCTTTGCCTGCGTCTTCTATCACCGAAGTGGATTGCATTGCGGTTAGGCTTTCACTGATCTTCTTTGATTCTGCGTCATGAGCGGAGCCCATCGCGTCAATCTTCTCGATGATGCCGTCCTCATCCGGAGTTCTGATGTCGAACACGTAGTCTTGCTGGCCAAAGTGATCTGCAAGATCGACATATTTTGCAGCCCAGCCAAGGATCACAGCGGGCACGCCGCTTCTGTATGCGAAGACGATCGAATGATACCTTGATGCGACTACATATTTGAACCGGCCGATAATCTCGATGAGTTCGGGGCTGGCATACTCGCCAGAGATAATATTCACCTTTTCGCGGTGAGCTGCCTTTAGAAGGATTTGCTCTCCCAAATGTTTGTCCGCAGTGGAGGTGTTGAGCATGTAAACCGTCTCACCGTTCTCGATCAGTCGATCCAGCATCTTGGCATAGAGCGCATATGCTGCTTCTGGATCTCCAAACCGAAAGAGGTTTTCATTGACGATGAACCCAACAGAACCTTTCGCCGGATAATTCGCCTCATCGGCTTTATGCGATGCAAGTATGTCGCTGGCTTTTGGAAATAGTTTTTCCCGGATTACCATGTCAGCTGACAGCTCGACATTATCAAGGTCGAGCGCTTTGAGACTGTCAAAACCTTCGCGTTCACGCGGGTAGATTTTGGTGCAATATGCCAGCTCTTTTTTGACCTTCTTGAGAAACTCGGCGTCGTCATCTTCGCCCCATTCCCATGGGCCAAAGCTCTGCGGCATCAAAACGATTTTGGTGTTATAGCGCTTTGCCAGTTTGATCGTTTCAAGCAGTTGCTCGCCGCCTGCTTTCGACCAGCCTGATCCCAGCGTATATCCGCTTGCATCGAAGATTGCGTCCGCTTCTTTCAGCGCTTTTTCCATCTCCGCAATCTTGCCGTTCCACTTATTAGTTTTGCGAACTTGGCCCGCTACGAAAGTAAGAAGCGGCGCCAGCATCGGCACCTTGTTCAAGCGATTTTCGAAAACTAGCCTTGTGAAATCATCATGCGGGAGCAGGCTCATACTGTACTGCTCAAGTTCGTCATATTTGAATACGAACCCTGTGACCTGACAGTCTTTATACTGGGCTTTAAGCCCATAATAGAGCGACAAAAGCATTGCTTGAGAGCCCTTGTTTCGCATCTGAACGCCAGTGATGATGAACTTCTTCATTTTAAAGTCTTTCCCTCGGCAACGCTGCGCCGCACAATGGTTTCAACTGCGAACGCTGGTCGCAGAACTCCCGGATTTCGAGATCTGAAATAACAGCCTGTGTGCTGTAGGGCAGTTGGAAAAATGGAGTAACACGTTATCGACCTATTGGTTGCCGTAACCGGACATCAAGACCCTAATTTGACTGCCGTTTTGCCGATGCATGGCCCGGAATGCGGTCAAATGCGGCATTTAAGTTACCATTGGAGGCAGTGTATCACCTGAGATGGCCAAACCCACTACCCGTGAGGATAATTGCCAAGCCAGCCTTACTAAGCCATCCAAGCGACAACTTATCGAAGCTGAAAGCGCCATCAACTCATGCAGTTCAATGACATAAATTTCGTAATCATCGGAGCAGCCAAGTCCGCGACGACGTGGTTGCAGATACAGCTGCAGGCTGACCCGGCCGTGTATATGCCCGATCCCGAGATCCATTACTTCTCACGCGAATATGGACGCGGTGACGATTGGTACCTATCGCATTTCAGCGATGAGGGGCGGGGCAAAATGGTTGGTGAGAAGTCGAATTCATATCTGTATGAACCAGATTCTGCGAGCCGCCTTCACAGCGCCTTGCCCCATGCAAAACTGATTGCGCAGCTGCGTAACCCCGTTGAGCGCGCTTATTCAAATTACTGCATGCTGTTTCGGCGCGGCGATGTGAGTACGGATATCAACTCCCATCTCGACCCTTCCGTTAGCGAAAACTTCCGTTTCCATGTCGCTGGCAAGTTTACGACCCATCTTCAAAAGTATGTCGATCTGTATGGCCGTGAAAAACTGCTTATCCTATTCTTTGAAGGCGTAAAGCAGGACCCCGAAGCGCAAATGGCGAAAGTGCGTACGCATCTTGGCCTACCGCCGCGCGAATTGGCACCGGTAAAGCGCGATAAGGTAAAAGATAAATCAGCAGCTATGGTCTCGCCGGGCCTTCGGAAAGGGCTTGGATGGATCAAGCCCATAGTTCGCCCCTTACGCGGGACTGCTGCATTCGAAGCGGTCCGCGGCACCGTTGCCAGCAAGGTCGAGTACCCACAAATGTCAGACGACCTTCGCGAGCGCCTGAACGATTATTTTGCACCCTCGATTGAAGCCTTGGAAGAGATGAGTGGCCAGTCGCTTAGCCATTGGTACAACCAACCGAGCAAAGCAGCCTGAGCTTAGGCAATGGAACTCTCAAGTATCAAGAGACCAGTCGGTCATCGAGCGGAGGGCGCGCGCATCCTTTTCGTGCTGCCATCTCTTGGGGCAGGCGGCAGTGAGAGAGTTGTTACAACCCTTGCTAACCATTGGGCAGGAGAGGGGCGACACATTGGTATCGCCAATTTTGACCCGGTAGATTTCGAGCCATTCTATCCGCTTGCGCAGCAAGTCGACCTTTTTCGTCTAAATTTGCCGCCGAGCACAGGCGGTCTTCTTGGACAGATGCGGCAGACGGGCCACCGCGTCAAAGCGCTTGAGGAAGTGTATCGGCAGTTTAATCCGGATGTGGTTATTAGCTTTTTGACAAAGGCCAATGTGTTGTCGCTCGTCGCAGCGCATAAATCAGGCATCCCGGTCATTGTCTCAGAGCGCAACAATCCCACCTTGCAAACATTCAATGCATTCTGGCGAACTGCACGCGCGCGGACTTACCCGCAAGCTTTCTCTTTCGTGACGATGACACGAGGCGCAGCTGAATATTATCCTGAGCACCAGCGCCCCCGAACGCGGATTATTCCCAACCCCGTAAACCTGCCACACAATTGGCAGAACAAACGCAAAGGCAACACCATAACAGCAGTCGGAAGACTGGCAGAACAAAAGCAATTTCATCTGCTTCTTGATGCGTTTGCAAAAATTGCCGGAGCCTATCCGGATTGGAAGCTTACAATCTGGGGCGAGGGTGCATTGCGCGGAGAACTGGAAGAACAGCGTGCCAGGCTTGGCTTGGAAAACCGCATATCCTTACCAGGCTTAACGCAAGAGCCTGGAAGATGGGTGGAAACAGCCGATGTTTTGGTGATGTCGTCTGCTTATGAGGGTTGGCCCAATGTCATCGTGGAAGGCATGGCGGCACAATTACCAATCGTAACATTCGATTGCGAACATGGGCCAAAGGACATGATCGAAGATGGTGTCACTGGAAAGCTTGTCCCGCAAGATGACGTGCCTGCGTTGTCTGAGGCATTGGCGACTATCATTGGCGATAAGGCCCTGAGGGATAGGCTAGCGCAAAACGCGAAAGCTGCTGCTGCAAGATATGACACCAGCGTAATTGCGGATCAATGGATCGATATTGTCGAACAAGCGGTAACGTCGCGATAATTTGGTCGGTAATCCAAGCACCTTAGTATAGCGAAAAATGGTAACCCCACGAGTGTTCAGCCCGCACTGCCGTTAATATGGATTGAATTTCAAGGCGGGTAACCTCAATGCGCGCGATTGCTTTCAGCAAGAGAGGGGACCCGCACAAGATTATATGTATGACAGACGGGTCACGCCCTGACCTTTGGCCAAGCCTTGATGTGGTCTGCAGCCGATGTCAGCTTCACTTTGAAGATCGTCTCAATTGCGGCCGTATCGACTGCCATTGCATCGCCGTTTAGCTTCGCAATCGCGCCGTAAAGATCACCTAGCGCAAAGGCTGCGCCGGGGCTGTTGAACGCATCTCCGACCCGCTTGCCGAATGCTTCTGGCGTCATCGGATCAAAAGTGACATCTCGTGCAACCCAACCACTCATGGCCTCGGCGAGTTCATCGCCCGTAAGGGCATCAGGCGTACCAATTTCAAATGCTTGACCAGCGAGATCCGGGCGCGACAGAGCAGCGACGGCAAGCTTCGCCTGATCGAGATGCGATGTCCACTGCACTTTGAGATCACGCGGTGTGGGTGGATAGTCAAGGGTGCCGTCGGGGCGAAGACCGGGCAGAAACGCCTCCGGCTGCAGGTTCTCAAGATATATGGCTGATTGCAGGACAATCGATGGAATTCCAGAATCCAACACCGCATTCATGCCTTGTGTCGTGGCATCGACGATCACCGATGAAGGGAAGCGATCGCCGGAAGGGCCGCCGGTTACAAAAACCAGCAATGGTAAACCTGCCTTATGCGCCGCGCCGAAAAAGGCAGCGGCCCAGTTCTGGCTGTCATCCGGGCCGCTCGGCTGGGGAAAGTGTAGAAACGCGGCATCCACCCCGTCAAGCGCAGTAATAAGCGCTTCCTCATCCGCCAGGTCAGCCGCCACAGCGTCAGCATCTGGATGCAGAGCGCTGATTTTCGCGGGATCACGGGCAACGGCGCGAACTGTGTGGCCTTTGGCAAGAGCTTCGCGGACAACGGGGGCGCCCTGCGCGCCGGTTGCGCCGAAGATGGCTACGGTTTTGGCGGTGTTAGTCATGATACTATCCTTTGTCGTGGGGCGGGGGAGTTAGGCAGTGACGGCGGTTTCAAAGATTTCTGCGATGGCTTCCGGGCGTCCGTAAAAGGCCTGATGGTCCAACTGGAACGCCTGATCCCCTTTGACTTTAAGGACCGTGGGAACGCCTCTCGATTGAACGGCAGCCATCAGCGATTTCGCCTTTTCAGCAAGGTCAGCTGCCTTTGCTGCCAGTTCCGGCGTGCCGATGCGCTCAGCCTGTTCAGGGGCAACCCCTTCAGCGATCAGGGCATCGATGATCGCCCGCCGATCATTTGAAGATACACCTTCGCTGAAATGCAGCGTTTCAAGGCGATGGCGCAGCGCAAACTCCTTTTCGGGCCCCAGATCATGCACCAGCGCAGCGGCCTGCGCCGACAGGCCCGATTCCAGAACTTCGGTCTGTGATCGGGCAATCTTGTCCTTGAAAGCCTGCGAAAAAATTTGCCCTGTCAATGCTTCGAGCTGCGGGATGGTGCGCAAGATCTGTTCACCCTTGCCTTCGCTCATCCGGGGCGCGCCCGCGCCCTGAAACAGGTGCCGATGGAGCACCTCCACGGTCTCGCCGGACTTTACGATCGCATCGAAAACGGGCGCTGCGCCATAGCACCAGCCACAAAACGTATCGTAGACTATAACGGTTTTTTCTTCTGACATCGAATTTCTCCTGCTTCGTTGGGAACCGAGCAAGTCGGCTGCCTTTGTCGGCAACAGGGCTATTATTTTGATGCACTGTCAGCGGTAGAAAGACACCTTTCGAACAACTGGCGCGAGGGGTCTTTCATAAAACGGCACAATACTCTGAACCGGCAGGCATACTTGGCCGCGATTGTTTATGTAGGCACAAGCGCGGGGGCCGCAGAGGCGCTCGGAAACAGCAAAATCGTTGTGAGCAGGCAATTGCAGCTCTTGGAATCTGATAGTCTGAAATGCAGGATTGAAAGCTTCCCTATTGAGCAGCGACCATCATGCTGCGCTATCAAGATCAGGCGGGCCGTTGGGGCAATCGATCAAGTAGCCCCAGCCTCCGTTGTCGAGTTTCTTCGCGACTTCGGTAGACTGACCTTGCGCCATGACCGTCCCGTCAGGCGCGACAGCTTTCCAGTTTGCCCTGAGCATGGCAGTGTCGCCGGTGATGATTTCGCTGAAAACCTGGCTCTCAATCCGTGGCCGCACATCCATGAACCCCTCAAACGCGCGTCGGGCACCTTCTAGGCCGACGTTCGGCGGAGCATCTGGAGGAAAGAACACCAGACAATCCGGGTGGAACATGGACACGATCCCGTCGAGATCGCCCTCTTGCAAATACGCGCTGACGCAATCGGCAATCTCGCGCGGTTGGCGGGCTATGCGCCGTGTTGAGTTATGCATTGCAAAGGCCCTCCTGAGCTACCGGACTGTTCACGCCGGGCCGTTATTGTCGATGTCGAGGATCATCTTCCAGGCACCGCTTTCATCGCGCTGATACACCAGAACGAGACGGCCCGCAGAGCTGCGAACCTCTCCGGTATCGCGCATCGTCATCGTGCCGTAAAAACGCCCTGAGACGACTGCAACCTCACCGAAAAACTGCAAATGCTCGATCACGAAGCCCGAGGTGATTTCTGCCGCCGCAATGCGCGGGCTGTATTTGTCGCGAACGTCCTGCGTTCCAATCGTCACAGGCTGGCGTTCATTCGCGGTCACGATGTCTGGATGACAGGTTGCGATCATTGCTTCGATATCGCCGGCTCCCAGCCCATCGGTCCAGCGCTTGATGACGGCTTCGATCTCTTCACGTTCTGTCATTTGACGGCTCCATTGCTAAGCTTCGGCTTGCCAAGAGAGATAAGCTGGAAAAACGGATTTGATATCAGAATTCTAGAAAACACTGTGTGAGACACACTCAGCATCGAGGCGACAACATCAGTGCTATGTAGAACTTTTTACCGGGTCCGCCCATGCTCGAACGAACATTGTGCTTCCCTGGCATTTGCGATCCCGTCGTTCGAACATTGCATCGCCGTGGTTAGACATCTCCAATTCTGCGCACGTGTCCCGGTGCCTCCCTCCTGTCCGCTAATGGATGGGAATGTTTGCTGTGAAACAGTTTTTTGGAACTCTTGATTGGCTGGTTGACAACGTTTCGAGACGATCGTGGAATTCTGCAAGACTATGAAAGAGATCGTTTCTGAAAATGGGCAGAAAGGTCATCAGCGGTCGAGCAACTGCGCTCTGATTACCCCTCCGAACCTCGGAGTGCCTTGCAGGAGAAGATTATGCCCGGCGAACAGTTCAGGCATGGATGCTGTTGTCATGTTCTTTGTGATCGCTCGGCGCGCGCCAGCAGCTGCGACTCTTCGCTGGCGCGCGCCACAATATGGACGGAGTATCTGTCATGAATGAATTGAGCCTGCGCGCAGTTTATCGAACACTTGCGTCACATGCTGATCGAGTCCCAGCGCCACTGGTCAGGAATCGGGTGGCTGGCAGTGCCATGCATCTCACCTTTCTCGCATGGCCGCTTGCCAAAGCAGAGATGTTGGCGGGCCTCGAAGGGCCGAGGGCTAAGTGCAGGGTTTCTCCATTGCGAGGTATGAAATGACACATCAAAGCAACACTCTGGAAATCGCTCACGATATTTGCGGGCTCACGACAAGTCTTGTTCTGGCTTCTGAGAGGCTTGCTTCGCATCAGGACCGAGCCGTTGTGGCCGAAGCAAGGCGACTGAGCGACTTGACCAACCGGATACTGGAGATTTGCCAGTGCGAACTGGTCAATGACTTCAAGCCCGAACCGCACACTCTTGAATGCCTAACTCTGCTGCTGGCCGACATCGATCTGGCGATCGTTCCGGCGCGCGTCTCAGAATTTGAGCCCTATGAAGTTCTGCTGCAAGTTGAAGGTGAGATCGCGTTCGATTGCAATGCACCCATGCTCTTTCGCGTGCTGTATAATCTGATCGTGAATGCCGCAGCCGCTGTTGAAGGCGTGGACTCACCGCGGATCGATATTTTCGCAACCCAACATGAAAGGCGTTTATACGTGCAGGTTGCTGACAATGGACGCGGAATGCCCGAGAAAGTCGCTCAATCTCTGCGCACAATGGCAAGAGGCGATACGAATGTCGAAGGGTTCGAAGGATCAGGTCTCTTGAGCACGATTAAACTTCTTCACCGCAACGGAGGATCATTGAAGCTCATCAATACCGGGCCCGATGGGACGAGGATGGGTTTCTTCTTGCCTGTCGTGCCGGACAACCGCTTGCGCGCCATTTGGTCTGCCTATGAGGCTCAGGTCGATGTATGACAGGTTCGACAACGTGGCCTTTGCTGTGCCTTGCGGCGCGGACCCGGCAATAGGCGCCCTATACTGAGCATAGTTAAAACCTGAGATCGTGGCGTGCCGCCGCGTTTACCAACGACTGCGTTAGTAAGCATGCCAATGAAATGGGTTGGGCAATCGTGCAGCTCACATCTCCTGCTCCTTTAATCAGGTGTAATATGAGTGTCAGGTCTGGGCCAGCAATTATGGCAAGGCAGGCGATAGAGTGGTCAGCCCAGAAAGGTTGATGGGCATTTGAAGCCATCCTGGTGGACGCACTAGGGTTCGAACCTAGGACCCGCTGATTAAGAGTCAGCTGCTCTACCAACTGAGCTATGCGTCCA
>CAYGQX010000016.1:0-45536 GCA_964352245.1 uncultured Porphyrobacter sp.
CATCTGAGTTCTTAGGTCCTGATAGCAGACATTCCCTACGGCCGTTCCAGGTAAGGAGAATGTTGAACCCGTTTATCCCCTTGATCCTGAAGCTCATTACTTTGGGCTGAAACTTTCGCGCAAGAAATGCACGGTCACTAAGTGTCTCTTCAGCCAACAGCGAATTTAGAGATAGACCGACAAACGCCAAAGGGTCTGGCGACATGTTTGCGCCGTATTGAGCGCCGTCACATAACTGCCCGACATGCGCTCAATTTTCCGCCATCTCAAAACATATTGGTTGAATAACTAGTAAAATTAATCTAGCAAATCGCTCTGTGACCGTCAGCCGAGCTGAGGGCATCCGTAGCAAGGTACTCGAAATGGCAGTTGACCCGCTTACGCCCATTGTTGTCGGCGTTGGCCAATGCGTCGATCACTGGGATGGCAGCGATGCATCCCAGGCGCCTTCGCCGCGCGGGTTGCTGAGCCTGGCGGGCAAGCGCGCCGTGCAAGATACAGACGCCGCTGCCGAAGTGCTGGCTTCGATCGATCAGGTTCATGTCGTGCGCTGGTTTGCCGATTCGATGCCCGGCACCCCGCCGTTTGGAAGCTGCGAGAACCCGCCTGCATCCCTGGCTGCCGACATTGGCGCTAAGGGCGCACAACATTTCTATTCGGTCGTCGGCGACGACCAACCGCAAAAGCTGATGAACGTGGCGGCAGGCGTCTATTCCGCACGGACCAAAGAGGACTGGCAACCGATATCGAGCGACGCCTTGCAAGCGCAGATCGACGAAACCCAGTTGGCACCGGGCCTTTCCGAAAGCGCCGACGCAGACATTGAATCGCTCTCGGTGACTTACAAACGCGGCGATCCGAGCCACGCTGTGGTGATTGTTCAATGCGACAAGGGCCGGATCGTTGCCCGTGCCCGATCCGGCGATGTCGCCACGATGAAGGCGCTGGATCGGCCCGACGCAATCGGAAGCCGGGTCACCGTCGTCCACGAGAATGGACGCAACTTTATCGCGGCAAGCGCCGGATAGAACGTGAACCACGAAGGAAGAGGTGGCAGCCAAGATGACAACCGCTGATCCGCAACCAAACACCGATTTCACCACGGGCAATATGCTCGAGGGGATCAAGGTGATCGATATGACAAGTGTCGTATTCGGTCCCTATTCCTCCCAGACCCTCGCCGATCTCGGCGCCGAGGTGATCAAGGTGGAGTCGCCTGGCGGCGATGCCTTTCGGCATTCAGCCAAGCCCGGCAAAACGCAAGGCATGAGCCCGGGCTACATGGCTCTCAACAGAGGCAAGAGCTCGATCGTCCTGAACTTGAAGAACTCCGAAGATCTTGGGACAATGAAAGCCCTGCTCGCTGATGCAGATGTTTTCATCCACAATGTCCGGGGTCAGGCGGTCGAAAAGCTCGGCCTAGGATATGAAGCGGCCAAGCAAATCAACCCGGACATCATTTACGCGCACTGCGTGGGTTTCGACCAGTCCGGCCCCTATGCCGACTTGCAGGCCTATGACGACGTGATCCAGGCGGCGAGCGGAACGGCGACCTTGCTGCCACGCGTGGATGGCAATCCGCGCCCGCGCTATTTCCCCTCGCTCATCGCCGACAAGGTGGCGGGCCTTCATGGTGTCTATGCCGTCCTGGCAGCGATCATTCACCGCTTGCGCTCTGGCAAAGGGCAATTCGTCGAAGTGCCCATGTTCGAGGCGTTCACGCATTTCATGATGCTCGAACATCTCGGCGGTCAGACCTTCTCGCCGCCTAACGCGCCGGTCGGTTATGCGCGGCAACTCGATCCCGACCGCCAACCCTTTCCGACAAGCGACGGTCATGTGAGCATCGTTGCCTATACGGTCAAATCTTGGGCGACGATCTTCGCGCTGCTCGACGCGCCGGATTATCTGGAAGAGCAGGGACTTACCGACCCAAAGGAGTGGTTCGCCAATTCGGCTCAACTGTATCAAAAGATTGCGGAACTGACGCAAGGTTTCACCAGCGAGGAAATCATTGAGCGTTGCCGCCTGGCGCAAATCCCGGTGCAGCGCGTCAATGATCTGGCAAATGTAAAGGACGATCCGCAGATTCGGAAAGTCGGTCTGTTCGAAGAGCGCGAACATCCCACCGAAGGCCCCTATCTGAATATCCGGCCGCCGGTGAAGTTCGGATACAAATCAGATCGCGAAGTCCGGCTGCCGGCCAATCTCGATCAGGACCGGGACGAGATCCTGAAAAGCGTCGCTAACGGCAAAAGCCGGCAATAGCCGCAGCAAACTCTGCATCCCAAGAGAGCACCGAGAGCGAAAAGGACACGCCATGACGACAAAAGCCACCGCAGCCATCTCATTCCCCGAGGGCGGCCCCTTTGTTATCGACGAGGTCGAGCTCGACGATCCGCGCGATGATGAGATATTGGTCGAGATCAAGGCTGTCGGCCTGTGCCACACAGACGTTGTTGCACAGGCAGGCGCATTTAATTTCGGCCTGCCAGTTGTCTTGGGCCATGAAGGGGCGGGAATCGTACGCGAGGTCGGCGCGAAGATTACCAAAGTCAAACCGGGAGACCGCGTCGCTCTTTCCTTCCGGTCATGTGGTGCATGCCCGAAATGTGAAGACGCGCACCCTGCCTATTGCCAGACGATGCCAGCGTTGAATTATGCCGGGATGCGCACGGATGGATCGCGTTCAATCCACAAGAAATCCGATGAAATTGCCTCCAACTTCTTTGGTCAATCGAGCTTTGCAACCCATGCGCTGACCTATGAACGTAACGTCGTCAAAATTCCCGATGAGGTGCCCTACGACATCGCGGCGCCGCTGGGTTGCGGCGTCCAGACGGGAGCGGGAAGCGTCTTGAACGCGATGAATTGTGAGGCTGATTCTGCGCTTCTGGTAACGGGTGGCGGCACAGTTGGCCTGAGCGCTGTGATGGGCGCGAAATTGCGCAAATGCGCGACTATCATCGTTGTAGAGCCGATTGCAGCGCGACGAGACATGGCGATGGAACTGGGCGCGACCCACACGATCGATCCGATGGCCGAGGATGACCTCACCGCTGCCATTCGCGAAGTCTCACCGATTGGCGTCGACTATGCTCTTGATACGACGGGTCGTCCCGAAGTTCTCGAAGCGATCATGCAGGCGCTCGCACCGCAAGGAACACTGGGTCTCGTCGGCATCGCCGCGCCGGGCAGCAAGCTGCCGGGCGAGGTCAACCAGGTCATGACGTTCGGCCACAAGGTGATGGGGATCATCGAAGGGGACAGCGAACCTTCGAGCTTCATTCCGGAACTGATGAAGCATTATCTTGCTGGCGATCTGCCCGTCGACAAATTGCTCAGCACCTACAGGCTGGATCAGATCAACGAGGCAGTCGCGGATCAACATTCGGGCAAATGCATCAAGCCAATCCTGTCTTTCGAGTAACCGCGCGACCCAACCCCTTCCCTCAAGCAGGAGACAGCGCCCTTTTTATCGCCACGATCGCTGCTTGAGTGATAGTTTGCAGATCCGCATCCGGCTCAAGCAGCGATTGCATGACGATGCCCAGCATCAAGCTGCCAACAACCGTGGCAGCTACGTCGGGAACCAAGGCAGGATCGATATCGCCTTCCTTTTGACCCTGCTCGATGATCTGCGTCAAATCATCCCTAGTCATCCTGTGGCTTTTGCGAAAAAATTCCTGACGCTCCCGCCGGTTGGCTAAGGCATCCGCAAACAACATGAAATGTGCGTTGATCTGTTTGTCATTCGAAATCCGCTCAAACAGCGTGCCAACATAGTTTTCGATTTTTTGCAGCGCGCTCTCAGTTGATTCCAGGCATGCGACGTATTCCTTTCGGCCCGTCTCAGCGATGCCTTCCAGCAAGGATGAAACGAATTTTTCTTTCGACCCGTATTTTTGCGTAATCAGACTCCGGCTATAGCCGGACGACTTGCCAATCCGTTCGAAGGTAACGGCCTGATATCCCTCGGCGACGGTGATCTGGGCGCCCGCATCCTTGAGCGCCTTGTCGGACCTTTTCCGGCGAACGCTTTGCGGTTCTCTTTTCTTCAATTCAACCTTCCTTGCTGAGCCGGTCGATGCCTGTGCCCGCTCCGATTGAGCCCACTTAGCTTGGCGACAATCATCCTTGCAAATCGCGATCCCGCCCAAAGCTTGCAATCGTAAACGAAAGCCTCTCACGCGGAAGTTACTAGTTGACTGACTAGTAGTTGACGCGTAGTGCGTCAATCGAGGGATCTATGAGAATGGAGAGGGCCATGTCTTCCGAAATGCCAGCGGAGCTTGCGGCCGCGATCATCGATCCGGCCAGCTATGCCGATCCGCAAAAGATCAACGCTGCGTTCGCCAGGATCCGCCGGGATTACCCGTTCGCAAAAGCCAATGTCGAAGGATACGATCCGTTCTGGGTGGCATCCAAACACGCCGATGTAATCGCCATCGAAACTCAGCCTGATATTTTTCTGAATGGTGCCGGATCGAACAATCTGACCGAAAAGGCAGGTGTCGATATGGTCAAGGCGGCCACGGGTGAAAACAACCTCCTCCGCACGCTCGTCACCGTTGACGGCGAAGAGCACAAGGCGCTGCGAAAGATCGGTTTTCCCGCCTTTACGCCGAAAGCCCTGAAAGCGCTTGAAGCCGATATCCGAGATATCGCGCGCCACTATATCGACAGGTTCCTCGAAAAGGCTCCGCAAAGCGATTTCGTGGAAGACATCGCTCTCAACTTTCCGCTTCGGGTCGTGATGAGCCTGCTGGGCGTTCCGGTTGAAGACGAACCCTTCATGCTTCGACTGACGCAGGAGATGTTCGGTGCCTCCGATCCGGATTTAAACCGGACCAAGGCCGAAGTTACGGCCGAACAAAGAATGGGCGCGCTCAAGGCAGTGATGGCGGAGCTGGAGGACTATTTCAGCAAGGTGACGAAGGAGGCGCGCGAGCGGCCGACCGAAGGGCTTAACAGTGTGATCGCCAACGCCAGGATCGACGGCGAATACCTTAATCATCGCCAGCTGATGGGCTATTACATCATCGCTGCAACCGCGGGGCATGACACCACTTCGAACACGATATCCTCGGCGATGTGGGCGCTGGCAGAGCGGCCCGAATTGCTTGCCGAACTACAGGAGCACCCCGATCGTATCGATGGCTTTGTCGAGGAATCGATACGCTGGGCAAGCGCGGTCAAGACCTTCATGCGCACTGCTGTTAAAGACGCCGAGATTGCGGGCCAGCAGGTGAAAGCAGGAGACTGGATCCTCTTGTCCTATCACAGCGCCGCCCAAGACGAAGACGTCTATCCTGACCCCTTCACATTCGACATCACGCGTCCCCGCCGCAAGCAGATCGCCTTCGGCACCGGCCCCCATGTCTGTATCGGCCAGCATCTCGCCCGGATGGAAATTCGTGTTCTGTGGGAAGAGCTGCTTCCGAAGTTGGAATCGGTCAAACTGGCTGGCGAACCCAAGCTCTACAAATCCAATTTCGTTGTCGGTCCGAAAACCGTGCCGATTGAATTTTCGGTCAAGTAGGGACGCACCGGGAGGCTGATCATTCACCCTTACCTTCACGCACAAGCCATGCCGGAAAAACCCGCCGTCATTATGGGCAAATCCGGTCAGGTGGTAACCTACGGCCAATTGGACGCGCGCTCCAATCAGGGCGCGCATCTCTTCCGTTTGAACGGACTGGTAATCGGAGACGTTGTCGCGGTGATGCTCGACAACGAACCCTGCTATTTCGAACTGGCATGGGCCGCTCAACGAGCCGGTTTGTATTTCGTCGGCATCTCGTCGCGCCTCAAATCGGACGAGGTGAACTACATACTCGAAGATTGCGGGGCAAAGATTCTCGTCACGGATTCGACGAAGGCGACTATCCTGAAAAACGTTCCAGGCAGCGTGACTGTCTATCTGACCGACGGGGGAGGCGGTTCGCATCTGGACTGGTTCGAAGCAACCGAGAACCTGAGCACTGCACCGATTGCCGACCAGCGTGGCGGCGCGGACATGCTCTATTCCTCGGGCACGACCGGCAGGCCAAAAGGTGTTCGCGCTGCTCTGCCAGAAGAGCCGGATATCGCTGCGCCGACCAGCCTTACCGGCATCGCTGCCGGGTTGTTCGGTTTTGACCAACACAGCATCTACTTGAGCCCGGCGCCGCTATATCATGCAGCACCGCTGAGGTGGTCGATGACGGTGCAGCGGCTAGGCGGCACGGTCGTCGTCATGGAAAAATACGATGCCGAGGAAGCTTTGAAGCTGATTGAGCGTCACAAGATCACCCACAGCCAATGGGTTCCAACCCATTTCGTCCGGATGTTGAAATTGCCCCAAGAGACAAGGAGTTCTTTCGACATATCGACCTTGAAAGTCGCAATCCACGCGGCCGCTCCATGCCCGGTGCCGGTGAAGCAGGCGATGATCGACTGGTGGGGCCCTATTCTGGTCGAATATTATGCCGGAACCGAAGGCAACGGCATGACCATGATCAATTCCGAAAACTGGCTGAGAAAGCCGGGCAGCGTCGGCAGGGCAATCCTAGGCACTCTGCATATCGTTGACGAGGAAGGCCGCGAACTGGGCCCGAACGAAGAGGGCCTTGTCTACTATGAAGGCGGGCCCGAATTTGCCTATCATAACGATCCCGACAAGACCGCTGACGCCCACGACAAGAACGGCTGGTCGACCTTGGGCGATATCGGAAAGATCGACGAAGACGGGTATCTCTTCCTCACCGATCGCAAGAGCTTCATGATCATATCCGGCGGGGTAAACATCTACCCCACGGAAATCGAAAATCTGCTCGTCACACATCCGCAGGTTGCCGATGTGGCTGTTATTGGCGCGCCGGACCCGGAGATGGGCGAAAAGGTCGTCGCAGTCATCCAGCCCGTCACCATGGACGATGCAAATCCCGATTTTGCCGACGCGCTTTTCGCATGGCTGAAGCCTCAGCTTTCCGGTGTGAAGATGCCGCGGCAGATCGATTTCCGGGAGGAGCTCCCGCGCCATCCGACGGGCAAATTGCTAAAGCGTCATCTGCGTGACGAATACTGGCCATGATCGGTCCTACACGGCAATCCAGCCAGAACGAGCGGGAATTGGAGCGATGATCACAGACCTCACTAAACGCACCGTGATGTTGAGCGGAGCCTCATCCGGCATCGGTGCGCATCTCGCACGGGTCGCGACTGTCGTAGAGATGGTTCTCAATCCGATGCTTTCCGCTTGACGGTGCCGTGCAAGCATACTCCACCGAATTCACCAAATGCCGTATTGAACATGAATGTTCAATACGGTACGAACATGACAAACCTCATTGGCTATGTGAGGCGGACAATCAAATGGTGCTGATTTGATCGTTCCCGTGTCATGTGAGCCGATTGTCGACAGAGGAAAAAGGGGAGAGTAATGAAAGGCTTTGCTTCGCAACGCGTCATCAGTCGCGGGATACTTTTGTCAGGTGTTGCCGCGTTGGGCCTCACGCTGCCGTCGGTCTCACATGCTCAAGATGCTCAAGAGGGTGCGGAAGCTGCGCCTGAAAGTGGCAACACGATAATCGTTACCGCTTCCAAGAGAGAGCAAACCCTGCAAGATACACCGATCGCGGTCAGTGTCGCGTCGGCAGAGACGATAGAGCAAGCGCAGATTCGCGATATTGCAGATCTTTCAACAATCGTCCCATCGCTACGCACGACACAAAGTTCGGGTCAGTTTGCAACCACTTTCCTGATCCGCGGTTTTGGTACCAGTGGGCAGAATATTGGCCTTGAACCGTCCGTGGCAGTTTTCGTTGATGGCGTTTATCGCAGTCGCGCCCTGTCACAAATCGGCGACTTTCCGGATGTCGAACGGGTTGAGGTTTTGCGCGGCCCGCAATCCACCTTGTTCGGCAAAAATGCGAGCGCCGGTGTTATTTCCATCGTCACGAAAGAGCCGCAGTTTGATCTTGGGGGAAGTCTCGAGGTGAGTTACGGCAATCTCGACGCGGTAGTGGCGAAGGGATATGTGACTGGACCAGTTAGCGAATCCATCGCGGTCAGCGCTGCTGCAGGCTATAATCGGCGCGACGGCTTCATCACTAACCGTTTCAACGGCGATGAGCTGAACGATCGTGACCGCTATTTCCTGAGAGGCCAAGCGTTGTTCGACAATGGTGGCCCGTTAAAATTTCGATTGATCGCGGACTATGATGAAATCGATGAAAACTGCTGCGCAGCTTTCAATATTCAGCCTTCGCTGTTCACCAATATCATTCAGTTAGCAGGAGGGCAGGTCAACGATGCTGCGGGTGTGCCGGATGCAGACGAAGTCTTTCTTGATGTCACCCCGACCAGTAATATTCGTAACTGGGGTGTTTCTGGTCAGCTAGACTATGAATTCGGGGCTTTGAATTTGACCTCGATCACCGCCTACCGCGATACCAGCCTCAATGCAGACGGAGATGCAGATTTTAGCAGCGGTGCTTTGATCACTGGCTCGAATATTGGTCAGGTCGATCTCGAAACCTTCACTCAGGAATTGCGTCTCACCTCGGATTTTGACGGCCCATTCAATTTCCTGCTTGGTGCTTACTACATCAACGAGACCGCTAATGTGGCGGATCAGATCCTTTATGGCGACGATGCGCGACTGATAATCGACGTTCTCGTTCAGGGGCTCACCAGAGGTGCTTTTAGCGCGGATACTCTGGAGGGGTTGTTGGGCGGCGCTCCGAACAGCTTCTGGCAACCGGGCCAGGGCCTGTTCAATCAATTTTCGCAGGACAATGAGGCGTTCTCGCTATTCGGCACGGTTGATGTCGATCTCACGGATCGACTGACACTAACGCTTGGCGCAAATTACACCCATGATGCGAAAGATCTTACGAGCAACAGCGTCAGCACGGATCTGTTCAGTGCCGTCGATTTGGTCGCGGTAGGCAATGCGCTGCTGTTCCAGGCGACTGGTTCGCAAGCCTTTGCAGATGCCAATGATGAAAATCCGGACTTCAATCCCTTGCTTGGTTTCCAGGCATTGCAGTTCCTGCCGCCTTTCCAGAACATCCCCAATGCTGTCGAGGATGGCCGGATCCGGAATGATGATTTGTCTTGGGCAGTGCGGCTGTCTTACGATTTAACCGATACGGTAAATATCTACGGGACTTGGGCCACAGGCTTTAAGGCATCTTCTGCCAATCTATCGCGAGATAGCCGTCCAACGGCTACCGACTTCGCGGCCTTGGTCAATCAAGGCTTGGCTGTGACCAATCTTGATGCAGGCTCTCGTTTTGCCGATCCAGAAGAATCCGAAGTGTTTGAATTGGGCATTAAAGGCCAGTGGGATCAGGTCGGTGCAAATTTGACCTTTTTCAAGCAGTCGATCGACGATTTCCAGACCAATGTATTCACAGGGCTGGGCTTCATCTTTGCCAATGCTGACAGCCAATCGACCTTTGGCATCGAATTTGATGGCTACGTCCAGCCAACTGACGGGCTGACTTTCAGTGTCGCAATGACCTATCTTGATGCACAGTTTGATGACTTCGTAAATTCACCATTTGGTGACATCTCGGGCGAACAGATCGTTGAGATTCCTGAACTTACGGCCACTTTTACCGGCCAATATGAGAAGGAGTTGGCGAACGGTGATCGGATTATGTTGCGGGGCGAATATAGCTATCAATCGCGAGCCCCCTTTGAATTTGGCTTGCCTGCTTTCATCGGTGAGAACCCGGATGGCAGTCTCGATTTCGCGCCAGCGCTTGCGGCCTCCCGGGCAATTCAGGATGATGTGAATACCGTCAATGCCTCGCTCACCTACGCTCTTGAGAGTGGCCTTGAATTGACGGTTTGGGGACGCAACGTCCTCAACGAGCGCAATATCACGGGCATTTTTGATACGCCTGCGCAGGATGGTTCAATTTCAGCCTTCACCAACGTGCCGCGCACTTATGGTGTTTCCGCACGATACCGGTTTTAAGGGCTGGGTCCTCTACAGCAACTGCATGAGCACGGAAGGCTAGGGTCAGGAACCTAGGGCGAAACTATGTGACCAGCGGGCTGCTTAGGCGGCGCTGGTCACTTTGCTCACCACGGTGCCGATAGCCGCGTTGTCATATTGCAGCATAATTAGGACATTCTCGATCAGGATTTCCGCCACTTCGCGCCATCCGCGCTGCCCTTCGACAACAACGACAATCATGGCGTAACAAGCGCCGGAGATGAGCTGGACGGTAGTGAGAAGATCATTGCCAAAACTGAGATCTCCCGACCGGCGACCGGCTTTTAGTTCATCTGGTATTTCTCCGTTCCAAATCGCTCGTAATGCAGGCGTACTAGGAGCAAAATGCATGAAGAACTGGCCGATAGAAGGGTTTTGATGTGTCAGGCGCAGCAGCGCTGTAAGCATCGCCGCCACTCGCTCAGCGGGCTTTGCGAATTCAGCCTGAATTTCGGTGAAACGAGTGTGAATGTTTGCAGCGATCTTCTTGCAGGCCAGGTCGAACAGGTCCTCGTCGCTCCCAAAATTGTTGTAGATTGTTCCGCGCGCAATGGATGCTTCCTGGGCCAGTTTCGAAATATTGACTGTTCGATCGCCGGTCTCGATGAAGCATCGTACCGCAGCATTCAATATGCGCTCGCGCTGGCCTTGAGAACTCTGATTCTGGGATTGTGCAATATCCGACATTTTGCCGTGCCCGCCATTCTTCGCTTGTATGACCGGGAGGTCGAACCATCCCAGCTGTTTGAGATCCTCCACGATAAGAGGTTTGTCCAATTTTGAACAGAGTTGCTTTAAATCCAGAGTCGCATTGCGATTAGGCCGCTATCAATGCCCGCTTTCACTCCTATTTATGACATACCGAGCCGGCACAAATCGCGTCCCCTTTTGGCAATTAGCATGTGCGTCTTTTATGGCCGAGAAGAGGGTCGTTTTCAGAATGTCGGCTTTTCGCTCATGATCGCACAACAACAGACTGACCGCTTACGGCCCATTTTTCGCCTGTGGTATATCGAGCGGGTTCTGCCCTTGCTGTATTGGGGCATGAGCCTGCGGAGCCAGTTCTGCTGGGGCTGGCTCACCACTCATTTGCAATTCGTAGTCGCTTTCTTCTTTTCAACGACTTTCATCAAGCGACGTCCGATGGGCTCAATCCGGGGTAACCCGCGAAGGTCCATCGTGACAGAGCCATAGAACCTGTCCGGCCTTAACACTGAGCTTTCGGTTAGCCTGATCTCTACGCGCCTAGCCGATTTCATTCTGGACAGCTCATTGTTTGTAAGAAGGCCGATCGCTCTATCGTTCCCCTTTGATCTTGCATTGTGTCCAGCAGTGTGAACAAGTTCCCCATCCGCGAAGACATGGTGGGTCAGGCGAGGCCCAGGGACGTGCCCCATACCAAGGGAGAGAGAATAGCGCACCTTACCGGAATTTGAGTAGCGGATCTTGAAAGACGGTCTTCGCCACCTCCCAGAACCCTGTATTTTCAGTGGGGTGATCTGATAATAGTTGTGGTGGCCGTAAATTCGCCAATCTTCGCTTTCAATAATCTCGCCACACAGATTTAGGTCAGGCAGAAATTGCGCCAACGTTATAGATTCCTTTGGGGGAGCAAGCAGGGAAGCAGAAGCTGCAATTAGTGCTGCATACATGACTGGGTCCTTTCATCTGACTGGTGGTGCATTTTTGCCAAGTTTTTGTGAGCCCGAAGCCTCTCGGAAATGCGACCTGGCTGGGGCTGCTTGGAGGCTCTGCTCACACGCCTGCTCTAATACTGTTCAGCCAGTCTATAGTGGACTGATCCAGCTGGTTGGCGCTCGGACCACCGATTGCATCATCGATTATCGAAGGGTTGCCGGGGCTCCTCGAAATCTTCTGCATGACGGAGAGGATTGCAGGCCATTTGCCAGTAGGGGAGGCCGCTTCGAGCTCTTCAGCCGTGATCGACTGAAGCCGAGATATAGCCTCAGACCGGTCACCACGTCCCATTGCTATCAAGCCCCGCAGGTATGTGATCTGAGCAAGGCCAACCGGGAAATCCGCTGCAAAAACGCTCTCGACAACTAAGAGTTGCCGCGAGGCCTCTTCATAGCGTCCTTGTTTGATCATGATTGATGCGAGATTGATCCGGGGGCCTTCGCAATGGAGGGCTGTAGGCAGACGCTCGCAAAGGATTGATCGAGACCGCCTCTGGTTCTCTGCGGCTTCTCTCAGTTTGCCGATGCCCTCAAGATGAATGCCGTAGTAGTTGCGTGTAATTCCTTCTTGGCCGCTCCCATCACCGTAAATCGCCACTATCGATCGAAGCAAGTGTTCGAAACGAGAAATCGTGTCCTCCCGCCCGAGCGCACTACTGACCAGTGCTTGCATGGTCATGCGATTGATGCGGATGTACTGCGGAATCGCGTCTGTTTCTTTTGAACGTAGCCATTCGAGAGTTTCAAAGGCCGTTTTCGCTTTGCCAGTCCTGAGCTGTGCCTGTGCCACGAGTACAACTGCGTTATATCGCCGCCGGTCTAAGGGAATGTCGTTCTGCCTCACAATTGCAACCCATGGCTCGAGTCCATCGAGAGCATCAGCAAATTCGCCGTTCTGAGATCTGACCATACCCTCTGCATAAAACCTCGCGGCGCGAAGGTCGGCAGATGGCGAGGCCACTCTCGCATAATCGGCATTGGCCAAGCCGATTTGCTTCAGCGCCTCCTGCTGATTGCTGGCGGAAGAGGTTCCGCCGCCTAGGAGGAGTGTGTTCGCCACTGCGTAGCGCACCGTAGCAATCCGCTCGCGGTCCTTTAGTTTTAGTAGGGCAGGGATTGTTGCCTTTAGATGCTGGAGTTCTGATTGAACATCGCCGCGTCCTCGGTATGCCTCGGCCAGAATCAGATTTAGCGTAGCAAGTTCAGCAGGATCGGTGGTTGCCTTCGATACTGCCTCGCTGGCGCGCTTCAGCAATTGCTCTACAGACTCGTCAGAGCTACCGGGCGTGCCGCGCGGGTCAGCGGAAAGGAGGATCGAGCGCAAGGCGTCCCTCGCCATCGCGGCCTCTGTCGCTTCTGCCTCAATGCGCGCATTTGCCGACTGCAGAGAGAATGCAAGAAACCCGAGCGAAACCGCCGTCACGCCAAGAATTGCCAACAGGCTGACGAGAAAGGGGCGGCGCTTCCTGGCGCGTTCTGCTTTAGCCAGAGCTTCGTTTTGCGCCTTGGCAGCCTCAACTCTCTGCTCATAACAAGCAAGACGTTTCGCGAGTTCGGCGGGGCTCGTCAGGCGTCTTTCCGGGCCACGTGCAGTACTCGCAGCAATGTCCTCGCGCAGGACTGGGCAACCGATGTCATCCTGCCAGTTTGCTTCGAACGGCAATCTCAAAGAGCCAGCGATGACCTTGTAGAGAATGACGCCAAGCGCATAGACATCGCTTCGAAGGTCGGTCGGATTGCCGTCAAGCAGTTCGGGTGCACAATAGACTTGCGAATCCGCTCTTCGATTGTGCCAGCTTCGGTCTTGGGTTCCCCACGAATTGGACGAGCCCGCTGCGCTTGGCATGACAAAGGCATGGGCAAAATCGCCCAGATAAACTTCGAAGTCGAGCGCGTCATCGCTCTTAGGATCTGCGGCCTGCTTATTCGTCAGGAAGATTTTTGAGGGTTTCAGATCCCCATGGACGACCCCGGCCTCGTTGCATGCTGCGGCCGCCTGAATCATCTTTCGAGCAATCTGCAGTCGATCTGCCGATGTAAGTTTGCCAAGAAAGCCCTCGGTTTCATCTAGATGTGTGAGTGAGTAAGGGGGCCAGTCCCACGTGAGAGACTGATGGATCGGCATCTTTAGGTTGAAACGGTGTTCCAGCACGTATTGCTGGGTTGTCTCATTCGATTTGAGGTAATCCTCCACCTGCTTTTCGTGCCGAAGCCGGCGCGCTCCTTCAGTGGTCGTTGCAATCCTTGTGCGGCAAAGGTGTTCTGCGTCGTCGGAGCGATGCCCGATCCATTCCTCGATCCCAGCATTGGTCCCGATCTTTTCGACGAGGATTGCTCGCGCTGTCGCGACATGATCGCCAATCGATAGCCGAGCATCGGCAGGGGCTTCCGTCCCCTGCGCCTCGGCTGTTACATCGGCGTCAAAATAGTATCCGCCGCGCCCGGTCTTGATAAGGCTGGCTGCATCAGGACCAATCTCACCCTTCAGGCGTCTTCTCAAATACGACACCGTGTTGTTGAGCACTTGCCCGCCAGACGTGTGGCCGCGCGCCTCATCCCTAGAAAGGAGTTGCAACAGTTCGTCGCGCGTAATCAGCTCTCCTGCGCGAGCCATCAAAGCGCTCAAAAGGTTCAGGGCAAGAGGTTCGAGATGAATTGCCCGCCCACCAAACCGAAAATCATGTCTGGTGTTGTCGAGAACGAGCGGTGACTGCTCCCCTAGTGCGTAGCTGGTGAACCGATAGATGGAGTAAGCCCGAAAGCTCTGGTTCTCTTCTCCCACTATTCAGCCCCCCATCACGGTCCAGAAAAATGAGAGCAGAGTCGGATGCTTTGTTCGATCTGTCGAGTTCAATAATCAGAAAATCGTCGCTTCGTTATTGCTTCGTGATTGCGCCGTCTCCGTCTCATGCTGCTTATTACTTGGTGAAAGGGCTTCTTGCGCCCAACACATCGACCGCACAAATGAAGGGAGGAAAGCTATGCAACTCAGGGTCTTAGCTGGTATGCTCGCGCTAACGCTGAGTGCAACCTCGCTGGCATCATCGCAGGCGAGCGGAGAGCCGCCTGCATCGATTGTTGGTAAGTATCTCGTCTACGATTCCGGCTCCGTAACGAGCTTCTACAAGCGCAACTTGATCTTCGGCTTCACTCAGACTGTCGAACGGTACGAGTATTCGAAAGAGGGCAAGCAAGGCGCGGCAGCGCTGGTAACATACAACGCGCGGTCTGGGACTATTAAGATACAGGATCTCCTTTCAGCCGAGGAAAGAGCCGAACTGATCCGAAAAAACAGCATTTATCGGCGCTGTGCCGGAGATATCTTTAGGGCGCCAGTGCGCTTGAAGATCGAGCCTGCAATCAACTCAACGACGAGGGCTCCGTTGGCTGGTGTGTGGAATGTTCGACAGGACACCTACACCTGTGAAATTATCAATGTGCAACACGCTTCGCGAGACAATAGCTGCACCACCACTTGCGTCCGCTACTATAAACAGCCCAGCCCACGACTGAGAAACATGAAGCTTTATTCCGACAGAAATCGCGCGATTGCCCTTGGCAGGAGTAGGGCGAGATAGCAAAATGCGGACCCTGATACGTCCCTTTGTGCTCTTATTTGCGTGCTTTGCGTTGCCTGGTTGCTGGGAAAGTAAGCAGAGAATTTACGACAGCTCCGATTTCTACTCTCGTCAGGATGGGGAGCTCATTACGATTAGCGATCAATACGGCCCGCTCGGCCTTCATCTTGCAGGCTCTTCAAAATGGTATTTGCCAGTTTACACGGAAGCAGAGCTTAACACGCCTGAATTCGCATTCCGAAAGTTTCGGATCGGCCTGGTTCCGATTGATCGGGCGCTTGCTACTGATCGCTCCGCTGATTGGCTTGCGGAGCGCAAACATTCCCGCACGATCCTGAAAGAGGGGAGCGCTCACCTGATGATATTCGTCATGGAGGCAGACGAAGTCGAAGGCCAAGGGTTCGCCTTTGGATATGTCGAAGGCAATAAGCTGAGCATTTGCCCTGAAGTTCTGCGGAAGGGATCAGCTTTCCACGATCGCTTCAAAACATTCGTCCGGGCAGATGGTGCGCCAAAAAACAAGAAACGTGGTGTCGCCAACTTGATCTGGTACAGTTCAGGGGTGGCGCAGCGGCAGGGTGAATTCGAGTGCTCCCACTACACGATTGCAACGCGTTCTGAGCAAGACTTTGAGGAAATCCTTCAGGCTATTGATCGCGGCGACGCGCTTCGTGCTCGAGACGGAAGAACATTCCCAAGCCCTAAAGCTCAATCTCGAAAGCGGCACGATCTATCTGAGAAGCGCGAATGTGCCTACGGCAAGGCTGTTTGTCGGGTTCTGGGCGACTACGTAAAAGGGCTGGAAGAAATTGTTGAAAGACAAAACTAGGTCCACGCGACCGAAGGAACGATGGAAGAAACAAGTGAGCCGATCATTGGGTCGCATTAGGTCGACTGTTATGTCCTTGGCGATCGCCATTTACCGACTGCAAAATATTCATGTTGCGATACTGGCGACAGCTTTTGCTCTGATGGCTTCTGCTGTGCCCGCAGCGGCCAAAACTCCAAACCTCGATGGTTCATGGCAGCTGCAATTTGGAGATCGAACGCTGGACGTTGCGATCTGGCTCACAGAACCACAGAGGGAGAGCGAAAATAGATACGCAGCGATGATCCTCGATGAAGATAGAAACTGTGTGACCTTATCAACTGTCAGGCACCTTCAATATACTGAGGGACCCAAATCTTGGATGAGGCTTCCTAGGGGCACTCGATCCCCATCTCGTCCTCATTCCGTAAGCATTGTTAAAGGCCTGCCGCTCAGTCCGAATATAAACAAGGAGACGGAGTTTTCGGAGCGGTTTTCGAACAATTGCAGACTGGAAGCCACCGGAGGATTGAAAGACACCTCTAAAGCAGGACAGTTTTCGGCACAGCTTTTTTGGGTGGGGGCCGGGCGTTGGGAAGGTCAGGTGACAGCTGCATCTCCTGGGCAAACCTTTGCAGATCGGGCGGAATGGCCAACTTTCGAAGCGGTTTTGCGAAGAAGCCCAATGTCGCCTCAAATGCGCGCCACCATGACAGACTCAACCATTTACACCACTGGCGTCCATCCTACCAGTCAATTTGCGGGACTTCAGCCCAGTGTAGAGCAAGTCAGGCAAGCAAATTACGATCAGCAAGTTCGTGAAAATGCACGGACAAGGCAGAAGGCCGCGACAATACAGGGCTATCTGCAAGCGATCATGGAAAATGATCGGCGAACAATCGGGATGGCAGACCGCCGCTTCGCCAAACCTTTGGCCGCCGCCACCGGATCGCGCCGTACAGATGCTTATCGAAATCTGGAACGTCTTCTGGCGGGTCGCGGTTTCGCTAACGAGGCGCAGCATCAAGCGATGCGAGATTTTTTTGAGAAAACCAGTCTTCTTGCCGCGGTTAATGTCACCTATCTCTTTGATTATGCAAAGCATTTTCCGAATTGCCGAGAGAGCATGAAGACGTTGGAAATCCCATGGCAACTAATTGAGACCACAAGGTACCCTGACGGACGAAGCTCAGATCGCCAGGTTTCATCCGGCGTCGCTGAGCACACTGTTCCAGAGAGGCTTTTTGAGCGTCTTGTTCGGGTGGCTCGTGTTGAGCCTTATGCGGGAAGTTTTGAGGACAATATCCTAGGAGCCCTCGTCTATGATCCCGAGCGCATCACGATTACTCAGGCAGTATCAGGCACCTCCGCTTGGATGTCGAATATGAAATGCGGAAGCGCGGAGCAGGCGCAGTTTGAACGCAACCTGTTTGCATTGTACGATGCCTATTGGAGAGATCAGGAAAGCAGGCTCAAGATCTTTTACGCGCCGTAAGCTTAGCTTTCCTGAGGCAGCGGCCAACGGAGTAAGTGCTTGGCATGGCGCCTTGATCATCACGCCATGCAACGAGTGAGCCCCGAGCGTGGCCACCAAGGCATGGCCTCAAACTTCTGGCCTCGCAAACCGTCTGCATTTTGCGAGTTGTGGCCCAAAAGCGGACTGTCCGCTTGCGGCCCATTTGCGGAACCTAAAAGCGCGTGAGACTATGAAAGCTGCGCGGTGAGGATTCTATAAGCTTCGGCTACGCTCTCAGATGCGGCCTCCCACGAATATGCTGCGCTTGCGGATCTGGCGGCGTCTCCCATCGCTTTGCGGCGACACGTGTCAGAAGCCAAACTTTCAATTGCAGCAGCATAGTCATTGATCGCCGTTGGTTGGCACAGGAAACCCGTCTTTTGGGCATCGATGAGAGCGCGTGAACTTGGGGCATCTGCGCAAACCACAGGCAAGCCGCTGGCCATAGCTTCGAGCACAACTTGACCAAAAGTCTCAGTAGAACTGGGCGCCAGCATGAGATCGGCACTCGCGACGGCTCGGGCGAGCTCCTCCGATTCCAAATGTCCCGTCAGAACCGCCCGGTTCAGATTGTCGAAACTGCTACGGGCCGGACCCTCACCAACGACAAGAGCGCATATTTTGGTGTTGGACTGGAGTGAGAGCAGCGTCTCCCTGAAAACATGGATCCCTTTTTCGAGAACCTACCGGCCAAAAAAGAGCACCGCGACATTATCGTCGGCAATGCCGTGAGAACGGCGCCAAGACAGATCGCGTTTGCCCGGCGCGAACATTTCGCGGTCTATCCCCCGGCTCCAAACACTGGCGCAGCGGTCGCCGCGAAGCGTGTGAAGCGCCGCGACCAATGCTTGTGTTGGGGCAACAATATGGTCGGACCGGCGATAGAAACGGCGCAGGTGCCATTCGATCGCGGGGCGGAGCCAGCCGAGGCGGTAATATTCCAAGTATGCCTCGAAAAGCGTATGCATGCTCGCAAGGATTGGAACATTCTGGCTAATTGCCCACGATTGCGCTCTGACACCCAAGAAATCTGGCGTCGAAACATGGACGACATCAGGATCAAACCGTTGCAGATCATCGCGCACACGGCGCGGCAGGCCTAAGGCGAGCCTGAATTAGCTCCGCATAGGCAGAGCGACTGAGGGAACCGGCACCAGTGTACCCTCCGGCACGAGGGCTGGTGTATCTGTGACGGGCGAATAGACGCGAACTGTGCAGCCAGCTTCGCGTTCCAAGTAACCGACAAGTTTGTTCAGGGCACGGTTCGCGCCTTCACGTAGATAATTGTAATTGCCTGAGAACAGCGCGCCCCGCATCGCACTATACTTTTTGAAAGTTGAAGGTCGCGTTGGCTGCAAACATCGCAAGGCCAGCAAACACCGACACGATAACTCGCGCGGCGATGTAATGGATCGGCGTGAACTCGAGCAGAGCAGCAAACATCGATACCGTAATGATCAGGCCCATCCCCGCGTTGAGCAAGAATATCACATAGCCTGACCTGATTGCCCGATCGGTCCCTCGGAATATCCAGGTTCTGCCTAGAGCGTAATGAAGGGTTTGCGCCACGATAAACCCAATCGCGGCTGCCAGAACTTCCCCCATGCCAGCAAGATCAACGAGCAGCCACAACACGCCCAATCCAAATAGGAACGAAGCGGTGCTGACCACCGTGTTGCGAACCAACATCCCGCCTACGCGGCGCGTAAAAAATCGCGATAGAGCAGATCCCTTTTCGCCGGCCTCAATTTCAGCGCATTTCACCCGGCTGCTGGCTTCGCTGACGCCGACAGCGGGATTTCATCATGATCAGCCCAGTCTTTCTGACGTGAAATGAACGGATTGAGGAAAAGGAACGGTAGTTTCAAGAAAAGTAATTCGGAATGAATGAATGTGTCGATCCGGCGCTCCCACCACTTTGGCTCTCGCTTGCCGTGGTCGCGCAGCCACCCTTCATAAGGAGCCCAGTGGCTTGGTTCATCTTTCTTAATTACGGCAAAGATCCTCATCAAAACCGGATCGCTTTTGACGAGACTGTGGTTTAGCAGAACTTCGACCTGCTTGTATCCCCGTTGCTCCGTCAGAGAGATTACGCGGCACAATTTTTCAAACAGCCGGTCGTCATTTATCACCGCCTGGGTATCCAGATCATCAATCTGCGTACCGAACACAATTTCGACAAACCGATCAATATGGCCGAAAGTTCCGTCAACCTGCAGAGGCATTTTGTCTTGCAGTTCAAACCAGCTACGGAACATCATATAATGCGCGCGCTCATCAATACGGTGCTGTTCAATCGCCGAGATTAAAGCATGATCGTCAGGAGAACGCTCACGCACCGCGCCCAGCACACGATCAATGGCCGTATAGCCGCGATGCTCATTGTAGATATAGATGGAGCCAAGCACGTCGAGATAACGGCGGCGGAACATTTCTAGGATCATAGACCCTCCAATGCAGACGCCAGTACCAGAACCCATTGGTACCCGATACCCTAAGACTTTTCGCAGCTGTCTTGCGAAGGAAGCCATGCATTTCTGATCTGAGCTAGCGCTTTGAACCCATAAACAGCGTCGAACAACATTAAGCGCTATTCTTGCGATCAGGCAGGCCGCTTCTCTAACTGACAGGCCTAAGGAAGCTGATTAGCAAACGCCTCAATTGCGGACGTTGGGTCAGATGCAATTATGCACCCGCCTTGGTGGTTGTGCATGGCGCCTGCCATACCCATTTTAACCTCTGCTACCAGTCGTGATCGACGGTCTAGGGCTCTGCACTCGTTTGGAGCCACCCCCTTCAGTTTCGCCTCTTAGTCGCAGCCGGGTCAAACCTTGGCGCGGTGCGCTCGCTTGAAGGAAGCAAACATGACCATACAACAACGCATAACAGTATTCGCAGCGGCACTCATCTATGCCGGCATATCAATCAGCATCATTGCGACGCCAGGTGCGATGACTGACATAACAACCGTTGTATCTGGGTTCGCGAATAACCATATCTAATATAGCTACCAGTCGCAATCGACGGTCCCGAGGGCCTGTTTTCGACCCTCTCTTCTTTCCTTTTCGCCTCTTAGCCCGCGCACAAGCGGTCGCTAATGATCGCATGCGTCAAAGGAAGAGGAACTACCATGACACATTTTGGCAAGATCGAAAGCTATGACAGCAGCAAGGGCAAGGGGATGATAACCCCTGAAAAGGGCGGCGAAGCGCTGCCTTTTGGCAAGTCCGACCTGCAACAGCAGGCTCAGGAACCCAAGGTCGACCAACGCTTCGGCTACGAAACCAAGCAGGTCGACGGTGGCCAGGCTCACGCAGTGAGTCTGAAGCACCAGATGGCCTGACCCTCACAGCTGAGCCGGGAGCTAATCACTCCCGGCTTACGCCCACTTTCAATTGCAAGGATTTTCATCATGCCGATGAATCAATTTCTTTTCGATCACCAGCTAGCGGCGATGAAAGTAGATCGCTCGGGTTCGGCTCAAGAGCGCAAGGAAGCTGCTGAACTCATGGGAGCGCGAGCGAAGCGAATGTCTGGGTGGCGAAAGGCGAATGGCTTATCCAGCCTCGGCTGGCCTCATGACGAATGCCCACCCACTCCAAAAGGATGAATGCCATGAGTCTCATTCCAGAGGTGGGAGCATCCGATCAGCCCGGAACTAGTGCATGGGAAAGCGAAGGCGGCTCGCTCAATCCGAATGCCGCGACCCGGCTTCCGGATGGGATCATCGCTGTTACGTCCAGCCACTATAAGGTTGGGCCGTACTCATATTCCAAGCTTGAAGACGCTTTGGCTGAGCATTCCCGCCAGGCAAACAAGTGAGCCAATCGAGCCAGAAGCGCGTAGTCTTTCGCGAGCCGCAGCTGCCCATGAGAAAAACTTCTCTGAAACCGTTTCGCGGGCCGGAAACGCCAAAGCTTGACCCGCCGGAGAGGCCGAACATCAAATCTCGGCGATTGGTCGCCAAGGCGGCCATTCGCGCGCGTGGTGGAGACGAACGCCACGCTCATCCTCCCCTATTGTCTGATCAGATGTCGGGGGACAAAATGGTCCGCTCGAAGTTGGTCGGCTTGGGCCGGTTATTGCACTTGACCGTTCCTTTGCAGGGCCCGAGGCGTGGGATTTTTGCTCTGGTCTATTCGTCTGGGCAATACGCACTAACTGGCACTCCGTCATGCCTGGCACTCGATGTTACAGCCGAAATGTCGACAGGCCTGGATCTGACGTGATGAGGCAGTCATTGGCGCCATCGGTTACAGATTTTTGTGTGTCAAAAGCCAAGGCGACGATGCGCTTTCGATTAAGGCGTGCCACAGTAATCAAAATAATTCTGCTGATCGGGCTCCTAACCTTTGAATTGAAAACCTCTTATTTTCAATCTTTTATCCTGACGCAATGGGCCCAGCAGATGGATTATGAATTGGAAGATGGCCCAAATGAGGACCTGATATTTCCCGAAGATGGGCCGTTCGACAAACGTTTGGGCTACACCCGAATACCGGATTTCACAGCGTCTCTGGTCAAGAACGGATTCGTAGTTGAACTCCAGGTCCGCACATCTGGTTCCTTTCGAACGTTCCAGAATTTGGGTGGCTTTCCACCTTACAGGGAGAAGACATCCGCTGGAATGACGTTGCTTGCAGCTGGCGATGAGCCGTATTTTGCCTTTCGTCAGCCTGCAGCTTTCTACCCATCCTATGCCGACGTCCCCGCTCCGGTAGTTGCAAGCCTGCTTTTCGTAGAGAACCGGGAATTGCTGGATACCAAGTATCCTCGGCGCAACCCGGCAGTCGAATGGGAGCGGTTTGGGCTTGCGCTTTTCCAGTTCGGTTCCCGGGGTCCGGACGGATCGAGCCCCGGCGGCAGCACCGTCGCTACACAGATGGAGAAGTTGCGCCATTCTCCTGGAGGCCGGACCGCCAATGGGCTCGAGAAACTGCGGCAAATGCTTTCTGCAAGCATACGAGCCTATAATGCAGGCACCAACACAACTGCATTTCGCCGGCAAGTTCTGGTGGATGCTTTGAATATGATGCCATTGGCGGGCTTCCCCAGGCATGGTGAAGTTATCGGCATCGGGGATGGTCTGGAGCTTTGGTACGGCGAGGATTTTGCAAAGGTCAACAGGCTACTGAGCAGCCCTGCCAAAGCCGAAGCTGACCTTGGTAATAAGGGGCTCGCGTTAAAGCAGGTTCTCAGCCTTGTCATCGCCCAACGCCGCCCCGGTTACTATCTGGGCAAAGGTCGGGAAGATCTGGAAACGCTGACCGAAAGCTATCTGCGTTTGATGTCGGCTTCTGGCCATGTCGAACCTGAACTTGCCGAGGCAGCAGCCAAGTCACGGCTCCGCTTCAACGAGGTTGCTCCGGTTCTGGAACCGCTGCCACCGGCCACCGGGAAGGCTGCGACGGCGATACGGAACGAACTGGCGCATCTGATCGGCGTTCCTTCCTTTTATGACCTTCATCGTCTGGACTTGACGGTAGAAACAACGCTGAATGCCAGAGCGCAAGAGCAGTCGACCAAGATCCTCCGCAGTCTGAGCGACCCCGAGAATCTTCCTGCGCTTGGGCTTTCCGGCTTCGGCCTGCAGGGGGCCGAGAAAGCTGCACGGGTGAACTACAGCTTCACCCTCTACGAGCGCGGGCAAAATGCCAATTACCTGCGAGTCCAGACCGACAGCCTTGATCAGCCGCTCGATGTCAATGTCGGCACCAAGCTCGAACTGGGTTCCACCGCCAAGGTCCGAACGCTCATCACCTACCTGAATATCGTTGCGACGCTTTATGAGGGGCAAAGAAATAACTCCACTCCGCAGCTGAAAGCGATGGTCGCCAACGGCGATCCGTTGAGCGCATGGGTCGCCGGCCAACTGCTCGAGGCTGGAGACAAGGGCCTGCCTGCAATGCTCGATGCAGCCATGGCGAAACCTTATTCATCCAGTTCAGGAGAACGCTTTTTCACCGCGGGCGGGCTCCACCGTTTCTCCAATTTCAACCGGCGTCATGGCGGTTACATGACGGTTTCCTATGCCTTGCAGCAGAGCGTGAACCTGGTTTTCATCAGGATGATGCGCGACATCGTCGACTATCATATCGCCCGCCTACCGGGGACAGAGGGAATACTCGACGATCCCGCCCATCCGGCGCGCAAGGAATATCTCAGGCGTTTCATCGATATGGAGGGCCGTCAGTTTCTCGACCGCTTCCTGCCGGACTACCGGGGTCTCGATCGCCCTGGCATATTGCACCATATTGCCGAGCGGGCCGAGTTTGTGCCGTCGCGTCTCGCTGCAGCCTATCGCACAGTCCAGCCAAAGGCGGATTTTCAAGCATTTTCGGCCTTCATCAATCGCTGGTCGGCCAGCAAGGTCTCCGGCGATATAGCAATGCGCAAGCTCTACGAGACTTATGCGCCAGATCGGCTCAACCTTGCTGACCGTTCCTATATCTCACGTATTCACCCTCTGGAGCTGTGGCTTGCTGGCTATCTTTATGAGCGCCCTGAGGCGGATTGGAAAAGTATTGTCGCTGCAGGCGCGGACGTGCGGCAGGAATCATACCAATGGCTGCTCAGACCGAACCGGTTCGAGGGCCAGAACGCCCGGATCAAGACAATGCTGGAACGAGCCGCTTTCGTACCCATCCATCAGGACTGGCAACGGGTCGGCTACCCCTTCGGCAGCCTCGTTCCCTCCTATGCCACAGCAATCGGAACGTCGGGCGACCGGCCCGACGCGCTCGCCGAATTGATGGGGATCATAACCAATGAAGGCGTTCGATATCCTGTGGTGCGAATTAATCGCCTGCGCTTTGCGGAAGGATCGCCCTATGAAACTGTCTTTAAGGCGTCACCTGAAGAGAGTGAGAGGGTTATACGACCTGAAATTGCAAAGGTTGTTCGCCGGGGCTTGATTGACGTGGTTCAGAATGGAACGGCACGGCGTGCCAATGATGCAATCGCCGGAGCGGATGGAAAACCGCTGCCGATTGGCGGAAAGACAGGAACAGGCGACAATCGCCAGCACCGGTTTAGCAAAGACGGGCACAGCATGGGATCGGAAGCACGGTCCCGCACCGCCACCTTCGTATTCTTCGCTGGAGATCGATTCTTTGGAACAGTCAGTTCTTACGTGGAAGGCCCGGAAGCGGATCAGTATAGCTTCACCAGCGCCCTGCCAGCACAATTGTTCAAGGCCCTTGCTCCGGTGATCGAAGGAGTGGTTGACGAGACCCCACCCCAATAGTGGACGCCGGCTCGTATTGAGCCAGCGCCCAGTACCGGTCGGATTTCCGTCTTCTCGGCAAGCGTCAGGGCGTCTTCTGTGTTTACGCCGAAGTAGCGCACTGCGTTCACGATCTTGGAGTGACCATGCAAGATCTAGATTGGCCTCGACGTTGCCCGTGGCTTTGTAGATGATCGAAGCATTAGATCGACTAAGCGAATAAGTGCCGTATTCTCTTGACCGCAGGCCAATCGCTTTTGCCCATTTATCGACGAGCCGAGTGTATTGACGCGTGCTGGGCCGGTTGCAGCCTGTCTGCTCTAAGCGCTGTGATCCAGCAAAGCTGTCGTTCCGCAAATGGCCCAATTTCAGTCATTGCGGGCGGCCAGGTTCGACAGCAGAAAATTTTTTCGCCCATGCAAATTGGGAAATCAGCAAGGATCGGGCTAGCGGCACATACTCAAGCGGATTCGCGCAAAATCGAGCAACGTTGGCGCGGAAATCCGTCGTCGCCGTCGCAAATCAGCGCATGTCTGTCGCAAAATCGGGTGGAGCGAAAAAATCTTCCGAGCTGAGGGCATCGGAGCGGTTTTTCCGCAAAAGTCCCAAATCGTCCAAAGACGGTTCAAAACGTGCAAATCGTTGAAGAGTTCACCGAGCATCAACTGAACCCGACCCTTGCACCTTTCCAAAAGTTCTCATTATGTTCCGTGGAGGGGCTACCAATGTCAATGTGAGAATGCCCAATGTCCAATACAGAACGCATCATCCGACTGAAGACCGTGCTCGACCGCACTGGTCTCTCCCGCTCAACCATCTACCGCAAGATCGCTGAAGGCACTTTCCCGTCACAAGTGAAGATCAGCGTGCATGGAGCAGGGTGGTATGAGACAGCCATAAATCGCTGGATCGCTGATCCCGCCCATTATCGTGAAAAGGAACCGGCAGAATGAGTACGCAGCCACCTGTTGAGCCCCTCTGCGTCCGGGTCAACGACGCTGCCCGCATGATTGGTGTCGGGCGCACAAAGCTCTACGAGCTGATCTCCAGCGGCGAACTCGAAACGGTCAAAATTGGCAAGGCAACGCGCATCACGACGGCCAGCTTGTACGATCTGGTTAAGAGGCAGCGCTCATCGAACTCTTCAGACTAAGCCCATGCTAGGAGATGCACTCATCTTTAATGGGTGCCCGATCCAAGAACTCTGCCCATGCTGCCATTAACTCCCGCCGTTTCTCGAAAAAATCCGTGCGACGGTAAGCGGCTTCGACCTTGTTTGGCAACTTGTGCGCTAGTGCTTTGTCAGCGACTTCTTTCGGGAAATTAGTCTGCTCAGATGACCAGTCCGTAAATGATGAACGGAAGCCGTGTACGGTCACGCCTTCGATGCCGTCGTCACGCAGCAATTTGGTCATCGTCACGTCGCTGATCGGCTTCGTCCCGTTGTTAGTAAAGACAAGGCTCGTGTTGCTTCCCCGCTCTTTCCAAAGTCTTCGAAGAAGGGTGAGTGCAGGAGGCGCAAGGGGGACGATATGTATCTCTCTTGCTTTCATGCGTTCGGCTGGAATGGTCCAGATACCTTTGGCTAGGTCGAATTCCGTCCAGACTGCCAGCCGGGTTTCGTTCGAGCGAACAGCATTGTAGATTGTGAAGCGCAGCGCATTGCGCCCGGTTGTCGGCGATGCTTCGGACAGCTTCTTCATCAATGAGGGCACATCGGCGTACGGCATCGCTGCCATATGGTTTCGCCTATCGTTTTGGCGCGGCAAGCCTTTGCGCACTGATCGCAGTGAAACCTCTTCCGGCACCCATCCCTTTATGTGAGCAAAATCCAGCACGACCCCAATACGTTGTAAGAGGCGGCGGGCTGTTTCCGGAATCTCCAACCAGATTGGCGACAGGGCCTCGACGACGCAGGCACTGTCGATACGATCAACCGGCTTCGATCCGATGCGTGGGAAAATGTGCCTTTCGAAGCTGCTCATCCACTTCTCGAAGTGCTTTTCTTTCCAGCCCTCGCGCAAGGTGTCTCCGCAAGCGCGCGTCGCTGCTTCAAAGTTGGGTGCAATTTTGCGCGCTTCCCTTCGTTCGGCGATGGGGTCATGACCTTCCCACACCCGTCGGCGCAGCGCTGCCGCAGCCTCGCGGGCATCAGCCAAAGATACATCTAGGGCTGATCCGAGACCATAATCGCGTCGCCTCCCATTATGCTGCATCCTCAGCACCCAGGTCCGTGACCCGCTTGGTTTGACCACGAGGCAGAGGCCTCTGCCATCAACATGGCGTCCGGGCTTCGCATTCTTCACTTTGAGTATCGTCAGCGCCATCAGGTTCGGTTCCCTATCAGGGAATTTTCGGGTCATTTTTGTCCCTAATCGGTCCCACATTCGTTCCCACGTTTTGACGTGGTTTCGGGCAAATCAGGGCGACCGAGTGCGAACTTTCTATCCGATAAATAATTGATTTTACAGTATACTTAGGGACGCTCTGAAATCGCCTGAGACGAAAGTTATAGTGCCTCCTCCGCTACCAATCCCGGATCCGTATGGGTTCGCAGGCTTTCGTAGATGCCCAGAAAACAAAATGACCCAGGGCGTATATGGCCGGTTACCGTTCGCGTGTGTCCGTTTCTATTCGTGTGCAGCGGGATTGGTGTGGGGTATTTTCAACAGGCACCGCAAAGGAATGAAACCCCGATTGCCTTAAGTGAGTTTGTTGGGCGCCAAACCGTCAGTATTCCGGCTCAAAACTGACCATGATGTCAACTTTTCCGGTTCACGCGAAGGTCCATTGATCAGTCCCGCCAAATCCCCGGACGAACAGCCGTATGGTGTTCTCGCGCACGTTTTTTGCAACCTTGTCGATGAGCTCGAACGATGCGACGCACCTTATGCCGATAACGCAATCGCTGATGCTTATACCCCAGAGCCTCGCTTGAAAAACCGGATCGCTTTGCGGATCCTTTGAGCAAAGTGCCTGATTGAATTTGGATGCGACTTCGCCGTCCATTTTGCCATCGTTATAGTGGGAGTTGGCCATGGCGTCATCCTTTTGACCTCCTCTGCGACCTGTGTCTGAAGGCCCGCAGAATTTGCAATTCCCACTCGCAATTGGGCCTTTGACGAATTTCCTGCGGTTCACAGCACGGGTTTCAGAACAAGTCTCAGGAATTTGAAATACGGCCAGAAAATCAGAAGTAATTATGCAGGCACAACAAGCGCGGTGCCTTAAATCACAATTGGCTCCGTCTCTTTTGATATTTCTGGAGCTGCCAAGATGTCTCGCCTGCTTTCCATCGCTACTACTTTTCTTTTCGCCGCGACTTTAGGACTGAGCGGTATTCACTGCGAACCCGCGTTTGCGCGTGGCCAGATCGAGGCCGGGCCGAGTACCGTTATGCACAAAACTCAGTCTGTGGGCGAGCTTGAGATATTCTACCGCGAGTCCGGACCGGAAGATGCGCCAGTCCTGCTACTGCTGCACGGATACCCTTCCTCGTCGCACATGTTCCGCGATTTGATCTGGCGCTTGTCTGATCGATACAGGGTCATCGCGCCAGACTTGCCCGGGTTTGGCTCGACCGTTGCGCCGCCGCGCGGGGAATATGACTATACATTTGAAAACCTGACATTGGCGATGGAGGGTTTCACCGAGGCGCTCGAGCTTGATCGATATGCACTCTATGTCTTCGATTATGGTGCGCCGACAGGCTTTAGGCTTGCGGTCCGCAACCCGGAAAAGGTCACGGCAATCATCTCGCAGAATGGCAATGCTTACGAGCAAGGGTTGTCGTCAGCATGGATGCCTTTGAAGGATTACTGGGCCAACCCGACCCCGGAAAAGCGCAAAGATCTGCTCATGCTGCAATCGGCCGGAACAACGCGCTGGCAGTATTATTCGGGCGTACCGGAAGGACTTCAAGAGAGGATCGGGCCGGATGGCATTGCGCATGATCAGGCTATCCTTGATCGCGCCAATGGCACCGAGATTCAGCTCGACCTGCAGTACGATTACAGAAAGAATGTGGCGGCTTATCCTAAATGGCAAGCCTATTTCCGCGAGCATCAACCTCCGTTCCTGGCGGTTTGGGGGGATTCGGACCCATTCTTCGGGGCGGAAGGTGCAAAAGCGTTCTCGCGCGACCTTCCCGATGCTGAAATCCACTTCGTGAAAAGCGGTCACTTCGCGCTCGAAACCCATGCCGCAGAAATTGCGCTGTTGATGCGCGATTTTCTGCACCGCCACCTTCGTTGACGCCGCAACCAGCGAAAGTGCTGAACACTAGAAACGTCAATCGCAGGTCCGGTGAGATCCTGTGCCCACCGCCGCCAAAGGAGAATCCCGATGATGAAGAAGCCAACCCTGACCACCTCCGCCGGAGCGCCTGTTCCGTCAAACTCGACATCCAAAACAGCCGGGGCACAAGGTCCGATCCTGATGGAGGACTATCAGTTGATCGAAAAGCTGGCGCATCAGAACCGCGAACGCATCCCCGAGCGTGCGGTCCACGCCAAAGGCTGGGGTGCGCAGGGCACGTTCACAGTAACCAAGGACATTTCTCGGTACTGCTGCGCTGACTTGTTTTCCAAGGTGGGCAATTCTTGCGACGTGCTTGCGCGTTGGTCGACCGTTGCCGGCGAATTGGGTGCGGCTGATGCCGAACGCGACGTGCGAGGCTTTTCTTTGAAGTTCTACACCGAGACGGGCAATTGGGACATTGTCGGTAACAACACGCCGGTCTTCTTCCTGCGCGACGGATACAAGTTTCCGGATTTCATTCGCACGCAGAAACGCCATCCAAAAACCAACCTTCGCAGCCCTGAGGCGATGTTCGATTTCTGGGCCGCCCAGCCCGAATGCGTGCATCAGGTCACGATCCTGATGTCGGATCGCGGCATCCCCACAAGCCCGATGCATATGAACGGATATGGCAGCCATACTTTCTCGATGTGGAACGCTGAGGGCGAGCGCTTCTGGGTGAAATTCCACTTCAAGACTCAGCAGGGCCACGAGTTCCTGACAAATGCGCAATCGCAAAAACAGATCGGTGAAAGCCGCGAGAGCTATCAGGAGGCGCTATTCGGCGCGATTGAAGCGGGCGATTTCCCGAAATGGACGTTTTTCATCCAGGTCATGCCAGAAAAGGATGCAGAGGGCCTCGATTTCAATCCGTTCGATCTCACCAAAATATGGCCGCACGCCGACTATCCTCTGATCGAGGCTGGCGAATTGGTAATGGACCGCAATGCGCCGAACTATTGGCAGTATGTTGAGAATGCGGCCTATTCACCTTCGAACGTGATCCCGGGAATTGGCTTCTCGCCCGACAAGATGCTTCAGGCGCGCATATTCTCTTACGCAGACGCGCATCGGTATCGCTTGGGAACGCATTATGAGGCGCTGCCAGCCAATGCACCCAAAGCGGCAGAAATGAACCATTATCACAAAGATGGTGCAATGCGGTTCTTCACGAATGATTTCGGCAATCCTGATGCCTATTATGAGCCGAACCAGTATGATGGCCCAGTGGCAGACCCGTCGGTGGCCGAGCCTCCGCTTCGTATTGATGCCGACGCCTTCAGACATGAACAACCCATCACAGATATCGATTTCGTGCAACCAAGGGACCTTTATCTTAACGTCCTGAGTAATGGTGGCCGAGCCCGTCTTCATTCCAACATGGCAGAAGCCATGGCACCATGCTCACTGCCAGTAAAAGAACGCTGGTTGGCTGTTCTTGAGCGCGTACACGCCGATTACGCGGCAGGCGTTCAATCTGCACTTGAGTCCCTTCCAGGGGCCTCAGTCCAAGTTGAAATGCCGGCCGAGGCGGCAGAATAGTCCGGTGGCGAAGCTAGATATCTATATAACGCAGTGTGCCGACTGCGTTCCCTGCTCTCGGGCGCGCTGGGCGCTCGCAGGAGCAGCAGGTCTCTTTGTCGCAGTCCCTTCGCATGCCGGAGGTTTCTATCTTCAGGAGCAATCACCCGAAGCGATCGGCCGTGCGACTGCCGGCGAAGCTGCTGCCGCTGACGGACCAGCGACAATTTACTTCAATCCCGCAGGAATGACAGAATTGGAAGGCGTGCAGGCCACGACCGGCGTGCATATTCTTGATGTTAACGCCCGCCAGAGTGACAATGGATCGGTCAGGACCGGGCCAGGTGCATTCCAGGGATCGATTGCGGGAAGCGACGGTGGAGGCCCTTTCAACAATCCAGTGCCCATTCCTGTCGCTTATTTCAGCAAGCAAATGTCGTCGCGGCTCTGGCTTGGCCTTGGCGTTAATGCCCCCTTTGGGCTGGTGGTAGATTATGACGATGACTTCTTCGGAAGGTACGATTCGCTGAGATCGGAACTGCGGACGTATAACGCTCAACCAAGCATTGCGTACAAAGTGAACGATGCCCTTTCGATCGGTGCAGGGGTCAATATTCAATATGTCGAAGCCGAACTGACCAATGCTCTTCCGCAACTGAATCCGCTTGAAAGTGATGGACTTGCCCGTTTGCAGGGTGACGATATCTCACTTGGGTGGAACCTCGGCGTTGCGTTTGAGCGTGGGTCTACCCGGATTGGCGCACATTTTCGGAGCGGGATGTCTCACGAGGTTCGCGGGACTCTTGAGGTCAGCGATCTTGCCGGTCCGCTGGCCCCAGGAAACGGTGTTGAAGATGTTCGGGTGGACCTCGAACTGCCAGACATTCTTACTATCGGAGTGCGTCAAGGCATCGGTTCCAATGTGCGCCTGTTGGCGGGCGCAACGTGGTACAATTGGAGCGTTTTCGAAAGCATCGACACGGTGGGAGAAAACGGGCTCATTTCCTCGGTTGAACAAGGCTATGTCGATACTTTCGATGTCTCGCTCGGAGCGGAAATGGACCTTGGCAAGAAATGGACGATCCGCGCCGGGACGAAATGGGATGAGACCCCGACCACTGACGAATTTCGCACCACGCGGGTGCCCGATGGCGACCGGTACTGGGCGACTTTCGGAGCGACTTACAAGACGGGCAACATGCAGATATCTGCGAGCTATGCGCATGTTTTCGTCGACAGCAGCGTAACTGATCGGACCGAACAGTTCTTCGAAGGAACGCCGGCTGCGACGACGATCCGCACAAATGCCGTAACACGCGGCAATGTCGATCAAATTGCCGTCGCTCTCACCTTGCAGCTGTAGGCGAGTAAGTGGCTTAGAAACGGTGGTCTTTGAAAGGATTTTGAACCGGATCGCATTTCCGCGAAGGAATGACGGTGTGTGACATGGCCGAAGCAAAGCCATCCAAGGGCGGCCGAATATCATTGGATTCACCCGTTTGCTTTTCCTTCAAAGCGATGGTCGGAACATCCTTTAGCCTCGTGCCGAACAAGGCTTGTCCGCAATACTGCACTCATTGTAAAATTTTGGCGTTTGCACACGTTTGCTGAAATTGTGTTTTTGGCCTACTGCTGTTGCTTAAGATTTGTCGGTTTTCAGGAGACATGACCGCGTGGAAATCAATATCGGAATTTCGAGCGAGGACAGGGAAAAATCGGCCAGCGCTTTGAAGCGTCTGCTTGCTGACACTTACACGCTTTATCTCAAGACGCATGGCTATCATTGGAATGTGGAAGGGCCGCATTTCCAGCAATTGCACACCCAATTCATGGACCAATACACCGAAATGTGGGCGGCGGTTGATGATCTGGCCGAACGTATCCGCGCGCTCGGTTTCCTTGCGCCTGCATCTTACGGTGAAATGTCGCAACTGGCTTCGATCAAGGAAGAAACGGGCAGTCCCGACTGGCGCGCAATGGTTCAGAACCTCGCCAAAGGCCATGAACTCGTTGCAAAGTCTGCACGAACGGCTTTGGAAATCGCCGAAGGCGTTGGCGATGCAGCCACAGCTGATGTTGTGACGCCTCGTATCACTCTTCATGAAAAGACCGCATGGATGCTGCGTGCGACCGTTGGTTAGGCAATGCCGTCTTCAGGTCTGCATTCGAGATATGCTACAAGAGTAGACAATGGCCAGCGTGACTTCTGAAAAACTTGCGAAAAAGCGTGCTCCCAAGCAGGGACAGATCGAGCGGACGATAACGCAGGTCATGGATGCGGCCATCGATCTGCTCAGCGAGGTTGGGTATCGCAAGCTGACTTTCGAATTGGTGGCCCAGCGTTCCGGTGTGGCGCGCTCCACCATATATCGCCATTGGAACAGCATGCCCGAGCTTGCCATTGAGGCATTCGACGAGGCGCTTGGACCACCAACAGAGCTACCCGACACGGGTAATCTGCGCGATGATCTGGTGACAAGCTTTGGCCGTCTCGCGCATTTGCTGCGCCGATCGATCTGGGGCAGGGCGCTGCCCGCATTGATTGAAGCGACGCACAACGATCCTGCATTTGAGGGGCTGTTGCCAAAACTCGTCGCAAGACGGCGTGCGCAAACGCGCAAGCTGTTTGAGCGGGCTATCGAACGCGGTGAGATTCCGACTGATGCACCGGTTGAATGGATACTCGATCTGCTATCCGGCCTGCTTTACCACCGGCTGTTGATTACGGCCCTGCCGCTGGAAGAGGAAGGGCTGGTCCCCTGGGCTGTCGACCGCGCGCTGAGTGGGCTGGCGTTGGCAGAACGCTGAACCTAGCTGGCTTTCTTCTCGGAAGCTTTTTCCAGAAGCGAGGCGATGATTTGCTCGGTATGCTCGCCCAGGGCTGGCGCGGCTGCTTGCAGGCTGGAGGTCTGGCCGCCAAAACTCACAGGTGTTGCAACGCCGCCAATGGGATCGTCGTCTCCTGAGCCCTCAATGGAGATAAAGGCTCCTGCGGCCTGAGCCTGCGGATCTTCCAGAACTTCATCAACAGTCTGCACCGGTGCCCACCACACATCATGTTCGTCAAACCGGCGGGTCAGCTCGGCACGGGGCAATGTTCGCATCGCTGCATCGAGCTCTGGGATTAGCGTGCGGCGGTTGTGATAGCGCGCGGTCGCATCGGCAAATTCTTCTTTTTCGCCCAGATCCTCGCGGCCCAGCGCGGCCAGCAATTTGGGCCAGTGGCGCGTGGATTCCACCGCCAGCAGCCACACCCATTTATCATCCGCCGTGCGGTAACAATTGACCAGCGGCGCGGCGGTTTCCTCTCGCTTGGTGCGTGGTTGAAGTTTGCCGAAATGCATCTGCATCAGGAAATCGGCGCTGAGGCCGTAAATACCGGTGCGCAGCAGCGAGGTATCGACCAATTGCCCTTCGCCAGAGCGTTCGCGCTGGAACAGGGCAGCCATGATCCCGGCGACAAGCGCGACCGCTGTCATATGATCGCCAAAGCCGGGCGGGATGTTGGGCGGCGGCTCATCGGGTGGGACGATCCGGGTCGGCACGCCCGCACGCGACCAGAATGCGCCCACATCATAGCCAGCGCGGTTGGCATCGGGGCCTTCTGCGCCGTAGCCGGTCAACCGGCCATAGATCAGACGCGGGAAGCGTGCCCGGATACGCTCGGAATCCAGACCCAGATTCTCAAGGGCGGAGGGGCGCATATTTGTGATGAGCACATCGGCGCTTTCGAGCAGCGCCATCATGGTCGCTTCGTTGGCTGGATCGGTGAGGTCGAGGACCAGCGAGCGCTTGCCGCGATTGTCCTGCTCGAAGGGCGGAACACGGCCCTCTTTCAGGCCCAGCGCCCGGAACACGCCGCGCTGCGGATCGCCGCTTGGCGGTTCGACCTTGATGACATCCGCGCCCCAATCGGCGAGCATCGCGCCCGCCGCCGGGCCGGCGACCCAAACGCCGAGTTCGACAACGCGAATGCCTTCTAGAGGAAGATTGGGATCGCTCATTTTTGCGCGGTCAGCTCTTGATGGCGGGCGAGCATGGTCTTGGCCTTCTCCGCCAGCTCAGCGGGCACTTCCGGGAAGTCCGCATCGCCATGATCGCGGCTGGGCAGGGCGACTACGAAGGTTCCAAAGGCGGTGTCTTCATCGCGCTGGCTGGTGCATTTGACCTTGATCTCGACCACGGGAATGCCGCCCTCGATCCGCTTGTCGGTGATTTCGCCGGTGACGATCTGAAGGTCGCCGAGATAGTTGAATTTGCGCACGGTATCTTCCTGATGGAGGATTACCGCATCATCGCCCATCCAGTCGGATACGGCATGGTGCATCCAGCATTCGCGCATGACGCCGTAGTCATAGGCAGCCGGAACACCGATGGCGCGCGCCCAGTCATCATCCCAGTGCACGCGGTAAGCGGTGTCAGGCACACCAGCCTGATTGGGGACATAGGCCTGCGGAGCCATTGCCCGGTCGAGCGAGGCAATGCGTGACGCGGCCGGACGCCCGAATTGCGGGTTCCAGGCATAGCCGCCTGCGTGGAAGACCATCACCTCGGTCGCGGTCAGCGGGCCTTTCTGGATCGGGTCAATCGTGTCGCCAACCGACACATCTTCCCAGAAGCGCTTTTCCTCTCCTCGGCGTTTTTCAACCGCATAGGCGGCATCGATCTCGGCAATCTGTTCTTTGGTCCAGCTGGCCGGTTCGATGGTGTATTTCTTCTTTTCCTTGGCCGCCTTGCGTTCGGCATTGATGTAGATCGTGCGATAGACCGCGACGACTTCGCCGCGCTGGTTGAACTTCACATCGCGCCGTGTGCGCACCAGCGTGCGCCCTGCAAATTCGGACTCTTTCACCTCCAGCCCTTCATCGCCGACAAAAGAGTAGATTTCATCGCCGGGGCGGATGCGGTTGTACCAGGTCCAGTTCGAACCGCTGACAAAGGTGTGCAGGCCTTTGAACAGCCCGCGTGATTTCTTGCGAAGTTCGTCGGGCAGCTTGTCACCGCGCAGCGGCTTGTTGATGACAGCGGCCATGATCGCCGGGGCCACCTGTCCGCCCCACCGCGTTTTGTCGCCATAGGTTTCGCTGGTGTGCAGCGGATTGTTATCGCCATACGAAGTGGCGAAATTGCGGATGGAATCGACCTGCGCAGCGGTGTGATATTCGGGGAAGCGGTGCGCGTGATCGTGGCCGATCAGCTCGCGTGCAATGGCGATTTCCTCGTCCTTGATCGTGCCTTTGACGCTTTCGTCGTAAATGGCCGATTTGTCCTTGGACTGTTTTGTATCGCTGTTCGCCATTGGAATTACCCTTGTTTAATATCGGTCAATATTGTCCTGTTTAAGAGTTGGGGTCAAGCTGGTTTTCTTCGGTTGCGGATCTCGATCACCTCTCCATTTCGGTCCCCACTGGCGATCAGCGCCAGCACGGTTTCGGCGATTTCGTCGGGTGTGATGAGGTCAAAATACTTCGTGAAATCATGAACTTCATCGCGCCATCCCGATCCGTTTTGATCGTTCAGGATGGGCGTATCAACCACACCGGGGCAGATCGCGTTGAACCGGATGCCGGTTGCTTCGTGGTTGAGTGCATTGGCGCGGGCAAACATGATCGCCGCCGACTTGGAAGATGAATAGATCACATCCGATCCGATAGGATGAAGCCCAGCGCCAGAAGCGTTTATGATAACCTGTCCGCGCGCCTTCGTGAGGCCAGCCCAAGCGGCCTGCGTGCTGGTTGCGACACAGCGGAAATTGAGATCGATGGATCGTTCAATCCGGTCGAGGGGCGTATCTTCGAATGCCGCATCGCCGGTCATCACCCCGGCATTGGCGAACAAGACGTCGATGCCTTCACCCGTTCCGGCAAAATCATCCATGGCGTGCTGAAGCGCGGCGTTGTCGCGAAGATCAAGCGGGTAAGGCTCAAGCGAAAGCGACGCGAGCGCTGGATCGTCCGCCATGGCGCGCAGGCCGTTCTCATCGACATCGATCAGCGCGCAACGCGCGGGACCGGCTCTGGCCAAATTTTCGAGCACCGCGCGGCCAATGCCCCCAGCTGCGCCTGTTATCACGATCTGCTTCATTCCTGCCCCGCCGTCCTCGCTCTTGCGAAGTGTGATAGTTTCGGTCAGTAGTGTCCTGTTTAACCAAAGGGGTGTCAACCGTTGACGAACAGCTTTGATGTCATCGCCGATAGCCTGATCTTTCCTGAAAGCCTGCGCTGGCATGATGACCGCTTGTGGCTGGTGGATATGTATGGCGGTCAGCTGCTGTCGGTGATTCCGGGTGAAGAGCCACGCGTTGAATATCGTCAGCGCGGCTTTCTGGGCGGGGTCGGTTGGCCTGCCGGACCGGGGCCTGTCGTGGCATCGAAGCTGGATCGCAAGCTGGTGAATGCCGACGGAACGGTCTGGGCCGAACTGCCCGTAGGAGACTCGCCAATAAACGAGGCCATCGCTTTGCCCGATGGTTCCATGCTGGTCGGCGAATATGGTTTTGACCTGATGCGCGGGGCGAAATTTGCGCCGGGTCGGTTGTTTCAGGTGAAGCAGGATGCGGAGGCTGAGGTTGTCTGCGATGGGCTCGCATTCCCCAACGGCCTGGCGCTAAGCCCCGATTGCGACAGTTTCTATTTAGCTGAAACGATGAGCGGTCGTATCTCGCGTATGGCGCTTGGGCCGGATGGTTTAATCGGTGAGCCTCAGACTTTCGCCGAATTGGGCAAGGCGCAGCCCGACGGGCTGGATTGCGATGGCAAAGGGCGTGTCTGGATTGCTTGCCGTGGCGGCGACGAAGTTGTCTGCCTTGATCGGGACGGGACAGAGATAAAACGCGTCCACACCCCGCGCAAACCCGCTGATGTCTGTGTTTCCGCCGATGGTGCGATCCTTTACGTCGCCATATCGAGCGGCATGGCAGAAGACCTTGGCAAAGACCCCGTTCCGCGAACCGGGCAAGTGATCCGATACCTATTCGATTAAAACGAGACGCTATTGATCGATTTAAGTGATAGGTATAAGCCAAGCCAAAATAGCGGGAGAGAGATATGAGTTCGGTTGAGGCCCGCGTCGGCGGGACACCTACGGCAATCCCGCGTTACACATGGTACGTGATTTGGCTGCTGTTTGCGGTCAATATGCTGAACTATATCGACCGTATGGTGCTCGCGGTGCTGATCGAGAGCATCCGGGTCGATATCCCGATGACGGACACGCAGATCGGCATCCTGACAGGGCTGGCCTTTGCGATATTCTATGCTGTGGCGGGCCTCGCCATCGGGCGGCTGGCAGACATTTTCAGCCGCAAGAAAATCCTGATCGGTGCGATTTCGGTCTGGAGCCTTGCGACTGCAGCCTCTGGCGCGGCCAATTCGTTCGTGCATCTGCTGGCAGCGCGGCTTGTCGTCGGGACGGGGGAGGCGGGCAGTACCCCGTGCTCGCAGTCTTTGATCGCGGATTATTGCAATTACAGCCAGCGGCCCACCGCCTATGCGATCTTTGCGGCTGGCGGCACGGTTGGGCTTGCGGTTGGCCTGGCGGGAGGAGGCTATATTGCGGAGCTTTATGGCTGGCGCATCGCATTTGTCGTGGCGGGCCTGTGCGGAATGCCGGTCGCCATCCTCGTTGCCTTGACGCTCAAAGAGCCATTGCGCGGCGCGCAGGACACGGCGAGCGATGCAATGGTCGGCGCGAGTTATGGCGATACGATCCGGCTGCTGCTGGCGCGGAGATCTTTTCCGATGCTGGTGCTGGCATCGAGCTGCACGGCCTTCGTCATGTTCGGCGTGGCGCAATGGGTGCCGCCGTTTCTGATCCGGGCCTATGGCTTGTCTCCGGCTGAAGTGGGCCTGTATTTCGGCATTGTCATGGGGCTGGGCTCGGCAGTCGGAGCGATTGCGGGCGGGGCGCTGTGTTCAGCTCTGGTTGCGCGCAATAATGACTGGCTGCTGCGTCTGCCGATGATTGTCGGTTTGACTGTGCTTCCGCTCTATCTGGTCGCTTTCCATGCCAGCTCGCTGGAAATGGCGTTGCTGATGATCCTGGGCGTCAATCTGATCGGATCACTGGCATTTGGGGCGATGACCGCGGCGATGCATTCGGTTGTCCCGGCGGGGATGCGCGGCACCGCGACCTCCGTCTATGGCCTTGTCACCAGCCTGCTGGGCGTGGGGCTCGCGCCATTTGTGATCGGCGTGATGAGCGACGTGTTTGGCGGCGGCGCGCAGGATGCGGCGTCGCTGCGGCTGGCGCTTTCCATTGCTGTGTTCATGAGCCTTGGCACCGTGCTGTTCCTTTTCTTTGCCAATCGCACTCTGGATCAAGATCAGGTGACAACGGGCGGAGGGGCAAAAGCATGACGCGCGCCATGCGTGAAGAACCGCCCGCTTACCTGCGCTTTGCCGAGATGGCCCGCGCCTTTGGCGAAGCATCCGCCATGGTGATGAGCCTGCCTGCGCTGCCGCTGCTGCCGCGCGGAGACGGGCATGGCGTGTTGCTGCTGCCCGGCATGCTGGGCGACGACTGGAGCACCGTACCCTTGCGGCAAAGCTTGCTGGCGCTGGGCTATGATGCGCGGGGATGGGGGCTTGGCTCCAATCTGGGTTTCAAGACCATCGGCCATGATCTGTCCAAAGTGATGGTGGTTGCCGAGCGGCTGTCTCGTGAAACGGGCGGGCGCAGCATCAGCCTTGTCGGGATGAGCCTCGGCGGCATTATCGCACGCGAAATCGCCAAGGCTCGGCCCGATCTGGTGCGGCAGGTCATCACGCTGGCAAGCCCGTTTAACCATCCGCCCGAAGATGCCGGACCGGGCAAGATCCTGCAGGCGATCACGGGTGACACGAACGCAACGAAGTTGGACCACGCCGCGCTCGCGCAGCCACCAGAGGGCATACCATCCACGGCGATCTACTCTGAAAGCGATGGCATCGTATCGTGGCGCGCTTGCCTGGAGCCAGAAGGTCCGATGACCGATAATATCGCGATAGCCTCCAGCCATATCGGCATCGGGATGCACCCGGCGATGTTGCTGGCGGTGGCGGATCGGCTGGCTTTGCCAGAGGGACAATGGCAGCCCTTTGACCGAACCGCACATCCGTGGAGGCAGGCCGCGTTTCTGGAACCTGCGGCGGCTGAAAAAGCGCGCTAAAGTGTCAAGCCGCCATCGATCCTGATGCTGGCTCCCGTTACATAACTTGCGGCATCACCCGCAAGGAACACCGCAGCTCCGGCCATTTCATCCGGCATGGCATGGCGGCGCAGCGGGACACTCAACCGCATGGCTTCGGGCAATTCGTCGCTCTCGCCGAACAGGTCGCGCAAAGCGTCTGTCTTGGTAATACCCGGCTCGATGGCGTTGACGCGGATGCCATCGGGGCCAAGCTCTTTAGCCAGCGAGCGGGTCATGGTGGCGATGGCGCCTTTGGTGATGGAGTAAATGCCTTGCCCGATCACCGGCTGATCCGCGTTGACAGAACCGATATTGATAATCGAACCGCCGCCCGTTTTCCGCATCCGCCTGGCTGCCTCGATTGATGCAAACAGCGTGCCGCGCAGATTGACATCCACCGTCTTGTCATAGGCCGCCATATCGAGTTTCGTGAGCGGCCCGAACCACGGATTGGCGGCGGAATTATTGACCAGAATATCGAGCCTGCCAAACGCATCGCACGATTGCTCGATCATCTGCGTGATCTGATCGGTATCGCCGCCGTGGCACGCTATCGCGATGGCTTCTCCGCCCGCCGCCTTGATCCGGTCCGCCAGTGTTTGGCACGCCTCAAGCTTGCGACTGGAAACGACGACACGCGCGCCATGTTCTGCCAGAGCGAGCGCGATAGCCGCGCCAATGCCCCTGCTGCCGCCGGTAACGATGGCGTTCTTGCCGCTGAGGTCGAAGCGCGCTTGGCTCATTCCATCAAGGCTTTGGCCGCTTTGTAATCCGGCTTGCCATTGGCGAGCCGCAGGCTCTGGTCATGGAATACTACGCGCTTCGGTATCTTGTAGCCTGCCAGCTCGCTGCGCAGATAATCGCGCAGGTCGCTTTCTTGCAGGGTGCATCCCGGCGCAGCGCAGACGACTGCGTTGACAGCCTGGCCCCATTTGGGATCGGGCAGTCCGAAAACCAGCGCATCGGCCACGTTCTGGTGCCCTTTGAGCGCGGTCTCGACCTCTTCGGGGAAGACTTTCTCGCCGCCGGTGTTGATGCACTGGCTGCCACGGCCCAGCAGATTGATCGTGCCGTCTGCATCGACGCTGCACATGTCGCCGGGCACCGAATAGCGCTTACCGCCAAACATGCGGAAGGTTTCGGCGGTCTTCTTCTCGTCCTTGTAATAGCCTTCGGGCAGGTGTCCGCCGCGCGCCAGCATTCCGGATTCGCCGGTGCCGCGTGCTACTTCTTCGCCGGCGTTGTTGAAGACCTTGGTGTGTTCGCCGACCTTGAATTTGGCGACGGGTACTTCGCCATCGGCGCGCATTACCGAATTGCCGATGCCCATCGCTTCTGACGAGGCGAGCGAATCGAACATGGTCGCTTGCGGCATATGCTCCAGCAAAGCGCGCTTGAGCTCGGTGCTCCAGATCACGCCTGATGATCCGATCACCTTGACGCTGGAGGTGTCGAAATCGCCTTCTTCAAGCGCTTTCAGCAAAGGCGCCGCAAAGGCATCGCCGACAATCGCTATCGAATCCGCTTTGTGCAGTTCTACCAACCGCCAATGCAGCGGCGCATCGAACGCGCCCGAATTGTCGGTCACGACTATGTGCCCGCCATTGCATAGGGTGGTTAGGGCGGTGGCAAGGCCAAGGCCATGCATCAGGGGAGAGGCGATCAGCGGGCGGTTGTAAGCCTTGGGCTGATCCAACCCGGCGGCAATATCGGCGGTGCTCAATTCGCGCTCGCCATAGGTTCCTGCGAGCAGAACATGTCCCTGCGCATTATGGCTCCAGACGACACCCTTGGGCATGCCGGTCGTGCCGCCGGTGTAGACGAAGATTTCGTCGGTGGGGGAGCGTTCAATGTTGAGCGCGCTGCCCTCCTGCGCGGCGATCAGATCTTCGTAAGCCTCACCGTTGGGGATAAGGGCAAGTTGTTGTTTGAGCGCGTCATCCAGCCCGTCGATAACGTCCTGCAATCTGGTGTCATAAACCAGCACGACCGCATCGGCATTGTCGACCACATAGGCCACCTCGCCCGAAGTGTAGCGGTAATTGACATTGGCATGAACGAAGCGGCCTTTGAAACAGGCGGCGAGCAATTCGAGGTAAGTCTGGCTGTTGAACAGTAGGAAGGCGATCTTGTCACCCGGCCTTGCTCCCTTATCAGCGAGCGCGCGGGCAAGCGCATTGCTGCGCCGGTCAAACTCGGCCCAGCTGACGTCACCAGAGTCTGATGAAACCGCCAGCTGAGACCCGCGGCTTTTCGCCACCACTTCGATCACGTCGCCGAAATTGAGCGCCACGGCCGTTTCTCCCCATTTTGGTTTGTCGTTCTTTAATGAAGCATAACGAGCACACCAACTTCAAACAAGACAATAGTGTAGCGTTTAGGCTTGCGCCGATCGTGCTTGCATTATATGCGTCGATCATGTCCCGAATAATAATGAAAGGGGCGATTGAGAGGAGAGTGCCATGAGGAATCTTAGTGCCAGACGGCTAACATCGGTGTCCATCGCCGCGATTTCGACTGTACTGTTTTCATCCGCCGCTTTGGCTCAGGATGGTGATGCAGTGGGTGCGGAGGCCGACAGCGAAGTTTCGGACAATGTCATTGTTGTCACAGCGACAAAACGCGAGCAGACGCTGCAGGAAATTCCAGTCGCCGTCAGTGTGACCGGAGCGCAGACCATTGAGCGCGCGCAAATCCAGGACATTTCGGACTTGCAAACCGTGGTGCCGTCACTGCGGGTGACGCAGCTGCAATCCTCGGCGCAGACAAACTTTGTCATTCGTGGTTTTGGTAACGGCGCAAACGCTGTCGGTGTTGAACCATCCGTCGGCGTCTTTATCGACGGTGTTTATCGCTCGCGGTCAGCATCGGCCATTTCGGACCTTCCCAACGTTCAGCGCGTAGAGGTGCTGCGAGGCCCCCAATCAACCCTGTTCGGCAAAAATGCCTCCGCTGGTGTTATATCTGTGGTGACGCGTCCGCCTGATTACGTTTTGAATGGGTCGATCGAGGCGACTTACGGCAATTTCGACCAGATATTAGTGAAAGGTTTCATCTCGGCTCCGATTGTCGAAGATACTTTGGCTGTCTCTATTTCCGGCAGCTTCAACCAGCGCGACGGCTATATTGAAAACCTGGCGCGCTCTGAAGATCTCAACGACCGTGATCGTTGGGGCGTGCGGGGGCAGGTGCTGTTTGAGCCAACATCCAATGCAAGTTTCCGCCTTATCGCAGACTACGATACGCTGGATGAACTGTGTTGCGGTGCACCCAATATCGTCAATGGTCCCGCGAGCGGAGCGATTAACTTTGCCGGTGGCCAGGTAAATCCAGCGAACCCCTTTGATTACGAAGTGTTTACGGATGAATTGCTCTTCAATGATATCAGCAATTACGGCGTTTCTCTGCAAAGCGATATCGAATTTGACCCCTTTACGCTTACCACGATCAGTTCGTGGCGACGCAACGATCTGCGCTCTAACGTGGATGTTGATTTCACCAGTGCACCGATATTCAACGGCAACGTCATCGATCAGCAAATCGAGACTTTTACCTCGGAAATTCGCCTGACTTCACCCGGAGGCAATACAATCGACTGGATGGTTGGGGCCTTCTACTATGATGAGACAGTCGAGCAGGATCAGACCCTATCGTGGGGGCCCGGCGCACGGCCGTTCTTCAATGCGCTTCTAAGCGGCATCAATCCGAACCTTCTTGCAGGGCTCGAAGCGGTGTTCATGCAGGCTCCCGGGACATTCTTTGAAGATGGCCGCGGTGTGGTAGAGAGGGCGGATCAGGACAACCAGTCCATTTCATTGTTCGGGCAAGTCGATCTCAATCTGACGGATCGTCTGACAATCACTGGCGGTATCAACTACACCGATGATGAAAAGTCAGCCTCTTTTGTCCAGCTGCAAAACACCAATATCTTCGATACTCTGCCGCTCGGTGCGCTAAGCGCATTGCAGTTCTTTCCGCAATTCCTCGATTTTCCCAACAGTGTGGAGAATGGAGAATCCAATGATGATCAAATCACTTGGACCGCGCGGGCTTCGTATGATGTTGGCGATAGTGTGAATGTCTACGTTTCGGCGGCGACCGGTTTCAAGGCTACATCCTGGAACCTGACACGCGATTCCAGGCCATTCCTTTCTGACCAGACTGCGCTTGCCAATGCTGGCTTGCTGCAACCCAATCAGACCTTCAGTGGTCGGTTCGCCGAACCGGAAGATACCGAGGTGTTTGAAATCGGTTTGAAAGGTGAATTCCCAGGGATTGTCTTTAACCTTGCATTGTTCCACCAGAGTATTGAGAATTTTCAGACCAATGTCTTTACCGGCAGCGGCTTCCAATTCGCAAATGCGGAAGAACAATCGACCAATGGGTTCGAATTTGACGTGAAGGTTGAGCCTACAGATGGGCTGACGTTTACCTTTGCAGGGACTATCCTTGATCCGACCTATGATAGCTTTACAAATTCTGCGGTCGGCGACCTTTCTGGCGAGAAACCCGCGGGTATTCATGAGGTAAGTCTCTCAATCGCGGGTGCCTACGACTTCTCCCTTTCGGACAATCTCGATGGGTATGTCCGAATGGACTATCTCCATGAGAGCGACACGCGAGTGGCGGAGAATGTCCCCGCCGATATCACTCGCGAGGTGAACACTGTGAACGCCAGCATTGGTTTTGAGACGGCGGATCAATGGGGTCTGCAATTCTGGGGCCGTAATCTGTTCAACGATGAATACCTGCTTTCGGCTTTCCCGAGTCCCGGGCAAACTGGCAGTTTCAATGGCTATCCAAACACGCCGCGCACCTACGGAGTTACGGTTCGCAAGAAGTTCTGAGATCGAAGGGCGGGGCACAGCACCCGCCCTTCCCAATGCTGCGGGTCGTTTTGAGCTCGCATGGGGAAATCGAGAGCAGAACGAGACTTAGAAGAGAGAATATTCTGCACATGCTTTCGGCGCCTCAATCAAACCAACCGACAATTATCATTATCGGCGCGGGAGTGGCGGGCATCGCTGCGGCTATCCGCTTTGGTGAGCAAGGATATTCGGACGTTACCGTCTACGAAAAAGCTGACAGGGTCGGGGGCACGTGGCGAGAAAATACCTATCCCGGCATCGCCTGCGATGTGCCGAGCCACCTGTACAATTTTTCCTTCGCCTTGAACGCTGAATGGCAGCAGATGTTTTCACCCGGCGAAGATATTCAGGCCTATATCGAACGGGTCGTCGCCGACTTCGGCGTGGATGAGCGCATTCAATTCGGCTATGAAGTCGCCAATGCTGCCTTTGACGGGCAGGAATGGCACCTGACTTTCACCAATGGCAAAGAGGTCGCGGCCGATATTGTGATCGCCGCGACAGGCGTGCTGCACCATCCGGCCTATCCTGATATTGACGGGCTTAATGGCTTCGCTGGTCATGCGTTCCATACCGCGCGCTGGGATCATTCCGTTAAGCTTGCGGGTAAACGTGTGGGCATCATTGGCACCGGCTCAACAGCTGCGCAGGTTATCTCGTCCATCGCGGGCAAAGTCGGGCATCTCAGCGTGTTTCAACGCACCGCGCAGTGGGTCATCCCGGTAGCAAACGATCCTATTCCCGACGAGAAGAAAGAACATTTGCGCAGCGATCCCGAGGTGTTGCGCGCCAATTACGACAAGCTTTCGCAAAAAGGGATCGAGCTGTTTTCCGATGCGGTTGTCAATGCGGACGCAGCGC
>CAYGQX010000017.1:0-44893 GCA_964352245.1 uncultured Porphyrobacter sp.
GGTCTCCAAAACCGAAGGTCCAGAGTTCGAGTCTCTGTGCCCCTGCCATTTTCCTCAAATTCGACCCTTGTGTCAGTGCCGACTGCGATCGGCGGAGCGAGATTGTGCGAATCCGTTCATGATAGAGCGTGCGATTATGAACGAGGCATAACTGGCTCGCTCAGTTCCCCGCTAGGTGACCCGTGCATAATCATGGCCGAACCGAAGCAAATCTTCGGCCCTATCTTTAGCAAGGGAGATAAACGCCATGACACAAGCAACCATCCGTTCTTCGCGTCCTGACAAATGGGTCAGCCCGCGCCCGCCCATGGATCCTGATCTTCGCGCTTTTGCTTATGGAAAAATCCGCCCGATGCACGAACCCAGCTGGTTGGAGCGTCTGCTGAGCAAATACTGATAAGTTTGGCGCCAAGCCGCCTGTCAGGAATGAATGCTATGCCGGGGCCTCCCAATTCCACCCCTGCATCGCGTTTCAATCATGGCAAGCAGCTTGGTGGCCTTCAGTACTCCTCGGGTTCTTCCGGCGTTTCGACATGGTGGTCTTTGCCGGCTGTTTTGTCACCCCGCGCCAGTTTGAACACGACGCCAGAAAGCAGGACGAGTGCCAGCAGGTTCGGCAGCGCCATCGCTGCATTGGAGATGTCGCCCAGTCGCCAAACCAACTGGGAAGGCTGGGTCGCGCCCACAAAAATTGCCACGCACCAAATCACTCGCCAGATCATATGGAGGATTTTCTCGCCTCCGCGTGTCGATCCTGGGATCCGGTCGTAAATGAACGTGATAGCGCGTTCACCGTAATAGCTCCATGTGAGCAGTGTGGTGAATACGAACAGGATGAGCGCAACGCTGACGACCAAAGTACCCAGAGGGACGCCTGCGATTAGAGTTGGAAAGGCTGCGCTATAGGCGGCTATTGTGGTCGCCACGCCTGCCGTTTCAACGGTTGAAAGATCCGATTGCCAGACATGTTCAACCGCTTGTCCGCCGCCCGTGAAATCTCCCTGAACCGTCAGGATCACAAGAGCGGTCATTGTGCAGATCACGATCGTATCGATGAATGTGCCGAGCATTGCCATGCGACCTTGCTGTTCAGGATCGTCCGTCTGGGCAACCGCGTGCGCGATGGGGGTGGATCCTTGCCCGGCCTCGTTTGAGAACAGCCCCCGAGCTACGCCAGCACGAATTGCGATGATAATTGCCGCACCGACAAAGCCGCCTTCGGCCGCCTGATTGTTGAACGCGCCAGAAAAGATAAGTCCAAACGTCTCAGGAAGATCACCTGCATTGAGCGCGAGAGCGATGATCGCCAGTAGGATGTAGGCACCGGCCATAAAGGGAATGACTTTTTCAGCAACGCTACCGATTGATTTGATCCCGCCAATGATCACAACGAACACAGCCAATGCGACAACCAAACCGCCGATCCAACGCTCAATCCCAAACAGTTCATAAAGCCCTGTTGCGACTTCATTCGATTGGATCGAGTTGCCGGTAACCAGAGCTGAAAACAGGGTGCCGATGCAAAAGACGATAGCGAGCCAGGTGTATTTGGGACCAAGCCCCATCATGATGTAGCTCATTGGCCCACCGCGTTTTGTCCCGTCACTGGTGGTTTCCCGGTATCTGATGGCAAGCGAGCCTTCGGCAAAGGCCAGCGCCATTCCGATCAAGGCAGTCACCCACATCCAAAACACAGCGCCCGGTCCGCCCCATGCAATCGCAAACGCAACGCCAGCAAGGTTGCCTGTGCCCACCTGCCCGGAAAGCGCGGTCGACAATGCCGCAAAGGGCGAGATTTCTCCGGCTCCCTCGCCCTTACGTCCTGCAAACAACCCTTTGATCGCAGATCCAAATTTGACGATTGGGTAAAAGCGTAAACCAATCATCATCCAAAGCCCGATGCCGAGCAGAATAATTGTCATTGGGGGAACGGGAATACCCGCAATTTCGAGGATCTGTTCGCCTCGCCATTCGCCGCCCCAGATAAAATCAGATACGTTGACAACCTCATCGACGATCGTGGTCGATCCTGTTTGCGGTGCGGCCATGTGTGTAAATGTCCCCTGAATTCGTTTTGTTTGTGCTAACAAACTGTCATTTGAACTTAGCGCCTGTTCTGGCGCGGTATCCCTCAAACCAGCATTGCTAAAGCGGCTGTCGCGGCTTGACTAGCCCTCATGGGCACTCTTGATGATTCTTGCCTCTTGCTTTCCGCATCTGCGCGCCATAATAGCAACGCCAATTCCACACATCGGTAGTGTCACAGCCCTCGGCGATCTTGTCTCTGGCGGCGATGGACCCTACCTCAAATACTTCAGCGGAACGCAAGGGCGACCCGCAAGGACAGATTAGAGGCTGCCAAAATTATGGCCGAGGAAAAGAAAACCAAGACGAGCATTCCGCAATTCGTCAATGAAGTGCGCTCGGAAACGCGCAAAGTCGTATGGCCAACCCGCGAAGAAACAGTGCGTACGGCGATCTTCGTCTTTATTTTGATGGTGATCTTGTCGATTTTCTTTCTTGGTGTGGACAGCGGTTTTAACGCGATTGTCAATTTCTTGCTCCGGCTCGCCTAAACGGTCGGCCGTCGGCTTTACTATACAAACCAATTCTAAGGATATTGCATGGCTCGCTGGTACATCATCCACGCTTATTCGGGCTTTGAAAACAAGGTGAAAGAGGCGATCCTGTCCGAGGCGGACCGGTTGGGTCTTTCCGAAGGCGTGGAAGAGGTCGAAGTGCCGACCGAAACCGTCACCGAAGTGAAGCGCGGCAAGAAAGTTCAGGTCGAGCGCAAGTTCATGCCTGGCTATGTCTTGGCAAAGCTCAACATGACCGATGATGTTTATCACCTTGTGAAAAACACTCCGAAAGTCACAGGGTTTCTTGGTTCAGGCAACAAGCCGCAACCGATCAGCGAGAAAGAAGCTGCGCGCTATTTCGGCGGTGTCGAAGAAGCCAAAGCCGCTCCCAAACAAGATATTACTGTCGATTATGAAATCGGCGATCAGATCAAGGTTTTGGATGGTCCGTTCGCAAGCTTCAATGGTGTTGTTGAAGAGCTCGATTTTGACAAAGCGAAAGTCAAGGTCAGCGTCTCCATCTTTGGCCGCGCGACGCCGGTTGAACTTGATTTTGAACAGGTTGAACTGGTCAAGTAATGGCGCGGTAGCCCGAATGCGAGCTGCCCTGACATGAAAACCCGCCCCGGCATCTGCAATCGCAAAAAACGGTTTGTGAGCCGGGACGAGGCTGAGCGGGTTGCTTCAAAAGCCTGCGTGACCTTGCGCGCCTATCGCTGCGAATTGTGCCGCGACTTTCATCTAACCAGCCGGACGAAGGGGATGAAGACGCCTCGCGGAGAATTAAACGGCTGAGCTTCGCGTTAAAGAGTAACGACCCGTTTGGTCTCAATTGTGCTTGGCGAACACTTCTTTCATGCTTGCAAACTGGTGCAAAACCGGTATGTGCGCCGCTTCTCATCAAATCAGTGGGAAACCCGTGCGGGAGCCTTGAGAAATTTGAGGCGCTAAACCGCTTAACATGACTTCGCATCGAAAGACGCATTTTTCGGTCCGGGGAACAGTGCGAAAGGAGGCCCATAGTGGCCAAGAAAATCGAAGGCTATATCAAGCTGCAAGTGCCGGCCGGCACCGCAAACCCAAGCCCGCCCATTGGTCCGGCTTTGGGTCAGCGCGGCGTTAACATCATGGAATTCTGTAAAGCGTTTAACGCGGCCACGCAGGACCTTGAAAAGAACGCCCCTATCCCAACTACGATCACTGTTTATGCTGATCGTTCGTTCACGTTCACATTCAAAAGCCCGCCAGCAAGCTATATGATTAAAAAAGCGGCGAAGCTGAAGTCAGGTTCATCAGAGCCGGGCAAAGTTGTCGCCGGTTCAATCAAGCAGAGCCAGGTCAAAGAAATCGCAGAGGCCAAGATGAAAGACCTCAACGCGAATGATGTCGAAGCAGCAATGAAGATCATCGAAGGTTCATGCCGTTCGATGGGCCTCGAAGTGGTGGGAGGCTAAACCGATGGTTAAACTGACGAAAAAGCAAAAAGCAGTTGCTGAGCTCGACGCTGAGAAACTCTACACTGTCGATGAAGCGATCAAGACATTGCGCGAGCACAAGGCGAAGTTTGACGAAACAGTCGAACTTTCGATGAACCTTGGTGTTGATCCGCGTCACGCAGACCAGATGGTGCGCGGAATGATTTCGCTTCCATCGGGCACAGGCAAGGACGTGAAAGTCGCTGTGTTCGCCAAAGGCGACAACGCTGACAAGGCAACTGCTGCCGGTGCTGACAGGGTCGGCGCAGAAGATCTGATGGAAGATATGCAGAACGGCAATCTTGATTATGACCGCGTCATTGCGACGCCTGATATGATGGGTGTTGTCGGCCGTTTGGGTAAAGTGCTGGGTCCCAAGGGCCTGATGCCTAACCCTAAACTGGGCACGGTAACGCCGAACGTGGAACAGGCCGTAAAGGATGCCAAGGGCGGCCAGGTCGAGTATCGCGTTGAGAAGATGGGCATCATCCATTCCGGCATTGGTAAACTATCGTTCACCGACGAAGCGTTGAAAGCCAATTTTGAAGCGCTGACGCAGGCTGTTGTGAAATCCAAGCCATCCGGCGCCAAAGGCAAGTATGTGAAGAAAATCTCTCTCACATCGACCATGGGCCCGGGTCTCAAAATCGATATGAGCGAAGTCGAAGGCGCGTAAGCTTTCGAGAAATTGCCTGATAGCGACAGGGGCTGGAAGCAGGGATGCTTCTGGCCCCTTTGTTTTTCCCTAGTCAGCTTTGGCTCAGGGATCCGGGCGCAGCGAAACAAGCGGGAACGTCAGCGAAGTGCATCATGCGATTATTGGCAATGGCTGAGGTCATTCTCGGCGCTTGGGCTGCATCATCCGTGCCGGTTTGGGCGTTGATGATGTCTTGTTCGATTGAAGCAAAGTCACATGCGATAAGTCAAAGTCGCCAATGCAACACAGTGCGGGTTAATACGGGATGCACAAATGCAGTATCGACGTCTATCTGTCATCTCAATACCGCCCTGGTGGCTGGCCAAAGGCTATCCTCTTAGCTGGTGGAAACTTCGGGCTCAGACCGAAAGCAAAGGCGAGCAGACCAGCATGGTTTCTGGTTTTCTCCGGCCAATCGAGTAACCAGCCGCATATTTCCGACGAACCGTCAGTGTAGGCCGATACACTGCATGCATCGGTCGATTCAACAACTTGAATTGGAACCGGAAATTATCATGTTAGGTGTTCAAGCAACCACGCGCACAGGTTCTCTCAGTGCGTTTCAAAACGACGGAGATACAATGTTTGATCCTAAGTGGCTCGTGCTTGGCGTCTTGCTGAGCTCGTTTGCTCTTCTTGCTAATTTTGACAAGCAGCTTGGCATTGCGGCTGGCGCCGTGCTTGGCATCATCGCGCTTGGCTATCTGTGGGTGAAAATGAATTTGTGGATGGCTGATCATGAGCCAGGCGATACAAGGCGCGCAATGATCGCACGGTTTCGAAAGCTTACGGACAATCGTCGCCAGGCTCGTAATAAAGAGCTTTCGGGCGAAAATTGAATTGTGCGCCTAGAGCCCCTAGATCCCACCGGGCGTGAAATCGTGCCCGTTGGTCGCCAGGCCATCGGTCAGACTGTCAACCGCGCTTTGCACGGTCTCCTGGCTGGTTGATCGGATCACGAAATTAGCGCCCACTCGCCCTTCGCGGAAGAACGGATAAGAGCCAATCTGACATCCCTCATGTGCCTCTTCGACTTCGCGCAAAAGCTGTGCAATCTCGCTTTCGGCTACCCAGCTGCCAACTGTTTCCGAAACAAGCCGTGCACCACCTTCAAGCTTGCCCGTAAGTGCCTCGAGCATGCCTGCGGTGATATGCGGAACCCCGGCCATTAAGATCACATTGCCGCGGCGAATTCCCGGAGCACCTGACATGCGGTTAGGGATGAGGTCCGCCCCATCCGGCACTCGCGCCATGCGCAAGCGCCCCTCGTTCAAACCGCCTTTGTCGGCATAGTATTTCTCAAGAACAGCGCGCGCTTCGGGATGAATGATAACACCGACGCCCAGTGCCTTTGCCACAGCATCCACCGTTATATCATCATGGGTAGGACCAATACCGCCCGTCGTGAACAAATAATCGTTTCGCTCACGCAGGGTGTTCACCGCTTCGACAATGTGATCTTCATCATCGGAGACGACCCTCACCTCGGCCAAGCGAATGCCTTGCACCTGAAGCCAGCTGGCAACTTGGGCGATGTTCTTATCCTGCGTGCGGCCTGAGAGAATTTCATCGCCGATAATGACGAGGCCGGCGGTCCAGATTTTTTCAGCAGAAGTCATGGTCCATCGCTTAAGCCATGCCTTGCTCGAATGCCACTGCGATCAGAGGAAATTATTCAGCCGCTTCGAGTTGTTCTTGGGCTCCGTTCGCGTGCGCGCCTGCGCGGGTGAATGACAGCAGCCCATCATTCACCGGATCATCGCGCATTTGCTTGCGATCAACGACATATTCCTGATTGAGCCTCCATGGGTAACTGATCGCGTTACGCGGCATGATGTGTTTGGATCGTTGAATATAGCCGCTGGAAAAATCGAAAATGTCGTCTTCTTCAATTGCTGCTTCGGCTTGGGCAGTCAGAACAGGCGTTGCGATATCGGTGCCTGTGCTGCGCATGTGGTTGAGCACGCGGCAGATATAATCCGAATTGATATCAGCCCGCAGTGTCCAGCTTGCATTCAAATACCCGAACACAACCGCAAGATTGGGCAAGTTCGAGAACATGCAGCCCTTGTAGTAGAAGCGCTGGGCGAAATCGACGGGCTTTGCATCGATGCTTACGTCAATTTTACCGGCCACTGCCATTTTTAGACCTGTCGCGGTGACGATGATATCGGCTTCGAGAAACTCGCCTGATTTAAGGCGGATGCCGTTGGCTTCGAATGCCTCGATCTGGCCCGTCACTATCGAAGCCTTGCCAGATTTCATCGCTTTGAACAGATCTTCATCAGGAACCAGGCACACGCGTTGTTCCCACGGATTGTACGGCGGAGCGAAAGTCTCTGGATCGAACTTATCGCCCAGCGATTCCTCGATCAAATGGGTGAGTCTGGTTTTGACCTTTTCAGGCTTTTCCCGCGCCATCTTGAAGGAAATATCTTGCATCTTGATATTCTTGAACCGGGTAATTCTATACGCCAGTTTTTCTGGCAGAACCGCGCGCAGAAAATTGGCGATCCGGTCTTTCGCTGGGCGAGCCCACATCCATGTGGGTGTTCGCTGGAGCATCGTGACCTGCGCGGCTTTATCTGCCATCGACGGGACAATTGTTACCGCGGTTGCGCCAGACCCGATTACGACAACTTTTTTGTCCGAATAATCGAGGTCTTTGGGCCAGAATTGCGGATGCAGAACTTGACCTTCGAACGCGCCCAATTCGAACCCTGCATCGTAGGGTTCGTCGTAATCGTAGTAACCAGCACCCAGATAAACGAAATTCGCAGTCACATGATCGCGCGAGCCGTCTTCGTTTTCAATTTCGACATACCAGCGCGCTTCATTCTCTCGGAAATCGACCGAGATCACTTTCTGACCAAATCTGATATGCCGGCGAATATCGCGCTCATCCACGATGCGGTTCAGATACTCAAGTATAGCAGGCGCATCGGCTATGGTTTTCTCATGCCGCCAAGGTTCAAAATCAAAGCCAAGAGTGTGCATATCGCTGTCAGAACGAATGCCGGGATAGCGGAACAGATCCCACGTGCCACCAAGGTTTTCTCGTCGTTCAATGATCGCATAAGAATGGTGCGGCGCTTTCATTTTCATGTGCGCGGCCATGCCGATACCGGAGATCCCTGCTCCGACGATAAGAACGTCAAGATCTGGTGAATTTGATGCGAGGGCTGTTGCCGACATTGGATCCTCTTTCCCCAAGCGTTTGCCTGTTGACGCTCAGGTAAACACACACTGACCGCAAAAGCGAGTCTTGATGGCATTTTGCAACTGACTTTGCCTAAGCATATCGCTAGGCGCGAGCGCATGACACGTCTTGCTTTGTTCGCTTCCACCGTCTCCTGTTTCACTCTGGCTGCTCCTGTTTCGGCTCAGGAGGATTCACTCGAGGACTTTGACAAATCAGAAGAGACCGAGATTGTTGTCTCGGGAGTGGGGCTGGAGCAGCCACTTTCAACACTGGCGTACGCGACCACCACTTTAGGGCGTGAGACGATTGTTTCCAGTGGATCGGGCCGGATTGAAGATGTCTTGGAAAACATCGCCGGCTTTCAGCAGTTCCGTCGTTCGGATAGCCGCTCTGCTAATCCATCCGCTCAAGGCGTCACTTTGCGCGCGCTGGGAGGCAATGCAACCAGCCGGGCATTGGTCTTGCTTGATGGTGTCCCCATCGCTGATCCGTTCTTTGGGTTCATTCCGCTGAGCGCGATTGACCCCAGCAGTCTTTCGCAAATTCGGGTCACGCGAGGAGGGGGGGCGGGTCCGTTCGGCGCAGGCGCACTTGCAGGCACAATTGAACTAGAAAGCGCAGGACCAGGCGCGCTGGGTTCGTTTGCTGGGGGGCTTTTCATCAATGATCGTGCCGAAACCGAGGCAAGCGCCAGCATTGCTCGCGAGCTTGGGGGCGGTTTTGGCGTGATCAGCGGGCGCTGGGACAGGGGGCAGGGTTTCTTCACTGCGCCAGATAATCAGCGTGTGCCAGCTAGCGCACGGGCAGCGTTTGACAATTGGCAAGTCGGGCTGCGCGCAGTTGCACCTCTTGATGATACCACCGAGCTGCAAGCGCGCGTCAGCGCCTTCGATGATAATCGCACTTTGCGTTTTGAAGGTGCGGATTCCTCTCATCAGGGTCAGGATGCGAGCCTCCGCATTGTCGGAAGAGGTAAGTGGGAATTTGACGCGCTCGCCTATTTGCAAACGCGCAATTTCTCCAACGTGGTGATCAGTTCGACACGTTTCACAAGAGTGCTCGACCAACGCAACACGCCGTCCAAAGGGTTGGGTGGCAAGGTTGAAGTGCGCCCGCCTATCGCTGAAGCGCACACTTTGCGTGTAGGTGCGGATTACCGCAGTTCCGATGGTGAGCTGCAGGAAGATGCCTTCAGCGCCTTTTCTGGAGCGTTGCGAGAGCGGCGCCGGGCAGGCGGGAAAAACAGCAATCTTGGACTGTTCGTTGAGGATGACTGGCAGATTGGGCCTTTGATAGTGACGGGCGGCCTGCGCGCTGATTATACTCAGATTGAGGGCGGCTTTTTCCGTGCTAGCGATGCCAATGGCGCGATTGTGAGCGAGATAAATGCCGATGATCGGTCCGATTGGACGCTAAGCTGGCGTGCGGGCGCGGTTTTTTATGCATCGCGCGATCTGGAGCTGCGCGGCGCGGCCTATACTGGTCTTCGCTTACCGACTTTGAATGAACTCTACCGGCCGTTTGTTGTTTTCCCTGTAGTGACGCAAGCCAACGCTGAGCTGAAAAACGAGCGGCTTCAAGGTTTTGAACTGGGCGTAGATTGGCGCGCTGCACGAGATGTGCGGCTTTCACTGACTGCGTTCGACAATAGCGTCGAGAACGCGATTGCGAATGTGACGCTTGCACCTAATTTGCGGCAGCGACAAAATCTTCCTGCGATACAAGCACAAGGCATTGAAGCGAGCCTTGCTGCTGATTTTGGCAAGGTCAGCTTGGATGCATCGCTGGCATACACCGATGCCGAAATTGATGGGGAAGCGGCCTCATTCGCGCTTAATGGAAATCGTCCTCCGCAAACGCCTGAATTTGCTGCCTCTGCAACTCTCGCTTGGCTACCTGCTGAAGGGTGGCGGATTGCGGGAACGCTGCGGCACGTGGGTGAGGCGTTCGAAGACGATCAGGAAACCACTATCCTGCCTGCTGCTACAACGCTGGATCTATTCGCGCAGGCACCGATTACGCGAGAACTGAGTTTGGTGGTGCGAGGTGAGAACATACTTGATGAAGACGTCGTTACACGCAATGCCAATGGCGCGCTTGACCTGGGAGCGCCTCAAACTTTGTGGTTGGGGGTCAGGCTGGGGTTTTAACCAGAATTGCCCCACTTGAGTTCAAACTGTCGTAAGAAAAAGACCAAAAAATGCTGCAGTGGGACAGAATGCTGCACTGCAATGTAATATGTTGCATTTTTGCTACTCTACAGCAAAAGCGCCCGATAAGCCTTGTTAGGTATGAAAGCGCTGATAGTCTCTGCGAATTCAAGACACAGCCTAACAGGGCTGGTCACGATTGGGAGAGACATATGACACGTAAGCTTGTCGCTTATGCTGCTGGTTTGATGGCCTGCACAACTTTTACTGCACCTGCATTCGCACAGGATGCCGATGGGCTCGAAGCGCCTGCGGTTGATGACAACGTAATTATTGTGACGGCGACGCGCCGCGCGCAGGATGTTCAGGACATTCCGCTTGCTGTGACCGCCGTTGGCCCAGCACAGCTGGAGCGGCAAGGCATCAATGAAATTCGCGATGTAACAGCCGTCGCGCCAAGCTTTTCCAGTACAACAGCTCAAACTGCCGCTGGATCGGTTGTGCTACGTATTCGCGGTGTCGGTACTACTTCTAACAATATCGGTTTTGAATCGGCCGTTGGTATTTTCGTCGATGGAGCTTACCAATCGCGTCCCGGCGTTGCTCTTGGCGAATTCGTGGATATCGAGCGGGTCGAAGTTTTGCGCGGCCCGCAAGGCACGCTTTTCGGTCGCAATACCTCGGCTGGTGCACTCAACATCACGAACAAGCGGCCGGATTTGGGCGAGTTTGGTGGATTTGCCAACGCAACTTATGGCCGGTTTGATGAACTCGGTATTCAAGGTGCGATCAATGTTCCGATCGTCCAAGATACGCTCGCATTGCGTTTGACCGGGGCTTATCGTCAACGAGATGGCTCGCTGACGGTTGTTGATGCAGCGGGCAACGAGATCGGCGATACCAATGATATTGATCGCTATCTGGTGCGCGGCCAGGTCGGTTGGGAAACGGATACCGGGTTCAAAGGACGGATCATTGCCGACTATTCGAATAACCAGTCTAGCGCTGGCGCGGCAGTGCAGGTTTTCGAAACGCCATTGAGCCCTTTCTTTGCGGCAGTTGGACTTCCTGCTACCGGCGGGCAACCAACCAACAATTTTGCGCGCGATCCGTTTGATCAGCGGGCAATCAAGGATGCCGCGCAGGATCGAACCGTCGCGCTCAATCGCATTCCAGTTGCGGATATTGAAAACTGGGGAATTGTCGCAGAAGTTGAACATCCGCTTGGCGATAACGCTGATCTTATCTTCATTGGGTCATATCGCGAATTCAGCGGCGTTGAGGACTATGATTCTTCATTTTCTGCTATCGATGTCCTGAATGTAAATCTGAACACCCAGATCGATACGTTCACCGCAGAGCTTCGTATCCAGGGCGAAGCATTGGGCGGCCGATTGAATTATATGGTCGGCGGCTATTATTCGGACGAGCAGATCGAGGCCAATAACCGCTTCACACTTGGCGAAGATTTTGGTGAGTTAACAGGGTTTCTGTTCGCAGGTCTATCGGGTGGTGCAACACTGGGGACGCTTGGTGCTCAACCGCTTTCAGCACTGACGGGCGGCCTTGACCCTGCTCAATCGAGCAGCCTTAACCAGTTCACGCAGAGTGCAGAGAGCTGGTCAATCTTTACGCACAACACTTTCGAAATCACCGATGGCCTTGACTTCACTGTCGGTGCGCGCTGGTCGGATGAGAGCAAATCAGGCGGATTTGAGCAGATCGAAAACACAAATGCAGTTTGCCCGACATTTTCTGGAGCGCTGAATGCGGGGCTGCTTCCACCGCTTGGACCGCTTGAACCATTGGCCGTTTTGACAGCGTGTTTTGGTTTTACAGCTCCTGCAGACCTGCCCTTTGCAACCGATCCCACTGCGGCGCCAATTTTGCAAGGGCTGCTGCCAAGGACATTCCAAGACACTTTCAACGACGAAGAACTGATCTACACGCTTAAGCTGGGTTATGAATTCAGCCCGGCGGTGAATGCTTATGCCAGCTTCACACACGGCTATAAATCTGGTGGTATCAACCTTGATACGACGGCTGGGGTTGCTGGAGCTGATCCGACATTCCTTTCCGAAGAAGTCGATGCCTATGAAATCGGTATCAAGTCTCGCTTCCTTGATGATGCGGTGACTTTGAATATTGCCGCTTTCCATCAGGAGTTCACGAACTTCCAGGTTCTGGAATTCACGGGTGCTGCATTCCAATCCTTCAACGTGCCTGAGGCCATTTCAACCGGGATTGAGATTGAAAGCGTTATCCGGCCGAACGACAATTGGACGTTCAACCTGGCAACAACCATTTTGGACTCGCGCTATCCAGAAGATTGCGCAGGCGACCTGACAAGCGTTACGGTTCTGTCGCTCTGCGGCAATGATCTCACAAATGCTGCAGGACTGACAGCAATTGCCGGGGCGTTGTATGAGAATGATCTGACAGACAATCTCGACTTCTTCTTGTCAGCGCAAGTGCGCATGGTTTCCGATGAGAGAACGTCGACGCAGGCGATCGTGCCGCCCAATGCTGGCGCGATTGCGGCGCAGGGTGGCAATGTTCTTGCTGCCGTTGATGCTGCTCCGCTGATCGTGGGCGACATTCAGGACGCCAACGTCAAGATCAATCTGCGTGCTGGGATTGGCGATGCAGATGATGCATGGACACTCGAAGCGTTCGTTCTCAATCTGACAGACGTTGTGACGCGCGGGGTGACCTTCAACAACGTCCTTCGCGGCACTGGCGCAATCAACGCACGTTCAAGCTTCGTCCTTGAACCGCGTACATACGGTGTAACGCTGCGGACCCAGTTCTGATCTGACACCGTAACGTTCCCGGCCTTTGGGAGAGGGCCAAAAGAAGAGGCGGCTTGCTAAAACAGCAGGCCGCCTCTTTTGCTTTTGGTCCTTGTCGCTCACGCGGCCAAGCCACCCGCTCCCTGCCCTTCCACCCTGATCGTACTCCGGAGCCATAATCCGGGTGGAAGGGGGGAGGGCCGGTGGCTACGGTGGGCGGCTTAAAAGCCGATCAACTCACATACTGCGCGCGATCAGCATTTTCATCACTTCGTTCGAGCCACCAAAGATCCGGGTGATGCGGCTGTCGCGATACATTTTCGCGATTGGGTATTCGTTGATGTACCCCGCACCGCCATGCAATTGCAGGCATTTGTCGACGACTTCACCTTGCAGCTCGGTTACCCAGTATTTGGCCATGCTTGCAGTTGCGACATCGAGCTCACCTTTGAGCAGTTTGGCGATGCAATCGTTCACAAACACACGCGCTGCTGTACCCCGCGCTTTGAGGTCAGCCAACACGAACTGCGTGTTTTGGAAATCCCAGATGGTCTGACCGAATGCTTTGCGCTCTTTGACATAAGCAACGGTTGTTTCGAGCGCTTTTTCAATGCCGGTTGCAGCGCCCATTGCGATGACAAGGCGTTCCTGCGGAAGTTCGCCCATCAGCTGATAAAAGCCTTTGCCTTCGACCCCGCCCAGCACATTCTCAGCCGGAACAAACACGTCCTCAAAAAACAGCTCAGATGTGTCCGCTGCATCCATGCCGATCTTGTCGAGCTTTTTGCCTCGCTGGAATCCGTCTGCACCCTCTGTTTCCAGCAGCATGAGCGAGATGCCCTTCGCCCGCTCATTGGGATCGGTCTTGGCGACGACAACGATGAAGTCCGCAGTCTGACCATTGGAGATATAGGTTTTGGCCCCATTGATCCGGTAGCCATTGCCGTCTTTCAGAGCGGTCGTGGTGATTGATTGCAGATCACTGCCGACGCCCGGCTCCGTCATCGCAATCGCACTTACAAGTTCGCCCGTGACAAGTTTAGGCAAATATTTTTTCTTTTGCTCCTCGGTCCCGTGGCGCACGAGGTAGGGCAGGATGATGGTGTTGTGCAGACTTGCAGCAAAGCCGTCCACCTCGTGCTTTGACTGTTGGTCAATCACAACCATTTCGTGCCGGAAATCTCCGCCATGGCCGCCATATTCCTCGGGCACAGATGCACCGAGCAGACCGGCGGCGCCCGCTTCATTCCAAAACTCGCGTTCCACCTGTCCGTCATCACGCCATTTTTGAACGCGCTTTTCAGGAGCGTGTTGTTGGTAGAATTTTCCCACAGCGTCAGCGAAGATCGAAATCTCTTCATCTTCCATGAAAGCGGGTTGGGGGACATCAATGACAGGCACTATTATTTACCCTTCCAGTTTGGCGCGCGCTTTTCAGCAAAGGCAGCAGCGCCTTCGCGCGCGTCTTCGGAAACGAACACGGGGGCGATAAGTTTTGCTTGGTTTTTGTAGCGATCTTCCATCGCCCAGCCGCGAGATTCCTTCATGACCTGCTTTGAAACTTTAACGGCAAGTGGGCCGTTGGCGGCGATTTTTGCGGCGAGTTCTTTCGCCCCGTCAAGCGCAGAACCATCGGTGACGCGATTAATCAGGCCGAGCTCGTATGCGCGAGGCGCATCGATAAACTCACCTGTCAACGCAAGCTCCATAGCGACCCGCTCAGGAATCTGATCAGGCAGCATCATGACCCCTCCAGCAGCCGCTACCAGGCCACGTTTGGCTTCGGGAATGCCGAATTTTGCGCCGGCATTGGCAACCACAAGATCGCAAGCGATCATCAGTTCGAGCCCGCCTGCTAAAGCATAGCCTTCAACGGCTGCGATAAGCGGCTTTGCAGGAGGCGCTTCGACGACGCCGCCAAAACCTCTGCCGGGAACGCTGGGGCTTTCACCGCGGAGAAAACCCTTCAGATCCATGCCTGAACAAAACGTGCCGCCAGCACCTGTAAGGATGCCAGCGCGCAGATCATCTTCTGCATCAAGGCGATCCATCGCCGCCGCAATCGCTTCTGATGCGGCTTTGGTCATCGCGTTTTTCGCTTCGGGACGGTTGATCGTCACGATCAGCACGCCGTTATCGACTTCGGTCAGGACTTCTTGTGTGTCACTCACTGTGGTCTCACTCCCTATCACTTTTTGGCATTTTGATTTGAAACTGATTGTTGTGCGTGGAGTGCAGTGGCCTTACGGATACGTCAACCGCAAATTGGAGAGTTAATCATGGGCGAAGCTTATATCATCGACGCAGTGCGCACACCGCGCGGCATTGGCAAACAAGGCAAAGGTGCGCTGGCCGAAGAGCATCCGCAGCATTTGGCAGCGACGGTTCTAAAGGCAATTGCAAAGCGTAACGCTCTTGATACCTCCACCGTCGATGATGTGATCTGGTCCGTTTCTACCCAGGACGGCATGCAATCTGGCGATTTGGGCCGGATGGCAGCGCTTGATGCTGGCTATGACATCACATCATCAGGGACCACACTGGACCGTTTCTGCGGTGGCGGTATCACTTCGGTAAATCTGGCCGCTGCCCAAGTGATGAGCGGTATGGAAGACTGCATCGTTGCAGGCGGCACAGAGATGATGAGCCTCACCGCCGCAATGTCGAAAGAGAAGATGCAGGCCGGGATCAAGCCGCCGATGATGGGCAGTTATAACCAGCGCCTACAGGCTGTGCACCCGCAATCGCACCAGGGTATTTGCGGCGATGCCATCGCCACAATGGAAGGCTTTACTCGCGAGGAATTGGATGAAGTTGGCTTCCGCTCGCAACAGCGCGCCGCTGAAGCCATCAGCGAAGGGCGTTTCGATAAGTCCGTTGTGCCGGTGGTTGCCGATGATGGAACGGTGATCCTCGACAAAGAGGAGTATCCGCGACCGCAAACAACAATGGAGACATTGGCTGGGCTAGAACCTGCTTTCACCAAGATCGCTGACGTTCCGCTGGATGCGAAAGGCACGACGTTTCGGGGCTTGATCAACCAAAAATACCCTGATCTCGACATTCAGCATTTTCATCATGCAGGTAATTCATCCGGTGTCGTCGATGGCGCGGCGGCGGTGCTGGTGTGCTCCAAGGAGTATGCCCAAAAGCACGGTCTCAAACCGCGTGCCCGGATCGTGCAAACCGCGAATATGGGCGATGATCCGACACTGATGCTCAACGCACCCGTGCCTGCTGCAAAGAAGGTTCTGGAACGTGCTGGGATGACGCTGGAAGATATCGACCTGTTCGAAATCAACGAGGCCTTCGCCGTCGTCGCCGCCAAGTTTGTGCGCGACTTGAACCTCGATTGGGATAAAGTGAATGTAAATGGGGGCTCGATTGCCCTGGGCCATCCGATTGGCGCGACGGGTTCCATCCTGATCGGCACTATCATTGACGAACTCGAACGCCGTGATCTGAAAACTGGTCTTGTGACCATGTGTGCAGCTGGCGGCATGGCTCCTGCGATTATTGTCGAGCGGGTGGATGGCTTCGTTGACTGATATCGCTGATAACACGCCAGTCATTATCGGTGTCGGGCAATATTCTGAACGGGTCGATCAGCCCGGCTATGAGGCGTTATCCTATATGGACCTCGCAGGTCGATCGCTTGCAACGGCGATTGCCGATTGCAGGGCGATAGGATCTGTGGCCGGCGCGCTGGATACGCTTGCCGCTATTCGGGCCTTTGAAATGTCGCGCCCGGGTAAGGAGCCGCCCTTTGGTGCGCCGGACAATGTGCCTGGAGCGATTGCGAAGCGCGTGGGAGCCAATCCTGCCCGCCAAATCCTGACGACGACGGGCGGGCAGACCAATCAGAAGCTGGTTGGTGAGTTTGCACGGGACATTGCAAGCGGTGCATGCGAATGCGCCGCGATTGTCGGTGCAGAGGCAATCTCTACTGTGTTGGCTCTGACGGCGAAAGGCGAAACACCTGATTGGTCTGAAGAGATTGGCGGTGAATTTGAAGATCAGGGCTTTGGCCTTGATGGAATGATTGAGCCAGCGCTGTTCGCGCACGGGGCAGGTGGGGCAATCCCGCTTTATGCCATTGCTGAAAATGCACGGCGGCATGCACTGGGTAAAAGCCTCGATGAATACCGCCGCGATATCGGGGAGCTCTTTGCGCCTTTCACGAAGGTCGCGGGCGCCAATCCGCATGCTGCTGCGCCGGTTGAGCGCAGCGCTGTGGAACTTGCGACTATTACCGAGCGCAATCGTATCGTGGCCGAACCGTATCCGCGCATGACAGTGGCCCGCGATCAGGTGAACCAAGCCGCAAGCATTATCATTGCCAGCGCAGCAAAGGCGCGCGAACTTGGCGTGCCGGAAGACAAGTGGGTTCACATTCACTCTGTTACATCGACGACCGAATTGGAGCTTTCCGCAAGGCCTGATCTGGCGGCCAACCCGGCGTCCATTGCCAGCGTTGAAGCTGCTCTGGCGCGCGCAGGCACGGGTATGGAGCAAATCGACTTTCTCGATTTCTACTCCTGCTTTGCGATCCCCGTTTTCAACCAATGCGACCATTTTGGCCTCTCGCCCAATGACCCGCGGGGGCTGACGCTCACCGGTGGTCTCCCGTTCTTTGGCGGGGCGGGGAACAATTACTCCGCTCATGCTATTGCCGAAGCGGTCCAGCGTGTGCGCTCTAAGCCGGGCTCTTATGCGCTTACAGGCGCCAATGGCGGATGGATGAGCAAATACGCGACCGGCATTTATTCAACCAAGCCTGCCGACTGGTCTGCCAATGATCGGTTTGCAGTGCTTGCGAAGGCTGACAATCTGGTTGTCCGTTCCGGCGAACCCTTCAATACTGCCACGGTTGAAAGCTACACGATCAACCACAGCAAGAAGGGGCCGACCGCGATCTGGATTGGACGCAACCCGCAAGGTGAGCGCGTCGTTGGCAATGCGGATTTGAGCGATGACGCGACTCGCAAGGCGTTCGAATCGGGTGAGCCATTTGGTGCAAAATTGGACGTCTTCCAAAGCGAAAAGGGTCTCAATCTGGCGCGGGTTCGTTCATAAAACACATCCTGAATGGAGCGGATGGGGCTTTGACAAAAGCACCCGCATTCCCTACATAGTTTCAATTGTAACTATATCTCTCTTTTGTAAGGTGCCGCTTCCATGACCGTTCAAGCCCCGATCCATCCCGGCGATCTGTTTGAAAACCCTGCTGGCCTTGATGGCTTTGAATTCGTCGAGTTTTGCGCGCCTGAAAAAGGCATGCTGGAACCGGTCTTTGAAACGATGGGCTTTACCCATGTCGCCAATCACCGCTCCAAAGATGTGCAGCTTTGGCGTCAGGGCGGCATTAACCTCATCATCAATTATGAGCCGCGCAGTGCTGCGTGGTATTTCGCGCAAGAACACGGCCCCGGCGCTTGCGGTATGGGTTTCCGCGTGCGCGATGCAGCCGCCGCATACGATCATGTCCTTGAACAAGGCGCAGAGCCTGTCGCCAACGCGCCTGGCCCAATGGAGCTCAGCATTCCGGCGATCAGAGGCATTGGCGGATCGATCCTCTACCTGATTGATCGCTATTCAGACGAAGGCGGCGAAGGCTTGTCTATTTACGACATCGATTTTGAATATCTGCCCGGAGTGGAAAAATACCCCGAAGGTTGCGGCTTTAAGCTGATCGATCACCTGACGCACAACGTCTATGGCGGGCGCATGGCCTATTGGGCTGGGTTTTATGAAAAGCTCTTCAACTTCCAGGAAATCCGTTATTTCGACATTAAAGGCGAATACACTGGCCTCACTTCAAAAGCGCTCACTGCACCCGATGGCAAAATTCGCATTCCGCTGAATGAAGAAGGCGAAAACGGCAAAGGGCAGATTGAGGAATATCTGCGCGAATATAACGGCGAAGGTATCCAGCATATCGCTCTGATCTGCGATGATCTGGTGGCGTGTTGGGACAGGCTCAAAAAGCTCGACGTGCCGTTTATGACGGCTCCGCCCGAAACGTATTACGCGATGTTGTCTGAGCGCCTTCCTGGCCATGGACAGGATGAAGCCGCATTGAAATCGCGCGGCATTCTGCTTGATGGCACAACTGAAGGCGGCGCGCCCCGCCTGCTGCTCCAAATATTTGCAGAACCGCGCATTGGCCCTGTTTTCTTTGAATTCATCCAGCGCGTTGGCGATTACAAAGACGGCTTTGGCGAGGGCAATTTTAAAGCTCTGTTCGAAAGCATCGAACGCGATCAGGTTGCGCGCGGCGTGCTGGATGCAGGTCCAAAAGAGCCGGCACAATGAACCACCCCGTAAAATTGGGCGGTGTCCACCACGCAGCCTATCGTTGCAAGGACGCCAAGGAAACGGTCGAATGGTATGGCCGCGTGCTCGGCATGGATTACACCACCGCCTTTGCCGAAGATCATGTACCCTCAACCGGCGAATACGATCCGTACATGCACATCTTTCTGGATGCAGGGAACGGCAATATCTTGGCCTTTTTTGAGCTTCCCAATCAGCCTGAAATGGGCTCAGACCCAAACACCCCGCAATGGGTGCAGCACCTTGCTTTGCGTGTGCCCGACGAAGCGGCATTGCTGGCTGCAAAAGAGCATATCGAAGCCCAAGGCATCGACGTTCTTGGCCCGACGCATCACGGCATTTTCAAATCGATCTATTTCTTCGATCCCAACGGCCACCGCGTCGAACTCGCAGCCGATATTGGCACGGACGAACAATACGCCGAACTAAAGCGCATCGCCCCGTTGATGCTGGAAGAATGGAGCGAGACGAAGAAAGCACCGCGCCATGCCGATTGGCTGCACGAGATCGCTCGAAAAGAGCGCGGGGAAAAGAGTTAGAGCTTCTTCCGATTTCCGCTCAGATCGAGCGGTTTTTGCCATCGCCAGTATGGTCATCGCACCCGCGAAGGCGCGACCAGCACGGCGTTCGCTACCAGCAAATCCAGCCCGTCCAGAAACGCCCGTGTTGTCGGGTCCTGCGTAAATGCAATCGCCATTCCGTCGCCCGTTTGCTGAGCGATCATAAACGGTTTGAACGCCATCTGGCGGCGGTTTTCCTCCCACACATATCCGCTCGCTATAAGTGATCCGCTATCGGCATAGCGGATCACGTTGATGCCCGCCTCGCGATCAAGAGGGGTGTAAATGTCGGAGCCGCTGGCGAGCACCACCGGCCCCTTGTCATAGCCTGCCGAAAGGAAATGATCGGGATCGGAAACGGTGTTGAGCAAGGCGCCGGGCAGCGTATCGGGCAGCGCTGTTTCATCCTGGATCGCGGCGCGATATTCCTCTTCGCTCGTGAATTCGCTTGCTTCGGCCAAGCCGTCATCGGCATCCTGGCCGCCTTCGCTTGGCTTAAGGCCCAAGGCGGCCTCTCGCTTCACTGCAAGCAATGCGCCTTCGCCGCTTGAAAAGCTGCGCAGACTGTCGCCCAGCGCCACCAGAACGCCGCCGCGTTTGACGAAATCGGTGATGGTTGCACGCCCCGCACGGCCAAGCGCCGATGCAGGATTGCCATCAGGCACGACCAGCACCTGGTAATCGGTCAAATCGGCGCGGCCAAACCGGTCTGAACGGATCGGAGTGACAGGCAGGCCAAGCCGCTGTTCCAGCACATATCTTGCCGCGCCCGCGCTCAATTGCGAGACGCCTTCATCCCACACCATTGCGATTTTGGGTACAGTCAGCCGGACAAAGGCATCGCTGCCCAGATTGGGGCCTTCTTCGACCCAGCTCGATTCCATAGCGACCGTATGCGCGCCGATCTCACGCGCCAGCGCATCAAGACGCGCCATAGCATCTGACGTGTTATCAGCGGCAGGGAAGACGACCGTACCGCGCGGGAATGTGCGGCCATTCTGGACGAAAGCTTCATCGGTTACGCGCGCATCCAATCCTTCACGAAGGGCAAGCGTCACCAGCCGCGCCTGGCCGCTATCGGTCCATGGGACGGCGATGGCGAAAGCTCCGCCACCTTCGGACTTTGGCGCGATAGGTGCGGCTGCATCAAGCGCTGATCCGCCCACTGCGCTATTGCAAAGCGAGACATCAACACCCGACATCAGGCCGACAGACCATGCGGTCACATCATACAATTCATGCGGCAGGTCTTGCGAACGGCGGCGCTCCTGATCGATCACGAATTGGCGTGGAAGGGGCGTATCTGTGTCGAGCAGACTGCGCACCAGACGCGCTGCAGGTTGCGCTTGCGGGACTGCAAGATACCCTTGGGAATAGGTCTTGCCGCATACCGATACAGCCCCATCGCGGCGCAGCACGGTGATCCCTTGCGCAGCGAGCTTTCGCCCAAGATTTTCCGCATTCCAACGGCGATTGGACAAATCGATGATATAGCTGCCCCGGCCCGCTGCACCGTTCGCATTGGCCGCCCGATAGTCTGCGTAGTTTTGCAGGAAATAGTCCGCATTTTGCGCAACCGCCTCCGCAGTGGCAAAGGCAGCGGTAAACTGATTGCGCACCGTATCGGCATAGGTCAGTGTCGTCCCGTCGCGGCGTTCGAGCACCAGCGCGCGGGCAGAGCCTTGCTCATATGTGCTGCCAATCGCGCCCTGATGCGCGTTCCAGGTGTCGCCATAGCCGGGATAGAACAGGTCATAGACCTCGCGCGTGAAATAGGGCTCGCCCAAAGCATCGAAATAGCGTGCATTGTTGCGCCCAATAATCTCGTATCCTCGGCGTTGCTGGGCGGTGATGTTGGGATTGATCGGATCGGCGGCAGGGCTGAAGAAATATGTCTTATCCCCGCCCATTTCGTGGATGTCTTTGACGACAACAGGGTTCCATTGACCGATCGCTGCCACTTTGCCTCGGGTTTCGGGTTGGCTCAGAGTGAACCAGTCGCGGTTCAGGTCAAACAGGTAGTGGTTGACGCGCCCACTGGGCCAAGGCTCGTCATGCTCGGCTGATTGCCTGTCAGCCTGCGGCGTCATCCCCAAAGCGGTGCGGAAATTATGGACAAATCGCGCGCGCCCATCGGGGTTTTGCAGCGGATCGATAATCACAATCGTCTCGCGCAGGATTTGCTCGACGCGGCTGTCGCCCTGCGCGGCCAGCAGGTGGTAGGCTGTCATCAAGGCTGCATCCATGGGCGAGATTTCATTGCCATGGACGCTATGGGCAAGCCATGTGACAGGCAGCGCATTGCCATTGCCAGGACGCCCCGCCGCGATGGTCGCTAGGTCGGCTTTGACCGCATCGATCCGCGCCATGTTCTCAGGCGCAGTGATGACGATGTAATAAAGTGGCCGCCCCTGCCAGCTGCGCGCATATTCAACCAAATCCACCCGGTCCGCTGCAGCCTCATCAAGGGCTTTGAGATAAAGGTGCGCTTCTTCCGGGGAAGTGATCCGTTCACCCGGCTTGTGACCCACTGTCTCTTCCAAGGTCGGGATGGATGGATCAAATTCACCTTCCATAAACGACTGTGCTGAGGCGGGCGCATGGCCTGCAAACAGGGCCAGAACAGTAGCTATGATAGTCGGCAAAATGATCGCACGCATGCTTGGCATTTCCGTTGCATAAAAGAGGGGGCGCAAGGGCTGCGTAATCACGCAATGGCCGCTCGCGGTCAAGCATGGTCGATCCCACGCAGAATGCGGCTCTCACATAAAAGCGCCGCCGAGGCGGTTAAAAGTGCCCAAATTCGGTGCAAAAGTGCAACATAATTACGAGTTTCGCAGTGAAACCATTCCAAATTGCTGACTCATGCTTGACCTCCTTCGCAGTTGCAGCATGCTTTAGAGCTTCGCAAAACCACTCGAGGGGCTCCATGCAGACTTCCAAACTCTCCCGCCAAGCATTGCTATTCGCCGCCGCCAGCGCCCTGCCTTTTGCAGCGCAAGCGCAAGATGCGCCATCTGTTGACGGTTCAGTAGCCGAAGAAGGTGAGCCCATTATCGTGACAGGTTCGCGCATCGCTCGTGATCCCAATATAGGATCGCCTGCACCCATTCTGTCTGTCACAGCCGAAGAGCTTACCCAGGCCGGCACTACGGATGTGGTTGATACGCTCCGTGATATTCCTGCTCTTTCGACATCGACTTCATCAGATGGGTCAATCGATGGTGTCTTTTCAGCGGATATTGCTGTTGGTCAGTCAGTTCTCAATTTGCGTGGCTTGGGAGCAAACCGGACTCTCGTGCTTGTGAACGGCAGGCGTCATGTGTCAGGGATTGCGGGCCAGCAGGCAGTCGATATAAACTCGATCCCGACTGCACTGATTGAGCGCGTCGAGACGCTTACTGGTGGTGCTTCATCCCTTTACGGTGCCGACGCAGTGACCGGCGTTGTCAACTTCGTCTTGAAGGACGACTTTGAAGGTCTCGAAGCCAACGTTCAAACCGGCCTTTCTTCTGAAGGCGATGCTTTCCGCATCAATGCTGACCTGACCTGGGGCACCAATTTTGCCGATGGTCGCGGAAACTTTACGGTGTCAGGGGCCTATGCTCGCGGCGACGAAATACAATTCGGAGATCGCGAATTCTCTCGCGACAACGGTATTTTTGACGATCAGGTAAACCCTGGACGTATTTTCCAGACTGGTGAGCTGAATGCGACCGATACTCCTAACCTGATCGCGGCTGGCGCTGTGATTGGCGATGTGATCCGCAATTTCGGCACTTTGACTGGTCTGAATGCGACAGAGCAGGCTTTGATCGACCGTGCAAACAGCGCATCCGGGCGTTTTATCGCCACTGATCCGCGCTTCTCTCTGTCATCGGCTGGCGGTGTTGTGGCGCCGGGCGATATTGGCCTTTCTGATGGTCCAGACATAAACGGCAATGGAACGGCAGATTGTCTTGAATCGGCAGTCGGTTTCAACAGCACATTCAACGCAGGCGCATTTGGCCTTGCTGGCGGCTGCGCGGTGATCAATCCAGATGGTACGCTGGCTGTTTATCAAGATGGCCAGATCACCGGCTTGTTCAACCAGTTTGGCGGTGATGGGATTCAGAACAACTTCAACGAAAACTCGTTGATCCCCGAAACCGAACGCTGGTCGGTCAATGCGACGCTGACATATGATATCGCAGACAATGCGACCTTCTTTGCCGAAGGTAAGTATGTGTCCAGCACGGCTGAATTCCAGGCACAGCCCAACACCTTCTACGACCTTTTGACGATCCGGTCTGATAACCCGTTTATTACGCCTGAGCTTCAGAATTTCGTCGCGCCCTTGTTTTTTGGTAACGGCACAGATGAAGGTCTGTACATCACCCGCGACCCAACGGATCTCGGCCCGAACCGTGATCGCAACGAGTTTGAAACCTATCGTTTCGTCGGAGGTGTGCGTGGTGAAACCTCAGAACACTTCGCATATGAGATTTCGGCAAATTACGGCCTCTTCAGTCAGACTTCGGAGAACCGCAACAGTGTCATCATGGATCGGTTCTTCGCAGCGATTGATGTGACAACCGATGCGGGCGGCAACCCGATTTGTCGTTCCGATATTGATCCGACTGCGCCTGCAACAACGCCATTTGGCATTCCATCGGGCGATCCTGGCTTTTTCACATTCAATCCGGGAGACGGATCGTGCCGTCCTGCCAACATTCTTGGCGGCGTTGGTGCGATCAGTCAGGATGCGATCGATTTTATCACCACGACGACCGTGAACGAGTTCGAGCTTGAGCAGCTTGTATTCAGCGCGATCTTCACGGGCGATACCGGTGATTTCCTGAACCTGCCTGGCGGGGCCGTGGGCTTTGCCTTTGGCTTTGAGTATCGCGAAGAAGACTCACGCTCGACTTTTGATCCGCTCGAGTTGGGAATTATTCCCGTGACCACGCCCGACGCTATGCAGGGAGAGCTGCTGCGTGATATCGATAACCCGCAAAACTCGTTGGTGTTCGATCCAGACACGATCCTGAACGATGTGGACGCTGGATTTAACGTTTACGATATCTTTGCTGAGGTGCGGCTTCCGATCCTTTCAGGGGCACCATTTGCCGAAACCCTCGAATTGAGCGGCGCTGCGCGCTTCTCCAGCTATTCAACGATTGGCGATACTTTCACTTGGAATGTAAGCGCACTTTGGGCGCCGACCGAAGATATTCTGTTCCGCACGACCTATTCTGAAGCGGTTCGCGCTCCGAACATCAACGAGTTGTTCAACCCAGGTGAGGGTGCGTTCTTCCGCCCGGTTGATCCGTGTGACGCTAATAATCTTAGCGCTGCCCCGAATGAAACTCTGCGAAGGGAGAACTGTGTTGCCCGTTTGGCAGGAGTGGGCATTGATGCGTTTGGCGGAGCCGATCCAACCGATCCCAACAATTACAGTTATGTCGATCCGCTAACGGCGCGATTCTCCGGTCTTCAAGTCGGAAACCCTGACCTTCGTGAGGAAAGCGCTACAACGTGGACAATCGGAACACAGATCACGCCGAGCTTCCTTCCTGGCTTCGTGCTCACCGTCGATTATTACAACATCGAAATTGAAGATGCGATCGACTTTACGCCGGCTCAGGACATCGTCGACAATTGTGTAGACAGCTCCTCTATCGACAACCAGTTTTGTTCTTTGGTTGATCGGCGTGATGACAATGGCGGCTTCCGCACACTGCGCCAAATCACGCAAAACCTAGCGCGGCTGGAAACCGCCGGTATCGAAGCGTCCATGCAATACGCCTTCGATGTCGGGCCGCTTGGCCTCACATTCAACGCCAGCGGAACATGGGTTGATAAGCTAAACAACTTCTTTGACCCTAACGATCTAACCCTGATCGATCCTGAGCTTGGCGAATTGCAGCGTCCCGAATGGGCTGGTCGCGCTTCACTCACTGCTGATTACGAGAGCTTCAGCCTCACCTGGGGCACCACCTATCTTGACTCGCAAGCCCTGCGCGCGGTTGAGATTGAAGAGGTGGGAGACACCGGCGATGACACGTTCTCAACGGCCAATGGCTTGTCCGATGACGTGTTTATCCATGACATCAATTTCAACTTTGATGCGACGGATAACATCTCGGTCTATGGCGGTATCAACAACGTGTTTGACCGCCAACCCTTCGTGACCGAACAAGCTTTCCCAGTCAGCCCGGTTGGACGTTTGTTCTTTCTGGGCGCTCGCTTGAAACTGTAACCGTCAGGTTAAACGGCAATTTCAAAAAAAGGGGCAGGCTTTCGGGCTTGCCCCTTTTTGGTTTGAAGCGCAGTGTTTTGAGCAATGACAAGAGAAGGGGGGCGCAGATGATCCCAAGACGGCAATTTATGGGCGGGCTGGTTGTGGCAACTGGTGCGTTGGCGGCGTGCAGCGAGATGGGTGGTGAGGGCGGCGGCCCGGCTGGCTCATCGTCTGGTGCAGCGATCTCTTTGACAGCGCAGGATCTTGAAGATGCTCTGGTGGGCAGCTCCTACCTCGGCACAGGCGGCGGCGGCAGCCTTGCCGAAGCGCGAGAACTTATCGCAGCCGACCTTGCAAACGGCCACACTTTCAGTGTTTTGAATGTCGCTGATCTGGCTGATGATGACCGCGTTGCCTGCCCTTATGGCCTGGCAAGTCTTGCTCCCATGAGCGATGCGATGAAGGCAAAGCTCGAGGCTGCTGAAAACCGAACGGATGAACCGGTGCAGGCTGCGTTTAGCGTTCTCGAAGAGCATTTGGGTGCCAAACTTTCTGCTGTCATCCTCGGCGAAATTGGTCCGCTCAGCCTCGCTGAAGGTCTTTCAACTGCTGCGCGTTTGGGTGTCCCTGCACTCGATGCCGATACGGTTGGACGCGCTGTGCCCGAAATCAATCAGCATTCGGTCAAGGTTGCAGGCATTCCTTTGACGCCTATCGGGGCTGCGACCCCGTTTGGTGATAAAATGGTCGTCAAGCAATTGGGCGATCCCAGCCGCGCCGAAGATGTGCTGCGCGCTGTTGCCGAAGCGAGCCAGGCGTGCGGCGTTGCAGATTCGCCCATTACCGGTGCCCAGGCCAAACAAGATGGCGTGCTTGTCAAAGATAGCCTCACACTAGCGCGGAATATCGGCGCGGCGGTGCGTATCGCGAAACTTGATGGCAGCGATCCGTTGGCAGCCGCGTTGAAAGTAGCCGATGGCTACCTGCTTTTTACCGGCACAGTGGCCGATTTCGACTGGCGCGATGAGGACGGGTTTCTCAAAGGCGAAGTGACACTGTCAGGGACGGGCGATTTTGCAGGCCAGAGCCTCGCCACGCAATACATCAACGAACACCTGATCGCGCGTCGCAATGGAGACGTGGTGGCAACGTGCCCTGATCTCATCAGTGTGATCGACCTGGAAACCTATGATGGGCTAAACAATCCCGATTTTGAGCGTGGCAAACCCCTAGCTGTTATCGGGCTTCGGTGCGATCCATTGTGGCGAAGCGAGGCTGGTCTGGCGGTTTTCAGCCCTCGCTATTTCGGTTTTGATGTGCCGTATGTGCCGATTGAGGATTTGATCTCGCAAGCTTGAGTATAACACGTCAAAATCCATAATACTGCATCTTGGGCGATATTGTATCGAATTTGAGACGCCTCAATTTGCACCAATCCCTAACGCGGCGGCCAGTGTTTCGGGTCAGAGTGAAAAGGTGATTATGGCGGGCGCTGAAAACTTGGTGATGAATTGGCGTTCTGCCCTCATTGGACTGACGATGGCCTGTTCGCTCATTGCGCTTGTCTATCTTTTCAGACGCGCGCTTGAGAGGGAGGCGGTCGGTTGGTTAGCGTTGTTTGTGATCGCGGCGAATATCTCGGTCATTCCTATGCTCATCGGCTTTGCTGGCGCGTATGATATCTGGCCCGGTCTGACTTTTTTGCCGACCCAGACCGCGCTCTTGCTAGGGCCTGCAATAGCGCTTCATGGGCGATCGCTTATGATGGACAATCCGGACAAACGACTGGTCTGGATGTTCGCGCCAGGGGCCGCTTACATGCTGTACCAGCTTTGGGCTTTTACAATGCTGGGGGATTACCGTGCGAAATGGGCCTTTAACAATGCGGTGCATGAACCCTTTATCTTTCCCGCAGCGATGCTGCTCGCATGGGCGATAACAGTTGGATGCCTTGCTTATGTCTGGCGCCTGCGCGTCCGATATCTTGATTGGCTGAAAGACAACCGGTCCGATGATGATCGCTTTAGCCCTGCATGGCTCACGCATCTGGTCGTCCTGTCCGGGGTAGCGGCGATTTTTTGGACAATTGAATTTACTGCGAGCCAGGTCTTTGGCTTCAACTACTTTGACGTTTTCATATGGGATTTCATCGCTCTATTTGCGGTGTTCATCATCACTTTGGAAGCATTATCAGGGATTGATCGCTCGTTCCCAAAGATGCGCGAGAGTGAACATAGTGCGGCCAAGGAAGCTGAAATTCCTGCCGGGCGAGATTGGGTCTTGGAAGGCGCGCGGCTGAAGGCGCAAGTGCTTGAGGAAAAATGGCACCTTGAGGCTGGGCTTAGCCTGCAAACTCTAGCGCGGCGGTTTGGGACCAACCAGGTCTATTTATCGCGCACTATCAATCAGGGGTTGGGCGAAAACTTCAGCACTTTCATAAACGGCTTGCGTGTTGAATATGCCAAGCAATTGATTGAGCGTGATGACCAGACAATGATCGACATCGCTCTTAATGCCGGGTTTGGATCCAAGGCGAGTTTCAACCGGGCGTTCAAACAACATACCGGCCAAAGCCCAAGCGATTATCGCAGCGCGAAACTGGGGAATTGAGGCGGCTCAATTCCTATAATCCTGCATGAAATTCGCCATTTGCAGCGCAGCGTTGCGAACGTGCGGCCAGTAACTTGGCCACAGGAGATGCACGTCGCAGGAGAGACACAATGCGCCCCACCATTTTATCGAGCCTAGTGATTGCCAGTGCTGCCGCTTTCGCAGCACCTCTTTCCTCTCAGGAGCATCCCCGGGACAGGTGGATGACCGCAGAACAAGTCGGATCCGATATCGCGCTTGCACAAGAAGCATATTCGCGCATTCACCCCGGCTATACGCGTTATGCCACAGCTCAGCAGATGGAGGTCGCATGGGATGCGATCACCCGCCGTGCGCAAGCTGACAATGGTATGCGGGTGGGCGATCTTTACCTCGCGGTGCAATTGGCGCTGACCAATATCAGGTGCGATCACACCAAAGCTGAACTGCCGACGGCCTTAAGCGATGCGAGAAAAGGGCAGCCGCTCTATCTCCCGTTTCGCTGGGAATTGATTGAAGGGCGCGGGATCATAGACCAGCCGATCGAGGGCAGCGGTGTCATGCGCGGGGATGAAATCATAGCAATTGATGGCCGTCCCGTGGCCGAGATAACGCCAATGATTGAGCAATATATCCCTGTGGATGGTTACACCGATTGGGCGCGCGCAAGCGGAGTTGCACAATCACTCGAATTTATGGGCGGGGGCGTCGATCACTTTGGTGTTTTCCTATGGGGAACAAAGCCTCAAGCCGAACTCAAACTGCGTTCCAGCGACGGTACCGAGCGTTCGGTAACTGTCGAGCGTATCAGTTTTGAACAGTGGAAGGGGTTGGGCAAGGCTGCTCAAGCCAACTTTTCCGATGCTGTTGCATATGAGCGGATCGGGCGGGACGCTGGCTATCTTCGGATCGACACCTTCGTGAATTATCGCAATCCGGTTGAACCGAACACTTTGCTCGCGCCCATATTTGAAAGCCTCATTGAAGAAGGGCGGACACGGTTGATCCTTGACCTGCGCAAAAATGGCGGCGGATCCAGCGATGCTTCGCACGCCATGGCGTCGTACCTTATCAAAGAGGCGATGCCGCTGAAACGCTCCATGCGGGTCGCAACGCTCGATCTATCAGGTTTGAAAGAGCATCTCACCACATGGGACCCGCGCGCGCTCAATCCTGACCCACGCGGGTTTGTTGCGAATGCAGACGGCACATACACGCTACGCGATGGCATCATTGATGATACCAATGTGATCGTCCCTGCGGATGCAGCCTTTGGCGGGGAATTGATCGTGTTGACCTGCACTGCCAATTCATCGGGCAGCACCAATATGATCGCGATCCTCGCCGAACAATCTCGCACGACTTTGATCGGAGAACCCACCGGCGGGAGTGCGGAAGGGCCCACCGCAGGGCTGCTCTTTACGCTGACGCTTCCTGAAAGCGGCATCCGCACCCGCATTCCTTTTTTCCGCTATCGCAACAATGTCTCATCTTTTGAACAAGGGCTGGGCGTTGCGCCGGACATTGCCGCACCGATGACGGTGGACGCCTTTCGCGCTGGCCGCGATCCTGCTTTAGACATGGCGGTTGCTCGTCCAGTCCAAAGCAGTCTGGTCCAAGACATCGCCGAGGAAATGCCAACAGCAAGTATCGCGGATTTTGCAAGTTTGGCCGGAGAAGGTTGGGCAGGTGAACTCGAATATCTGAACTATGGAAGCGATGAACGCTCCGCGATCCCTGTCCGGATGGTTGTGCGCGATCCCTCGAACCGGTCCATCCGTTATGGGTTCCTGTATCCAGGCGAAGAAGAAAAGAATGCCTCAAACCGCATCCGTATTTCGCGCGATGGGCGCCAGATCAATGGCTATGCGATTACGCGGCGATATCGTGATGATGCGGGCAACCTTGTTATCGTAACACAGGGTAAAGGGCGCGATGACAATCGGCCGGCTGATATTCGCCTGACATATGAAATTGGCGCAAGCAGTTTTATCAATCGCAAGGATGTCCGGTTTGACGGGAGTGAATTCACCAATCGCAATGAATACCGTTTGATACGAGAGTAGCGAGGCCCCCGGACTTTAGGAGCAGGGTTCTTCAATCTGGACAAGCAAGTTGCACTGTGAGACCTTCTTAGGTGGAAAGAGGAGGCGCACGAGATGCCAGCATTCGATTTAATCATTCGGGGCGGAACCATTGTCGATGGAACCGGGGCGCAGCGTTTTACCGGTGATGTAGCGGTAAAGGATGGGCTGATTGCGCAGATCGGTGAAGTGGCCGGTGATGCTGCGCGAGAGATCGATGCAAGCGGCAAAGTGGTCGCGCCCGGATTTGTCGACATTCACACCCATTACGATGGTCAGGCCACCTGGGATCAGGAAATGGCTCCCTCAAGCTGGCACGGTGTCACAACGGTTGTGATGGGCAATTGCGGCGTTGGCTTTGCCCCTGCAAAGCCTGACCGCCATGAGTGGCTGATCAGCCTCATGGAAGGCGTTGAAGATATTCCCGGCACTGCCCTTTCTGAGGGGATTACGTGGGATTGGGAGACTTTCCCTGAATACTTGGATTCGCTGGAAAAGCTGCCGCGAACGGTCGATATCGGCACTCATGTGCCGCATGGCGCGGTGCGAGCTTATGTGCTGGGTGATCGCGAGCAGCCGGGCGCCGTGCCGAGCGATGACGATATCAAACAAATGTCAGACATAGTCGAAGAAGGCGTGAGGGCGGGCGCATTGGGTTTTTCCACCTCGCGCACTGTTTTGCACAAATCGGTCGATGGAGAGCTTGTCCCCGGCACCACGGCCACGCCCGAAGAACTGGTTGCGATTGGCCACGCCATGGGCAGAGGCAAGCGTGCAGGTGGCCATGCTGTGTTCGAAATGGCGAGCGACCTTCAACGCGACTGGAACGAATTTGAGTGGATGGGCAAGCTCAGCCGTGAAGCGGGGATCCCTGTCACATTTGCCGCGCTTGAAAGCATTGCCAAAGAGATGCCTCTTAAAGAGCAGATCGAAACGATGCGCGCCGAAAATGACAATGGCGCCAATATCGTCGCGCAGATTGCTTTGCGCGGAAACGGGATCATAATGGCGTGGCAAGGCACGGTGAACCCCTTCGTCTACCGCCCCAGCTGGCAAACGATCAAGGACCTGCCATGGGCCGAGCAGAAGGCCAAACTTCTCGATCTGGCGTTCAAGAAGCAGCTTCTCTCCGAGGCTAACGACTATTCCGAAGCGCCCAAGGACATTATCGGCGTTGTAATGGTCATCACCCAAGGTTGGGCGCTGCAATACGAAATGGATCCTGACTTCGATTATGAGCCTGACGAAACGGCCAGCGTGAATGCGCGGGCCAATGCGGTGGGCCTTGATCCGCAGGAATACGCATATGACATGCTGTGCCGCGAGGATGGGACCGGTTTTATCTATTTGCCGATCCTCAATTATGCGGACGGCAATCTTGATTTCCTCCATCCGCTGCAACACGCCGATGACACGGTGAATTCTCTGTCAGATGGCGGCGCGCATTGCGGCACGATCTGCGATGCGGCTTCTCCCACATTCATGCTCGAACATTGGGTTCGAGATCGCAGGCGCGGCGATCGCATAAGCCTTGAAAATGCGATCAAGCGCCAATGCCGCGATACAGCTGTGCTCTACGGGCTCGAAGATCGCGGAGTGATCGCGCCGGGCTATCTGGCAGATATCAATGTGATTGATATGGACCGCCTGAAACTGGGCCGCCCATGGCTTGCTTTTGATTTGCCCGCTGGAGGTAAACGCTTGCTGCAAAAGGCAGACGGATATGTGTGCACCATCAAAAACGGTGTTGTGACATTCGAGGACGGCAAATGGACAGGCGAAGTCCCTGGCGGATTGATCCGAGGTCCGCAGCGTGCGCAACTGGCTGAAGCAGCCGAATAGAGGATGGGCGGGGATGGGCCAGTCAAAGCTCGCAGTCCCCGCCCCAAAACCTCTTATCCCAAAGCGATATGACGCTTCATGTGGTGGTCCACATTGCCGAATTCAGTGTCGAACACGGTTAGACGCTTGAAATAGTGTCCGATGGCATATTCATCGGTCACGCCGTTGCCGCCGTGAATTTGGACGGCTTCCTGACCGATCAGGCGTGCTGACTGGCCCACACCCACCTTGGCCGCGGAAACATGACGCATGCGTTCTTTTTCCGGTTCTCCAAGCTTGAGAGTTGCCAGATAAGTCAGCGAAACGGCGGTTTCATAGGCTGTGTACATATCGACCATCCGGTGCTGGAGAACCTGGAATTTGCCAATCGGAACGCCGAATTGCTTGCGCTGCTTTGAATATTCGAGCGTCTGCGCATGTGCGACTTTCATTGCCCCGCACGCTTCGGCACACAGCGCAGCAACCGCTTCATCGGCTACCAGCTCGATCACAGGCAAAGCAGCCCCTTCTTCGCCAATCATCGCGTCGGCAGAGACACAGACATTCTCGAAATACACTTCGGATGCGCGCCTGCCATCGACGGTTTCATAGTCGCGGGTCACAACGCCTGCTGCCGACTTGTCGACGATGAAAACGCTCACGCCGTCGCTCTCTCGGCGTTCGCCGCCAGTGCGCGCGGTGACGACAAGATGGCTTGCCCAAGGTGCACCGATCACCACTGCTTTGTGACCGTTAAGCGTATAGGTAGCGCCGTCTTTTTTGGCAGTGGTTTCAAGATCGGCAAGATTGAAGCGTCCGCGCGGTTCTGCATAGGCAAATGCGAAAACGCGCTCTCCGCTGATGATTGCGGAAAGGTGCTCTTCGCGCTGCGCGTGGCTGCCTGCATGTTTGAGAAAACCACCAGCGCATACAACGGATGGGACAAAGGGTTCCACCACAAGGCCTTTGCCAAATTCTTCCATCACAATCATCGCATCGACTGCGCCGCCGCCAAAGCCGCCAACCTCTTCGCTAAATGGCATTCCCAGAATGCCGAGCTCGGCCAGCTGTGCCCAAACTTCAGGCCGCCAGCCTGCCTCGCTTTCAATCGCCTTGCGCCGGGTTTCCCAGTCATATTGTTCGCGGACCATGCGCGCAATTCCATCGCGCACCATTTCCTGTTCTTCAGTGAAGTTAAAATCCACGGATTGTCTCTCCCGTAAGGTATTCGTTTTTGGCGTTCCGGTGACCTTAAAGGCCGAGGATCATTTTCGTGATGATATTGCGCTGGATTTCGTTCGATCCACCATAGATCGATGTCTTGCGCATATTGAAATAGGTTGAGGCTGAATGCTCTGCGTAATCAGGGCCGACCGGGTATTCGTTCGTTCCTGTGTCATTGGCAACGCTGCGGTAATACGGCGTGGAATAATTGCCGACAGCTTCAATCGTAAGCTCGGTCAGCCGCTGCTGAATTTCGGTGCCCTTGATTTTGAGGATGGAACTTTCGGGCCCCGGACCTTTGCCGGCCTGTTCGCCCGCCAGCGTTCGCAATTCGGTAATTTCGAGCGCGGACAGATCAATCTCGAGCTGGCTGACTTTTCGCGCAAAATCAAAGTCGCTCATCAAGGGTTCGCCATCGATCGTTTCATTCGCGGCGATCTCGCGAAGCTTTTCCACCCCGCGTTTTGAACGGGCAACACCTGCAATGCCGCTGCGTTCATGCGCAAGCAGGAATTTGGCATAGGTCCAGCCCTGGTTTTCGACGCCAACAAGGTTTTCAACTGGCACGCGCACATCTGTAAGCCAGGTTTCGTTGACCTCATAACCGCCATCGATGAGCTTGATTGGCTTCACTTCAACGCCTGGCGTTTTCATATCGATCAGGATGAAGCTGATACCTTCCTGTGGCTTGGCGGCATCCGGATCGGTGCGGCACAGGAAAAAGCCCCAATCGGCATGCTGCGCCAGTGTGGTCCAGGTCTTCTGACCGTTGATCACAAAATGATCCCCATCGCGAACGGCAGTTGTCTTGAGCGAGGCAAGGTCAGACCCTGCGCCGGGTTCTGAATATCCTTGGCACCACCACACATCGCCGCTCACTATGCCTGGCAAGTGACGGGCTTTTTGTTCCTCATTGCCGAATGTGTAGATCACCGGGCCTACCATCGACACGCCAAACGGCAGAGGCATCAAGGCGTTCACCCGCGCGTTTTCTTCCGACCAGATATAACGCTGCGTTGGCGTCCAGCCGGTGCCTCCATATTCGGTCGGCCATGCAGGCACAGACCAGCCTTTTTCGCCGAGCACTTTGTGCCATGCAACGTAATGCTCGCGCGGCAAGTCTTCACGCAGGCCCGTATCACCCAAATGCTTGGGATAGTTCTCTGAAATAAATGAGCGAACTTCGTCGCGAAATGCCTGTTCTTCTGGCGTGAAATCGAGATTCATGTCTTGCCGCTCCGAGATTTGCGTCTTTGCACAATAGCTCTTGTCAGTTGCGCTGAGACGAGCGCACTTGGCAAGTGCAGAAATCCATAAGAAGGTTGAATTTCGATCAACGCGGCGGCGCTTGCTCAGTGCCGTGCCAAGCAAAGGGCGGCGGCGCAAATCGGGAAGCCGGCTTGGCTTTGCTTCCGGCTGACAGCTTTGGCAACGTCGAGGGTTCTTGGAGTGACATTACCTCGCAGGCCAAGCCTTTGTCGGCAGTTTGAAAGGCTATGTGAATTTCAGGGTGGAAAGCACGCTTGAAACTGTGTTCGAAACCCAGGTTCAGCGGCTTCGGGAAAAGGCAAACCAGCACGGCTTGAGACCCGCGAAGATGCTGAGAATTTGATCAAGGATCATTCGCTTTACCAGTTCTGAGGAACGCCTACTTTTCGCAGCCAAGACCTGATGTGGCAATCGGTGGCGGATACAACTGATCAAACAAGTCACCAACCATTGGCAAGTGCGGCACAATGGCGAACCGTTCTGGAGCGGTTTTGCCGCGCTCGACTTTAAGGAAGAAACAATCGCTGCAGGTTTTGATCCTGAACACGCTTGAGACACTGTCGGTCGAACAAGGCGTCATTCCTGCCGGAGCAGCAGATGCGTTTGAGCCTTCACGTGATGATGCCATCGCTCATAGATCGCGACCGGCCAAGCAAGGGGGGGGCTCTTACGGCCTGAAGCTAGTGGGTGCGGCGCCCAGGAATACAGCGCTGATTGATCCACTTTCATGCAGTGCGGCCGCCATGGCGGGATCGTCGGTTGAGTTGGGCGGAGCTTGCCAATGCCAGACCAGCGCAGACATAGCGAGCCATGTCGTGAACATCACCAAATAAGGCCAGCGCCGCGGCAACAGCATGGTCACCAGCAGTGTCGCCATCGCAGTCCCTGCGAGAGCCAGCAAAACCGCGTTCGCTGCAAGAGTGCTGATGCCAGCACCAGTCCCCGTTATCGCCATCTGGAACGCCAAACTCGCCCATTGTGCGGGCAATAGAACCAGAATCCAATCCGGCCATAGACCCGGTTTTACAGCCGATGTAATGAGAATGGCAGCCTCACCAGCAACGACAAACACCGCAATCAGCCACCCTTTGCTCAAAGCACTGCGGCCGAACAGGGCACCTCGCGCAGCAAAACTGACGCTTGCGATGATCATGGCCAACGCGGCTGATTGAGGATGTTTCGGCGTCGGCATCCCCAGGTAATGCGCCAACATTATAAGGCACATACCGTTCACCAGCGCCAATACGATCCCCATCCAAAGACGCCCGGTCGCTGCAGCGCCGATCATTCCAACGCCCATTAGCGCCAAAGATAATATCGGACCTCCAGCCGAGGTCAGCGGTGCTGAAGAGGTGCTATCTTGAAGCATCAGCAGAGCCCAAACAGGCGCTGCAAACCCGGCCAGGAAAACCGTCGACCAAGCTAGAAAAGGCCAGTCGGGACGATGCGCGCTAGTAAAGAATTTCATCGGATGAACATAGACAAAGGTTAGCAGGAAGGCGATCTTTCGCAATCCGCCGCCACACACAATGAGTGCCGTGAGGACAAAGATGGGAGCTGCTATCGTGATAGCCTGTCCTTTGAGGACGTATCAACAGCTTGGATCTGACAGAGTTACCGAGGCACAAGTGGCCAATGGGCTGATGCAACCAATTGTGGTTGAGTTGAAATGTGAGGTGTTCGGCGGGCGCTTTACCAATATTCGCCCGCAACTTTTCTGCATTGCAATTAACGTCTCTGGCTTCGAGCAATTCTTGTCTCAGCGTCACGAAATTTTGGAGACGCAGAATATGTCCCGTTCGGGAGAGGTTCTGCACAAGCTCGATGTGATTTCAGCGCTGGGATCTAAACGGAATCCGGTTTGGACCTTGCTTTCCACGCAAGGGGAAGAGATGTGAATTCAATGGGGGTGCACGACTATTGAAGACGAAGGCTAATTAACGCGATGTCCCCGCTCATCGTAACTTTGTTGCTGCTATCAGCCATCATCCATGCGGGTTGGAATGCGCTTGTTAAGAGTGGCCAAGACCGACTGTGGTCGATTTCGGTCATCGCTCTGTTTGGAGGCATAGCGGCTGTGCCATTTGCTGCGGCGTTGCAGCCGCCAGCGCTTGTTAGCCTCCCCTACATGCTTCTCTCGTCGCTGCTTCAGCTCGGCTATTGCCTGTTTTTGGTCCGCGCGTACGACCATGGCGACCTGGCCCAAGTGTATCCGATTGCCAGAGGAAGTGCACCGCTTCTCGTTACAATCGGAGCAGCACTTTTTGCAGGGGAGCTGCCGCCGACCATTGGGGTGGTCGGGATCCTATTGGTCTCCGTCGGGATTTTCTCGCTCGCCATCGGTCGCCACCGCACTCATGCAAAGTCGCTGATTTCAGCGATTGCCGCTGGATCCTTTATAGCAAGCTACATGGTCGCTGACGGCTTGGGTGTCCGCGTGTCCGGCAGTGCAACAGGTTATGCATCGTGGCAGGCGGCGTTTGCGGGCTTCCTCATTCCACTGGCCTTCATCGCCATCAGGAGAAAGGTTCCCGTCATTCCGGCAGGAAAAGAGGGCGCGTCGCTCGTCATCGCGGGCGTGCTGTCCGCATTGGCGTATTGCGTCGCAGTTTGGGCCATGAGCGGTGCTAAAATGGGGGCAGTATCCGCACTTAGAGAAACGAGCATTCTGTTCGCTGCACTCTTCAGCGCTTTAGCGTTGCGAGAGAAAGTTACCTTCGGAAAACTGTTCGGGGCTGCTTTTGTCACCGCAGGCGTCGTGTGTTTCGCAATATCTTGAACCGATCAAAGGCAAATCCGGACTTGCCGCCTTTGACCCAATCTCGAACATTCTGCCTCGGAAATAGCATCCCTATAGCAGACTCTTAATTCAGGCTAGCAGCCACGCGAGCACTTCATCCATTTGGAAGGCGGTCTGGGCGAAGGCGTGGCCCGCGTCGTAAACACGTGTCTGTAAATTACAGCCTCGTTGCCACCCGAGTTCGGTCATGGCTTCGGCGATTGCCAATTGATGAGGCACCATTCCGGCATCCATCATTTGTGTTCCGTGATCCAGCCAAAACCTGCGTCCTTCAGGCGGACCCAAAGACGAGAAATAGTTTTGCCACGTTTCAGGCAGTGACGGATGGTCGATAAATCGCTCATCGTATATCGCCCAGTTCGGCGACATCGATGCGCCAAGACCAAAAGTTTCCTGCGCTTCGACGAAAATCGCGCCGGACATGACACCGGCCATGCTGGCGCCAAAGATTGCGGTGTCTAAGCGATCACGAGAGGTCCGGTAGTTTGAGTCTATGTATGGCTTCAACTGATCTTGAATGAACTCGATAAAGGCGTTCGATGAAAGCGACGTAGCGCCTACTCGCTCGATTTCTCGTTCGACTGTGGAACGCACCTCTGAAGAAGCCTGATCGTAAATCCTTTCCGGCATGTATTGAAGAAAGCGATCACTTCCGAGATTGTCGATTGCGACGATAATTGTTGGCCGGATCGTGTTTGCATCCATCAATCGAGTAACACGACGATCTGCTTCAAAGCTTATGCCGTCGCTATCGCCTTCAAAGGCATATTGGCCGTCCAGCATGTATAGCGTCTTATACAATTGTTCGTTTGCATCGTAGCCTGCAGGCAAGAAAATCCTGACGCGTGGAACAACGCCATTGGTATTCGAAAACGCAGTAAGAGTCTCGATACGTCCATCGCTTCTTGCGTCAAACGCAAGTGCTGGGGATGCAATAGCCGCTGCAGCCAATGCCAAGAAGGTTCTGCGGACGATGGCCATATTTTCTGCCCTCTTCATTCGCGATGTGTTTACGGCAAACGATTCGCCTTGTCATTGAAAACCAGGCCGTCCGCTCACCAACCAGTTCGTGCCTGTTTCGCAAGCCGAGCGACGCGTCAGTAGCGGACGATCGGCAACCGACGTTAATTTCGGACAGCCTAAGAGGGCGTTGGCTTCCCAACTTTCGGTCGTTGACACAATTGATATGTTCACTCATTGTTCTTTCGCCCTATCTGAGGAGGCGGCACACGATGAGCGAAGTCGATCTTATGGAAGCGCAGAAGATATTTGCTCGCTTCGAGACACCCCCTTGCGCTGCAACGCTCGGCTGGGAATTGCTCGATGCTGATTTCGATGCTGGCACGGTAGAAATCGGGTTCGATGCGAAGCGCGATTTCTGCAATCCTGGCGGCTATATTCAAGGTGGATTTTTATCGGCCATGCTCGACGACACAATGGGACCGGCTGTCGTCGTCAAAAGTAAGGGTGCGCTTTTCACCCCAACGATTTCGTTGAATGTGACATTCATTGCGCCAGCGCGGCCTGGGAAACTCATTGGGAGGGGCAGGATCCTCCATATGGGCAAGTCGATTTGTTCTCTCGAAGGGGAATTGTTTGATGGGGGGACTTTAGTGGCGAAATCGACAGCTTCTTCCCGTCTCGTGGAGATGGGAAAGGCGGTCGCAACCTAGATGCTTGCCAGAGATTCGATCTCCATTGCGGCGGCCTTGATCGATGATGGAGCTGGAAGGCTGTTGCTGGTGCGCAAGGCTGGCACTCCGTGGTTTATGCAAGCTGGAGGAAAGATCGAGGGTTGCGAAGATGCCCTTTCTGCTCTCCACCGAGAATTGAAAGAAGAGATCGGGCTCTCGTTCTGCGACGAGCAAGTTCACTACCTTGGCCGATTTTCAGCATCAGCGGCGAATGAAGAGAATTTCATGGTCGATGCTGAGCTTTTTCATATCCGCACGATGCATTCGCCAATTGCGCGTGCGGAGATTGAGGAAGCGGTTTGGGTGAGCCGTGCTGAGGCTGAGGGCTTGCCGCTCGCCCCTCTCACAAGGGAGCACATCCTGCCGGTATTTCAGGCATTGTGATTGTCTGTTTTTCAACCACACACTTGCAAAGTCGACTGTCTCAGATGACGAGCTGAAATACCGAAACGTGGCGGCTGGTTTCTTGGGTCCAGGCATCGCACTGCCATCCCATTCGAGCGCTACCGCGAAGGGCAGCTTGGCATATCGCAGGATCTTGAGCTGCGTCATGTCGGACATCGGGCGCAAGACATTGCGGCCACGGAGGACCAGATCGCTGCATTCGGCGTAATGAGGTCTGGCGCGTTTGAGCACGTCGATTGCAGCATCGCTCAGCGGACGTGTTCCTTGCCGACCTTCATCCGCTCTGCAGGGACAGTCCAGAGCTTTGCGTATGCCCAATCCAGCACAACGCCGATCCGCTGCTTTACCCGGCGAGCCGTCTCTGGCTTTTCTAGCCAGAAATCGAGAATCACTTCACGGATGAGCTGCCCCTCGATGTCATTCACAAGCCGGTCCCCGAGCTTTGGGAAGGCATAGGTTTCGAGTCTATTGATCCACTGATCCCGATGCTTCCCGTTTATTTGGGATGCCTTTTGCTCAGAGCCCACCTTCGTTGCAGCTCTTTTGAACATAAGAATTATAATCTTCTGGCGCTCACTCTGCTGGATCGGGTCGATGCCACGTTGAATGTCGCGACGCATTACACTCGCAACTACGCGACCCAATAGAGTGTGATTAGGTGGAGAAGACCAAGTCCAATGCCACAAAAAATGTTGAGACATTGCGGGGACAGTGAAACGCCATAATTCTAACAAATTAGGCTACAGGTTCAAAAGCCTAAGAGATTTTAGACCATGAGGGACTTTCTGGCATCTCTTGGGATGGTATAGGTGGCGGAGACGGAGTCCGACCTATATCTGAAATAACGATTTGATATCAGATCGATATGGAGATTTCGCAGTTCACCAGACCCACACTCAGACCCACACTTTTGAGTGGATGCAAGCGGACATCCTGAGATCGTGGGGGCTGGCTATCAGCCGCGTCATGTGTCGCTCGGCCTTTGGTTACCAGCCATAGCGCGAAGGGTAAAAGCCCTTATCATCGTCTGGTCCAAACACGTGTTCAGCCTCGAACAAGACCTCGAATCCTTCGACACTTGAAGCGCGCTCGGCTCGCTCGACGATTTCATTGAGCCAATCAAGAAACTCGCCGGAACGCGGCGAGGACGTGGCCTTGAGTTCCTCAGTTAGTTGGCTGGCTATGCGGCGCAGGCGATCGCGTCTCTCAACCCGCTCGAATACGAGTTCGAGCACCTTGAGGCGCCGGTCTTCGATATAGGCTAGCCGTCGAGCCTCGTTGCGCCGACGCGCTTCTTCTTCCGCTCGGATGCGGTCTTCTTCGGCCCTTCTGTCATCCTCGCGCTTGGCAGCGGCCAGAACGGCAAGACCAACGGCGATATCGTTCGCCATGTTTTCCACGCGCTGGATTTTTGCATCCTTGAAGGAGCGGCGGAGAGCTGACGAGTATCGCAGATAGAGATCGAACTCGAACGATACCTTGCCGGTCGGTGCGTAATCCCATTCTGGCCAATAGCTAAATGAGGAAAAGCTCGGGACGTAATCCCAATCGTTCCGTGCCCAGCGCCGCTCCCGCCGTTTTCGTTCCTTCTCTTCCTTCGCCAATTCCTCGGGCGTCGGCTCGTGCTGCGACCGCTTAACTGCTTCCTTTAGATTGAAGGGGACAATCACGTTTCCGTCCGTGAACGCGGCGCGGTCACCCTTGCCGCTGAGTTCAAAGCCTTGGATTTGTGCTGCCGTGACTATTCGGTTGAGCGATAGCTCGATCCGATCGATTGAATCCGGCGCTAACTCCGCGTCGATCAAGCCGGACTGAGCGAGCCTCACCAATCCCCGTTCGTCAGGCTTTGCCTTGCGCAACTTGGCCATCGATCGCGTTACGATGGAATGTTCCTGATCGACCTTTTGGGGATCGAATGCCGCGGCCCGAACGCGGGCCTCTTCGCGCATTTGCGCGACGGAATCGGGCTCGTTGCGTAGCTCTCCGCCAGCGATGTTGATCGTATCGGAAATGCCCGACTTCAGCCTGGGTAGCGGTGTTCGTTTGACCTTCTGGCCCGCTGCATGTTTTGCCCACCATCCCAGCGGAGGGTTGGGCACATCGTGCTTGCGACAGATTTTGTGCAAGGCCACGTCAGAAAGACCGAATTCCTTGGCCAAGTGCGTCATCGGCTTGGACCAGACGAGCTCATAGAACTCGGAGCGGGTGAACTGACGTGCCATGAGCTAACTTCGCCTGATTGCGTCCAAACGTTTGTTAGGCGTCATCTTGAGCAACAAACTCCGCCCTTGCGGGATCGTAAACGTGCTGCGTGACAGTACCGTCACTGATCCGCGACACCAATTCGTTGATGATCGAGAGCGGGACAAGGAACCACTCGCGCGGCTGTACAGTTTTGCCAAATCGATCGCCTGCAGAAAGATCAAGGCGGGCAGGCCCGAGCGCACGATGGATCAGCCGTTCGAGCTTGGTTCGATTGATGTTGAAGAGCTTGTACTCAGCCACGACTTCGACATCCGCGAGCAGGAAAGTCGGATCGTTACGCGCGTTGGCAATCCGGCTGAGGACCGGCTGCCCTGTAACGCCGATCTTATGGATCAGCTCGCGATGCTCGTCCACATAGGGATGTGACGATTTGCTGCGGAGTACATAGATCGTGCCGCTCTCCAGATCGTCGGGCTCAGCGGTGTCTCCAAAAAGCGGTCCTGCGCTTTGCTCGCTCACGCGCCTAGCGGACTCGTCCCGATAGAGCGACTTCTGGAATGAGCGTGAAAGGACCGTCGCCTCGGTTGCGTTGTCATAGATGACCCGGACACGGCGATCGGCCCGCTCATACTGAGTCGTGAAGGCGTCGGTCGAAGCGGCGATGTATGCGAGTTGCCCGCCGACGATGAAGAAATTCCCCGGCTGGATTTCGGCCAGTGTGACCTCGGAATTGCCGAGCGCCTTGGCCTGTCTGCTACCGCCCTTCAGATCGACCTGCACCGTCTCGAACAGCGGCTTGAACTCTTCGAAATCCTCGCACCTCTCACGGTTGGCGATTTCTTCAGCCGCTCTCTTCTCGGCCCGAGAACTCACATGCCGCAGCTTTGTAATGTCATCTTCCGACCCAGATTGGATGCCAAGTTCTGCCAGAAGTGCAGCGTCGTCTAGTTCGTCCGATGGTTTCCCTAACGGCTCGGCTGCATCCAGAATGCCGTCCGGGTCCATGCTCGCCAAAAGTTCTTGCGCTTCGGGAAGAGCGCGGAGCCTCTCAAGACGGACAGCATAGAGTCGCTCAAAAATGTCATGATCCTCCCCATGCCTGGGGAGGCGTCCATGCTCTTTGACGAAACGCTGTATGTCCTCGAATCCCGCTATGATGCGTTCCTGAAGCGGGGTCAGCTTTCGAACCGGCTCGCGTGCTGTTTCGACACCAAGCTCGGCCAGCAGTTCGAGGTCACTCAATTCAGCCATTGGTGGCCTCTTTGGTGGCATGGCGTTGGAGGAAAGCAATGCCCTCGGCCATCTTGCGTTCCCACGCATCTTGAGAAGTCAGCGACGGCAGCCGTCCGCGCTCGCGCTTGAATTCCAATGCACGCTCAGCAAGTGCGCGCGCATCTTCGTAGGTCAGTTTGTCCTTCTTTGCGTTGATGACCGCCTGAACCTGCAACAGGGTCTTTGCATCCATAGACTTGGCCAAGACCGCAATCGTTGCCTCAAACGGATTGACCCGGTCGATGAGATCGATGTCAAGCTCAGTCACGCTGAGCGCGAACCTGCGCACACCTTCGATGAAGGCGGTATTTGCCTTGATCTCGCCGTCACCATCGCTTGTCAGCACAGCCTTGGCTCGCTGGGTCAGAGTCATCGCAGCAACCGCCTGTTGGCGGACCGCTTCCTGATCGTGTTCGCTCAGTTCGGGGTACTTTTCCCGAATGATCTTGCCCATCTTGAGCTGGGTTAGCTCTTCTGGAACAACGTCGGGATCGAATACGCCGCGTTCGACGACTGCCTTGTCCTGCACAAAGGTCGCAATGACCTCGTTGAGATCTTCACGGCAGATACGCGTCGCCTCGACGCTTTTTGGCAGTTTGAGACCCTTGATCTCGAAATGCATCTGGCCGTGATCGTTCACGCCAAAATTGGTCTCACCTTCCTTGTATCCGCCCGGCCCGTAGTCGAAGTCCGGTTTCGGCCCTGCGTCCTTTGGGGTGAAGTCGAAGCGGGGCGCGAGCACCTGCTCCATGAGCAAGCTCGCCGCAATCGCCTTGAGGTAATCGTTGATCGCGTCGACCACGAGCGGGCTGTCCGCAGCCGGTTCGGCGATCAGATTGGTAAAGCGAGCGCGGGTCTTGCCCGGCGCATCACGGGTTGCGCGCCCGATGATCTGGATGATTTCAGTCAGGCTGGAGCGATAGCCGACCGTCAGCGCGTGTTCGCACCAGATCCAGTCGAAGCCTTCCTTCGCCATACCCAGCGCGATGATGATGTCGACGAAGTCGCGATCCGACCGCGCATCGGGCGATTTCAGGGCTGCGGCGACGCGGTCGCGCTTGGCGGAATCGTCGTCGACGAGATCGGCCACCTTGATAACGTTTCCGGCAGCCGTCTTGATGAGGTGGAAACCTGTCTCGGGATCGACGCCCTGCCAGTCGCCGAGGTGGTTCATGATGTCCTCGGCCTCGCGATGCTTGTCCTTCAGGCTCTCGCGCGAATTGACCGATGGGATATGGACGATGGTCTTCACCGTCGGATCGAGCAGCGCCGAAATCTTCTCGGTGTAAGGCCCGGTGTAGAAGCTGTAGCCGATATCGAGCGTCTTGAGATACTCGTATCCATTGAGCTGCTGGTAGTAGGTGTAGGTGACGGTCTCGAACTTGGCTTCGTCTTCGGGCGCAAGCACCGGAATGGCATCGCCACGGAAATAGCTGCCCGTCATTGCCACGACATGCGCCTTGTCGCGCCCGATCAGCTGCGCGAGCTGCGCGCCGAGACGGTTGCCGGCATC
>CAYGQX010000018.1:0-42571 GCA_964352245.1 uncultured Porphyrobacter sp.
GTGGAGGGATAGATGCCACTCCAGCTCCGCCTCCGCCGCCGCCGCCACCGCAAGCTGTCAAAGCCGCACAAGCAACGGCCGCGATAACAGGCTTCCACCCAATATGCAGGTAAGTGTCGGGGTACGGCGCGCGAACTTTGGTCCGGCGAATGACAAGCGGCGCGTTGGCACCGAAAGAATAGGGAGGCTTTTGAAGCATGAGTAATTATCCTGTTCGCTATGCTCCTAAGCATGCGGTTTAAGTGTAAGCTTAACGGGCTGACAAGAGGCAACCCATAGTCACGCCGTTTTGGATGCTTTGCTGCGGCAATTTGGGGACATCGCAGTTCGCAACAGCGTGCCGCATGGCCTGTATACTCTTGCTGACAGAGGACGGGGCCGCTAGCAGCACACCTCATTCCACCCAAATAGCGGAAACCTCCATGACCGAGACATTGATCCAACAAATCGAAGCAGCCTGGGATAATCGCCAGGATGTCACTCCCGGAAGCGATGTGCGCCATGCGGTAACCGATGCGCTTGCCATGTTAGACTGCGGCGAAGCGCGCGTTGCAGAGCCCACTGCCGATGGCAGCTGGAAAGTCAATCAATGGCTCAAAAAGGCAGTTCTTTTGTCTTTCCGACTTAACGACAACCGTATCATGCCAGAGGCATGCGGCGGGGAAGCAGCCTTTGATAAGGTGCCAATCAAATTTGCAGGCTGGGGGGAAAACCGGTTTCGTGACGCAGGTTTCCGAGCTGTTCCAGGCGCAATCGTGCGCCGCGGCAGCTTTATTGGAAAGGGCGCTGTACTGATGCCCAGCTTCGTTAATATCGGGGCTTATGTGGATGAAGGCACCATGGTCGATACATGGGCAACGGTCGGCTCGTGCGCACAGATTGGCAAGAATGTGCATATCTCTGGTGGCGCCGGGATTGGGGGCGTTCTTGAACCGCTTCAGGCTGAACCTGTAATCATCGGCGACGGCGCATTTATCGGCGCACGCAGCGAAGTTGCCGAAGGTGTGCGAGTTGGCGAAGGCGCCGTGCTTTCAATGGGCGTATACCTTGGCGCATCAACCAAAATCATAGACCGCGCCACGGGCGAAATTCACATGGGCCAAGTCCCTCCCTATGCTGTGGTGGTTCCGGGGACGCTTCCGGGTAAACCGCTTGCCGATGGATCGCCCGGGCCATCGCTGTATTGTGCCGTAATCGTGAAGACAGTCGACGCGCAAACACGATCCAAAACCGGGATTAACGATCTTCTTCGTGACTGATTGTAGGTTTATCGGAACACCCAGACCGCAGCGTCGTTAGATTCATATATCACTACGGAGGGTATTATGGACGACAACACCGACAAAATTCACATCGAAGACGACGATGCGCGCGCGGCGCACACCACCGGGCATATGCGTTATGTTCTTGGCATTGGTCTTTTGGTTGCCATTATCGCCATGAGTGCAGTCTGGATTGTTCCAGCTCTTTGGGGCTGAACCAAAATTGGGCCTCATTCAGCCTTTGGCATGATCGTCTCAATCGCTGATTGACCGCGCAAGCTTGTGGCAATTCGCTCTGCCTCGCGCATGACACGGATGGCATTGCGACTTGCGATAAGTTCCATTTCAACCTGAGAATATCCGCGGCGGGATAATTCAGCGAAAAGCGCGGGGTACCCAGACACATCCTCAAAACCAACAGGTCCGGTTGGCATTCCGTCGAAGTCAGCGCCAATTCCAATGGCTTCAACTCCCGCAATGGATTTGATGTGGTCGATATGGTCCGCCATGTGCGTAATCATGGTTTCAGGCGTTGGATTGGCCTCGACCCATTCCTCCATCCCGGCTTTCACAATATCGGGCTGTCCTCGATAAAGTGACTTAAGGCGCGCCTCTTGGGCAGAACGCGATGCAAACCATTCGCGTTCGCTGTCATTCAGGAAGCCCGGAAGCGCGACAACCATCACGATCCCGCCGTTTTCTGGCAATTTTGCAAGGACGCTGTCGGGAACATTGCGCGCGTGACCGTTGATCGCCCGCGCACCGGAATGGCTAAAAATCACCGGCGCGCTCGCAACTTCCATCGCATCCAGCATCGTTTCCTCGCTGACATGGCTAAGATCGACCAGCATCCCGATCCGGTTCATTTCGCGCACGACATCGCGGCCAAAATCGGTCAGTCCGCCGTGTTCTGGATCATCGGTCGCGCTGTCTGCCCATGGTGTGTTCGAATTATGGGTGAGCGTCATATAACGTGCGCCCATGGCATACATCTGGCGCAGCACAGCGAGGCTTGATCCGATGGAATGTCCACCTTCCATCCCGATCAGAGAAGCAATGCGTCCTTCTGACATGGCGGTTTCAACCTGATCCGCTGTCAATGCCAGAACCAAGTCATTGGGATATTTTGCAATCAACCGTTTGGTGATGTCGATCTGCTCCACCGTCATCTGAACCGCTTCAGGTTCTGGCAGGCGGAATGGCACGTAAACTGACCAGAATTGCGCGCCCACTTTACCTGTTCTCAACCGGCTGAGATCGGTATGCATCGCGCCTCTTCCGCTGTCCTCATCTGCCGTACCGGTCGTGTCGGTAAAATCGAAATCAGCCAACTGATTATCGAACCTCGCCCTTATTTGAATGGGCACATCATTGTGTCCATCAAAAACCGGCGCGGCATCCAGCGCGGCATTGGCCGCTGCCAGATCAGGATCGATCGGCTTTGGAGATACCACCTCGTCCTGTGCGGAGACAGGCGAAAGCGAAAGCGCGGTAACAGCCAAAGCAAATGCGGCACGTTGCATCATCAAGTGATCCCCTTTTTCGATCGTCTTGGCCAAATCGATAGCGCGGCTATCGTGCTTGAACAATTGCAGGCTGATTTGACCAAAAGAAAAACGGCGCGGACCCCGGCTAGGGATCGCGCGCCGCCTCTATTCATTCTGATGAAAATCGGATTACGTAAGATGCTTTGAGATCTTGCCTGTCATCTTCATCATGTTGATTTCATCGTTGCCGATCACTGCGCCCAATTTTGCATCAGGTACGATGGTCCGCTTATCTGATTCTTTTTGAAGGTTGTTGGCCTTGATGTAGACCCACACTTTCGATGTCACTTCCGTACGTGGCATTGGGCCTTTGCCCACTACTGCTTCTAGTTCACTCGAAAGCTGCACTGGTTTTTGCAATGCGTTCGCCATGGTCTTCTCCCTTAGGTATCAGGCGTTAAAAATACACGTTACTCAAAATCATCATCCCAGTCGCCGCCATCATCGGCTTCGATTCCTGTAAACGGCGCATAAAGCACCGCACTGGCAGTCACGAAACCTTTGATCGATGCGATGAGATCATCACGGGTTGCGCCGGGCATCAAAGTCAATGGAAGCTCGGTCGCAAAAATCTGAAAAACATAATGGCGCGTCTCGCCCACCGGTGGATCGGGCAGCAGCCATTCGGAATTGCCCAGAGCATTTTTGCCCGAGCGCGGCGGAGTTTCGCCTTCCAGCAATTTGCCTTTCTGACCTGCAAGCCCCCAAACGAGCCAATGGCACTGCGGCGGGGCAGCCGAATTAGACGCATCCTCAACGATCACCACCAGTTCCTGCGAACCTGGCGGGGGCGCGGTCCATTCAAGAGGCGGCGCCACTGCGTCTTCTTCTTTTGCCGTGAAGCAAGGGTCCAATTCCTGACCCGCTTCAAAAGCAGGGCTTGATAAGGCAAATCCGCCACGCCCAAATGACCGGGCATCACCCAGTTCTGCAATTGCCAACCCTGCATGCTGAGCAGCAGAGGGCAGCGTGCCTTGGAGCCAATCAGGAAACTGGGTCATGATGGAATCGCTTTCATGGCCCTCTTGCTAGTCGCTCCTCGCACCGGAAACGAGGTGCCTGACAGACATTTACACCAGTTTCTGAGGAAAACTGCCCTGAAATCCGGATAAATCAATCATTCATTAAGTCACACCTTGTGAAATATGCGACGAAATCTTGCTCTCATGGCCTTGCCTATGCATGATCTCAGTAGAAATGATTAGACAAGTGCCAGCTTGCATTATTGTTATTCCCGGAGTCGCATTCCCATGAAAATCGCCCGCACGACAGCACTTACCGTCACACTTGCCTTGGTCCTAGCCGGCTGCGGCGGCGGAGATTCAAGTGCGCCTCCCGCTGTTGGCGGTGGCCCTTCACCCACACCGCCATCATCGGGCTGCGCGGTCAGCGATCAAATATCGTTTGCGGATGATGTTCTTAATGAATGGTACCTGTTTCCAGACTTGCTCGACAACACGGTCAACCCTGCAAGCTTCAGCGATGTGCAATCCTTTCTGGATGCGCGCGTGGCGCCTGCTCGTGCACAATCGCGCGATGTTGGCTTCACCTTTGCAACATCAATTGCCGAGGAAGACGCCCTCATCGCGTCTGGCTCAAGCGCAGGGTTCGGCATTCGCTTGTCGTATGACACGGTCAATAACCGCGTTTTTGGCATTGAAGCTTTTGAGAACGGCAATGGCTTTCAGGCCGGCTTTGATCGAGGCAGTGAATTGCTGGCGATCGGCACCAACGCAGGCAACCTTCAAACAGTCTCCAGCCTGATGGCATCTGGCGGACCGCAGGCTGTGATCAATGCTCTTGGCCCGTCCGATCCCGGTATCCAGCGGGTCCTGCGCTTTACAACACCAACGGGCTCTGTTGTCGAAACCGCAGTCACCAAGACCGAGTTTGCGCTCGATCCTATATCAGACCGATATGGCGCCTTGATCCTCGATGACGGAGGTAAAAAGGTCGGTTATCTCAATTTGCGCACATTTATCGTTTCGGATGCAGCCGATCAATTGCGCGATGCATTTCAGCTCTTCAACAGCGAGGGCGTAACCGAGCTTATCTTCGATTTCCGCTATAATGGCGGCGGGCTGGTGCGGGTTGCTGAAACGCTTGGCGATCTCTTGGGGGAAGGCCGCGTCGGTCAGGTCTTTAGCGAAACGGTACTCAGACCATCGAAGTCGTCCGAAAATTCAACGGAGCTGTTTGAAAACGAAGCAAACGCGCTTCAGCCAACCAAAATCGCGGTCATCGCAACGCGAAGCACCGCATCTGCCAGTGAATTGGTGACCAATGCCATGATCCCCTATGTTGCGAATGACAGCATAGGTCTAATTGGAAGCAACACATCCGGTAAGCCGGTTGGCCAGTTCGGTTTCGATCTGGCGGCTTGCGACTTGCGAGTGCGTGCGGTGACATTTCAAACTGTAAATGCCGATGGAAACGGCGATTACTTTCTTGGTCTTGCGAGTGAAATACCCAATTCGTGCCGCGCAACCGATGATATTTTTACCGCTCTTGGCGATCCTAGAGAGGCTTCCATTTCAAGGGCGCTTGATTTCCTTGCTGGGCGTACTTGCACTCCAATCACCGGCGCTCCTGGTCAGCAAGGAGCACTAAGCATCGCCGATAGAGAAGTGTTGCAGCCAGAGCGGCCAAGCGTGGCACAATTTGAAGTTCCCGGCCTGTACTGAAACCCAAGACCAAACTGAATTACTCAGCTGCGATCCGTTCACCGCCCGTATCACGCCCTTTTGCATGGGCAATTGCATAAGCGATAACCCGTTCGGCCGCGGCAGGCTTTGCTATGAGTTCAGCATCAATTTCCCTGATCCGTTCATTGTGACGATCCAGATCGCCCGAATGCAAGATGTAGGGTATCTTGAGTTGCGCCAGTTTTTGGGCAACGGGAAAACATGTTGCGCCATCGCCCAATGAAACATCCAGGATTGCGGCATCGATCCTGGCACCCGATTTAATATGTGAAAGCGCGTCATCACAGTTTGCGCAACTCACGACAGAACAGCCACGATCTTCGGCTGCGTATTCAAGATCGAGCATGATTAGCGGCTCATCCTCAAGCAAAAGAAGCGTGAAAGTGTCAGTCATATCGATCCCCGCAATGGCACTTTAACAGTCGCGGTCAGGCCTTTCTTATCCCATTGCCGCGAAATGGATCCGCGACCGCTCGACAAAAGCCGGTCGACGATGGCCGTACCGGTCCCGGCAATTATTGCAGAGGCATCAACTTCGGGTCCACCCTCCTCGCGCCAGACGAGCGTTAACATTTGATCATCGCCCGCAGACCAGTTGACGACGATCTTGCCTTGATCGTTTGTCCATGCGCCATGCTTGGTCGCGTTGGCTGCGAGCTCATGCAAGATCATGCCAATGACCGAGATAACTGTGAAAGGCATTCTGACGCCGTTGCCAAGCAGCCTGAGGCGTTCTTCGTTGTCGTCATAAGGCAAAAGGACCGCGCGAATAGCATCGCCTATATCGATACTTCCGCTGGCAGCATCATCCAGAGTGGTCTCATAGGCTCGTCCCAATGCCTGGATGCGCGAATTGATTTCGGCTGCTTCACTTTGAATACCGCGCACTCGCCCCGTCACGTTTACAATGCCCGAAATTACCGCGAACATGTTCTTCATCCGGTGCGATAACTCGCGCGCCATGTCTTTGGCATGTTGTTCCTGAGCGCGCGCGGCACGCACGTCTGAAACATCCCATTGACTGCCGAAGAAATAAATCAGTTCGCCCGCATCATTATATATCGGCCCCATGTGCAGCGCATTCCAGAACGAGGTTCCGTTCTTGCGATAATTCAGCATTTCAACGACCACGACATCTTCTTTCGCGATCGCATCACGGATCCGCGCAACAGGCTCTGGATCGGTGTTGGGTCCTTGCAGAAACCGACAATTGCTACCCAAGATTTCTTCCTCAGAATATCCTGTGAGACGGCGGAATGCTCTGTTTGCAAATATGATCGGGATGTCATCTTGATGCGGATCGCAAAGACAGATTGCCATGCGCGTCTGCGCCATCGCCTGTTCAAACAAGACGCCCGATGCACCTGTAAATTGGTAATCGGCGCCGCCCGCTTTGAACCGGTCTGGCGCATCGTCAAAGCGCAGGCTCGCCTGACCGCTCAGGCGAGCGCTTTGGCGCTCATCATCGGAGTTCATAATACCTGCTTTCCCAGCGCAGCCGACCTACTAAAGGGGGGTAATTCGGGCGGGCGCCGGATTGTGTTTCGTTCCCCGATGCAACGGGGAAAACGATATCGTGTTCCGAGTTTTTTGCACTGCACAATTACGAATGACAGCAATTCCCAACTAAGCTATTGATCATAATCAGCTCTTTACCCATCAAAATTGCCCGGTGGAGAAAGGCAGATTAGATACCGTCAGGTTAGATACCATCAGGCACAGTCTCGAACGAAGGCACATCGCCCAATTCAACCCAGGGCTGTTTGCTCTTTGTGTAGCAATGAAACGCAGGATTTATCCAAGACGTATCATCAAACGTGCCTGCCTTGATGAACATCAACCCATCACCACGATCGAGGCGAGTAAAAACAGGCGATCCGCAATCCGGGCAAAATTGGCGATAGACAGGGGATCCGCTGTCGCCTTGGTCATTGTACGTTTTGACCTCTCCCTCAATCATGAGGCCCGCCTCAGGCACGCCAACAATCACCGAAAGAGCAGTCCCGGCTTGTTTCTGACAATTGGTACAGTGGCACGTAACGCAGACCACAGGATCGGCTTCCAGCGTGTAACGTATCTTGCCGCATAGGCATCCGCCCGTCTTATTGGTCATAAATCATCTCTCCACTTTAAGGAGAAGGATGACGACTTAAAGCCGTATGCACAAGGCCTTGCTACTCCGCAAAATTGGGAGGAGCGAGGCTCAGCCCTCGCTTTTTCTGAACGTCAATATCAGCGCATCCATGACGAGTTTCATCGCCCCAAACCAAGGTGACCGTATAGGGAAAAGTCGTTTCGCTCATGCCATCGCTGCAATTGCCGGGCGTCACGGTGAGGACCAGCTTTTGTTCTTTCAACTCACCGGAAAACCCCAGGCCGTTATTGCCCGCAAAGCGTCGAACCGAAAACTCGGTTCCGGCCAAATCCTCTGGAGCGGAATAGGTGGCTTGATCGCCCAGTATCTTGATTGACCAGAAAGGTTCCGTCCCAGCAGCCGTTATGGTGTCGTTTGGCGAAATCTCTGAAAAGGGTTCGGCATTGCGGGAAATGCTGTCTGTTTGCCCGCACGCACCAAGGGTCAAAATTAAGAGCGCGATAATCAAATGGCGCATGGCCAGTTCCCTTTTTTCAGATGCCGTTACCGGCGCTTGTGCCGATACCAAAACAAAAGGCGGGCCTCCGTCAAGAAGCCCGCCTGATGATGTTCCAATTTTCGGACAGCAAATGCTGCCGATAATTCCGAAAGTCTTACTGTGGCATCAAAACAGTATCGATGACATGCACAACGCCGTTGGATGCGGCCACATCGGTTGCCGTCACAGTCGACGTGTTACCAGCCGCATCAGTCAAAACAACAGCGCCATCGACCACAGCAGCAGTGAATGTCCCGCCGCCAACGGTTGTAACTGTGTAGCCTTCATCGCCAGCTTCGGTGATTGCGGCAGTGAGCGTCTCGGCATCAATCGCACCTTCCACAACGTGGTATGTGAGGATCGCGCCCAGCGTCTCTTTGTCATCGGAAACCAGACCTTCAACAGTGCCTTCTGGCAGTTTGCCGAATGCGTCATTGGTCGGCGCAAAAACGGTAAATGGTCCTTCGCCTGACAGGGTTTCGGCAAGTTCAGCAGCAACAACTGCGGTCACGAGAGTTGAAAAGCTATCATCGCCCTGAGCCACTTCGACGATGGTGCCAGGAGCTTCTGCTTCGTCGGTTGCAGCTGTTTCAGTGGTCGTCTCCTCGGTCGCTTGATCGCCGCATGCGACCAATGACAGGGCAACAGCCGAAGCGAGTGCAAATTTGAGGGTTTTCATAATCAGTGTCCTTGAAATTCTTCGGTGTATCAGCGGAGTGAGCGGCTGCTTGGCCGCGATCACTGCACAATATACGAAAGCATCGGGAGGATGGATGTTCCGAAAATTTCATCAAAAAGAAAATGCCAGTTTAGCAAAACCTTATGGAACAACGGTCGGGGATTGCTGTTAAGACACCATGCTTTTCACACCCAGCCGCGCCGCCGGATTATCCCGCCTGAACCAGTTCCTGCCCAATGCGGGCAAAGCCTACGAAAACACTCGAAACTACGATGATCCCCCCGCAGGCGATGGTCTGCGTTCCAATGTCTCGCAGCTCTCACCTTGGCTTCACGTCGGCCTTTTATCCGAGACCGAAGTGATTGAGACGGTGCTTGCCAAACACACTCCAAAAGCGGCGGACAAATTCATCGCAGAGGTTTTTTGGCGCGTATACTTCAAAGGCTATCTCGAACAGCGCCCCAGCATCTGGCGCAGCTTTTGCCGTGATCGCGATGCTGCACTTGCGAAGCTCGATGCCAATGCTGGCCTGGCAAAAGCTTACGCGCAAGCCACCCAAGGACACACTGGGATAGCAGCGTTTGACCATTGGGCGCAGGAACTGACCGCAACCGGTTATCTGCATAATCACGCGCGGATGTGGTTTGCCAGCATATGGATATTCACTCTCAAGCTCGATTGGCAATTGGGTGCGGATTTCTTTTTGCGCCATCTGATCGACGGCGATGCCGCATCCAACACATTATCCTGGCGCTGGGTTGGTGGCCTCCACACCAAAGGCAAAACCTACCTTGCACGCGCCGACAATATTGCGCGATACACGGCCAATCATTCACAAGGGCCGCTGTCTGCAGTCGGTTTGGCGGAAGATGCCCCGACTTTGGAAGAACGCGATGAGCATGGCCGCAACCCGATCACTTTCCCGCAATCTTCAATGCCCACAGAACCCTTCGCCTTGCTTCTCCACGATGAGACTGCGCATCACAGCGCAATCAACCTGCCAGAAAAACCCGCTCTGGTCATAGGTGCTGCACGACCTGACGCGCGATCCAGCAGGCAAGTTGGCCATGCGGCAAAAGATTTTGCAATCCAATCTGTCGCCAATGGTGTTGCTCAGGCAGCCGATGAAGCGGGTTGTCCATCAGCAATATGGCCGGAAAACAGTGCTCTGGCAGACATCCTTGATGAGGCCGGGATCAATCATGTTGTTATGCCTTATTTACCAAATGGTTGGACGCGTGATGCTCTGGCAGATCACCTGTCTGTGCTCGAACGCTCTGGCTGTCTGCACATGATTGTTGCAGAGCTTGATCGCGCGACCTGGCCCTTGGCGAAAGCCGGTTTCTTTGGAGTCAAAAAGAAGATTGAAAGCACTCTGGGCGAACTAGGTATCGCTGGCTAAAACCAGTCATCTATGGATATTATCTGAGGGCAACTTTAACTTTCCTATCACCATAACACTTAAGGCAAAAAGGTAGGTAAGCTCGTTAAAGCCGCGACCGATGTCGGCCACTGCTCAACCTTCCAACCCTGTCTTGCATAGACTGCGCTGTGTTTTGATGTTCGATAGCGTTGTCGAAACGCTCGATGCGATAGTGCGAGACTTTGCGAGAATTGAGGAGTTGAAGTCCGGCGCAATCTTTAACGTGGCGGAACACCAGCCTGCAACTCTTGCTCGAATTGAGAATGCCGAAGAAAACCTCACTCTGTGCTTTGAATACTCAAACCTGCCTGCGGACGAAACTCTGTTAGAGGCAGCGTTAGGATCAACGGTAACGCAAGAATTGTTCCCTGATATCCGAGCAAGAACAGCGCAGTCAGTCAGCCATATCACGCTGGAGGCGCGGCCCAGGTCTGAATTGAAAGGCATTGCGGGTTCTGGAACCGGTCTTGAGGCGATGGAAGGGATGCAGCGCGGTTTTCATCGCCGTCTCGAATTGCTTGCATTGATGGGCAGAGTTGCCCTTGACCACGCCTCGCCATCCGCGATTTATTGGGAACAATCAGACCGGCTCTTTGCTGGCGAGAGCTTTGATGCGTTTGCCGCAGGTCCTGTGCCTGGACCATTGCACATCCATCCAGAGCTGTTCGGACCCAAGCAGCAAGCTCTCGACCCTTCCCCTCAATTGACAGGCATTCGCACACAAGGGGCACAATATTGGCTTGGCGGAGAAGTGATTATAAACCCGTGCGCACATGATTGGCGTCAAAGCTATGCGGCGGTCCTGGAATTCGTCAAAGCGTGCAGCACTGCGAATGATACGGCATTAAGCTACGGGGACGTGTTCTCATACGCCGATCATGAGCAGCGTTACCGGATCGACCATGTGTCTGACAGCGATGAGCAGCAATCCGGGCCCGCACTTTTGTACGAATTGGTGCCGCTTGACCCGATCGCAGCCGCATCCAATCCTGTTGCTGAACAGCCTAATCAATCGAGCCGCGCGCCAAATGGAGCCCAATCTCAAGTCAATTCTTCACCGCCGCCTTTTGCTCGCCCACATCGAACAGTATTTGGTCGGAAACGCACCTGAAACTTCGTGCTGGGCCAATCTATCGCTCTGACCGGTCCGCCCGCCCCCCGGTCAGCCCATCCCAGACCTGCAAGGCACGCCATGCGCAGCTTTTGACCCGATTGCGAACCGGGTATGCTTTTGCGGCATCCGGCTGCGCTCCTGATGCGCGAAGCCGAGCGTTGAACCGACAGGCATTGGCGTACTCAACACTCCACCGAGATCGCCATGACAACACAAGCGCAACGGCCACTTCGTCATGCACAACAACGCGGTAGGGTTCAAAAGCGGGCATAAACAAAGCTTCGCCCGGTGAGATTTCGAGCTGCGAGCTTACCTGGTGCGCAGCCTGATTATTGGGCAAACTCAACAAGGGCCGTGACATTGCTTGTTCGTGAAGGTGCTGAGGCATTATGCCATCATGCCCGGGGGAATAGGTGATGACACGGCTCGCACCTGAGATTTGCAAATGGATCGCATAGTCTTCATCAAGGTGCAGGGGCACTATGGCATGCGGCGATGCAACGAGAAGGCGTGCTTCGGGCTGGATCATCGCGCCTGAAATCTCAGTAACGATTGGTTTGATCTCCTTAAGGACGCTGCGCATCAATGCATCATTGCCTGCTTCGCGATCTATTTCGCGAAGACGCACCCACGAATGATTGATATCCATCCCCACCAAACGGTCGCCGCCATTCAGAAAACCCTCCCCGGTCTCAATCAATGTGGTTGGATGACGCTTCGCAAGAGCTGTGATGGCAGCGTGAGCGAACAAAGGGTGCGCGGCCAGATGATGACCAAACTTGCTCATCAAACTGGGATAAGCGGTTTGCATCGCATCATGTGCGGTCTCGTAAAGGGACGGCGACAGTGTGCGCTCATCGCGATACTCAGGCTTATGACGGACAAAGGAGGCGTGGCTTGGGACATTCATTACCTGCCTGAGCTAGCGAAGGCAGATTAACGGCAGCTGCGATTAAACACAGTTTAACACCGGAGCCTTTGGGTAAAATGTTCTGTCCGCGAAGCTCAAAAGCCGGTCGTCCAATTTGCGTTACACGCACTGTGTAGTGCAAACTTGTCATTCTCGATCCTTCAGCCTAGATTACACTTCGTTTTCGAGTCCTTTGAACGGTTCGGCTTCCTGGCTAGCTCGGCCGTTCGTTGGGCCCTCAAGACAAATGCAGAGGGGAAATGACTATGGCTGATCCAGTGGTAAGAGGCGCCGATGGACGGCGCAAGCGCAGTGATACCGAAGACACCATGTTTCAAACTGGTTGCCTTGTGGGGCTTGTAGCAGCGGGCGCCCTTGCGGTTGCTGCGCTTGTTTCGATCTGGACCAGTTACAACGTGCTCGCAGATGATGAAGAAGTCACCGCACCAGCCGCTCCTGCGACTTCACCCGAGCCCGCGCCTGAACCTGTTGCTGAACCCACCCCCGAAGCTCCCGATGGCGCCGGTGTACTCGCAGGGGAGCGCGATGGCAGACCAATGCTTTCTGTCTATTTCGACAGCGGTTCCACCGATGTCACACCTGATTTCGCAACTGTTTCAGAAGGCCTCGTGGGATATCTCGAAGCCAATCCTGATGCGACACTCGCCATTTCAGGCTTTAACGATCCGACAGGCAACGCTGAACTCAACGCTGAACTTTCCAAACAGCGCGCTGAAAACGTTCAGGCGCAATTGGTGAGCCTTGGTATTGATGAAGGCCGAACTGAATTGGTGAAGCCCGATGACACGACCAGCGAAGAGATGACTAACGCTGAAGCCCGCAGGGTTGAAATCACCATCGTTGAATAGCGAATTATGAGTGAGGGGTGAGGGAAATCCTCACCCCCTCGCCCTCACGCTCAAACCATCACACAGGAACGGCCAGCCTCACGCACCGTAGCAGGCTTTGGCTCTTTTCACGACGCCGCCGTCAGAAACGACCACACGTCGCCCCGGAGTCCGCCCGGTTGCCTGAAGCGCTTCTAGCTTAATCACTCCCAAAACCTGCTCAGAATCAAGCCTTTCAGCCTTGGCATGGGCCGTGCCGAATTTGGTCATGGTCCCGACATAATCCATCAGCGATTGGTCACCCTCTTCCATTTCGCTCTTGTCATCAAGCAGGTTGGTCGCAGCATAGATCATGGCAGCACAGGAAAGATTGGTCTCACCTTCTGGAAGTGCCGGAGGCTTTCCCAATCCTCCGCACGCAGTGAGCGCCATCGCGCCGACAGCAAGAAGTCCGCCCTTTTTCAAGTAACCCATCGTATTCCCCCTCAATTTCGGTCAGGAATAAAGGCGATGGATTATGCCTTTCATAATTCTCTTCTTGGCTCACATCACCTTGTCGGGGCGCGGATCGTGACTGTGCTTATCACTTTTGCCCAAGACGCGCTCCAATCGCTGCGCCATTGTGTTGGCCGCCCGGCGTGCCGCGGTATCCACATCACTTGCATGTTCGGTAACTCCTATCGGGCGTCCACCGCGCGGGCGCGCTTCGATCATGCAAGTTTTGTCATCCGTGCCGCCTTTGTGCGCATTTTCATCAGAAACATGCACTTCAACTCTTGTCAGCCGATCTTCGAACCGCGCAAGCTTTTCGCGCATCATGGCCTCAATGCGTTCAGCCACGTTTTCTGTGCCCATAACCGAGCTGTCGGAATTGAATTGAAATTGCATGGTCATAGAACCGGCTCCTCTGAAGTCTTGAGACCTTCAATGTGGGAGCCAAATCGTCGCCGCGCAAGTCGTTAGAACCTCAAAGCAAGCTGATCCTTCGCACGCGCGGGTTCAACCGTTTTGCAATGCCTCTGCCGCTCTGCGTTCGATACGTTCTGCATCGGCTTTTTCGCGCGCAATCACACCTTTGCGTGCCTGGTCTGCGAGAGCGCGCCAGCTTTTTTCAGCGCGCAGTTCGCGATCCTTTACATTATCAAGGACTGCCTCGTTTGCCCGCGCAGCAGCTTCATCAGCGCGCGCTGAATAGAATTCGTATGTCTGGGCCATAAAGGATACCTTTCTTGGAAATGTGCAGGTTTGGATGATGGGGGTGAAAGGGGCATACCACGCATCGCCGCACGCCCCTTTCAAAAATCAGTCAGCAACCGTCAGATTGACTGCGCTTTCTTTGCCATTGCGGCCGGTTTCGACCTCGTAATTGAGGCGCTGCTCTTTATCGAGCGATTGCATTCCGGCCGCTTGAACGGCCGTGATATGCACAAAGCTATCAGCAGAGCCATCATCTGGCTGGATAAAACCATAACCCTTATCGGCGTTGAAAAATTTAACTGTTCCCGTCTTAGACATGTATCGTTCCTTTCAAGAACGTAGAGTGCCGCGCCGCATCGTGCAGCGCGGTTGTGCTTTAAGATCGTTCAAATGAAAGGAAGTCGTCGTCCGGTTAACGCCGGGGCCGGTGAGCGTTTCGCCTAGAAAGGCAGCTCAGATGGCAAGCGGCGGAGCGCAAATTTCAAGTTCCGTCGCATATTTCCGACGTTAGCGTTATTGCTTTAGCAGATTATTGCGAGAATGCCTAATTATTTGGCATCGACAAGCGAGACTGGCAAAAGGAACCGGTCCTTTCGTTTCACGTTGAAACACTATGCCTTTCAAACTGCAATCCGCGCACAGGCGGGCGAACGACCTAGCCGTCTCTACTCTTTTGGTACTCGTCGTGAGTCTTGGCGGTTGCGTCGGTTCCCCTGGCCCTGTTGGCAATCTGGCCGTGCCAGAGCCTGCAAAACCGGTGGAGCTCGCCGCTTATCTTGGCACATGGTACGAACACGGCCGTTACGAAGCGCCCTTTCAGAAAGGTTGCGAGGGCGTGACGGCGCAATATTCGATAAGAGAAACATCCGGCGCATCGAACATTCGGGTGGTAAACTCCTGCTATAAAAATGGCCTGGACGGCGATTTCGATCAGTCCACGGGCCGCGCGCGTGTGGTTGACGGATCAAATGGTGCCAAGCTGAAAGTAAGCTTCTTTGGTCCATTTTTCGGAGATTACTGGGTGCTCGACCGCTCAGAGCCCCGTCCTGATGGCCTTTATGAATGGTCTATCGTGGGCGAGCCTAGCGGACGGTATCTTTGGATGCTCACGCGAGAGGCTGCGCCGGATGCGGACCTGCAAAACCTGCTGGAAAGCCGGGTCAGGCAGCTGGGATATGACTGGGATCTGGTGCGCATGACACAGCAGCCGGGCAAGTGACAAACGCCTCTCCAAATCTCATCACAATCCTGATCGACGCTGATGCCTGCCCGGTGAAAGAGGAAATATACCGCGTCGCAGACCGCTTCAAAGCGCAAGTGCGCGTGGTCAGCAATTCTCCTTTTCGCATTCCCGATAACCCGCGCGTAAAACGCGTGGTGGTCGATGACAGCTTCGATGCCGCAGATGACTGGATCGCAGAGACTGCAGACGCGCGCAGCGTGGTCATTACTGGCGACATCCCCTTGGCCGACCGCTGCCTCAAAGCAGGCGCACGCGTGCTCAAACACAATGGCGATGAGTTCACCCCGGCCAGCATCGGTAGTGCGCTTGCCACCCGAGCAATCATGGAGGACCTGCGCGCAGGCATGGACGGAATAGGCGGCGGCCCTCCTCCGTTTAGCAAGGCGGACAGGTCAAAGTTTCTGCAAAGCCTTGACCGGGTGATGATGGCGTTATCGCGCTGCTAGCCGCAGGCACAACCCTCGCAGCCAAACTACCCCGCAGGCCCCTCAACAGCGGCATCGCTTGCACCAAGAGGAGCTTCATCCACTGGCGCCTCTGCCGTCACCGAACACTCGCCCAGCGCCTCGAAATAGGCCTGCATCGCTTGCGCATCGCCGCCAAGAGCCTTGCGAAGCCGCGCCTCGGCCTCATCGGATGCATCGCGCATCACGCCCTCAGACATAACATCGAGCCGGAAAAACTCGGCGCTGGCAATCGCATTGCCTAACCGCAGTTCGGGGGGAAAGACCTCCATCGCGGTCATCGGAAATGCACCATCATCCACCGCGTCGGCATGCAAGCGCCAGCGGCCGACACATTGCGAGGCTTCTTTGCGGGTGTAGACACCGGTCTTCCTCGCCGCGCCGCTGCGCAAATGCTCAAGCGCCACGCCCCAAGGGATCGTAGGCTGCGAGCCGATGCGCGGGTTATGAGCGACGCACTCGATTTCGATGCGGGCGCCAGCGGCCAAGTCCTTCACCGCCATGGTAGAGCGCACGGGATAGCGCCCCTGTTTGAAATAGGTGGCGTACACCGCATTAAATGCCGCAAAGTCGTCGATATCCGCCAGCCAAACCGTGCATTTGAACAGCGCATCATGGGCGAGGCCATAGAGCGCCAAAGTCTCCCCAATCCGCTCCATAGCCCGCCGCGTCTCGGCCTCGATACCGTTTGTTGGGTCGGCGTCGGTGGAACGCGCAAGGCCAAGTTGCCCCGCGAGGTAGAGCGTATCCCCCACCTGCACAGCGCGGGAGAAGGGCGCAGAGGAGGCACTGTTGGGGAGGAACTCGGGGGTGGTGGCTGGAGTGCTTTGCGCAAAGGCTGGCACGGCGGTGAGCGCTAGGGTGAGGAGTGTGGTTAGGGTGGTGATTGGGTTGGGCATAAGAAGGCCATACACGAAAGAAACGTCATCCTGAACCCCGCCCCGTCATCCTGAACTCGTTTCACCGCATAACGCTACAATGCTCGTCATCCCGGACCTGATCCGGGATAACCCCAGCAACCACGCGCCAAGCATCGAGAGTTATCCCGAAACAAGTTCAGGATGACGAATAGGCGCGCATCCACTACCCTCGCGCCATGGCCAAACACCCCTGCGTCTACATTCTAGCCAGCGGAAAACGCGGCTACATCTACATCGGCGTGACGTCAGACATGGCCGCGCGATACCACCAACACCAAGAAGGCACCTTCGAAGGCTTCGCCAAACGCCGCAATTGCAAGCGGCTGGTGCATATCGAAATGTTCGCGACGATGGGCGAGGCCATCACCCGCGAAAAACAGCTCAAGAACTGGCACCGCGATTGGAAGATTGATTTGGTGGAGGTGCAGAACCCCGACTGGCGCGACTTGGGGCTGGAGATGGGTTTGCGGTAGCTCCTCGCAACAGTCGTCATCCTGAACTTGTTTCAGGATAACCCCATCGACCACGCGCCAAGCCTCAAGGGTTATCCCGGATCAAGTCCGGGATGACAATTAGAATGGACCACCACACACCACCCTCAACCTTGCCACAAACGTCATTCCGAACTTGTTTCGGAATAACCCTCGCCATTTGGCACAAACCCGCTGTTATCCTGAAACAAGTTCAGGATGACGGCTGTGGGTAACTAAATTAGCCGAGAAATAAGGACCACGGCAATTAGCCCCAAAAGCAAGTAACGGATATTGGTAAGTTGTTGGATGACGGTCGCAAACGAATGACCAATCATCTCAATTCGATCGCTCTCGAGTTCCTTTCTGGGAAGATCAGATTGGCCGCCAGCCTCATTAAAACCGTCAGCCTTCTCTGGCTTCATTTTTTCAAAGCTAAAGCTCAGTCCTGAGATACTAAGAAAACGCTTCTCAGAATTATCCCACGACTTGACCGAGCCATCAGGAGCAGAGCCGTATTCAAGTCCAAGCCCCATGGGTATCGATATGTGGATTAGTTGGGGACCTTCATTGGCTCGGATAGCGTCGCGCAAGCTCTCGAACACCATTGGGCTCACGCCACACTCGACCGAAAAGGCTTCCTCAGACGGCTTGGCGACGCCATCGGAAGAACCTTCAAAAGCGGGAAGATACCAAAGTGATCCCAATAATTCGATTATCTTCTCATCGTCGCCGTTAGCCGCAGGCACTGTCATGGTATCATTGGGTTGATCGTGAAGCGACAAATGAAGGTAGCCCTCCATTTTCATCAAATCACCGCCTGTTTCGAGCGTTAACTCATCCCAAAATGAGCTCGCGCGAAGACGAAAAACTAGCTTCTCATCTGTGGTCTGCCCAATCGATGAATGCCAGCCTTCATATTCAAGGCCAAGGGTAACAACAAGGTTTCCAAAACCCATCTCTCACCCCTCCGGCAAATACAGCTCGCGGCCTTTCTCGTCGTAGAGTTTGGACATCTCCTCCATCCCCTTGATCGCGGCCTGCCTGCTGGCCTCGGCGGTTTCTGCGCCCAGCTTCTCCGCCGCCAGAAAACTCTCGGGGCTTTCGTTTTGCTTGGCGGCGAAATCGCGGACTTCCTGGCTGATCTGCATGGAGCAGAACTTGGGCCCGCACATGGAACAGAAGTGGGCGGTTTTTGCGCCCTCTGCGGGAAGCGTCTGGTCGTGGAATTCCTCGGCCGTTTCGGGGTCCAAGGACAGGTTGAACTGGTCGCGCCAGCGGAACTCGAAACGCGCTTTTGACAGGGCATCATCGCGCACTTTGGCGGCGGGGTGGCCCTTGGCGATGTCGGCTGCGTGGGCGGCGAGTTTGTATGTGACCACGCCCACTTTTACGTCGTCGCGGTCGGGCAGGCCTAAGTGCTCTTTGGGCGTCACATAGCAGAGCATGGCGGTGCCGTACCAACCGATTTGCGCGGCTCCAATGCCGCTGGTGATGTGGTCGTATCCCGGCGCAATGTCGGTGACGAGCGGGCCCAATGTGTAGAAAGGCGCCTCGCCGCAGACTTGCAGCTGCTTTTCCATATTCTCTTTGATCTTGTGCATGGGGACGTGGCCCGGCCCCTCGATCATGACCTGAACGTCCTGCTCCCACGCGCGGTGTGTGAGCTCGCCCAGAGTGTAGAGCTCGGAGAATTGCGCCTCGTCATTGGCATCCGCGATGGAGCCCGGGCGCAGGCCATCGCCCAGAGAATAGGCGATGTCATAGGCTTTCATGATCTGTGTAATGTCGTCGAAATGCTCGTAGAGGAAGCTTTCCTTGTGGTGCGCGAGGCACCATTTCGCCATGATTGATCCGCCGCGCGACACAATGCCGGTGACGCGCTTTGCGGCCATGGGCACATAGGCGAGGCGAACGCCTGCGTGGATCGTGAAATAGTCAACGCCCTGTTCGGCCTGTTCGATCAGAGTGTCGCGGAATATCTCCCAGGTGAGGTCTTCGGCAACCCCGCCGACTTTCTCCAGCGCCTGATAGATCGGCACAGTGCCCACCGGCACGGCGGAGTTGCGAATGATCCATTCGCGCGTGTCGTGAATGTTGCGGCCCGTGCTGAGGTCCATAATAGTATCCGCGCCCCAGCGGGTGGCCCAGACCATCTTATCGACTTCGGTGGCGACGTCAGAGGCAACGGCGGAATTGCCGATATTGGCGTTGATCTTCACGAGGAAATTGCGCCCGATCGCCATGGGCTCTGATTCCGGGTGGTTGATGTTGTTGGGGATGATCGCGCGGCCTCGTGCGACCTCATCGCGGACAAATTCCGGCGTGATGACATCGGGAATTTGCGCGCCCCAACTTTCCCCATCGCGCTTGAAATCGGCGGCGAGTTCGCGGCCCAAGTTCTCGCGTTCGGCAACATATTCCATTTCGGGCGTGATGATGCCTTTGCGGGCATAGTGCATTTGGCTGACGTTGTGGCCGGCTTTGGCGCGTAGGGGACGCTTCACCACATTGGGAAATTGCGGAACGCCGCCAGAGCGGTCGGGGCCAAGCTGGCCGTTATCTTCGGGTTTTACTTCGCGCCCGTCATATTCCTCAACATCCCCGCGCGCCTTGATCCAGTCGGAGCGTAGCCCCGGAAGCCCTGCGTTGATGTCGATATTGGCTTCGGGGTCAGTGTACGGACCGGAAGTGTCATACACACGCACCGATGGCTCCCCGCCTTCCAAATCAATCTCACGCATTGCGACCCGAACTCCGGAGCCGGTGCGCGCGCCGACATAGACCTTGCGGCTGCCACGAATGGGTCCGGTGGTTACGCCAATCTCTACGGGTGAATTGATGTCGGCCATGTTTGCTCGCTCCTAAAGGCGGAGAGATCGGAAAGCCGCTCCTTCGACAAGCTCAGGACAGGCCACTCCCTCCGCCTGTATTAACAGGTTCAGGTTCAACGGGTCGAGCAGCGCTACCTGCCCCTCTCAGCGCAAAACAGCTACGCTCCCCGGGGATAGATGGATGATAGACCGGGTGAACAGGCGCGTCTAGTTAAACTGGCACATGACACATCTGGTCCGTATTGATTGCAGCGCTGCTGACATTGCCGAAAACTTTGGCGCAGCCGCGAGCTCCGATCCGTGGGCAGGCGGCTATGCAGCTCCGGGGAGATTTGTCCCTGTTGTGACAGCGGGGCGAGACTTTATCGCAGCCCCAAAACCCAAAGCCCTCCCGCTCCAGCCAAGGATCGTGCCGCGCCTTTGGGGCGTGCTGCCTCCACCTAACGTCGATGATCCAACCCGCCGGATTACCACGGTGCGAAACACGCAAAGCCCATTTTGGATCGGCAATCTGTCCAACAGCGAATTTCGCTGCATCCTGCCTGCAACCCGCATTATGCTGTGGGGTAGCGAAACCGATTATGAAGGGCGCCGATTGAAACACTGGTTTGCGCCGCCAGGCGCGCCCGTGTTCGGGCTGGCTGGCGTGTGGAAGGATGAAGACGTTCCGGCTTTCGCGATCCTCACTATGCCAGCGCAAGGGGCCGCGCGGGCAGCGGGGTCCCAATCCATGCCGCTAATCTTGCCATGCACAAGCCGTGCGCCAAATGATTGGCTGTATGGCAATCGCGATGTGGCGTTTGCTCTGCTGGACCAGCCTCACGATAATGCACTGGTGGAGCTCAACGCGCTGTCTGATTAAGCGTCTTCATTCTTGAGCATGAACAGGCAAACCGCCAGCAATACCGTCGCCAAAACGCCCGTGCCGCCTGCCAGAGGCAATTCGCCAGTAACTTCGCGCCCGAATACCATAGATGCCGTGTTAGCCGCCATTGCGACGATACCGACAGCAACGCTGATCCCGCCAAGCGGCTTTGCACCATCAGCCATGCGCGCCCCTCCAAACACGATCAGCGCCAGCGCCAGCAAAACCTTGGCCGCGTTGTAGATCATAAACGAGAACGCGACCACAGATTGCGCTGCTGGTGCAAGCGCTTCGTTCTGTCCGGCTGCTTCAAAAAACGGACCAAACATGGTGAGGCCCACGCCGACTTGAACAACATTGAGAATTGAGGCCCCCAAAATCGCGGACCAACCCAAATGCAGCCACCCAGCCTGCGCCAGGGCCGATCCGGCAAAGGCTGCCATGATAACAAACAAAAACGCTTCACTTCCCCATAGGAGCTGGCGCGGCACATCAGCCTCACTGATGTATAGTGCGGTGTAAACCGACTGGGTTACCGCCGCGAGGAGCAGCAGCCACGCGATGAACGAAACAGTGCGCCCGAATGTGAAATCCATGTTGTGTTACCCCTGATTGATCCGATTTTACCGTGATGAGTGACGGCGCAGGTTCGCTGCTCCACCAAGCATGGTTACACGGGAAACAACCAAAATGGCACTGGTCGGATCAGGCAATCCGCAATGAGGCGAGCGGTCTGTTCCCTTTGGCTCCAAAATGACCCTATTTTAAGGGAAAAACCCCGTGGAAACGCGCTAGTCTTGATCAATCACAAAGGAAGCTGCGAATTCGCTGCCTGCCTTTTGACATCAGATCACGTTGAAGGGCGGAAAAATGAAGGCACAAACGGATGTAAGAAACGCGATTATTCTGGTTGGGTTCTTCATGTTGATGGGTAGTGAGCGCGCGCTGGCGGATGATTGTCTGCTCGACCGCGACAATGATGGACAAGTTGATCTTGGCCCAACCGACAATGACGGGCAGGCCAATTCCAACGACGATGAAACATCGACCGCTTGCGGGATAAATGCGCTCTCAACTGGGGCGTTTGCCACCGCCTTTGGCAGTTCAGCCAATGCCGAAGGAAACCGGTCAATTGCTGTGGGAAGGTTGGCCGATGCTAGCGGGGCAAGTTCCAGCGCAATCGGGCAACAAGCAGAAGCGAGCGGTGAATTCAGCACGGCATTAGGGGCGAATTCGATCGCTAGCAGGCAAGGAGCAACAGCCATTGGCAGAGCATCATTCGCAACTGCGAAAGGGGCGCTTTCCGTTGGCTGGAACACCCAAGCCACCGGGGTGGGCGCAGTTGCTATTGGCGGGGATGGCAATGACGCAGGTGATCTTGGCGCCTTAGCAATGGGGGCGGATTCCACAGCGATTGGGGCCGATAGTCTCGCCAGCCAGATTTTCGCGACTGCCTTGGGCGCGCAGGCAGCAGCAACGGGAGTGGAAAGCGTGGCTGTTGGTTCGCAATCAAGCGCGAGCGCCACACAAACGGTCGCCATCGGTCATCAGGCAAGCGCGACGGGCGATGCGACAATCGCTTTGGGCGCCAGCGCTGCTGCGGATCAGGGCGGAACAGCTTTCGGTTTCAGCACAAATGCAGCCACCGGCATTCGCGGAACAGCTATTGGATACGACGCAACATCATCTGGTGATCGCACTGTTGCTATCGGCGAGAGATCTTCCGCTACAGGGTCAGATAGCGTTGCGATCGGTTCCCAAGCCAATTCTGCGACACAAGGCCTTGCTTTGGGACAACTCACCACAACGGGCGTGGGCGGAACAGCCATTGGCTTTCGATCAAGCGCCGGACCACGCGGCACAGCTGTGGGCTTTCAAGCGTCAACCAATGGCGTCAATTCTGCCGCATTTGGCGCACAAGCTGTGGCTGAGCACGATGGTTCGACCGCTATTGGCACAGGTGCAAGCACAACAACAACCAATCAGATCACCTTAGGCGGGGCAGGCGCCAGCATTCGCATTGGCGATATCACTGCGTCGACAGCAGCTCAGACGGGTCCGGTCGATGTGGTGACCATTGATGAAACCGGCACTCTAGGCGTTCAACAGGCTGCGACCGCTGCGTCGGTTGCCGATGTGCGCCGCTCCGTTGGCGCGCTGGCGATGGTTTCGGATGCTCAATTGGGTGCGCTCGAAGGCCGGGTGAACGGGCTGGAAACGCGCCTTGGAGGAGCATTCGACCTTGCCGAAACGGTAAACCGCGACGCAAAACGCGGGATAGCCTCCATCGCAGCGCAAGCCGCGCCGCATTTCCCCAGCGGCCCGGACAAAACCAGCTATGCCAGCAATGTCGCCGCCTATCGCGGCGAGGTTGGCGTATCGCTTGGTGTGATGCACCGGTTGCAAGGCGATGTCGCGTTTACAGCTGGTGTCAGTTATGCGGGCGGCAATTCAACCGCCATACACGCAGGGATTGCTGGCGAGTTCTAAGCACTCGCCAACAGCGCTCCCGTACCTATTCAATCACGCGGCCTCGAACCATGGTGAAAGCCACGCTTTCAAGCGCGGTCACATCCTCGAGCGGATTGCCATCGACTGCGATGATATCGGCGGAATAGCCCGGTGCAATCCGGCCAATCTCGCCTTCCATACCGAGGATTTCTGCAGCTTCAGTGGTCGCCGCAGCGATTGCCTCTCGATTGGACATGCCGCCTTTGACCATCAGCGCAAACTCACCCGCATTTTCGCCATGCGGAAAAACGCCTGCATCGGTGCCGAACGCGACATTAACGCCAAACTGCCTCGCTCGCGGTACGATGGTATCTGCAATCTCGCTAACGGCGCGGATTTTCTCTTCAACTACGGGGGTGTAAAACCCAGTGCCAAGCCCTTTCTTGATCCCCTCAAACGCCATCAATGTCGGGATCAGAGTCGTGCCGCTGGCTTTCATCGCTTTGGCAGCGTCATCATCCATATACGTGCCATGCTCAATTGTATGGACGCCCGCCTTGGCAGCCGCTTCAATCCCGCGTGCACCGTGCGCGTGCGCTGCGACTTTTAGGCCGAGCAGTTCAGCCGTATCGACAATCGCTTCCATTTCTTCGGCAGTGAAGTGCTCTTCAAGGCCGCGACCTTGCTGTGAGAGAACACCGCCCGTCGCCGTGATCTTGATAAGGTCTGCGCCGTATTTGGAGGCCATCCGGACCTTTTCAGAGCACTCAACTGGTCCGGTACAGGTATAGCCTGAAGCAAGCACATCATTCACATGCTGGTGAAATCCGTTCACATCGCCGTGTCCGCCGACAATGCTGATCGTGCGCGCAGAGGTGACAATACGCGGACCAGGGATAATCCCTTGCTCGGTCGCGGTGCGCAGGCTTTGCGTCACCTGATCGGTTCGCGAACCCAGATCGCGAACAGTGGTAAAGCCAGCGAGAGCCGTGATCCGGGCATTCTTTGCCGCGATCAAGGTGTAATATTCGGGCGGAGTGGTGGCTGCACGCCAGAATTCACCTGACGGATCGCCGGAAAGGTGAGTGTGCAGGTCAATAAGGCCAGGAAGAACGGTTTTTCCACTAAGGTCAATGATGCGATCAGCGCGGGCCTCGTATTGCGCAAATTCAAAGTTGCCTTGCGTAAGGATTTCTTTGATCACACCATCGACGACCACAATCATCACCGGGACTGAGGAAACGCCAGTATCAGGTGCATCGGCTTCGTAAATCACCCGATCCGCATTGATAAGAACGGTCTGTGCAGCCAGCGGCGCACTCGCCAAAGCTATTACAGCTGTGCATCCAGCCGCCAGTTTCCTGAGTAACTTCATTCCTGTCTCTCCCCTTGCTGGACTTCTGATGCCGCCGAGGGGGGCACATGGCAAGCCTTTCAATTGGTTGGGGCAACCCATTTGCCATTCACCTTTCCATCGCTATGAGAGCGCTCACCACGATATTTTACTTAGGGACCACGAACTCCAATGACTCGGATCTTGACGATTTCCGCAACTCTGCTGGCAACAGTATCGATCACCGTAACCGCGCATGCGCGTCCGATGACACCGGAAGATGTTGCCAAGCTTGAAAGTGTTGGCACCATGGCTGTGTCGCCTGATGGCAAAAGCATTGCTTTCACCACATCCAGCCTTCCCGATGTAACGGAAGGCGAAGAGAATGGCGGCTTCAAGGGCGAACTGAAAGTCGCCACCGCACCTGACATGGCCCGCGCATATCTTCCCGATGATATCAGCCCATCAGGCGTCACCTTTTCGCCCGATGGCAGCATGATCACCTTTATGTGGACAAAGGATGATGAAGATCGCGCGGTTTGGGGTGTGCCGATGAATGGCGGTACATACCGCAAGCTCGCCACCGTCGAGGATGCCGGTGTTCGCTCTTACAAGTTCAGCCCCGATGGAAAGCTGATCTATATGCTGACAGATCCGGTAGAAGACGAGCAGCGCACGACCCAAAAAGAAGCGGGCTTCAACGCCAAGGTTTATGAAGAAGAAGCACGTCCTGCACGCCTTTTCGTCGCTGCCATGGGCGATGAAATTGACGAAAACCCCCGCGAAATCCCGCTACCCGGTTTTGTCAGCGCGTTTGATATTGCGCCTGATGGATCTTTCGCAATTGTCGACACCGCACCTACGCCTTTGGTGGATGACAGTTACACCAAAAAGCGCGTGAACATCATTGATCTGGATGATGGCTCAGTGCGCGCTGTGGTGGCAACCCCTGGCAAGATTGAAGATGTCGAAATTTCGCCGGACAGCACGCAATTGTCGCTGATTGCAGGGATCGACATGAACGATCCTGCCGCGACGACTTTGCATCTGGTCGATACATCAACCGGGGAGTATCGCGCGCTAAACCAAGGTGCACCAGAAGCTGCTGTTGATGCCGAATGGCTTGATGATGGCCGGCTTGCCGCCGTTATCCATGTCGGCGCGCAAAGCGTGCTGCGCTTTTACAATTTCGATGGCAGCGTGGGAGGCGAAGTTGATCCGGGCGAGCTTATCCTTACCCGCGTCGAAGAGGCAGGTGGCACGCTTGCTTTTGCCGCCAACGCCCCCCAACACCCAACCGAATTGTTTGTCTGGAATGACGGCGCATTTGATCGCTGGACCAGCCACAACCCATGGCTTTCAGAAATCACATTCGGCAATCAGCGCATCTATCAATATACCGCCACTGACGGCACCACGATCGAAGGCGTTTTGATCGAGCCTGTTGGCGGAGCCCCGCGCGGCGGTGCGCCCACCATCATGAATGTTCATGGCGGGCCCGAAGCGCATGAGAGCAATGGTTGGCAGACGGCTTATTCGAAACCCGGCCAGGTTGCAGCAGGCCAAGGCTATGCCGTGTTCCTTCCCAATTATCGCGGCTCAACAGGATACGGCACAGCCTTTTCAAAAGCGCACCAAGGCCGTTATACCGATCCTGAATTTCGCGACATCGTCGATGCGAAAAAGGCGCTCGTCGCAGACGGCATTACCGATACCGATCGCACCGGCATCACCGGCGGTTCATATGGCGGATACGCCAGCGCATGGGGCTCGACGTATTATTCGGATGAATACGCTGCCAGCGTGATGTTTGTCGGTATTTCGAACCAGGTGTCGAAATTCGGCACCGGCGACATTCCGTACGAAATGTACAATGTTCACAGCCTCAAATGGCCTTGGGATGATTGGGAAGCGATGTTGCGCGTCTCGCCCGTCTATCACGTCGACAAGGCAAACACGCCGACGTTGATTATGCACGGTGAAGAAGACACACGCGTTGATCCGGGCCAAAGCCTTGAGCTTTATCGCAGCATCAAGGTGCGAAAGCCCGAAGTGCCTGTGCGCCTCGTTTTCTACCCCGGCGAAGGCCACGGCAACCGCATTGCCGCCAGCCGCTATGACTATAATCTGCGGATGATGGAATGGTTCGACACCTACCTTAAAACAGGCGACCGCCGAGCCGAAATGCCAGCTCCGCGCCCGCAACTCGCAGAAGGAGCCGAGGGCGCCTATCCTGAAGAGGAAGACGAGGATTGATCTGTGTTACTCCCCTCCCGCCTGACGGGAGGGGGGATGCCTCGCCAGTTGAATTTACATGTGGTACCGAGCCACAGCTGTGAGCGTCATTGGCAGCTCACTCGTTTTGCACTTAATCAATCGCTTCATCTTCATGCGGCAAGCACGGGTTCAAAGGCCTCGCAGCAGAATGCACAAATTTCTGATTTTTCTCGCCTCGTTGTTTTCCGCATCCATTGTCAGCGCGGCTTTGCAGGAAACGTCTGCATCCGCGCCGAATGAACCAGTTCAGACGGAGACCAATGGCGCTGGTTTTAGGAATAGCGATGATGCGAAGGTCACCGATCACTACGAAGATTTTTACCAGGCCATAAACGAATTCGCCGACAATCAGACTCTCGTGGATGAGACGATGGCTGGGATCCGTGAATTAACCCTGGCGGATGAGTGGATGATGGATTTGGAGACTGAAGGCCCGGGTTTCATTGATGTCTACATGAATGAAATGCGCGAACCCGTTACTCTTCTGATCGAGAGAGAATGGGAACTCGAGCGCTCTCAATTCATTGAATTATTCCGCAAAGAATTGACTGCGGATGAGGCAGAAGAACTTGCCGCTTTGTTTCGGACAGAACCCTTTCTCCGACTGATGGAAGAAGTCATGATCGCTGAAATGGGCAACCTCGATATCAGCACTCTCGATTTGGAAGCCCAAATTACGACGCAGGAAATTGAAGCGCGCGACGAAAAACTCGGGCGCGCAGCCATCTCCGCTCTTTCGTCGGCAGAACGCGGTGAGGTCGAATGGACTGCTAGTATCACGCCAACATTCCGCAAGTTTAACAAGCTTCAACCCAAAATGCAGGCGATAAAGCTAGAATTGGAAAATCGGCCCACGGATCCAGATATTGTTGAGGCATTTGAAGCCGCGTTAAATCGGGCGTTGCAAAAAAATTTTCCCGAAGACTTCCCCGAAGACCAATAAGCGCTCTTTTCAGAAAGTATATGCCACACCCGCTCCGCCGATAAACTGGTTCGCGTTGCCGCGAATGTCGGTGAATGGAGTGTCTGCCGCATCGCCAATCATGCGGGTGTAGCCAGCGATTGTGTAGATGCTGAAACCGCCATTCAATGCATTGCCATCAAGATCGTTTGTGATGATCGCGACCGCGCTCAACGAATTGAGCCCGCCATCCGCGTTAAACACCGGCAGCCCGCTTGTCAGGCTATCGGCAGGGTTCACGTTGAAATAGTATTCGGCAAAATCATCATCGACGATCTGCGCACCGAGGCTTAGATTAACGAGCGTGCCTGTGCCGATGGGGCGGGCGTAACCAATGCTGGGTTCGACCACCATGCCATCATGCGCACCGGCCACATCCCAGCGCGCTTGCGCTCCTATGGACAGCCTGTCGCTTCGGGTAAAAACGCCAGGGAAGGTAACACCGCCATCAAGGCCGACTTCAATAGCTAGGTCCAAATCTTCCAATTGCTCCACTACGTCATCTTCGATCTGGTTCACACGGTCATTGCGGATGCGGAAAGCGGGGCCGAAATTGAATGAAGGTTTGGTGCTGGGCGGGCCAGCGGACGCCTTGCTCAACAAATCGAGCGCAATTCCGGGACCATTGGGACGCAGGCCGACACCGCCGACGCGACCGACGATCAGCGGCAAGGGAAATGCGACATAATCATCAGATCCCGAATAGCTCGGCACCAGTCCAGCGCCAATGCCCACAGTCACCCATGTTTCATCGAAAACAGGTTTGAAGCCAAGACCCGGAGGCCGACCAGCAGTACGGCCTTCACCGCCATCTGGGCCTTGCGCCTGATCAACCTGCCCTTGATCGGGTCCCTGCACATCTGGGCCACCTGTTGGCGGGGCTTGCTGCGCTTGTTCATCGATCGCAGCCACGCTCTCGCGCACGACCTCAGCGTGAAGCGGCGCAGCCAACGCCGCGCAGCTTGCAATAGCAATCATCAGGGAAGCATTTGTAGGGCTTGGCATAGGAGGAGCCTTTCTAACAGGCTCTCAACCGCTTGATGCCGCGCAGGTTCCCCCGGTTCAATACTTATGCGATCAGATGTCAGCCAGCGCCGCCAGCTTGCCACTGCGCAATCGCATCTATCGGGAACAGCAACATTATCACTGTCAGCGTCAATCCATCGCGCACCACCAGCGCAGCAACCACTTCCATGATGATGGCGGCGATAATGGTGACTTTTACGGGCAGTTTCATCGCGAGATAGAACCCGACAGCCATCCAACCAATATCAGCAGCCGAATTGAGCACGCTATCGCCTGAATAGCCCCAATTGGCCGTGACAGAGCGGAACCGGTCGATCACCATCGGCGTGTTTTCAAGCACTTCCCAAGCTGCTTCCAAAAAAACCGCTAGGGGCAATCCCCACCGGAACGCTTGTTTTCCACCGACTTGCCATTTGCTGAAAAGCAGCCATCCCAACCCATAGAATATCGGGCCATGGATGATGTGACTGGGCGTGTACCAGTCGGCGATATGTTGAGAATTGCCAGCCGAGTTTATGTCGCCGTGCCACAGCTTCACATATCCACATTCGCAAATGGGCGGGCGGTCCATACCAAGCAGGATCGCAACAGCGGCAATCGTTATGCCGATAGAAACGAGGATAGTCGTGCGATTGGGGATCAACTGAGCCATGCCGCAAGAGTGAATCAACACCGCATCAGGCGCAAGCGTTTGCAGCGAACGTGTGGGGGATAGAGTGTAACATTGCCCGAACACGCACTTAAGCCTAGGGCATTGAGCAGATGAGCGATTCAAAAGCAGATATGGGCGCACAAAACCAAGCCGATGTCGTCATCGTTGGCGGCGGCCTGGCTGGCGGCCTGCTTGCGCTTGCGCTGCATACTCAGGTTCCCGATTGCCGGTTTATCTTGCTGGATGCGGGGGAAAACCTGGGCGGCAATCACCGCTGGAGCTGGTTTACAAGCGATCTTGATGATGCCGCGACCGATCTGCTTTCGGCGTTTCCGCTCAACGCATGGGATGAAGGATACGAGATCCACTTTCCCCGCTATGGCCGGACATTGCCCACCAGCTATCGCTCCATGGCAAGCAACGATTTTCACAAAATCTTGATGGCAACACTGCCCAAAGGATCAGTGCGTTTGGGCACAAGCGCTCGAATTTTGGATGCAAACGGCGTCACTTTGGAAGATGGCTCGCGCATTGATGCGACCCGCGTGATCGATTGCCGCACATTCACAACAAGCAAAAACCTAGCAGGCGGCTGGCAAGTTTTTCTTGGCCAGCATATCCGCACCGATGAACCCCACGGCCTCACCCGTCCAGTCATCATGGATGCCACCGTCGATCAGGTCGCGCCGTATGGCAATGGCGCAGCGTACAGGTTTGTGTACGTTCTGCCGCTTGCTGAAGACGAAGTGTTTATCGAAGATACCTATTACGCCGATCATCCCAAAATGGATAAAGACCTGCTGGCCTCGCGCACGCAAATGTATGCGCACGCCAAGGGCTTGTGCGGCGAAGTCATCGGAGATGAAAGCGGCATTCTTCCGGTAGTGACAGGCGGCAATTTTGACGCCGTGCTCGATGAATTGCGCATTCCCGGTGTTGCCGTTGCGGGATCGCGCGGCGGGTTCTCGCATCCCTTGACCAGTTACACTCTACCTTTTGCGGCAGATAATGCTCTTGCGATCGCCGCTCTGCTTGCCCGCGCACCTGACACATCGGGGGAGGCTTTGGCGCAGTTTTGCGAAACAAGAGCGCGTGCGCATTGGCGAAATATGAGCTTTTATAGAACACTCACCCGCATGCTGTTCGAGGCGGCCGACCCTGAACAACGCGTCGTCGTCCTTCAACGGTTTTATGGCTTGTCCGGCCCGCTTGTGGAACGCTTTTATGCAGGCGACAGTTCATTGGCTGACAAGGTACGCATCCTGACGGGCAAGCCGCCCGTAACTCTTACAAGAGCGATGCGCGCATTGTTCTCACCCGGAATACCTCTCAGTACGGAGACACCAGCATGAACGCTGATGCAAAGCTCGATCTCGCTCCCGCTAGACCCACAGCCAAAGGGATCAATCCCGATATTGCCAAGAAATACGCGGGCAAATCGGCATGCGTTATTGGCGCAGGATTTGGCGGGATGGCGCTTGCGATCCGGCTGCAATCGCATGGCATCGCAACAACGGTTGTCGAAGCGCGCGACAAGCCGGGTGGCCGCGCGTATTTCTGGGAAAAAGACGGTTTTACGTTTGATGCAGGTCCAACTGTGGTTACCGATCCGCCCTGTCTAGAAGAGCTATGGGAATTGACCGGCCACGACATCGCAGAAGATGTTGAGTTGATGAAAGTGATGCCTTTCTACCGCCTCAACTGGCCCGATGGGACGAATTTCGAATATTCCAATGATGAAGAGCAATTGAACGCGGAAATCGCGAAACTGAACCCAGACGATGTGGTAGGCTACAGCCGCTTTCTCGAATATTCGCAGCGCGTATATGAAGAAGGCTATGTAAAGCTTGGTACCAAGCCGTTTCTCGACTTTAAAACCATGTTGAAAGCCGCGCCTGCGCTTGTGAAAGAACAAGCATGGCGCAGTGTCTATTCGATGGTGTCCAGCTACATCAAACACCCCAAACTGCGCGAGGCGTTCAGCTTTCACTCGCTGCTGGTGGGCGGCAACCCGATGAAGACGTCGAGTATTTATGCGCTCATTCACAAGCTGGAAAAAGACGGCGGTGTTTGGTGGGCGCGCGGCGGGACCAACCGGTTGATTGCGGGCATGGTGCGCCATTTTGAACGGCTGGGCGGCACAATGCGCGTTGGTGATCCGGTTGTTCAGGTTCACACACTGGGCACGCGCGCGGACGAGGTTGAGACGAAATCAGGCTGGAAACAGCGCTTTGATGCAGTCGCGTCCAACGGCGATATCATGCATTCTTACAAAGACTTGCTATCGGATTCGCTGCGCGGCCAGAAGATGGCCAAAAGCCTCAGCAAAAAGAGCTTTTCGCCTTCTTTGTTCGTCGTCCATTTCGGGCTTGAGGGCACATGGCCGGGCATCGCGCATCACATGATCTTGTTTGCAGAGCGGTATAAGGGGCTGCTCGATGATATCTTCTCCAACGGCGTTCTGCCTGAAGATTTCGCGATCTATCTGCACCACCCCACTGTGACCGATCCCAGCATGGCGCCCAAGGGTAAAAGCACATTCTATGCGCTCGTCCCGGTTGCTCACATGGGCAAGATGCCCGTTGATTGGGACGAGGTTGGGCCGAAACTTGAAAAGATGGTCTTGGATGAAATCGGTCGCCGCTTAATCCCTGACATTCACGATCGGATCGTGACCAAATTCAGCTACGCGCCCAAGGATTTTCAGCAGGACCTGTCTGCCTATATGGGCAGCGCGTTCAGCCTGGAGCCGCTTCTGTGGCAAAGCGCATACCTGCGCGGACATAACCGCGACGATGTGATCGAAAATTACTATCTCGTAGGTGCAGGCACGCATCCGGGCGCAGGCATTCCGGGCGTTGTCGGCTCAGGTAAAGCGACGGCGAGCATCATGCTGGAGGATTTGAAGGTAAAGGCAGCCGTCTAGTCTTAACAAAAATCCGTTCGCCCTGAGCTTGTCGAAGCACTGCCCTTTCTTGTAGCGCAGCGAACAAAGTGAAAAACAGCCCTTCTACAAGCTCAGGGCGAACGGATTGGACCATGTTCGATTTATGAAACGCCTAGCCATCTATTGCGGCTCAGCCACGCCTGAAGATCCGCGCTATATGGAACTCGCCCGCGAGGTGGGCGCTACCCTTGCGCAGCGCCAAATCGGCGTTGTCTATGGCGGCGGTCGCCTCGGCCTGATGGGCGCGGTGGCCAATGGCGCGAAGGATGCAGGCGGCGAAGTTATCGGCGTGATCCCCGAAGCGCTCGTCAATTCTGAAGTGGCCAATCACAATTGCGATGAGCTTATCACCGTTTCCGGCATGCATGAGAGGAAACAAAAGTTCACCGACCTTTCCGATGGCTTCGTCACCCTTCCCGGCGGCGTTGGAACCATGGACGAATTGTGGGAGGCGATGAGCTGGGCGCAATTGGGTTACCACTCGGACCCTGTGGGATTGCTCAACGCCTTTGGCTTTTATGATGAACTGATCGCGTTCAATGCCAAAATGGCAGATATCGGCTTTGTCCGCCCTGCCCATCAGAATATTCTGGTTGCAGCCAAGACTATTGACGACCTGCTCGATAAGATGGCCGCCTATGTACCTCACACTCCGATCTTCCGAATGAAAGCTGAGGATCTTTAGATCTGAATTCCCATGGGCGCCGAACCGAATTTCCAACACGACCGACGCGAAGCTCTAGTAGAGCATTCACGCCTTGCTATAAAACAAGGCTCGCAAAGCTTCTCCGCCGCATCGCGCCTGTTCGACAAAGAAACACGCGAACGCGCTTGGTTGCTTTACGCATGGTGCCGAAGATGCGACGATATTGCTGACAATCAAGTGATGGGCGGGGAGCTTGGCGATCAGTCCGATCTCGATGCGCGCCTTGCCTTGATCCGAAAACTCACGGCCAAAGCTTTCGAAGGCAAGCCCACTGGCGATCCTGCTTTTGACGCGCTTGGTATTGTCGCAAGTGAAGTCGGCCTGACGCCTGCCATGGCAGAGGATGTCATCGCAGGATTTGCGCTGGATGCAGAAGACTGGCGGCCACGCACAGAGGCTGACATGATGCGCTATTGCTATCATGTTGCAGGCGCCGTGGGGGTGATGATGGCGGTCGTGATGGGCGTTGATCCATCAGACGAGGACACGCTTGATCGCGCCAATGATCTTGGGCTGGCTTTTCAACTGTCCAACATTGCGCGCGATATAGTCGAGGATGATGCAGCGGGACGGTGTTACTTGCCAATCGAGTGGCTTGTTCATCAAGATATCGAACCGGGCCAGCACACCAAACCCCATCACCGCGAAGAGCTTGCCGAAATGGCGGCACGTCTGGTCGCGCTCGTCGAAAAGCACGAAGCCGCAGCCCGCGTGGGCGCCCAGCGCCTGCCTTTCAGAAGCCGCTGGGCGGTCCTGTCTGCTGCGAGAATTTATGGTGCAATCGGGCGCAAGGTCCGTGCGCGTGGAATTGAAGCATGGAACAGTCGCACCTATGTGCCGCGATCTGAAAAAGCGCTTTACGGCGCGCGGGCATTTCTATCGGCGTTTATCAACCGGGAGAAACACCCCGACGGGCCGATTACATGGGGCATCGCCGATTTTAGACCTGCTTGAACCGTCAGCATCTCCGGCTCGCATTGGTTTGGCAGATGGTTTAGCGGTGCAATCATGACCTGGGCCAAAGAACTTGAAGAGCTTCGCGCGCGCGAGGCGCTTGCCGAACAAATGGGCGGCGCAGATAAGGTTGCGCGGCAACATGGCCGCGGAAAAATGGATGCACGCGCGCGATTGGCGGCGATATGCGATCCGGGGTCTTTCCGGGAAATCGGCAAGATTGCAGGCAAAGGCCACTATGATGATAAGGGCGATCTGACAGGCGTCACCCCTGCCCCGTTTCTGTTTGGCAAAGCGACAGTCCATGGCCGCCCGGTTGTCGCGACCGCTGACGATTTCACCATTCGCGGCGGCGCGGCCGATGCAGGCATTGCGCGCAAAATGGTGCAGGCCGAACAAATGGCGCACGAACTTCGCCTTCCCATCATCAAGATGATCGATGGCACAGGCGGCGGCGGAAGTGTCAAGACACTGGAGCAGATCGGCGCGACCTATATCCCGGCTGTGCCCGGCTGGGGCGATGTGGTGCGCAATCTGGATGCAGTGCCCGTAGTGGCACTCGCGCTTGGACCAACGGCCGGCCTTGGCGCGGCGCGGCTGGTGGCAAGTCATTATTCGATTATGGTGCGCGGGCTTTCCCAAGTGTTCGCCGCTGGCCCTGCGGTGGTTGCCGCGATGGAAGGCGATGAGGGCACAGACCCCACCGACAAAGAGGCGCTGGGGGGTGCGGATATCCATACGCGCAATGGCGTGTGCGATGATGAGGTCGCAAGCGAGGCCGAAGCCTTCGCCCGTGCGCGCCATTTCCTTTCATTTATGCCAGAGCATGTCGGGCAGCTTGCCCGGCGCGCTGATTGCACAGACCCGGTGGACCGCCGCGAGGAAGCGCTGCTTTCCCTCGTCCCGCACGAGGCCAATCAGGTCTATTCCATGCGACGCGCGATGGATATGATCCTCGATAAAGGCACCGTCTTCGAGATCGGCAAAAACTGGGGCCGTGCGGCAATCACCGCACTTGCGCGGCTTGATGGCTACCCCGTCGCCATCGTTGCAAGCGATCCCACATTTTTGGGAGGATCATGGGAAGCCAAGACCTCGGAAAAAGTCGAACGCTTCGTCAAATTGTCGGACCAGTTCCGCCTGCCGATTGTTCATCTGGTCGACAATCCTGGCTTTATGATTGGGCGCGAGGCGGAAATCGCGGGGACAATCCGGTATGGTGTGAATGCAATGAACGCGATTTACAAAGCCACCGTTCCGCTTGCAAGCATCGTGATGCGCCGTGCTTATGGCATTGCAGGCAGCGCGATGAGCAATGCGGACAGGTATCAATACAGGTTCTGCTGGCCATCAGGCGACTGGGGCTCTCTCCCTATCGCGGGCGGGCTGGAAGTCGCATACAAATCCGAGCTTGAAGCTGCCGATGATCCGGCAGCAGAATTGGAAGCCATCAAAGTCCGGCTTTCAAAAGTCACATCGCCATTTCGATCTGCTGAGCGATACAATGTCGAAGATATCATCGATCCGCGCGATACGCGGCCGTTATTGTGCGAATTTGCCGAGCTTGCGTGGCGCAGATTGGACAGTGAGAGGTAGGCTCGCCCCCAAGGTCGCATGAAGCAAGCGCCGGTCCTCAGCGGACGCAGCCTAGTTACGCGCCGAGCGAGAACGCATCCCCGGATGGGAGTGTGCGAACAAACACGTCAGATGCTTTTCATCTTCGTAGGGCCAGCAATCCGATCTGGCGGACCAAACAGACGGCCCTTTTCGCTGAACAATACCAAAAGCAAACACACGACACCGCTAGCCAGCAAAGCCAGCGCCAGAGGCCGGGCAGTCCCATCAAACGCTTGCCCGATTGCTCCGCCGATTAACGCCGCCATTGTCATCCGGACAAAACCATGTGCGGAACTTGCAGAACCGGCGATAGAGAAAAACGGGTTCATCGCTATCGCGCCAAAGTTACTGCCAATAAAGCCAAGCAGCATCATGTTGATCGCCATCAAAGGCACGAATTCATAAAGCGTCTCATTCGGCTGGAACGCGAACCAGACCTGCACCGAACTCACCGCAATAAAGGCAAACAACGCCGTGTGGCTAACACGGCGTGCGCCAAAGCGTTCGACAATCCGCGAATTCGACCAACTCGCAATCGCCATGGAGCCTGCACAGATGCCGAAGACAACGGGAAACACATCTCCTGCATCAAAAGCTTCTGTAATCAGCTGCTGGGCCGAATTGATAAAGCCGAACAAAGCGCCAAACACCAATGTGCTGCCGAAGATGTATCCGATCACACTGGGCTCGCTGAGAGCCTTGCCCATATTGCGCGCGATGACCGGCACCTGGACTGACTGACGGTTATCTTCGGTAAGGCTTTCGGGCAGGCGGAAATACACCCAGCAACCGATCAATATTCCTTGGAAAGCCATGGCGGCAAAGATTGTGCGCCAATCCGCTACCAATAAGATCAGTTCACCAATGCTTGGCGCAATTGCGGGCACCATCAGGAATATGACGAATATCAGGCTCATCATCTTGGCCATCTTATCGCCGCCCACCCGGTCACGGATGATAGCAGGCGGCAAGGCAACAATCCCTGCGCCAAAAAAGCCTTGAATGGCGCGAATGGTGATGAGCATTTCGAATGAAGTTGCAAAAATGCTGAGAAGTGACAGCGAAATATGCACTGCAATTGCGCCCAGCAGGATGGGGCGGCGACCAAACCTATCTGCCAATACACCGGGAACCAATGCGCCCATTCCCGCCGTTAGAAGATAGATACCGACCACAAATTGGCGATCATTCCCGACAGCATTCAACTCCAGCGCAAGATCATCCAGAGCAGGCAAAATCGCATCGATGCCAAACGCTTGGAGCGCCATAAGCATCGCCATCATCCAGATAAGCTCGCGCTCACCCAGCTTCTTTGAAACGGCCGTATCAGAAGAGCCAGATTGAGAGATATGAGCCGCCATAACTGCCCCATTGCCTGAGGGCACATTCACTTGCCAATGTTCTTTTCGCATGTGCACAAAATACTTGGGAAGCGCGTTCGTTCCTAAGGGGGTGTTTCTTATATCCGCTCAGCAGACTATCTTGCACTCGCAATGAGCAGCGATGCGGCCCCACATCAAGACGAGGATGAAAACGGCCTCAGAAAGATCATCCACGTCGATATGGATGCGTTTTTTGCGAGCGTTGAGCAGCGCGATCACCCCGAATTGCAGGGGAAACCGGTGGCCGTGGGCGGATCAAGCGGGCGCGGTGTTGTGGCGGCGGCGAGTTATGAAGCACGCAAGTTTGGCGTCAAAAGTGCGATGCCTTCGGTCACGGCAAAACGCCTGTGTCCCGATTTGATTTTCGTGCGGCACCGTTTTGATGCGTACAAAGAGGCAAGCCGGCAGATACGCAAAGTGTTTGAACACCATACTCCGCATGTCGAGCCCTTGAGTCTGGATGAAGCGTATCTGGATGTGACCGAGGATCGACTGGGAATTGGCAGCGCGACCCGCATTGCCGATCTGATCCGGCAGGAAATCCGCGCAAAGACGAAGCTGACGGCGAGCGCGGGCGTCTCGTACAACAAATTCCTCGCCAAAATTGCGTCGGATCAGAACAAACCCGATGGCATGTGCGTCATTCGTCCCGGGCAAGGCGCGCAGTTTGTGGCGGGGCTGCCCATCAGACGGTTCCACGGCGTCGGCCCCAAAGCTGAAGAAAAAATGAAGCGGCTCGGCATTGAAACGGGCGCTGACTTGGCAGCGAAAGATATCGCGTTTTTGCGCGGCCATTTCGGCAGCATGGCCGATTATCTCTACCGTGCGGCGCGCGGCATTGATCTGCGCCCTGTACGGGCGCACCGCATCCGTAAGTCGGTTGGCGGGGAACGGACATTCAGCGAGGATATTGGTGGCGGCACTGCGCTGCGAGAGACGCTGGAGAATATCATCGATGTGGTTTGGGAGCGGATTGAGGCTGCCGGAACAGATGATAGGCCGGTGCGCGGCAAAACAATCACGCTGAAGATGAAATTCAACAATTTCCAACAGATCACTCGGTCAAAATCAGTCTCTTGCTGGATTGAGAGCAAGGATGAAATCGCAGCATTGGGCCGCGCATTGCTGGATGAAGAATTGCCGCTGCCCATGCCGATCCGGCTGATGGGGCTGACATTATCAAACCTGGATCACGGCGATGCAAAAGAACAGCCCAAGGATGAGACGCAATTGTCGCTGCTGTAAGTGGTTTTGTGATGCTGAACACATGCCTGTGATCCGGAAATCGCACCCTTCATCCCAGCCCCATGCTCGTAATCCTGAACTGGCATCAGGATAACCCTATCGGCCTTGCACCAAGTGGCTGTTACCCTGAAAGTGAAGCTCACCAAAAGTTAAGCGAGGTCAGTATTACGGACGAGAATAATCGCCACCCCTCCTCGTAAACCAAGTCTCAAGCCGTGACCGGGAGATGCGCCCGACATTATGTGGTAATGCCGCCGGATCGAAAAAACGGGCCTCAATCACCTCACGGCCATCGGGTTTGGGCGTTTCTGAAGTTTCTGCTTCGAACAAATGGCCAACGTGATGCGAACCCGATATGGTTTCCTCCATCGTTCCCAATGCCGTCATACTGCTTGGCCGGATCTCCAATTCTTCCGCCAATTCGCGGCGAGCTGCTATCATAGGGTCTTCGCCTGTCCCAATCCCCCCGCCCGGTAATGCCCATACAGGCGGACCATAGGAATGACGCAGCAACAGGACTTCGCCTGCAGGATTGGTCAGGATAATCGCTGCGCCCTGAATGGGTTTGCCGCGCCAACGCCTCCAGTAATGCCGCACCTTATGCGCATACGGCATCACCGCGCGGTGAACGGGTGCAGGGATCGCTTTAATAATCAGGTGAAGCACGTGACCTGCGGCGAATTTCGTTCGTCAGCTGCTGCTTCTGCCAGAAGCCGTGCAATCGGCAAATCGTGTTCGCCCTTGATTGCGTTATCCAGCACGGTGCGTTTTTCATCGCCGCGGATCACAAAAATCATCAACGGCGTCGCCAGCAAAGCAGGTATGGTCAACGTAATGCGATCAAACGGAGCCTCTGGCGGTAAAGGATCGGGGGTCAACCGGCGCACACTGCGCATGTCATCAACCTGCGGATCAGTGTTGGGGAAAAGCGAGGCAATGTGGCCATCGGCTCCCATACCCAGCCAGACAAATGCAAATTCAGGTGTTTCGGCTTCCTCATGGAGAGCAGAAACCGATGCTCCTACAGGCTCAAAGATCGCGCGAATTTTGCCCGTGTTCGATGCCGCATGATCTTCTGGAACAATCCGGTCATCTGTCGGCCAGACAACCAGCCGGGTAAAATCAAGATCGCGCTCCACCAATTCTTCAAAGATGGGGAACGGCGTTGAACCGCCCGGGACTGCTATCGCCAGGTCGCCCTCACTAGTTCCCAACGCCCAGTCGAGATAAGCGGCAATACGGTCCGCAATGTCGCCTGCGTCCTGGCCTTCAAGAAATTCGATATTGTCCATAAAACCGCGCATAGCAAAAAGGCCGCTCCCGGATACACCGAAAACAGCCTTTTTGTTGAGCAGGGCGCGTTACCCGCGCCCTTCGAACGTCATTTCTTATCCGAGGATCGAATTCAGGAACCAAACCCGTTCTTCGGCCATGTCGGTCCAGTCATCGAGCAAGCCGTCCGTGGCGTTATCGCCTGCAGCATCGGCCGTTTCCTTCATCGCCTTGAGGCGTGCGACCATATTGGCATTGTCATCGCGAAGTTCGCGGATCATGTCTTCTGCGGTAAGCGAGACTTTGTCCTGATCCTTCACTTGCGTGTGCTGCGCGATCATGCCCACCGATGTGATCGTGTCGCCGCCGATTTTCCGGGCGCGTTCACCGATCGCGTCAATCTGGTCGCGAATTTGGATGGCTTGTTCATCAAACAATACGTGCAAATCGCGGAAACGCGGCCCCTTTACATGCCAGTGAAAGTTCTTCGTTTTCACGTAGAGCGCAAAGTGATCGGCCAGCAGCGCGTTGATTTCTGCTACCATCTGGGTTGTCGAATTGTTGTTGGGGTCAAGCATTCTTGTCCTCCTTGGAAAAATTTGCTTTTGCACGCGAAAGACCGTCTGTCTGAGCGGGGGAACCGCGCGCCGTCATGTTCACTAAATCAATGGGTGAGACGGGCTTTTGTTTCGAGAAAGTTGAATTCGCAGTGATCGTATAAACCGATCACCAAACGTTGAAACGAGCGTTCAATCCGATTAGAATTCCCGCAACAAACAAACAAGCCCCCAGAGCAAGGCGCAGATATTTCAGCGGAAATCGCGACATGACCCGATCACCCACAAACCACCCGAGCGCAAGCGCTGCCGCTCCGCCTATGGCGCCGCCAATCCCCGCAGCAGGTGCATAATGTGCAGCGGCCGCAAAAGCGAAGATGATAAAACGCGGCCCGTCGCCGATTTGCCGCAACAAAAGGACAAGGCTGATTGCGGCTGAGGACCTTGTGGGCTCTTTGATTGACCTTTTTGTAACTGGCCATGCCAGCTCTATCGCGGCGGCGACGAGAGAAAACGCAACAAGCATATTGGCGGCGCGGCTTGGCAGGAATTCCGCAATCGTCGCGCCTGCAAAAGACAGCACCACCGCGCTCAAGCTTGCGCACGCCACTGCAAAGAACAGGACAGGGACTGCGCGATCAAACGCATCAGACAACTGCCCTATCAACACTTGATCGCGCGCGCCCTGAACGCTCGCAAAGACCAGTAGCAGTGTGAATAAAAACGCATCCATGGCCGCACACCCTATCATTCAGAAGCTAACAGAGCTTGTGCAAATCGGTCCTATGCCCCTAATTTGCATCAAAACAAATGAGGGAACGAGGCGTTGAAACTCGAACATGGCATGGCAGCAGTCGTCACAGGCGGCGCCTCAGGATTGGGACGCGCAAGTGCAAAGGCATTGGCGAACCGGGGCCTCAAAGTCGCGATATTCGACATCAATGATGAAGATGGCGAAGAACACGCCGCCGCAATCGGCGGCACATTTCACCACGTCGATATCATGGATGAGGCCAGCGTCGAGGCAGGCTTTGCCGCAGCGCGCGCTGCCAATGGTCAGGAGCGCGCAACAGTGCACTGCGCGATGGCTTCAAAACGCGGCAAGACCATCGGCTTTGACAAAACCACCGGCGGTTACAAACGCCTTGCAACCGAAGACTATGCGTTTGGCGCTGCAGGAATTTTGGTCGCAAGTTACCGTGTCGCAAGTATTTCTGCGCTGGGCATGGCCAATTCAAAGCCTGTGAATGATGATGGGGAGCGCGGATCGATAACTCTCACGGCCAGTGTCGCGGCGCAAGACGGGCAAATCGGACAGGTTATCTATGGCTCTTGCAAGTCGGGCGTAAATGGCCTTGTTCTGCCGATGGCGCGCGATCTGATGGACCTTGGCATAAGGGTTAATTCAGTGATGCCCGGCATCTTTGCCACCCCGCTTATGCTTGGCATGAAAGACCGCAATCCGCAGATGTGGGACCAGCTCAATGCCAGCGTCCCATTCCCCAAACGGCTTGGTGAACCTGAAGAATTTGCCTCGCTGATCGTAGAAATCGCCAGCAACACTTACATAAACGGCCACCAATTCCGGCTTGACGGCGCGATCCGAATGCCGCCGAAATAATCGGCGTGATTACGAAAACGCTGAATGCGCCATCGCCATTGTGAACATCTGCGCGTTGATGCGGATGGACGATGGAAAGATGCTTGCATCGGCCACGTAGAGATTTTTGTGCCCGTGCACTCTTAAGTCGCTGCCGACGACGGAATTACCGGGCCATGATCCCATAATGTTGCCACCTTGCGGGTGCGATGTGCTGACGATGAAATCGCGCCCGTCTTTCATTTCGCGATCGACGATTTCCTTGATCTTATCGCCGCGTCTTATCGTCACGCTTTTTGCGGAAGGCAAATACACTTCCTCTGCGCCACCAGCAAAATGCAGCTTAACCGTATCGACGATGTAGCCTCGTAATTTCTTGCGATAGCTCGACTTCAATTCGATATCATAATCGCCATCATCCACCTCGCCCATGTCGCTAACCGGCATCAAAATCCCAAGGCATACGAGATTTGAATA
>CAYGQX010000019.1:0-37489 GCA_964352245.1 uncultured Porphyrobacter sp.
TAAGCGTTGGAACTCCGGCTACCCCACCGACGCTCGTGCTGGGGGGTTGCCCGCTGTGCCTTGCATGGCGGCGGGGGGGGGGGGGGGGGGGGCGGGTCTGCAATAGGCGCATCATTAGATGGCCGTGGATCAGGCCGCGTCACTTCTGGTATGTCCGGCGTGTTTTCAATCGCCGGCGGATTCGGCGCGATATCAAACGGCGGCGGCGGTGCAACCGGTGGCGGAGGTGAAGTATCCGGCACCTCTTCAGGTGGTGGCGGCTCTTCCTCTTCGGGTGGGGGCTCCTCTTCAGTAACATCAACGGTCGTTACACGCTCGATCTCATTCTTCACGGCGTCAACGGCCAAACCAATTACCATCGCAAGGCCAATCCCCGCTACGATCGCAATCGAAATGATGAGCGACGTAGCCTTGCTACCGGTCATTCCTTGATCAACGTAGGCCATCCGGCTGTTTACTCTCCATTTAAACGTCGGCGTTACACCGACACGTCTATCACATCAGCCTGACGTTCAATCAGGTCCGAATCAGATGCCTCCGTTTCGGACCGTCTCAAATCAGACCGCCGATGTGAAACTCAAATTTCTGGCCTCCCAGACCGGTTCAACTGCACTGCGACCCAGCTCAGCCTTCCCCGGTTTGCCGTGTAAGCTCCAGAACGTTTTACACAGCTTGCTTCGCATTTGCTTTGTCCCCAAATCGCTTGCGAACACCTCGTGCTTTAACGGCCATCCCTTAGTCAATCAAACGCTTTATGGGTTCAGCTTTGATTCACTGTCCCAGCTCTGGAACAGGTAGTCGAAAACTGTGGACTTATTCAGAGCTCAAACAGAAAGCCTCCAAAATGGCGATTAACGCAATTTTAATGAATAAAATCAGATTGGTGTCCAAGACCGCCTTCGCCGCTTTGGCAGTGGCCGGGTTGCCGCAATCGGGTTTTGCACAAAATTCGCAATCTGGTCCTTCGATTAATTCGGAAAATCCGGCTGAACGGGCCACTTACGCTGATCTGGCAAGTCTGGCGGAAGCAAGCGAGATGATTGTGCGGGCACAGATTCGCCGCCAAACAGTGGTAAAACCGGAAAGATCTCCCGGCCTCGCTCCTGGCTTTGTTCGCCTTTACGTGGAAGCGCGCACGCAGGCGCTGATTGCAGGTGAGCGCGCTTTGGGCGAATCGCTTGTATATCTGGTGGATGTGCCTCTCACTGCGAATGGTAAGCCGCCGAAGCTGAATAAGCAGGTCGTGATCCTTTTTGCGCGGCAATCACCCGGCGGTTCGACCCGGAAAGCCACGGCGATCCAGCTTGCGGGGCGTTACGGTCAGCTTGATTATTCGCCCGGGCTCGAAGCGAGACTGCGCCCGATTCTCTCCAGTTTTGCTGCACGCGATGTGCCGCCACGCATTACGGCGATCAGGGATGCATTGGCTGTGCCCGGCAATCTTTCAGGCGAATCGGAAACCCAGATATTCCTTGCCACCACGGATGGTTCCCCGGTCTCGTTGAGTGTCCTTCGCCGCCCAGGTCAGCAACCGGCCTGGGGCGTGTCATGGGGCGAAATCATCGATTCGTCCTCGCGCGCACCCCAGAAGCAAACGCTGCAATGGTATCGCCTTGCATGCGCGCTTCCCCAAAACCTGCCCAGCAGTGCAAACCTTGCCCGTGATGCAGGTGCCCGGCGCTTGGCTGCAAGCGATTATGCCTTTGTCATGGAACAACTCGGCCCATGCGACAGGCAAATCACCGAAGCCGAGTAGTCTGAGCGCCGAGTAGCGTATGCATTGAAAGAAAAGGTCTTGAAGGGTCGCTTGACTGCAAGATTCTTCTGACTAAGCGGTTGTGGCTGTTCGAGCCGCAGCCTCGAGCGCGCATCCAACACGCATATCTTTCGGAGCTTTCTCTTTTGCCTGACACATCCACCTCCGCCCCATTGCGCATTGCGATTGCAGGTCTTGGTACTGTTGGCGCAGGAGTTATCCGGCTGCTTGATACAAACCACGATCTCATTTCTGCCCGCGCAGGCCGTGCGATCGAAGTGGTCGCTGTATCTGCACGAGACCGTAGCAAGGATCGCGGCGTCGATATTTCCGGCATTGCGTGGGAAGATGACATGACCGCTTTGGCAATGCGCGATGATGTTGATGTGGTCGTCGAACTGGTCGGCGGATCGGATGGCCCGGCACTTGCGCTTAGCCGTGCGGCTCTTTCGCGTTGCAAAGGTTTGGTTACGGCCAACAAAGCGATGATAGCCCATCATGGACTTTCACTTGCAAGCAGCGCCGAAAGTGAGCGTACTCCGCTAAAATTTGAAGCCGCCGTTGCAGGCGGTATTCCTGTGGTCAAAGGCCTTCGCGAAGGGACCGCCGCCAACGCGCTCACCAAGGTTTACGGCATCCTCAATGGGACGTGCAATTACATCCTGTCCGAAATGGAAGCGACCGGAGCAGACTTTGACGAAGTGCTCGGTGAGGCGCAAAGGCTTGGCTATGCCGAGGCTGATCCCACCTTCGATATCGAGGGCGTCGATGCCGCGCACAAGATTGCCATTATTGCAGGGATCGGATTTGGCGCGCAGCTCGATTTCGGCAATGTCCGGACAACCGGCATCACCGCTGTGCGCGCCGCTGATATCGCGCAGGCTGATGCGCTGGGCTTTGTTATCCGCCTCATCGCCGAAGCGGATTTGAGCCATGAGGATGGCAAGACCACTCTACTTCAACGCGTGCGCCCCTGCCTGGTTTCAAAAGACCACCCGCTAAGCGCAGTCGATGGCCCCACCAATGCTGTCGTTGCCGAGGGAAATTTCTCAGGCCGCCTTCTGTTTCAAGGAGCAGGCGCAGGCGATGGCCCGACTGCAAGCGCTGTGGTCGCCGACCTCATAGATATAGCACGCGGCGATATCGGCGCGCCTTTTGCCATGCCAGCAAGTCAGCTTGTCGCCTATCCGCCTGCTGAACCCGGTCACCGGATGGAGCGCACCTATCTGCGCTTTACCGTAAACGACCGTCCCGGCGTCCTTGCAGAACTCACCGCAGCGATGCGCGATGGCGATGTCTCGATCGAAAGCCTGATCCAACAGGGCCGCAAACGCGATGGTGGCGAAGTGCTGGTGGCGCTGGTGACCCATGAGGGGCCAGAGGCGAATGTGAGGCGAGCGCTGGATTTGCTCGAAGGCTCGGACAGCCTGACCGGAGAACCGCTGGTGCTGCCGATTTTGGATTAGTCTGAAGACCGATTGACCTTTGTCTAAGGCTGTCCCTCATACTGCGATGGCGGCAGATCCAGAGCCTCTTGCCGATGTTTGAGGAGCTCTTCAGACAATGCCTCATCTTGACCCAAGGCAGGCAGACCGCGCGCAATTCGATCTGCGTCCGACCCCTTTGCTGCTTCTGGCAAAGCTTCAACGTCGATCAGAACTGGCGCGCTGCCCGGTGGGGCACCGAACTTTGCCGTTAAGGTGATGCCGACCATGGGCGGCGTTGGGTCGACATACATGTTTAGCGGCTTTGGGCCTTGCGTGCGCTCGGCATAGCGTTTTTCCCAATCGGACTTGTCCCATGAACCGTCAGTGGTTTCGAGCGGCTTTGCGCAGACCACAATTTCGCCTCTTATCCGGGCAGCGTCCGCTTCATCTCCACACTGCTTTGCCGCCAGGGTATCAAGTTTATCGGCGGGCTTTGGTAAAGTGAGATCGATTACAACTCGGTCTTCATCCCCCAAGCTACCATCTGCCTCGTCCTGCGCGTAAAGCGGCAGCGCATGTGTCAGCGCGATTGCAGCGCAGCACAAGGCTAGGCAGGCGGTTGTCTGCGACAAAACTACCTCGGCTTTTTCTCGTACTTGGGCGGCGGCAGGCCCAGCGCCTCGCGGCGCTTGCGGATTTCTTCCTCGGTGAGTTCCTCGTCCTCACCAAGCGGCGGAAGGCCGCGGGCAATCCGGTCCGCATCCGAACCAGCGGGCGCTTGCGGCAACGCTTCGACGTCGATCAGGATGGCGGCTTCTGGCGGGCAGGGCGGAATGAGGCACGCACCTGAAATCGTCGCAGGCCCCTTGAAAATCCCGCCGCCTGACACGTCAAGCGAGGTGTTCTCCCCCTTGAACGCGGTCTCTTCAGCATACCGTTTTTGAGCAGCAGCGCGGCTCCCGCTGGCGTAATTGTCGCCTTTTTCGCCCAATTGGCGGCACACGATGATCTCACCACTGATGGTGCCGGCATCCGCCTCGTCTTCGCAAGCCTTGGTCTCAACCGGATTGATGTCGCCGCGAGGGACTGTGATCAGAATATTGATCGGATTGGGTCGCTGAGGTGCCTCTACTGCCCCGGTTTCAGACGCTTCTTCTTCATCTTGCGTCACGCTCTCGTCATCTTGCGCGGCCAAGGGACATGCGGCACCCAAAACCACTGAGGCGATGATTGCCCGAAAGGATAACGCACGGGTATTCCGGAGAACGGCCTCTGCTTTGCTCGACAAGCCCGCCTCCTTCACGTTAGACGCTGCACCAATTGCAAAGCTTGTAAGGACTGAATTTCGCATGAACACTGCCCCTAACACGGACATTCTGGCTGAAAAAGGACCCGATTCCGAAAACGCAATCGAACGTGTGCTTGTGCTCGAAATGGTTCGCGTCACCGAAGCTGCCGCCGTTGCTGCTGCGCAATTGATCGGGCGCGGCGATGAAAAAGCCGCCGATGCCGCAGCTGTCGAGGCGATGCGACGCGCGTTTGATGATCTGTACATGGATGGCACGGTTGTTATCGGCGAAGGCGAGCGCGATGAGGCACCCATGCTGTTTATTGGTGAAAAGGTCGGCATGGGCAAGGGCCCAAAGATCGACATCGCTCTCGACCCGCTCGAAGGCACAACCATCACTGCGAAAGCCGGGCCCAACGCGCTTGCGGTTCTCGCAGCAGCCGAAGAGGGCGATCTGCTCAATGCGCCTGATGTTTACATGGACAAACTTGCAGTAGGGCCTGGCCTGCCAGATGGCGTGATTGATCTTGCAAAATCACCCACGGAGAACGTGAAAGCAGTGGCCGCTGCAAAAGGCAAAGAACCTGCCGACATCAATGTATGCGTGCTGGACCGACCGCGCCATGAAGGTCTGATTGCTGAATTACGCTCGATTGGCTGCGGCGTGCATTTGATTGGCGATGGCGATGTCGCAGGCGTGATTGCAGTGACCGATCAGGACACTGGCATCGACATATATATGGGAACAGGCGGCGCACCCGAAGGTGTTCTGGCAGCAGCGGCTTTGCGTTGTGTGGGCGGACAGTTCAATGGACGCCTAACTTTCCGCAATGATGATGAAAAAGCGCGTGCCGCGAAATGGGGCATTGAAGACCTTAACCGGATCTACAAGCTGGAAGACCTCGCCAAAGGCGACTGCATCTTTGCCGCAACCGGCGTGACATCGGGTTCACTTCTCGAAGGGGTGAAGAAGCGCAAAAAATCAACCGGCGCGACTATCATGACAACCGATAGCGTGGTGATGCGCGCATCATCGGGCACTGTGCGCTGGATCAAAGGCGAACACCGCATCGAGCCGCATCACAGTTGAGCCGATGGGTGACGCATTGAAGCGGTCCAGCACACATTGAAAAGGACAGTGTGCTGGATCAAAGGCGAACACCGGATTGCGCCGCATCACGTCTGGGCTGAGCGACGTATCGACGATTGAGCAATCGCTCATCGCGAGTTCATGCGCTTTGGTGTTAATGCATCTTGCAACCACGAGACACCAAGCATTGCGCCCATTTTCCCTCTTGCTTTTGTTCTTTGTCACCGCGCCTGCACTGGCTGAACCAATGCCATTGGAGCGAGCCAGGCAAAGCGACACCGACATCCGCCAACAGCTTGCTCTTTTGGGTCCAAGCGACCCTGCGCTTGAGGCCGCGAAAGCCGATCTGTTCGATTGTGAGGAGGGATGCTTAACGCCCACAGAAGCGGTCGCGCTTGCCTTTTCGGCGGGCGAGAACGCAGCGCAGCAGGGGCGTGTGCTGCTCGATATTCGTGGTGGCGGGCAGAGTTTACAGGGCAATCTGGGCGAATTGTTCTTCGTCAATTCCCACCAAGACTATGCCGAGTTCGGAACGCTCACCATCGCTTTTGAAGCTCGGGTTCTGCGCGCTCTTTTGCGCCGCGCACGCACATGCGGCGGGACCTTGGTGAATGGCGAGATTACGGTTGAGGGTTGCCGGGGTGGCGGTATCAAAGACGTCAATATGTTCACCATGATGCAGGCGCTGTTCAAACGCCGGATCGTGGTTGAAGGCGACATTCGCCTCCAGTGGATCGATGCAAGTTTCGGCCTGCGCAGTCCCAAAAGCAACAAGCGCGGGGAATTTGAAAAAGGATATTTCCAACCATGGATTTGGGTCGAGGATGCTGACCAGGTCAGCTTTGCCTATGAGGATTGAGCAGGCCAGCAATCAGGGGGTTTTATGCGTTTTTCAAAAAGTGTGTTTTGCGTTGCGATCTTGGCTGTTTGGGTTTCGCCAGCCTCGGCGCAGTCGAGCTTTGAAAGTTGGCTAAACGGTCTCGCTATGGAACTGGGCAAAACGCGGGCGACTTACATGGCGACTGTACAGACCGTCGATTGCTGTGAGGAGAATAAGCAGGAGGTTGAAGAAACCTGGAGCAAGGTCGATGCGACCTTGGCTAGCACTGTTGAGTATTCGCGTCAGAAACATGTTGGCATCGTCTTTTGCAAATCCACGCACCTGCTTGGATTGCAAGTCAATCTGACAAGCCTTCACATTCGTTTGCTTGCACGTGAAACCGGTAGGGCCGCAAACCCGGGCGCTGCCAATGCAGATTCTGCTCTGAAGCTTGAGCGAATTGCCGCCGATGTTCAGCGTCTCGATCAGTCTGTAAAGGCATTTCATACGCGGATTGGTTGCCCCAAGCCCGATTGATATTGCCTCAAGCATCTTACCGCGCGTTCCAATATTCAAATGCAATCCGCTGGTGCAGCGCGACATAGGATCGCGCCTCTGCGCTCTCCCAGTCGAGCGGCCATATCCCCGGCATATCGTGCGCAAGATGCGAGCGGCTGACAAACCATCCTTGCCCCGGCAACCCATCCGACTGACGCACTACCAGCACAGCGAGCCCGGGCTCGCCCGCCAGCCGTCCTTCCTCATCAATCCGATCCATCACAGCGCACAGGCTGCGCATTTTGGGGCGGGTAAAAGCGTAACCGAGCAGGTTCAGCATCTGGCTGTAGGTTAGCGGATCACGAGCCCGCGCGGCCCCGATCAGCGTTTCGCGGATTTCTGCGGGGTCCATCGCTATAGCCATGAAAGCTGTCCCTTCTTCACGAAAGACATCGAACGCGCAGTTTAACCAGGTAGCATGGAGGAGTGTTCGGGATGAAGGAGAAAGCTAATGCGTTCAATCGTGATTGCCTTATCATTTGCAGCGTGTGTTTCAGCGCCGCCCACTATGGCACAAACCCAGAGCCCGGTCGCAGGTCCGTCGGGACTCGATGTTAGTCCCGCCTGTCAATCGACATGCGATGCCTTCGATTTCAGCGCAATCGCCCCGCTCAATCCGACAATTCAGGGTCCGAATACTTTTGCGGAGCGAAATTTCGCTAAGGGCATAGAACTGCTTGAAAAGCGCGAATTCGCCCGTGCTTCCGTCCAGCTTGGTAAAGCCGCCAATCGAGAGAAAAAGAACGCTGTTTTTCAATATTGGGCAGGCGGCTCAAACCTTTTGGCTGGGAATTATGAAAGCGCTGAGCAGTATTTGAGCTGCGCCCTGCAAGCGAAGGTCGGCCTTTCGGCTGAGCAGGAGGCGACTGCCCAAAAAATGATTGCCGATCTCAATTCCAAGCAATCTTAATCGTCGGGCCTAATCGTCAGGGATGAAGTGTGGCACTTCATCGATGATGAGCAATTCCTCTTTATTGCTGTACATCACCAGGCTTGCCTCTTCGCGTTTGCCATTGGCGTAGTTGAAGATGATCCTATAGCCATCGACTTCGTAGCGGCCCGTTTTTTCAGCACGGTCAACATAAGCGGAAGCGTACGCGCCAACCACCGAAGTTTCGCCATCGGCTGAAAAGGTGCCATCTGGCCGGAAATTGAGGAATTCAATTGTTAAAGAGTTGGCAAGCCCGACGCTTGTTCCGCTGACGCCTTCATATTTGCCCGATAGCTTTGTACCCGCTGGTGCTGGCCCTGTGAGATCACCTGCTTCAATCTCTCGCGTTGCGCCATCATCGAAGGTGACGAGATAGCTATTGCCTGCCTTTCTCCATCGACCCACATCGCCTGCATCGCGGGCAGCTGTGGCGGCAATGTCGCCTTTGAGAACATCATCAAGGCAATCCTGACATGCGCGGCCATCTTTCAAAAGCACGGTGAGCGTGTTCACTGATTGCAGGCTTCCTGCGTTAAAGCCGGGCATGAAAACCAAAGTGTTGTCGAAATCCACGCCCAAGATATCTCCAGTGCCGTTGCCCATTGTGGCTGATTGCGCTGCTGCGTTTGCGGATGCAGGCCCACTGGCGAGCGCAGCGATGGAGCGGCTTTGACCGGCGCGCGTGGCGGCTTGCCCAGTGCCGGAAGCGGTATCGGTAAGGTCAAATCCGTCCGCGCCCATGCGTACCTGCGTCACATCAAAGCCGAGCATTTCGGAATTTGTTTTCGCAAAAGCTGCCATCCAATCATTCAGCGCTGGCTGTCCGGCCAGACCCTCTGCAACGGCGTTCTGAAGGATGACGAGATAGAGCAAATTGTCTGCTGTCTGCTGTTTTTGCGCGTCTGATAGCGATGAAAAATCAGCTGTGCTGCTTTGCGCTATCCGAGCTCTGATCCCGTCAATTTGAGCCTTCGTGGGATCATCGGTTTTGCCGCCATCGGCCAGCATGACCGCGCTAAAATAAGCGAGCGCCAATACATCGCCCAGATCCGCGCTGCTCATGCCATAGCCTGCCATGTACGGGTCCACGATATCCTGGGTTCGCAGCAGATTGCGCACGTCCTGTGCGAGGCCTGCAATGTTGCGATCAGCTTTGGAAACCTCGGCTGTGACCATGTCCCAATTTGCCTGGCGTTGTTGCGCATCAATCGGAAATGTCAGGTCGTCGTTCTGCTGCGCTATCGCTGGGCTGGGCGCAGCGGCGGCGAACAGCGCTATCGAAAGCGCCATCAGCCCGATCGGGGTTATAAAACGAGCGAACATGCCCAATCCTCCAACAGCGATCCGAGGCGCCAAGAATATAGCAAAACGGCGGCCTCCGCTATGCTTATAGCCATAGATTAACTTAGTATGGGCAAGAGGAAAGCGGCTTAATCAAACAGACTGCTAACACTGCTTTCATCGGCTATCCGCCGAATAGCTTCGCCCACTAGCGGGGCGATCGTCAGCGCACGGATACGGCTTGATTCCAGAGCAGCTTGGGTGAGCTGGATCGAATCTGAGATCACCAGCTCTTCAAGTTTCGAGCCGTCAATCCGCGCCACAGCTCCGCCTGAGAGCACGCCATGGGTGATATAAGCAGCAACCGATTTGGCACCGTTTTCCAGCAAAGCGTCCGCAGCGTTGCACAAGGTTCCGCCTGAATCGACAATATCATCGATCAAGATGCAATGCCGCCCTGATACTTCGCCAATAATGTTCATCACTTCGCTTTCGCCGGGGCGATCGCGGCGTTTGTCAACAATAGCGAGCGGAGCATTGTCGAGCCGCTTGGCCAAGGCACGCGCGCGCACAACACCGCCGACATCGGGCGACACGACCATCAGTTCACGCTCACCATAACGCGCCTGAATATCGGCAGCCATAACAGGCGCAGCATAAAGGTTGTCTGTCGGGATATCGAAGAAACCCTGAATCTGGCCTGCGTGCAAATCAACTGCGAGCACTCTGTCGGCTCCCGCCTCAGTGATGAGATTGGCCACAAGTTTTGCAGAAATGGGCGTGCGCGGCCCAGGCTTTCGATCTTGGCGCGCATATCCAAAATACGGCACCACCGCCGTGATCCGCTTCGCTGATGCGCGTCTGCATGCATCGATGCAGATCAGCAATTCCATCAAATTGTCATTTGCAGGATATCCTGTCGGCTGGACAATAAACACGTCTTCGCCGCGCACATTTTCATGGATTTCGACGAAGATTTCTTCATCCGCAAACCGCCGCACACTTGCATCGGTCAAAGGAATTTCAAGGTAAGCGGCAATCGCGCGCGCCAAAGGCAAGTTTGAATTGCCGGACATGATTTTCATGGTTTGCGAATCCCCTCAACCAGCGTGTTTAGCATCGCCTAACCCAGCGTCATGAAAACGCAACAGATGACCGCCGATTGTCTTCAGTTGCCGTCAGCCTTGCCCACATACTCGGTGGTCATCTTAACAATATTGTCTCTTCATAAGGGGCAGGCGATGAAAGTGCCCTTGCCAATCGCGCCTCTAGCTTTGCCAGGGTCGCTTTGCGCCGGGTTTCAATCTGTTCAATTCTTCCAGTCGCCGCGCTGCTCGAGTTTCAAGATTGATCGTCAACAGCAGCTTCTTGCTCGATCGAAACGCATGCGGTGTGATGCCGAAAAAGGCCTGAAATTCCCGGATCAGATGCGATTGGTCGAAATAGCGCAGAAGAAACTCTTCCTCCTCTTGCTCATCGGAAAGCCCTAGCATCTGCGATGCAAGGTCAATTGCCCGTGCCCGTCTGAGCACCGTTTTGGGAGTGAGGCCAAAATCGCGCCTGATGACGCGCTCCAATTGGCGCAAGCTAATGCTCTGGCTTTCGGCGAAATCTCCGGGCGCGATGTTGGGATCGGCAAAACTGGCCAGTTCAAAGGCGGTGCTGATTTGATCGGGAGGGCGCGGAGCGTGAGCGCGAATGTAGTCACGCACTTTATCTTCTAATTGCTGCGCCCATTCAACCGGGTCACCGTCGGGATCAAAGATGGGCTTACCGTCTGATCCAATCAGGCCAAACTTGTCAACGCGCACAATTCGGTCGACGATTTCTGATGCGGTGATCCCGAACAATCGTCGTTTTGCGCCAGGGCGAAAGCCGACATTGACTGTGGAAAGCGAGCCTTTGCAATGCACCGCCATATGCCGCGAATGCGGGCCTAGAAGTATCGCTTCTTGACCGATGGTTGCCGGTCCTTCGGCGGTTTGCGCGATCCATTCGCCCCCTAGCATGACACGCTGAAAGGCGATGTCATTGCAAATGCCGCAGTCCAGCTCAAAATCATCCGGGGCATCAATCTTGGCGACAACAATGCGCGCAATCCAAGGGTCCAGATCAGCCGCGGGAGCGCGATTGAATGACAGCGGCATGCCCGTACGCGTCGTGCCCGAGCCCGGCTCAACCCCCCCTGTTTTGTCTGACATAAACGTATGCGCCCTGACCAATTGGACCGCGTTCCCCCGCAGGTCAGTTCTTATCGTAACACAAATTCTATATAATTGATGCCATAATTATGACCGGGTTAACCAACAACTTGTGCTTGGCAGGTTGGATAGGGAGTGTAGTGAGCAATCCATTACTTTCCTTTCCATAGGCAAATCTACCTAATGGCGCTCACTGATCTTCAACTCGTTCACCGCTTGGCTGATGCAGCTGGCAGTGTAATCACTCCGATGTTTCGCGGAGATTGGGAACAAAACCGCAAAGACGATGCCTCCCCTGTGACAGATGCTGATCGCGCAGCCGAAGCTGCGATGCGCGCAATCCTTGAACAAGAACGCCCTGATGACGGGGTCATTGGCGAGGAATACGGTACACGAAACGAAAGCGCAGGCAGGCAATGGGTTCTGGACCCGATTGATGGCACAGTCAGCTTTATGGCCGGGCGTCCGATATTCGGGACGCTGATTGCGCTGTGCCAGGATGGCTGGCCGGTGCTGGGAATGATTGATCAGCCGGTCGCAGGTGAGCGATGGGTTGGCCAATTGGGCGAAAGCACCACTTTCAATGGCAAGCCAGTAACCACTCGCACAGGGCGGCCCTTTACCGAGGCGACTTTGGCCACCAGCAGCCCACATTATTTCGGCGAGGAAGAGGCCGATGCCTACATGAAGCTCGCCTCAGCGGTTGGCGGCAATCGCCCGCAAGCACCGATCATCTATGGCGGCGACTGCTACAATTACGGCCTTCTGGCGAGCGGCCATATCGATATCGTGTGCGAGGCAGGCTTAAAGCTTTACGATTACGCAGCTTTGGTTCCTGTGGTCGAAGGAGCAGGCGGCGTGATGAGCGATTGGCAAGGCAATCCCCTGGATGCAGGATCAGCTGAAGCAGAAGGTGGCCGCGTGCTGGCTTTGGGCGATCCAGCGCGGCTCGATGATGTATTGGAGGCGATGGGGTGATGCGGGTCGTTTACGCATGGGCAATTCTTGCCGCAGGAATGGCATTGGGATTTGGCGACTTTGACCGATTGAAAGCGCATTCGGCAACCCAGCATGAAGCGACCACGGCACGCATTTATGTGCTTGAACTCGACCAAAAGGCTATCCGCGACATTTCTGATGACCCGTCGGCACCGCAAAGGGCTTTGAATTCGGCAATCAAAGTGATCCGTGCTCGGTTGGATGCGACCGGGAAAAGCGCGGTCACAGTAAACGCGAACGAGGACGGGCAGATCGTTGTCACAATCCCTTTCGAACATGATCGAAAGGCGGTGGTGGATTTGCTGGGTATCGGGACAAGGCTGGAATTCGGGCTTGTGGGACAAGAGGTTATGCCGGGCGAGCCGGTGCCAAGTGACCTTCCAGCCGGAACACGTGTCTTGCCCATGCCAGATGGGCTTCCACCCGCTAAAGTCCGCATTATCAAAGGATTGGATGGCAATACGATCGAGACAGCGAGAATGGGTTTGGAAGCGCGATCGAACGAGGCGGTCGTCAATGTCGTTTTTGACGAAAAGGGCAAGCGGTTGTTTGGTGAGCTTACCGGCGCCAATGTTGGCCAAACGATCGCTGTAATTCTTGACGGGAAAGTGGTTACGGCGCCCAAAATCAGTGAGCCAATTCTGGGCGGTCGTGTGCAAATCGCAGGCGGCTTTAATCAAGAGAGCGCGAACGAATTGGCGATCATGCTCGGATCGGGCACCTTGCCTGTGCCATTGGAAATTGTCGAAGAACGGGTTTTGGAATAGCTCGCAGTGTGAGGCGTTTCCTACTTTGCCATGACCTGTCAGACTGCGCCGCCAGGGGCATTGCGGCCCTATATTGGAGCACCTTGGACAAGAACACCCGCGAAACTCCCCCAAACCAGCCGCTTTGAGTATGTACTAGATCACCGAATCGCTTGCATCGCAGGCTAAAAAGCGTATGTGCGCGGCATTCAACGACACACGATTTGTGAGTCCGGCCTGGCGACAAGGGCTGCCAGGGCTGGTCCAATGTGTCTCACTAAAGGAGATGAAAATGCCCAAGCTTAAGACCAAAAGCGGTGTGAAGAAGCGCTTCAAAATCACCGCAACTGGCAAAGTGAAGCACGGTGTTGCAGGCAAACGCCACCGTCTGATCAGCCACAATGCAAAGTATATCCGCCAGAACCGCGGCACGACGGTTGTCTCTGATGCTGATGCAAAGACAATCAAGAAATGGGCCCCTTACGGGCTCAATTGACCGCGATCTAAGGAGAAAGAGATATGCCTCGCATTAAACGCGGCGTGACAACACGCGCAAAGCACAAGCGGATCCTCGATCAAGCCAAGGGCTATCGCGGTCGCCGCAAGAACACCATTCGCATCGCACGCCAAGCTGTCGAAAAAGCTGGTCAGTACGCATACCGCGATCGCAAAGTTAAGAAGCGCAGCTTCCGCGCGCTCTGGATTCAGCGCATCAACGCTGCTGTGCGCGCAGAAGGGCTTACCTACTCCCAATTCATGCACGGCGTGAAACTGGCTGGTATCGAGCTCGACCGCAAAGTCATGGCTGATCTCGCCATGAACGAAGAAGCTGCATTCAAAACGATTATTGCACAAGCGAAAGAAGCTCTTCCCGCTAGCTGATCCAGATCTTGAACGTGACATGAGCGGCGCCGTACCCGAGTGGGTCGGCGGCGTTTTGTTGGGTGTCTGCTTAAAAAATCAAAAACTGCGCATCGATAGCTTGACCCGACAAACGGCAAATCAAACCCAATGCAATTGTAGAAACGCGCCCAGAAACTTGTAAAATTCCGCCAAAGCGCGCAATAACGCTGGATGGATAGGGGGAATCACTCAGGCGCTGTCAAAGGCACGATGATTGCTCAAACGGGCAACAACACTTCTGCCAAGCCGGATGATTACACAGTTCGCAGTCGCTTCTATTCCCCTCCTGATGAATTTGATGGCTGTTTCACGACATTCTATCGTTTGATTCTCGATGTCGAAGGAGCGGGCACTATTGAAGACTATTTGCAGCCTGAGTGGGGCAATATCCGTTTTTTTGCAGGCGGCACTCCCACAGCAGAGCTAGGTCAAAGCCAAGTCTCGGGGCCCCGCTTTAGTGCAACCGGGCCAAGCTCTTTGCCGTGCCGTTTTGAACTTGGTTCTTCGCGTATGTGGGGTATTGGGTTTCTGCCGCTTGGGTGGGCGCGATTTGTAGATGTGGATGCCTATGACCGCGTCAATATTGCCAGCAATGGTGCGCAAGACCCGGTTTTTGCCAAATTTGATTGTATGTCCGATGTGCTGTGTGATCCCGATTTGGACGAAGAAGAGCAGTTCAAGGCTATAGTCGAGAATATGCGCGCGCTGATGCGCCCCAATCGGGATGAGCCAAAAATCTTGCGCGTTCATGCAGCACTTGTCGATGAGAACTTGGCGAGCGTAGGCGAGCTTGCCGATGCAAGCGGTATGAGTGTGCGGACCTTGGAGCGGGTGTGCCGTCGTTATTTCGGCTTCACACCCAAACTGCTTATGCGCCGCCAACGTTTTATGCGCAGCCTTACAACCTTCATGCTCCATCAGGGGCAACGGGGCGGCAAACGCTGGACTGAGGCGATGGATGAACATTATCATGATCAGGCGCAATTCACTCGAGAATTCCATGAGTTTATGACGATGAATCCCAGTCAATATGCGAGCCTTGATCACCCAATTCTGTCGTCCTTCGTAGAGGCGCGGGCGCGAGTTTGGGGATCAGCTGCGCAGACTTTGGACAAACCCCAGCGGTAAAGCTTTGCGTTTAGCAACTCGGGCAAAACGCAAACATCTTTGCAACTCCCCATGAATAGCGCTAGCGGGCGCTCACGATGACTGATCTTACACCTCAAAAAGAAGCGGCTCTGCGCGCTATTGCCGAATCTGAGACATTGGACGCACTAGAGGCGGTTCGCCTTGATGCCTTGGGTAAGAAAGGCTGGGTCAGCCTTGCCCTTAAAACGCTTGGGGGAATGTCGCCCGAGGAACGCTCTGAAGTGGCCCCTGCTATTCAGGCAGTGCGCGCTGATGTGGCAGGCGCACTTGAATCAAAGAAGGGCAAGCTCGAAGCTGCCGCTCTCGAAGCGCAATTGGCCTCCGAAACGATCGACCTTACTCTTCCTGCGCCCGATCTAGCCAAGGGATCAATTCATCCTGTCAGCCAAGTGATGGATGAGCTGGCTGAGATTTTCGCTGATCTGGGTTTTGCCGTTGCGACCGGGCCTGAAATTGAAGATGATTGGCATAATTTTACCGCCCTCAACATGGATGAGAGCCATCCCGCGCGCGCGATGCATGACACATTCTACTTTCCCGATGCTGCCCCCGATGGCGGGAAAATGTTGCTGCGCACGCACACATCGCCAGTTCAAATCCGCAGCATGAAAGCGCAAGGCGCTCCCATCCGCATCATCGCGCCGGGCCGCGTATATCGTTCGGATAGCGATGCAACGCACACACCTATGTTCCACCAGGTTGAAGGGCTGGTGATCGACAAGGATATCCACCTTGGTCACCTTAAATGGACGCTGGAAACCTTCTTCAAAGCCTTCTTTGAGCGCGAAGATATCACTCTGCGCCTGCGACCTTCCTACTTCCCTTTCACAGAGCCATCAGTTGAGGTTGATGTTGGCTATTCAAACGAAGGCGACCGCCGCGTTGTTGGTGGCCACGGAGATGAGCCCGGATACGATTGGATGGAGCTTGGTGGTAGCGGGATGGTAAACCGCCGCGTGCTGGAATTCGCCGGGATCGACCCTCACGAATACCAAGGTTTCGCATTCGGGCTTGGGATCGATCGGATTGCCATGCTCAAATATGGCATGAATGACTTGCGCGCTTTCTTTGATGGCGATCCGCGCTGGCTTTCGCATTATGGCTTTGCAGCGGTGGATCAACCCACGCTGTCCGGTGGAGTGGGAGTGCGGCCATGAAGTTTTCAACCACCTGGCTTAAAGATCACCTCGACACTGGGGCTTCCCTGTCGGAGATCACCGATGCGCTGAATGCCATCGGACTTGAGGTTGAAGGCGTGGAAGACCCGTCTGAAACTCTGAAAGGCTTTACGGTCGCGCATGTCTTGAGCGCGGAAAAGCACCCCGATGCAGACAAGTTGCAAGTCCTGAAAGTCGACACCGGTGAAGGCGATCCTCTGCAAGTCGTGTGCGGCGCGCCCAATGCCCGTGCGGGCATGAAGGGTGTCCTTGGCCTGCCCGGTGCGGTTGTTCCGTCCAATGGAATGGAACTTCGCAAAGCAGCTATTCGCGGGGTCGAGAGCACCGGTATGATGTGCTCTGCACGCGAGCTAGAACTGGGCGAGGATCACGACGGCATTATCGAACTTCCCGATGACGCAAGCGTCGGCCACAGCTTTGCCGATTATAAAGGCTCATCACCGATTATTGACGTTGCGATCACGCCCAACCGACCCGATTGCATGGGTGTTTATGGCATCGCTCGCGACCTTGCCGCAGCAGGTCTTGGCACACTTAAGCCAATTGCGTTTCCGAGCTTCAATGCGTCCGGCGAATGCCCCGTTGAAATCCGCACCGATGATCCAGGCGGGTGCCCGGCATTCTATGGCCGGGTTATCAAGGGCGTCAAAAACGGCCCTTCGCCCGATTGGCTGCAACAGCGCCTCAAAAGCGCAGGCCAGCGCCCGATTTCGCTTTTGGTCGACCTCACCAACTACCTCATGCTCGCCTTTGGTCGCCCGGCACACGTCTATGATTTGGCCAAGCTAAGCGGAGCTGTCGTCGCCCGGCGCGCAAAGGCTGGTGAACAGGTGCTGGCGCTAAATGAGAAGACCTACACGCTTGATGAAAGCATGGTGGTGATCGCGGATGATAAAGAAGTCCACGATATCGCCGGCATTATGGGCGGTGAGAATTCTGGCGTGCAGGATGACACGACCGATGTTCTGCTTGAGATCGCCTATTTCGATCCGCCGCGCATTGGCGTGACTGGCCGCAAGCTGGGCCTCGCATCCGATGCCCGCACCCGCTTTGAACGCGGCGTTGATCCCGCGTTTCTGGAAGAAGGTCTCGACCTCCTCACCGGCCTCATTGTGGAATTGGCTGGCGGCGAGGCGAGCGATCTGGTCCGTGCTGGATCACCGCCAAGCAATGCAAAAGTGGTCGCGTTCGATACGGCTCTCACCGCCAAATTGGGCGGCGTTGATGTGCCTGCCGATGAGCAAAAGCGAATTTTAAAAAGCCTTGATTTCAGCGTTTCTGACGATTGGAATGTTGTTTGCCCGCTGCGCCGTCACGATATTGAAGGACCAGCCGATCTGGTCGAAGAGGTCGTGCGTATTCACGGCCTTGATAAAGTCGAAAGCGTTGCTCTTCCGCGTGCCGAGGGTGTGGCCCGGCCAACCGCCACACAGCAACAGATTACCGAGCGAAGAGTGCGCCGTGCGGCTGCTGCGAGTGGACTTAACGAAGCCGTTACTTGGTGTTTCCTTCCCGCAGACGCTGCTGAGCATTTCGCGCCAGAAGGGGCAGATTTGTGGTCACTCGCCAATCCGATCAGCGAAGACATGAAAGTGATGCAACCCTCGCTTATTCCGGGCCTACTCATGGCGGCAAAACGCAATGCGGATCGCGGTGGCCAGACATCGCGCCTTTTCGAGCTTGGGCGGCGATACTTCAAAGGCGCGGATGGGCTTAGCGATGAGCGTGCAACGCTTGGTGTTATCCTCGCTGGAGAGAAAGCGCAGCGCGGCTGGGCATCGGGCAAGGCAGTGCATTTCGACGCGTACGATGCCAAAGCCATCGCGCTTGAGCTTCTCGAAGCGGCTGGTGCGGCTGCGACAAAGCTTATGGTGATGGAAACTGTCGCAGACGGCACTGGCACGCAGTTTCATCCCGGCCAATCGGCGACACTGCGACTAGGCCCGAAAAAGGTGCTCGCGCGCTTTGGCATGTTGCATCCCGCCACATTAAAAGCATTCGATATTGATGGCCCGGTTGCAGCTGTTGAGCTGTTCCTTGATGCCATTCCAGCTAAAAAAGCCGCGAAAGGCCCGGTTAGCTTTGCGCGGCCAGGTTTTGCGCCGCCTGCATTGCAAGCTGTGAAGCGCGATTTTTCGTTTCTTGTGCCAGAGGCATTGGCCGCAGAAGATTTGCTCAAATCGGTTCGCGGGTCGGACAAGGTGAACATCTCTGCCGCGCGGGTGTTTGATGTGTTTGCCGGTGAAGGCGTGCCTGATGGGCAGAAATCCATCGCCATTGAAGTATCGCTTCAACCGCAGGAGAAATCTTTCAAGGACAAGGACCTCAAAGCGATTTCGGACACAATTGTGGCGGCTGCTGCTAAAATGGGGGCAGAGCTGCGCGGGTAAGCGCTAGTCTGAAAATCCATGTCCAACCGCCGCACCTTCGCAATTATCTCGCACCCTGATGCGGGTAAAACGACCCTAACTGAAAAGCTGCTTTTGCAGGGAGGTGCGATCCATCTTGCAGGTCAGGTAAAAGCGCGCGGCGATGCGCGGCGGGCGCGTTCTGACTGGATGAAAATTGAGCAGCAGCGCGGCATTTCGGTCACCTCCTCCGTCATGACCTTCGAACGCGAAGGCGTGACCTTCAACCTGCTAGACACGCCGGGACACGAGGATTTCTCCGAAGATACCTACCGCACGCTGACGGCTGTCGATTCCGCTATCATGGTGATCGATGCGGCCAAGGGGATTGAGCCGCAGACCCGCAAATTGTTTGAGGTCTGCCGCCTGCGCAGCGTTCCGATCATAACCTTCGTCAACAAGGTCGACCGTGAGGGGAGGCCTGTGTTTGAGCTGCTGGACGAGATTGCCGACATGCTTGCGCTCGATGTGAGCCCGCAAATGTATCCGGTCGGCATGGGCGGCGAGTTTCATGGCATTCTCGATTTTGCATCGGGCGATGTCGTTGTGGCCGAAGGCCCCTCGCGGGAATTCAAGGGGAAGCGGGTTGCAGATTTCGACTTGCCTGAAGAGGTGGCAGAGAATGTCGAGCTTGCTCAGATTGGCTATCCCGAATTCGATCTGGAAGCCTATCGCAATGGCGACCTGACGCCTGTCTATTTCGGCTCCGCGCTCAAGAATTTCGGCGTGACCGAGCTGATCGAGGCCATTGCCAAATACGCGCCGCCGCCGAGGCCACAGCCCGCTGGCGAAGAGCAAATCGCTCCCGATCACGGCGAGGTTACAGGCTTCATCTTCAAAGTGCAGGCAAACATGGACCCCAATCACCGCGATCGCATTGCTTTTATGCGGCAGGTGTCAGGCACCTTCAAACGCGGAATGAAGCTAACCCCTTCTGGACTGGGCAAGCCCATCGCAATCCATTCACCTATCCTTTTCTTTGCGCAGGACCGGGAGATTGCCGACACCGCAGAAGCAGGCGATATCATCGGTATCCCGAATCATGGTACACTGCGGGTCGGTGATACTCTCAGCGAAAAGGATCAGGTACGCTTCACCGGCCTGCCGAACTTCGCTCCTGAAATTCTGCGACGTGTACAGCTTAAAGACCCGACTAAGACAAAACAGCTTCGCAAAGCACTGGATGATCTTTCAGAAGAGGGCGTGATACAGGTTTTCTATCCAGAGATCGGCGCGCAGCATATCGTTGGTGTTGTCGGGCAGCTCCAGCTCGACGTGCTGATTTCTCGGCTTTCTGCAGAATATAAAGTCGAAGCCGCACTGGAAGCGGCGCCCTTTGTGACCGCGCGGTGGCTCAAGGGCGATCAAAAAGCGCTCGACGAATTTGAAAGTTTCAACCGCCCCAATCTTGCGAAAGATCGTGATGGTGACCTTGTTTTTATGGCCAAAAGTCCATGGGACGTGAATTACCAGGTTGAGAAGAACCCAGAGCTAACCTTTTCGGCGACTAAGGAAAGGTAAGGTTGCAGCCTGCGCCACTTCGCGGCAAAGCGAACGCCATGAACGGTTCAGGGCCAACATCACAAATTTTCATCTCGCAGCGGCTTAAACTCAATTACTTCGATTGGGGCAACTATACAAAGCCGCCGCTTGTCCTCGTCCATGGCGGGCGCGATCATGCGCGTAACTGGGATTGGACAGCAGAAGCTCTGCGCGAGGACTATCACATCGTCGCCATGGACCACCGCGGTCACGGCGACAGCGATTGGGTGTCGGACGGCAACTACAATTCCAACGACATGGTCTATGATCTCGCGCAGCTGGTGCATCAGCTGGGACGCGGTCCGGTCAGCATCGTCTCGCACTCAATGGGCGGCAATGTCGCGCTGCGTTATGCGGGGATGTTCCCCGACATGGTCACCAAACTCGTCGCGATCGAGGGCCTGGGCCCTTCGCCGGAATGGAAGGCTGAGCAGCGCAAGACCCCCTATCCTGAGCGGATGCGCGAATGGATCGAGAAAAAGCGCCATGCCGCCGGTCGCACGCCGCGCAAATATGACAGTATTGAAGCTGCCTTCGCACGGATGATTGAGGAGAATTCCTACCTCACCGAGGATCAGGCACGGCATCTCACCATTCACGGCGTCAACCGCAACGAGGACGGCACCTACAGCTGGAAGTTCGACCCGCATCTCAATGTCTGGGGCGTCGAGGACGTGGCCGATGAATTCATGGAGGCAACCTGGGGTGCAATCATTTGCCCTACGCTTTTGTTGTATGGTGCGGACAGCTGGGCATCTAACCCGGAGAAAGATGGCCGGATCGAGCATTTCAACACCGCCAAGGTCGTCGAGTTCGAGAAGGCTGGGCACTGGCTCCACCACGACCAATTTGACTGCTTTATAGGAGTGCTGAGGGATTTCCTTTGAGCGTATCACGTCCGCTCAAACGTTTGACCGGCAGTTGTCATTGCGTCGCGGTGCAATTCGACATCACCACCGACTTTCCCGAACTCACCACCTGCGATTGCTCGATCTGTGCACGCAAGAACGCGCTGATGGTGAAGGTGCATGAAAGTGAATTCGAGCTGCTGGCGGGCGCGCAGTCCCTTTCAGAATACCAGTTTCACACGCACACGGCGCGGCACTTCTTTTGCTCGAACTGTGGTATCTACCCGTTCCACAGCAAGCGGGTGACGCCGGATTTTGTGGGCGTAAATGTGTTTTGTCTCGAAGGATTTGATCCGACCGGAATTCCGGTTCGCGCGACGGTTGGTAAGGAGATGGATTGATGGCCGACTTTTTCGACGCGCTGGAGGCCAAGCATACGGCGATGATCGCGAAACAGCCGTTGTTCTTTGTAGCTACCGCTGCGTCTGATGCGCGGATCAACCTCAGCCCCAAGGGATACGATGCGTTTCGGGTCATTTCCCCGACGAGGGTCGCCTATCTCGACCTCGGTGGATCGGGCAACGAGACTCACGCCCATGTCACCGTCGATGGGCGGATCACGATCATGTTTTGCAATTTTGATCGGCCCGCGCTGATCCTGCGCATCTATGGTACTGCGAAGCCGGTGCTGCCGCAGGACACAGGCTGGGACGAACTGGCCGAGCATTTCATCATGATGCCCGGCACGCGGCAAATCTTCGATATTGCGGTCGAGAGCGTGCAAACGAGCTGCGGCTGGGGCGTGCCGTTCATGAGCCTCGAAGGTGAACGCGAAACCCTGAAGAAAGCGCACCGTCAAAGCGATCCCGCCGAGTGGGAGGCGAAAACTGCAAAGCGGACAAGCAGTATTGATGGCCTGCCGACGCGCGCGACGGATCGTTATATTTCTGGATGAGTTTTTGGACATTATCGAAAAGCCAAGCGCTCCAGATCGTAACTTTACGTATTTGACTGCCTAAATAGTAAGCAAAAGGTTAAAATCTGGGCAGCTTGGGGGGGTGTCGCTTCTGAGCAGGATACCGATTCCGCGACGTTAGTGGTTCGATGGGAATATGGCACGGCTCTTGCTCAACCCTGGGTCACCGGGTCGTCCGGTGTACAAAAGGGGGCACAGATGAAATTCATCATCGCCATCATAAAACCGTTCAAACTTGATGAGGTCCGCGAGGCGTTGGGCAGCATCGGCGTTGCTGGAATGACCGTTTCTGAGGTCAAAGGATTTGGTCGCCAAAAAGGGCAGACCGAAATTTATCGCGGCGCGGAATATTCGACCAACATGCTTCCCAAAGTGAAGCTTGAGATTGCTGCCAGCGACGAAATCGCGGCGCAAGTGGTCGAAACCATCGAGCAAACTGCCAATACCGAAGCGATCGGTGACGGCAAAATCTTCGTGCTCGATCTTGCATCGGCCACCCGCATTCGCACCGGCGAATCGGGCGAAACTGCGCTTTAACAGGGGGACGAGTAAATGAAGCGTTCTATTCTCACATTCTCCGCCCTCGCTGTAGGTGCGGTATCTACTGCGCAGCCGGCTTTGGCTGCTGCACCTGATCTTGAAGCAGTGTCTGGCGGCACTGGTTACATCCTCAATACCTTGTTGTTTTTGATTGGCGGGTTCCTCGTAATGTGGATGGCGGCAGGTTTCGCTATGCTCGAGGCTGGTCTTGTCCGCGCGAAAAACACATCGACCCAGTGTCTTAAGAACATTGGTCTGTATTCGATTGCAGGGCTTATGTTCTGGGTCTGCGGTTACAACATTGCATACCCTACCTTTGCCGAGGATAGCCTTGGGCTGATTGGCGGGCTGACCTCTGGTTCTTATTCGATGCAGGCGGTTAGCGCCGACATTATGCAGGGCGGCGATGAAGCAGCGGGATATTCGATTGCCTCTGATTGGTTCTTCCAAATGGTTTTCTGTGCCACGACGGCCTCTATTGTGTCAGGCACTGTTGCCGAGCGGGTAAAGATTGTACCGTTCTTCATCTTTGTGACTGTGCTGACCGGCTTGATTTATCCTGTCGTTGTTAGCTGGGAATGGGGTGGCGGTTACCTTGATAGCGTCCATGGCTTTAGCGATTTCGCTGGTTCGACCCTTGTCCATTCAACCGGCGGTTGGGCAGCCCTTGTGGGTGCAATCATCATCGGCTCACGGGTTGGCCGCTATGGCCCCGATGGTAAGGTCAACGTGTTCCCGGGCACCAACATCCCGCTAGCAACCCTTGGGACTTTCATCCTGTGGCTCGGTTGGTTCGGCTTTAACGGCGCATCTCAGCTCGCCATGGGCACTGTGGGTGACGTTTCTGACGTATCTAAGATCTTCGTGAATACGAACATGGCTGCTGCTGGCGGCGTGGTGGTTGCGATCATCCTGACTCAATTGCTCTACAAGAAGGCCGATGTCACCATGGCTTTGAACGGAGCTCTTGCTGGCCTCGTGTCGATCACAGCAGAGCCGCTTGCTCCAACAGTGGGTCAGTCAATTTTGATCGGCGGCGTCGGAGGTGCGATCGTGGTATTCGCAGTTCCTCTCCTCGACAAACTCAAAATTGACGATGTTGTAGGCGCGATCCCAGTGCACTTGCTCGCGGGCATCTGGGGCACGCTGATCGTAGCCTGGAACACTCAGACGACTTTCAATGAAGGAACACCCGAAGAGTATACCAACACTATCGGTGAGCAGTTGGTTGCTCAAGGTGTGGGTGTCCTGCTGACTGCGCTTTGGGTTGTTCCCGCATCTGCCATCGTCTGGCTGGCTCTCAAATATACGATTGGCGTGCGGCCTTCGGAAGAAGATGAGATCAATGGTCTCGATAAAGCCGAGATCGGGGTGGAAGCCTATCCCGAATTCGCCCGCACCTGATCGCAAAAAAGATCGCGCGGGGTGATCAATCGTTGCCCGCCTCGCGCGATCTGAATTCAAATTTACCAGTTTGGCGGGGGGATATATCTTCCTCTCCCTTTTTCCCCCGCCTCACCCTGTTCCTCCTGCGAACAAACAACTCATGATGGGTCGGAGCATAGCGCTCCGGCCCCTTTTTTGGTGGAGATAAGAAGGCCGAAAAGCGCGTTTAGCTCAGGCGTTTGCCTTTTCTTGTGCTTTGATAAAGTCCGCGCATCTTTCACCAATCATGATCGATGGGGCATTTGTGTTTCCGCTTACGATTTTTGGCATAACGCTGGCATCGGCAATCCAAAGGCTATCGAGTCCACGGAACCTAAGAGTGGGATCAACCACGGCGTCTTCATCCGATCCCATTCGGCATGTGCCCACAGGATGGTAGACTGAATCTGACCGTTCTCTCAGAAGATGATCGAGCGCGTCATCATCGTTTAGATCAACGGGATGGCGGTCCTTCGGACCGAAAGCTTGCATTGGCGGGGCATTGACAATCCTGTGCGACAACCGCACCCCTTCACGCAAAACCGCAATGTCGCGAGAGTCATCAAGGAAATTCGGGTCAATTAGCGGTGCATCGGCCGCATCGCTTGATCCCAATCGTACAGTACCACGACTTTCAGGGCGAAGCACGCAGGCATGGAGAGAGAATCCGTGCTCTTTTACTTGTTCGCGGCCATGATCTTCGAGCACAGCAGGAACAAAATGCCATTGAACATCGGGGCTCGGCGCATCGGGTGCGACCGACCAGAATCCGCCCGCCTCGGCATAGCAAGTTGTCATGGCTCCGGTGCGCTTACGTAGGTGCTCCACCATGGCGGCGGCCATGCGCAGTGTGCCTTTCAAGGTTCCACCAATCGGCACATCGCTTTCCGTTTCCCAGCCGGAAACGTAGTCGATGTGATCCTGTAGATTGCTGCCGATCGCAGCCTTGTCCATCACGACCTCAATGCCATGTTCCTTAATATGCTCAGCCGGACCAATCCCGGAAAGCATCAGGATTTGCGGCGTATTGAAAGCGCCCGCAGAAAGGATCACGCCGCGTTTAGCATAGAGCATTTCGGTACGCTTGCCCTTGCGAACCATCACACCAGTGACACGCCCACCTTCCACGACCAGCTTTTCAACCAGCGTGTTTGTGCGGATGGCAAAATTGCCTTGATCACGAATTGGTTCAACATAACCGCGCGCAGCAGACCAGCGTTCGCCATTTCGCTGCGTAACTTGGTACAGGCCAAAGCCGTCTTGGCGCTCACCGTTGAAATCCGTATTGGTGCGCAGCTGCAATTCTTGAGCTGCTTGAACGAAAGCTTTGCTGGCGGGGTTAGGCGAGCTTTGATCGGAGACAAATAACGGTCCCGCCTTGCCGTGGTATTCATCGGCGCCGCGTTCATTTGCTTCACTTTTTTTGAAGTATGGGAGGACATCATCATAGGCCCAACCATCGCAGCCCATTTTAGCCCAATTGTCGTAATCCCAGGCAGTACCCCTGATATACACCATCGCGTTGATTGCGGATGACCCGCCCAAGCCTTTGCCGCGAGGTTGGTAGCCGATCCGGCCATTCAGCCCCTTTTGCGGGACGGTATCGAATTTGTAATTCGACGAATTGCGGATGAACGGCATGAAGCCCGGAGTTTTGATGATGACATTGTCATTTCGCCCACCTGCCTCGATCAAACACACCCTGCGCGTGCCATCTACTGCAAGCCGACCAGCAGCTGCACTTCCTCCGCTGCCACCGCCGATGACGATGTAGTCAAAACTTTCCATGTTCTCTCCTCTTGGGGGGAGAGACTAAGCAGGTTCCGCTTTGTCCGCAATCGAGTTTTGATTGACCACCTTTTTATGGTCATCCACCCAACTGTTCTGCCGCGAAATCCAGCGCTGCCGAATTGCATCTGAAGTGCAGCGGCTGCCGTCATGGCTCCACCCTGGTTCGCGCAGCAGGTAGGAGAGCTTGTGCTTCCATGGCGCACGCCAGATATCGTTTAGCATTCCGATCCATTCGTGAAAGACTGACCACAATAGGTTGAAACTGCCCAATTGTTTGATGATCCCATATCGGATTGTTTCATCATCACATTCGGGCTCGAATGTGCCGAACATTTTGTCCCAGATGATGAAGACTCCTGCATAATTTCGATCCAGATAGCGTGGATTGGTGGCGTGATGGACGCGGTGATGGCTGGGCGTGTTCATCACGGCCTCAAACCACCGAGGCATTTTGTCGATCGCCTCGGTGTGGATCCAGAATTGATAGATCAGGTTGAAGCCACCCACCAGTGCCAGCATGGCGGGATGGAAGCCTAGCAGCACCAAAGGGAGCGCAAAAAGCAATCCGAACGTGAACGCGCCTGTCCAAGTTTGCCGCAAGGCTGTCGAGAGATTGTAGTGCTGCGAAGAATGGTGATTCACGTGCGCCGCCCACATCCAGCGGATGCGATGCCCGGCGCGGTGAACCCAGTAGTATTTGAGATCATCTAGCACAAAAGCGAGAGGCAATGCCCACCACACTGTCCACCATTCCTCACCGAATTCGAACAGGCGATACTCGTAGGCAGCAATGAATAGGCTGAGTGCAAAGCCGCCGAATAGGGCACCTGCGACAGTGGAACCCAGTCCGAAAGCGAGGCTGATGAGCGTATCCATGGGCTCGTAGGATTCTGGAGAGCGCAGTCGCGACCAAATCATCTCGGCTAGGATTGCTGCGATAAACACAGGTACCGCCAATTGGGTAGGTGAAAGTTCAAGCATTGCAGGCGCGTTGTAGGCGATTGATCGTGTCGGCCCAAGAGGCGGCATCATCGAGCCGTAACTTCACACTGCCGAATTGGTTTTCCCCAGCGCCTGGAATGACGACCAGCGCATCTACCTCCTCGCGCGCGGATGATTGCCTTGAAAGGATGCGGCCAACGAAATGACTTCCATGGCGTTTGACCAACATGACCCGCCCATCCTTGGCACGCAAGAGTGCAGCGTCTTTAGTGCGCGAGATTGAGACGCGCACAGCCTCAAATCCGTTCTCGATTTCCTCGGCCACCTTTTGCGCGGTTGTTGCATCGTTCAACGTGGGACGACCGCCAAGCTTCAGAGCTCGCGCAAGAGCAAAGATCCCTAGGATCGTGGCCAGAGACCCGCCGAAAATTATGATTTGCATCTCATCGCCCATGGCTTTTGCGATTGGCATGGACGCAAGAATGCGGCAAGTAATCGAGTGAGGAGATCACATGAAAAAGTTCACACACGCATTGACAATGGCTGCTTTGCTGATGGCTGCTCCGCTGACTGCTGATGAGCAAGCGGCAGGCTTAGGTCCTGACCCTGTTCTTCTGGTTTCAGCCGAAGCCAGCCGAACTGCGCGTGTGGCTCAGGAGTTATGGGATTTTGCTGAACTCGGTTACTTAGAGAACCGTTCAACCCAACTAATGCAATCAGAATTAGCTGCAGAGGGTTTCAATGTCGAAAGTGGCATTGCCGATATCCCGACCGCCTTTGTCGCGGAATGGGGAGAGGGCGGTCCCGTGATCGCGATCCTCGCGGAAATGGATGCGCTGCCCGGGATCAATCAGTCGGCATCTGCGATGCGTGACCCCGTCGAGGGTAAACATGCAGGCCACGCCTGTGGCCACAACCTTTTTGGTGCAGGCTCGCTGACGGCCGCCATTGCAGTCAAGAATTGGCTAGAGGCAAGCGGAACTCCGGGCCGCGTTCGTCTTTACGGGACACCGGCGGAAGAAGGCGGCTCAGGCAAGGTCTATATGACGCGGGCGGGCATGTTTGATGATGTCGATATTGCGATTCATTGGCACGCGGATGATGAGAATAGCGCAGCGGCGCGTACCAGCCTTGCCAATCGGTCGGCCAAGTTTCGCTTTTCTGGGATTTCCGCCCATGCAGCAGGCGCGCCGGAGCGTGGTCGCTCTGCACTTGATGGCGTGGAAGCTATGAACATGATGGCTAACATGCTGCATGAACATATGCCGCAGGATGCGCGGATGCACTATGTTATCACCAGCGGCGGCAATGCGCCCAACGTGGTGCCCGATTTTGCCGAAGTTTTTTATTATGTTCGGCATCCTGATCCTGATGGCGTGGAACAGATTTGGGCTCGGCTCGAAAACGCGGCACGCGGCGCGGCCATGGGCACTGGTACGCAAGTCGATTGGGAAGTGATCCACGGCAACAACCCTTTGCTTGTCAACGAAGCGCTCGCCAAAGTGATGGATGCGAAATTGCGCACGGTTGGCGGCGTTGAATACACCGATGAGGAGCGCGCATGGGCAGCGGAAATCCAGAAATCGTTAGGAGATGCCGCCAAGCCTCTTTCCAGCGCGGCTGAAATCGGAGCGTACAGCAAAGACTTGGGTTACGGTTCAACTGATGTCGGGGATGTCTCTTGGGCAACGCCAACGGTCGGTGTTCGCACTGCAGCCTGGGTTCCGGGGACAAGTGCGCATAGTTGGCAAGCGGTGGCCGCAAGCGGGCATTCCATTGGTCATAAAGGAGCCCAAGTTGCGGCCAAAGCCATGACTTTGATGGCAGTGGAACTCTTTACTAATCCAGACTTGCGCCTTCGGGCGCGGGCTGAATTCGACGCCGCGCGCGGTACGGACTACAAATACAAGTCGCTTTTGGGCGATCGCAATCCACCGCTCGATTATCGTAAATAGCCGCGCGTTCAGCGCGAAGCCAGCATATCAAGCATCGGGCGGATAGGGCTGATATCGTAACCAGCTGACAGAGCTGCTTGCGCAATTTCATCAGGTGATCGGCCGGACTTGGCCTGCGCGAGCGACCACAGGAAAGTTGACCGTGTGCCTGACCGACAATAAGCGAGCACACTTCCTTTGGCATCTTTCAAGGCGGCCTGCATCGCGTAGACTTGCGCTTCGCTAAAGCCGGAATGACCGATCGGGATTGCCTGGTAATTCAACCCCAACTGTTTGGCGGCGTTTTCGATGGTATCACCCTGAGCGGCAGATGGGTCCTCTCCGTCGGGCCTGTTGTTGATAATTAGCGTGATCCCCAAACCTTGCGCCTCAGCAACGTCCTGTACCTCAATTTGCGGGCCTGCAAACATGGTCTCATCAAGCTTTCGAAAATCACTCATTCCTGCCAACTTTCTTTACTCACGGAGCCGAATCACTTTGTCATTTGACCAACCCAAACTTCGCCGTGTTTCCGGTCGCATGGCGTTGCAAAGATGCAATGCATCACCGATTAGGGCGTTGCAAGCTGCCTATTCCCTTCGAAATTGTCACACATTTCGGTCATATTGCGGTTGCAAGCTAAATCATTCGCAAAGCATTGCTTTCTGCGCTATATGACAAAATAACGGTGTCGCTCAGTTGTGTTGAGCATTTGCACCTGTCGTCAGCTGGGCTCTGCCCTCGCAGTTGGCGCATTGGTTTAAGGGCAGGATGATAAGGTACGAAGTGCGTTATGGGTTACGATAGGGGACGTCGGCGCGGTCGGGACAAGCGCGACGGATTCGGAGAAGATAGTTTTGATCCGTTCGGCGGTGGCATGGACGGATACTCGCCTCCTAGCGACTTCGGGAACGACCGAGGCGGTGATCGCTACTCAGGTGGAGGCGGCGGAGACCGTTTCGGCGGCGGCGGCGGTGGTGGTCCACGCGGTGGCGGAGGTCGCGGCGGTCCGGGCGGTTCTGGTGATGGAGGCGGGGGCTTTAATCGTATGCCTGCCCAGGTCGTCGGTACTGGCAAAGGCACCGTGAAATTCTTCAATGGACAAAAAGGCTTTGGCTTTATCGCTCAGGAAAGTGGCGGAGAAGATGTGTTTGTGCACATCAGCGCTGTTGAGCGAGCTGGTCTTGAAGGGTTGGCTGAGGGACAAGAGCTCGAATTTAACTTAGTTGATCGTGGCGGCAAAGTGTCCGCACAGGATCTTCAAGTAGTAGGGGAGGTGATTGCCGTTGAGACGGCAAGCACCCCTCCAAAGCGTGAACTGACCGGTGAAAAGGCAACAGGAACCGTCAAATTCTTTAATTCGATGAAGGGTTTTGGCTTCCTGGTGCGCGATGATGGCCAGCCTGATGCATTCGTGCATATCAGCGCAGTCGAACGCTCTGGTTTAACTGCTATCAATGAGGGTGAGCGTTTCGAGTTTGACCTCGAAGTCGATCGACGAGGCAAGCACTCTGCGGTCAATCTTGTGCCTGTCCAGTCGTAAGACTTCACCCGCATAGATTGGCCGTTTGACGCATTTTAAGGGCGGCCTGAGACGATAACGATGGCGGCTCTTATGAAGGGTCGCCATTTCTTTTGGCCTGACCACCACACCTCATTCGAACTGGATCATTCACATGTCGATTAAGCCTCTTATGCCCGTCTATCCGCGTTGCGGTGTTCGGCCCGTTCGTGGGGAGCACTGCCATCTGATTGACGAGGATGGTACCCACTATCTTGACTTTGCAAGTGGTATTGCCGTCAATTTGCTAGGGCACTCACATCAGGGCTTGATCTCCGCCATACAGAATCAAGCAGCAACGCTGATGCATGTCTCCAATCTTTACGGAAGTCCGCAAGGTGAAAAGTTGGCTCAGCAATTGGTCGACAACACATTTGCAGACACGGTCTTTTTTACCAATTCAGGTGCAGAGGCGGTCGAAGCAGCGATCAAATGCGCGCGCGCTTATCATCAAAATGCAGGAGATGATGGCGATAAGAACCGGTTTGAACTGATCACCTTTGCGAATGCGTTCCACGGGCGGACTATGGCGACGATCAGCGCATCCAATCAAACCAAGATGCATCATGGCTTCTCGCCGCTTCTGGATGGTTTTAAATACGCAGAATTTGATGATCTGGAATCAGCCAAGGCACTTATTGGTCCCAACACGGCGGGCTTCTTGGTGGAGCCAATACAAGGCGAAGGTGGTATAAGGCCTGCATCGCACGAGTTTATGCAGGGTCTGCGTGAGCTTTGCGACGAGCATGATTTGATGCTGGTGCTAGACGAAGTGCAATGCGGGGTGGCACGCACAGGCACTCTGTATGCTTATGAGCAATATGGCATTGAGCCTGATGTTCTAGCCACGGCAAAAGGCTTGGGAGGAGGCTTTCCGCTCGGCGCGCTACTCGCGACCGAAAAGGCTGCGCGCGGCATGACATTTGGAACGCATGGTTCGACCTATGGCGGCAATCCGCTGGGAATGGCCGCTGGCGGAGCTGTGATGGATGCCGTCGCCAACGAGGAATTTCTGCTTGAAGTGCGTGAGAAAGGTGAACGGCTTCGCTCTCGTCTCGAACAATTTATCGGAAATTACCCAGAATTGTTCGAGTTGGTCCGTGGCAAAGGCCTGATGCTGGGGATTAAAATGAAAGTCGAAAGTCGACCCTTCTTTGTACACCTTCGCGACAACCACCAATTGCTCACCGTCGCCGCTGGTGATCAGACCTTGCGCATCATCCCGCCTCTGGTGATTGGTGATGCTGAAATGGATGAGTTCTTCGATAAGCTTTCAGCAGGCGCTGCAGGTTTCAAAATTCCCGAGCAGGCTTGATGTCACACTTACGCGATTTGCTTAGCCTCAAAGATGCAGGCAGTGATGCACTGGCAGCGATGCTGGCCGACGCAATAGATCGGAAATCTGCTCGAAATGGCCTGCCTAAGGGCGCGCCTGACAGAGATGCGCCTTTGGCAGGGCATGTGTTGGCTCTGGTTTTTGAGAAGAATTCAACCCGAACGCGTGTGAGTTTTGAAATTGCGATGCGCCAATTGGGCGGAACGGTCCTTTTTCTTGAATCTGCATCAAGTCAGTTGGGGCGCGGTGAAAGTATCGGAGATACTGCGCGCGTCCTGAGCAGGATGGTCGATGGCATAATGCTCAGAACGGATGATCATGCCAAGATCGAAAAAATGGCGAAGCATGCCAGTGTCCCGGTGATAAATGGCCTAACCGACCGTTCGCACCCCTGCCAAATAGTCGCCGATCTCTTGACCCTTGCTGAGCAAGGAAAGGCCTTGCCTGGTCTGGAGGTCGCTTGGTTTGGCGATGGTAACAACGTTCTCCACTCAATTCTCGAAGCCGCCGGACTTTTCAAATTCAATGTTCGTGTCGCCGTTCCAAACGGGCATGAGCCTGATCCTGAATATGTTGAGTTTGCGCAGACTGCCGGTTCAACCGTGACCATCACGCAAGATGCGAAATCGGCAGCACATAACGCAGATGTTCTTGTGACCGATACTTGGTTTTCGATGGGGCAGGTTGTCGCTGATGAGAAACGAGCCGCGATGGAGCCTTACCAAGTCAACAGCGAACTCATGCGTTTAGCAAGGCCAGACGCTGTGTTTCTGCACTGCTTGCCGGCGCATATCGGTGAGGAAGTCAGCGAGGATGTTTTTGAAGGAGGTCAATCGGTTGTTTTTGCTGAAGCTGAAAATCGGGTTCACGCTCAGAAATCGATCCTGCTTTGGGCCTTTGGTAAGCTTTGAGTGGCAATTTCTTAGGCGATTGCCATGTGTTCCCTTACAGTAGGCAGATATTAGAGCCATATAGATTTCATGGATGCGATTGCCGAAACATTTTCCGACAAGTTGCTAGGTTTCACAATCCCAGCGCGAAACGCTCGAGGTCGGGCGGTCCGTTTGGATGCTGTACTAGATGACGTGTTGTCTGCGCACGACTATCCGCCACCGATTATGCATTTACTTAGTGAAGCTCTCGTGCTGTCAGCCTTGATGGGGGGGCTTTTGAAGCATGAAGGGGATGATGCTCAGTTAACGTTACAGGCCCAAACTGAATCAGGCGCAGTTTCCCTGCTTGTCTGCGACTTCCGAGGGGGCGTTATGCGTGGGTACGTCGATTTTGACGAGGCTGCTCTGGAGGGATTGGGAGCCAACCCATCATTGGATGCGCTGTTTGGTCGGGGTTATCTCACAATCACATTTGAAACGGGCAAAGGGCGCCGGCATCAGGGAATTGTGCCGCTGGAGGGCGAAACCTTGGCAGAGGCGGTAGAAGCCTATTTTGGCCAATCCGAACAAGTGCCAACAATTGTAAGAATTGCGACACAGTCGAATGGCGCCAAGAAATTGGCTGCCGGGCTATTGGTTCAGCATCTTGCCGATGGGGAAGAAGGTCGGGAGCGATTGCACGTGCGATTAGACCATCCGGATTGGGAACATGTATCCATCATGGCTGCAAGTATCAAACACGAGGAGCTAGTCGACCAGTCGCTATCTATGGAGGCCATTGTATGGCGGCTATTCCATGAAGAGGAGCAGGTTCGTGTCCAGCCGCACCTGTATTTGCGCAAAGGTTGCCGCTGCAGCCAAGAGTATTATACGTCTGTGATCTCTAGGTTTCCCGCTGAAGATCAGGAGGCAATGCGGAACGAAGATGGCATTATCTTGGTAGATTGCGCATTTTGTTCAACGGTATTTAAAGTGACGTGACGTTCGATTACGCTAACGCAGATTGTCTGAAAACCTGTCAAAACGAGCGATATCCTTTCTGCCCGCGCAAAAAATTGTAGGATGATTCAACAATGCGACTTTTTTTGATGCTATTGGCATTGGGATTGGGTGCAACACTCGGTATGCCGCTGGCATCTGCCGTTGTACAAGATTCGAGCCTGACGATGCTGCCGACTCTGTCCCCTGGTGAATGGACAGTTGAGTTTCGCGATAAGCGTGCAAACCAGAAAATATGCGTCAGGACTGGCGAAGAATTGATTCAACTTGGGCACTCACAAAAGGGTTGCAGTCGCTTTGTGATCGAGGACTCGGCAAACAGAACAACCGTTCAATACACTTGCCGAGGGGACGGATATGGCCGTACTGATATTCGACGTGAGAATGCCAAATTGGTGCAGCTTGAGACTCAAGGGATCGCACAAGGAATACCTTTCCAGTTCGCCGCGGAGGCACGTCGAACTGGATTGGATTGTGCAGAAGTATCTTAAAACTTGCTCTGCGGTCAGATGACCTTGTAGCATCGCCTCATCATGACGCAAAACAGTCACTCTTCGAAAGCCATTGTGCTGCTCTCAGGCGGCCTTGATTCAATGGTTACAGCAGCCCTTGCAAAGGAGCAGGGTTTTCAGGTTAAGGCGTTTACGATTGATTACGGACAGCGGCACAGGCCCGAACTTTTGGCGGCCAAGCGCATAGTCAAAGAACTAAATATCCCAGACCATACTGAGTTCACTATGGACCTTCGCGCCTTTGGCGGCTCAGCACTGACAGATAACATAGATGTACCAAAGATAGGTATCGGGAATGATATTCCTGTAACGTACGTACCTGCTAGAAATCTGATTTTTCTCTCTCTGACGACCGCCTGCGCCGAGGCGTGGGGCGCGCGTGATATCTTTATCGGTGTAAACGCCCTCGACTACTCAGGCTATCCCGACTGCCGGCCTGCGTTCATCGAGAGGTTTGCAGAGACGGCAAAGCTTGGAACGAAATCGGGCATTGAGGGGGCTGCATTCAAAGTGCACACTCCACTTCAGCATTTCACCAAGGCTCAGATTGCCCGAGAGGCTGCAAGATTGAAGCTTGATCCAGCATGGAGTTGGTCGTGCTATGATCCTACCTCGAACGGTCAAGCTTGCGGTTTGTGCGATTCATGCCGTCTTCGCAAGAAGGGTTTTGCGGATGCAAAAATCGAAGATAACACTACTTATGCCGTATAAGGAGATGTGGCCCTAGGCGCTTCAGCCCGTGTGATAATTGTACGCTGAAGGAGCATAAGCTTGACGTATAATTCGAGTAAGTAACAAGAAAACCTAAATACATCGGTTCCCGGGTGCAATTTTGGTGTGCACTGGGGATTTTGTTAATCGAATAATCTCTGAATTTTTCGACAGACTGATATATGGAATAATTCTCATATCAGCTTTTTTACAGGGCATGATTGGCGAAATTGCATTCTCTATTCGGATTTACACTTACTAAACTAGGTTTCGGACCCATAAACGGGGTTCCCATCTGCATCGAGATCTGATTCACGTGCTTTCAACAAGGAGGCATGATGTATGGCGAATTTCTTCTGGTTTTCGGATGAGCAGTGGGCGCGGATTGAGCCGCTGCTGCCGACCGACACGCGCGGTATGCCGAGAGTGGATGACCGTCGCGTGCTATCGGGGATTGTCCGTGCCTTGAAGAGCGGTGGTCGCTGGGGCGACTGCCCCGAGCACATCTATGGACCGAAGAAGACGCTCTACAACCGCTTCAGGCGCTGGGCCGAACGGTGGCGTGTGGGAACGCATCTTTGCCGACCTCGCTGGAGTGGATGTGGTGCCCATAGAAGCTCTTCATCGACAAGTACTGCATCAAGGTCCACCGCACTGCTTGTGGCGCAAAAGGGGGGGCTTGGCCCATGTTGGTATCGGCATCACCAAAGGTGGCCGCAACACCAAGCTCCACGCCGTCTGCGATGAGAAAGGCCGCCCGCACGTCCTCCTGCTGACACCGGGCAATACGCATGATGGCAAGGTCGCCATTCAGACGATCAATGCCGGGATTATCTGGTTGCCGACAAAGGCTACGATAGCAACGCCTTGCCGTCTTGGTTGATCGAGCGCGGCTCCACGCCGATCAACCCCGTCAAAGTCCAATAGAAAAGAGCAGATCGAGCATGACCGGCAAATCTACCGTCAGCGCAATGTCATCGAGCGCATGTTTGGCCGCCTCAAGGACTGGCGACGCGTAGCAACCCGGTTCGACCGGAACATCAAGACCTTCATGGCTACAATCGCCATCGCAGCCTTCGTCACTTGGTGGCTCTAATGAATCCGGACCCTAGCTGGCAGTTGGAAACGTGTTCGTTTGTTAGCGATTGGCCCGACGCTTTGGTCAACGACGACTGTGCCTTCGGGGTTTGCGAAGAATGCTGGGACGTTTGCGGTAGCCAAAACAGGTGGCCGAGTGAGACAGTCGGCGACATTAGCTGTCTATTCTTCTGACCTCAATATTGGCGGCAGAATCTATCTACTTATTGGTGCGTACATATTCGACGCTTGAAATTCGAGGTATTCTAGCGGAGATCTTGGGGGAATTGTAGGACGGCAAGCTGCTTTCCTAGCCGTGAGCATACATGGGCTCATAGTGGCGTTTTGGGTTAAGATCCCAATGCGACGCATTCGGGGAACAATTGACCTGATCGAAACAAAAAACCTAGCCCTCTTCAATGGCTTCTTTGAGGGTTTGGTTTGGATCATCGGCTATGATTGGAGCTTGTAGGCATTCTTATCCTTGATATTGTTTTGGCTGTGCTCGTACCCGCATCGGCTAAAGTCATCACTGGGTTCGATGGCAGCAGTTTCGAAATGCCCGACAAATGGTTGTTTCTTGCTATTGGCTGTTATGCAATTTTAGTTGGGTTTCGGGGTTCCGATCACGCGATTTAGCGACTTTCATCCTGACCTGGGGCGGCGGTATTTCTGACCGTTGTTCTCGGGGATATGGGTTGGTCGTTTTCACAGTGTACACCAATTCTGGCTTGGTGTCCGAGTATGCGGGGCGGGCCTCAGGTACCGCGAAGTCGGAGATCGCCATTTTCCTTGGAGCATCTGAGCTTGTGGCGGGTTTTCGCAAGGCGATCTTTGGGGAGCGTTTGCTGACTATCTGAAAGCATCCCGACCCGACGGCTGAGTGTTAGGCGTCTTGTCTGGGTTGGTCGCGCGGCGTCTCCACTGATCCACCTACCGTTCACTACCCAAAGCATTATTATTTTCTATTCTGCGAGTTTCTTCGCCAATATGATGAACGCGTCGGCGCTTGGTGCAGCAGCAGCTGCGCGTCAATCGTTGATGCTTCCGCGGATGAGGAGATTCGCCACTGCTACATTCTTCCTTTTGACCACTTTGATTGAGCCTAGAGTCCTCCTTTTTACGTGCCGCTCCGCGGAAGGGGTTAGTCGGTTCTTCTCACGTCATGCTGGCCGACGAGCTTGTAAGCCTAATAAAAAAGGGGACTAAGATTAACTTAGCCCCCTTTCCTAATTCGCGTTTCTTGCGAAGGGTCTACATTCCAGATCCAGGTCCGTAGGATACTTCCACGCGCCTGTTTTGAGGTTCGCGGATACCATCGGCAGTTGGAACTTTCGGCTGGCTTTCACCAAATGCATTGCTGTTGATTCGAGTACCAGGGATACCCTTGCCCGTGAGATACGATTGAACAGATGCATTGCGACGCTCAGCTAGGCCGATATTATAGCTGACGCTACCCGAACGGTCAGCGTGGCCCGCAAGCATTACGCTGGCACTACCGCAATTTGCATATGCCGTCACGGCGGCATCAAGCACTGTAGTCGCGTCCGTTGTAAGCACGGACTCATCCCAATCGAAGAACACGATGTAAGGCCCAGTGTTACACACCGGAGCCGGTGGTGGTATCGGGGTTGCGCGCGTCGATCTTGACGGCACTGCGCTTTTGA
>CAYGQX010000020.1:0-30307 GCA_964352245.1 uncultured Porphyrobacter sp.
ATTCAAGGCATTGGTGCAGGCTTTATTCCTGAAAACCTGCACACCGATGCTATTGATGGCGCAATTGTCGTCAATCCCGATGCTGCCAAAGAAATGGCCCGCCGTGCCGCCGCCGAAGAAGGCATGCTGATCGGCATTTCATCAGGCGCAACGCTTGCGGCCATAGCGAAGAAACTCCCCGAATTGGATGCAGGCACTCGCATCATGGGCTTCAACTACGACACGGGAGAGCGGTATTTGTCAGTACCGGACTTCCTGCCTGTGGAGTAAGCAGGCACCACTCCGGCATTTGTCATCCCAACGAAGGAGGGGATCCAACGATTGTTGGCGAATTTGGGTGCGACCGATCATGGTTTCCCGCCTTCGCGGGAGTCACAAGGAGCGCAAAGTTACTGCGTAAGCTTCACCGTTTCCCCAATCCGTGCCGCCTCTATCGCCTCATCGCTAAACGGCAGCCGGTGCCAATCCTGCTGCGCATAGGCATGCGTCTGATCTGAATAATGCGGGGATGCAGGATCGGTGGATTGTGAATAGCTAAGGATTGCATCGGCCACCGGGCCATCCTCATCAAATCCGACGATCTGGATATAGCTTGATCCGTGCACCGGAGTTATCCCGCCTTCGATTGGGCGTGATCGCTGCATATTGAGGACGCCGGCTGTTCCCGGCCCGCCGTGGATCGCAATGCGATCATCACCGGCAAGGCGCACTTGAACCTCGCCCCATGGCGCATTGAGCGGGATGCCTTGCGCCATAATCTCGTTCGCGGATTCTTCCAATGCGCTGAGCAAAGCAGCCTTTCTGTCTCCGGAAGTCTTGAATGTATTGGGTGTCGCAATGGGCTCTGATGGGTCAAATGGAACCTCCCAAAGTCCGGGTTTATCTCTTATTTTTTCCCAAAATTTGACAAAGATGTATGCAGATCGACTGTCACTGTTGAACTTTTGATCCCACAAACCAATCGCGTCACACGCCGCGCTTACCCGTGATTTTTCGGGACAGATTTGCAGCAACCGTTCGAAAGCCATAATCGCGGCCAAGCTATTATTACCAAAAACCAGTTCTTTGGCCCGTTCATGGTCCATCTTAGCTTCGGCCAGACTTCTCTCGGTTTCTGCAAAATTGGACCGCGTACGCAAGCTCAATGGCTTGCCATACGCTCCCAAAATCGGAGACAATTCCTCATATTTGCTCTCTGCATTGCTGATCCAATAGCTGTCATTGGAATTGGTCACATAATCGCGGCGCGTGCGCGATGCTTGGGCATTGGCAGGCAGAAGCCCCGGATAAGGCGCAGTGGTTTCGCGGCTTTTCCAATCGCATTCGCTTCTTGTGCCATCGAGCAGGGTGACTTGAGCAGCGACAAGCGCGGTGAAAGGCGTGGAGCAGACCTCGATCAGATCCTTTGTTACATTGGGCACGGCAGTGATATCGGCATGAAGAGCATTGCCATCGCGATCAGCGGCAATTGTATTCACCCACGGAATGCCGAGCGTATCACTGACAGCTTTTTCAATTTCGCCGACGTTTTTCGCCCGTCCGATCCCAAGCCATGCATCAAGCGCACGTTGATTGCCCGCATTGGCATCGCGCAGGGCAAAGGCCATTTGCCTTGACCATTGGACGCCGCTTCCCGGAACCGTGACAACAGGGCCAAACTGTGTCGAATAAAGTGTGCGGGTGATCGGCTCTGCGCCATCTGGAACAGGCACGTTAATCTCACGGCGTTCCATTTCGACAGGCTCGCCATCGACCATGTAGACCGTCGGATCATCGGGCGACAACACCAGCGCATAAACAGTAAAATGCCGTGCAGCGGTTACCGTGTGGGTCCAGGCTACATCCTTGTTAAAGCCAATCGTTGGAATGGGCGTGCCAGCAATGCCAACGCCCATCACATCATAGCCATCAGGGCCGCGGACATGCATCTGCCAAAACCGCGATGGCCCCTCCCATGGGAAATGCGGGTTGCCAATCACAAGCCCTCGTCCATCTTCCGTTGCATCGCTTCCAAAGGCCCAGCCATTGCTGCCAAAGGTCGGCTCGTCCTTTTGGGGGAATGTGAGGTCCAGCGCTGCTTGCGGTTCACCCGGAGGCGCGGCAGTCGCAATCCCGCCTGCCAATGCAAGAGAGCTTGCCAGCAGCATTTGTTTTTCATTGAGACGCAGCACATCATCACGGGTGATCGGGCGCACCCATTCCTTGCCCCGGCACGCAAGCGGCAGACCGTCTTTGCCCGTGTCTTTCAGATAACGATTATAGCCTGCGACAAAGCCCTTAAACAGCATGAGCGTTTCGAAGCTTTGGAAGGCTGCGTTCACCTCCAACTTTTGTAGATCAACCTGTGATCGATAGAAAAGATCGGATGCGACATTGTCCATTTCGCGAAAACCCAGAGTGCTTTTAGCTTCTGGGCCGAAATGCAGTGAGCGGGTGCCTGCAACGGTGGCGAATTCCTCTGCCAGCATGCAGATATTATCCTGCGCATAGGCATAGGCGACGCCGTATCCTACGCTTGCCCAATCATCCGCTTCGATATGAGCAATGCCATAAGTCGTGCGAGTGATCTTTGCATCGTATTCCTGTGCGGTGGTGACAGCGGCAAAGCTTGAGGCTGCTAGCGCCAAGCCGAGTGTCCATACGCGCATTGATCTTTCCCCCATGCGCCATTTGAAGGCGCTTTTCTTGTAGGTGTGCGCTTTGTGATGGCGCTTTGTTGGTTGGTGCATGACGCTAGGAGACGATCAAGACCAAGACAAGCGGACCGGCCGGCGCGATTTTCCTACCTGGGCGCGCGGCGTTATTCTTCGCGCGGGGTCATTTACGCTCGTTTTGGGAAAACGGCCTGCACAAGACGCCCCCCACCCCACCAAAATGGGCATCTCCAGTATGTACAAAGCCAACGAATCGGGCTTTCAATGCACGAAAAAGGGCCCGAAAGCGTCCGCTTCCGAGCCCGATGTTTCGTCTTATAAAACTGGCATTAAGCAGCAGTGGCAAAAGCCTCTTGGGGCAGAGCCATCATATTATCACTACCTGCCTCAAGCTTACGCCGCAAAGCGCCAGCATCAGGAAGGAAGCGTTCGAAGTAATAAGCCGCAGTCGTCAGCTTGGCCTCATAAAACGCAGCATCTTCCGGCGTGTTTTCTAGAGCAGCCTTGGCGACTTGCGCCATTTTGAGCCACATAAAGCCAATCGAGACAATACCCATGATGTGCATGTAATGATGCGCGCCTGCACCAAGGTGATTGGGGTTCGCCATTGCATTTTGCATGAACCAACCGGTTGCCGCCTTCTGTTCGCCAAGCGCTTTTTCCATCCGTTCTGCCATGTCGGCAAGCCCCTCCATCTGCTTGGCAGAAGCGATCTCTTCCTCAATTGCTGCGAAATACGCTTGAACTGCTCGGCCACCATTCGAAGCAAGTTTACGCCCACAAAGGTCCATCGCCTGAACCCCGTTTGTGCCTTCGTAAATCATGGCAATCCGGCTATCGCGAACGAATTGCTCCATTCCCCATTCCTTGACATATCCATGGCCGCCATAAACCTGCTGCATGTTGTTGGCGATGTCGTAACCCTTATCCGTGCCATAGCCTTTGATGACCGGGGTCATAAGACCAATGAGGTCGTCAGCCAACTGGCGCTCTTCTTCGGTTTGCGCTTTGTGAGTGAGATCCACTTGGAGCGCACCCCACAGGCACAGCGCCCGCATGCCTTCATTAAAGGCTTTCGCATCCATCAGCATCCGGCGCACGTCCGGGTGTACAAAGATCGGATCAGCCTTTTCCTCTTTGTCAGCAGGACCAGTAAGAGCCCGCCCCTGACGACGGTCTAGCGCGTAAGTTACGGCGTTTTGATAGGCAACTTCTGCCTGAGCGAGACCTTGCATGCCAACGCCAAGCCGCGCCGCATTCATCATTACAAACATGGCAGCGAGGCCTTTGTTCTCCTCGCCGACAAGCCAGCCTTTGGCTCCATCATAATTGAGAACACACGTCGCATTGCCATGAATGCCCATTTTCTTTTCGATTGAGCCACAAGAAACACCATTGCGTTCACCCGGCTCGCCATTCTCATCAAGGATGAATTTGGGAACCACGAACAAAGAGATGCCCTTAGAACTGTCTGGCGCACCAGGTGTCTTCGCAAGCACGAGGTGAATGATATTGCTGGTAAGATCATGTTCGCCAGCGGAAATGAATATCTTGGTGCCGGTGATCGCGAAGGATCCGTCACTTTGAGGTTCTGCCTTGGTGCGGATCATACCGAGATCTGTCCCGCAATGCGGCTCGGTCAGGTTCATCGTACCTGACCATTCGCCAGAGATCATTTTAGGCAGATATGTCTCTTTTAGGTCTTGGCTGCCTGCCGCTGCCAATGCGGCTGCCGCACCTCCAGTTAGACCTGGATACATGGCAAAAGCCTGATTGGCTGTTCCCATGTATTCCTCAAACGCAAACCCCATGACATGCGGTAACTCTTGACCGCCAAATTCCTCAGCTCCCGTCAGTGTGGTCCAACCACCCTCGATGAGCTTTGTATATGCATCTTTAAAGCCGTCGGGAGTCGTCACGCTTCCGTCATCGTGACGGGTGCAACCTTGCTCATCTCCGACCTGATTGAGCGGCGCGAGAACTTCAGCACAAAACTTGCCAGCCTCACCAATCACGGCATCAATCATGTCTGGCGTTGCGTTTTCGAAACCTGGCAAATTTCCGTAACTTGCCAGATCAAGCATTTCGTTGATGACGAAGCGCGTGTCGCGGGTAGGAGCGGTGTAAGTTGGCATCACAAGATCCCTTCGTGAGTTGATTTTTCAATCTGTTTTTCGGCACAATTGACTACTAGCTGAGGTCGAGCTTCTCGATCTCAGTAACAAACTGCGACAATTCTTTAATCGATGATTCAATGTCTGCACGCTGCGCTTTGAGTTTTGCAATGTGTGACTTGCATTTTTCGATCGTGACACGGCGTTGCTCTACACGACCATCGTCAAGGTCATATAGATCGATCATTTCGCGAATTTCCGTTAGGCTAAAGCCGACGTTTTTTGCACGCATGATCCATGCTAACCTTGCGCGATCGCGCTTTGAATATACGCGAGTTAGGCCCACGCGTGCCGGACTGATCAGCCCTTCATCTTCGTAAAAACGCAAAGCTCGTGCTGTGCATCCAAACTCCGATGTTAGATCTGAAATCGAAAACTGGCGCCGCTGTTGCGCATCTGGTGTTTCGAGATGTGCACGATTAACGCGCTGCCCATTGGATGGAGTGTTTGCAGCGGTATGAGTGTCGATAGATGCTGTAGACATGCCGCCTAGGTACATTACCCTTACGTGAGCGTCAAGTCTTTACCTTTGCGAGAGCATGGGTCCTTTCGCAGACTTCTCAATCCTTCTGTAAAAGCAAGAACTGCGTCCCGTATGACACGTTGGTCCAGCAGGCTCTGCCCTCACGAGAATGGCGTCTTGATCACAATCAACCAGAATTTCGCAAACTTTCAGTATGTTGCCTGAAGTTTCGCCCTTCTTCCAAAGTGAGTTGCGCGAACGTGACCAGAAATGCACTTCGTCCGTTTCCAAGGTTAATTCCAAGGCCTCTTTGTTCATGAAAGCCAAAACGAGCACTTCGTGAGATTGCGCATCCATCACAACGCAAGCCATCAGGCCACATTCATCGAATTTGGGCGCAAATAAGTCCCCTTCCTCTCGCTGCTGTTTTGTAAGTTCTTTCTTTTCGGTCATGAACGACCCCTTTGCTGGGATTGCGGGTACAACACTGGCGGTCTCTACACACGCAGTGCCGACTAAAACACTCTATTCATACTTTGCGTTGAGTGGACTTTCTTGTGGGATAATTTGTTGCACGATCAACACACAGCTGACCCAAAATCGGACCCTAGGGATATTTGACCTTTAGATTCACGGCTTGGTTTGAAAGAAGGATGATTATCACCTAACAATCGGCCCAAGGCCTAGTTCAGGGGGTGACTGAGCAGCAGCTGACAGCGGGGTGTCAGCGCGTTTGGTTGAACGATGAGAGATAGGGTCTTGATGGCGAAGTTAGGGGGTCGCCATCATTGCTTTTTTTAGAAGCGGATCCACTTTATTTCGTCACGTGGCGCCCGGGGTCATATTGACCCCGGGCGTTGTGTTTTTGGATTGGTCTTAAGAAAGTGGTTGAGAGAAACCGCGTTGGCGGTTTTTCACTCTAATGGTCAATCGCTATCGCAAAGCAGGCTACACGGACTGATTTTGCACCTGACATCTGAAGGGCTGAGGCGCACGCATTGCTTGTTGCTCCACTCGTGTAGACATCGTCCACAAGAATGATGTTGCGTCCATTTATCCGCTTCGTTGCCCGCTTTGAGACACATATCGCCCCATTAAGTGCAGCGCGGCGCTCTTCCTTGTCCAGACCGCCAAGCGATGGTGTCCTTTTAGTGCGTCGAAGCCCATCAACCAAAATCTCACCATGACAACGTCTTGCCAATTCTTTGGCCAATAATGCGGCCTGATTAAATCCACGATGCAGGATACGACTTCGATGAAGCGGAACGGGAATAATCAAGGGAGGAGCACCAATATCGCGCGGAGGCATTCGAGAGGAAATCATCTGTCCAAGCAATTTCGCCAGAGTGATTTTTCCGCCATGCTTGTAAGCCAGAACGAGCCTGCGTGATACGTCGTTGTAATACGTTGCTGCAATAACATCTGGTTCAAGCAACACACTTCCACCGCCGTTCAACTTAGTTTCGACAATTGGGGGAAATTCAATCCCGCTCCAACATTCCAAGCACAAGCCTCCCTGCGAGACTGTTGCAACTCCGCAAGCTGGGCACCGGGGGGGATAGACAAGATCCACCAATGGCATGATGCCTTGCGTAAGATGTGCCCCCAATTTCATGGGTAAATCCTCACATGCCTTGCGCATATTTGACAAGCACGGCAGTGGCTTGGGTATGCCGCAGCATCGCATTCCAAATATCTTCGACCAAAACCGCCGTCGACTGCGCAATCGACGTGCGCGGACGCTCGCGCAAATGCCCGATGCAGCCAGTTGGCTAGATCAGGAAATGATCGAAGATTGCGTGGACCGCCTTGATTTTATGCAACTATTTGAGGGCAAGGCACTCTCTTTTGGTGCCGCTTCAGAACAACTAGCCTCACAATTGCAAGCGCGTGGTTTTCAGGCCGTTCCAAAAGCTTTGGGAAGCTTTGATGAAGAACGACCTTGGCCGTTTGCGCCTTACGATTACATTTTTGCAATTCGTACTTTGAGCACACTCAACGATTTGCCAGGCGCTCTCTTGCATATCCGCAATACACTCTCCCAAAACGGTATAATGTTCGCTCAAATACTCGGCGCCGGAAGCTTGCCTTCACTGCGCGCCATCATGCTGGCGGCAGATGGAAACGCACCAGCTGCTCGTATTCACCCCCAGATCGATAACCAGGCGGCATCAGGACTTTTAGCTCGGGCTGGATTTAGCAAACAAGTTGTTGACAGCCGTACTCTTACGGTTCGTTTCTCAAGTTTTGAGCGCATGATTGGCGATTTGCGTGACCAATCGCTCACCGGGATTTTATCCGACAGGCCTCCCGCCTTAAGCCGCGCAGCGTTTCTACGGGCACGAGCGGCGTTCGATCAGCGTCGTGATGCTGATGGCAAAGTGAGCGAAACATTCGAAGTGCTTGCACTTACCGCGTGGCGCTAGGATGCACCGAACTCAATCACTTCATGGCCAAAGCGGCTTGCGCAGCTGCAAGTCTCGCGATTGGAACACGATACGGTGATGCGCTGACGTAATCGAGCCCGACCTCTTCGCAGAATGCGATACTGGCAGGATCACCACCATGTTCGCCACAAATACCAAGCTTGATATCTGGACGTGTCACGCGGCCGCTTTCCGCTGCCATATCGACCAGTTGCCCCACCCCTTCGACATCGAGGCTCACAAACGGATCGCGCGCAAAAATGCCTTTATCAACATAAGGCGCCAGGAATTTGGCTGAATCATCGCGCGAAACGCCCAGAGTAGTTTGCGTCAAATCATTGGTGCCAAAACTGAAAAATTCGCCTTCTTCTGCAATTTCGCCGGCCATTAGGGCAGCGCGCGGCAATTCGATCATCGTGCCAACCAGATAGGCGACGCTTGCGCCTTGCTCTTCGAATACCGTGTTTGCCACCCGGTCAACCAGCTCCCTTAGAATTGCCAGCTCTTTGCGCGTCGCCACTAAAGGTATCATGATTTCGGGTAACGGTGCTTCACCGCTTTCTTTTTGCACCGTACAGACTGCTTCAAAAATCGCGCGTGCCTGCATTTCGTAGATTTCGGGGAACGTGATTCCCAAACGGCACCCGCGATGGCCCAGCATCGGGTTAAACTCGTGAAGTTCATCGGCTCGGCGTTTCAGGTGGTCAACGCCAAGTCCTGTTGCATCTGCAAGTTCTGCAAATTCCTCATCTCGGGTCGGCAGGAATTCATGCAATGGCGGATCAAGCAACCGGATCGTGCAGGGCAAGCCTGCCATTACTTCAAAGATTTCGGTAAAGTCCTTGCGCTGCTCTGGCAGCAATTGTTCAAGCGCTCTGCGGCGACTTGCTTCATCCTCGGCCAGGATCATTTGACGTACGGATTTAATGCGAGAGGCATCGAAGAACATGTGTTCTGTCCGGCAAAGTCCAATGCCTTCTGCGCCAAATTGCCTCGCAATCGTGCAATCCGCTGGTGTTTCGGCATTGGTGCGAACACGCATTCGGCGGCATACATCTGCCCATTCCATCAAAGTGCCAAAGTCACCGACTAGCTCGGGCTCGACTGTCGGCACAATGCCCAGCATTACTTGACCATTGGCGCCATCAAGCGTGATTTCGTCACCCTCTTTCAACTCATGGTCTCCGATGCGCAATGTGCGCCCTGCCCTATCGATCGACACTCCATTAGCGCCCGAGACACAAGGCCGTCCCATTCCGCGCGCGACGACCGCAGCGTGACTGGTCATGCCACCTCGCGCGGTCAGGATACCTTGTGCTGCATGCATGCCGTGAATGTCTTCGGGCGAGGTTTCAACTCGGACCAGGATCACCTTGTCGCCGCGCCCTGCCCATTGCTCTGCCGTGTCAGCATCGAGCACAATCTTACCCGCCGCAGCCCCCGGAGATGCCGGAAGGCCTGTAGTGAGAACGTGGCGCTCAGCGTCCGGGTCAAGCGTTGGATGCAGCAATTGATCCAGAGCCATTGGATCGATCCGTGCTACCGCCTCTTCTTTGGTGATAAGCCCTTCGCTCACCATCTCAACCGCCATAGTCAGGGCAGCCTTCGCAGTGCGCTTGCCTGACCGCGTTTGGAGCATCCAAAGCTTGCCGCGTTCGACCGTAAATTCGATGTCCTGCATATCGCGATAGTGGTTTTCCAGAAGGTCAAAAACTCGGGCCAGTTCGCCATAGGCATCCGGCATGGCCTCTTCCATGCTGAGCGGCTTGGCTCCGGCTAGATCGCGCGCGCGTTTTGTCAGGTATTGCGGTGTGCGAATGCCTGCCACTACGTCTTCGCCCTGCGCGTTGATGAGGTATTCGCCGTAATAGGCGCGCTCACCTGTTGCAGGGTCACGGGTAAAGGCGACGCCTGTTGCGGACGAATCGCCCATATTGCCGAACACCATCGCCTGAACATTGACCGCAGTGCCCCAATCGGCAGGTATGTCATTCAAGCGGCGGTAAACCTTAGCGCGGTCTGAATCCCAGCTATCGAACACGGCCCTGATTGCGCCCCACAATTGCTCGGTCACATCTTGTGGGAAAGGTTTGCCCCATTCCTGTTCCACAATGGCCTTGAACTCGGTAACCAGCCTTTTCCATTCTTCCGCCGAAAGCTCGGTGTCTGCGTAGTAACCGTTGTCCTCTTTTGTTATCTCAAGCGCTTCTTCAAACAGGCCGTGATCGAGGCCCAGCACCACATCTGAATACATCTGGATGAATCGGCGATAGCTGTCCCAAGCGAACCGTTCATCACCCGATGTCGCCGCCAGCCCTTCGACAGTCGCGTCATTGAGGCCGAGGTTCAAAACCGTATCCATCATGCCGGGCATCGAAACCCTAGCGCCCGAGCGCACTGAGACGAGCAGCGGATCAGCGCTATCTCCGAATTTTTTGCCAACCGCCGCTTCGATATGGGCGAGCGCGCAGGCCACTTCGCCGCGCAGCTCTTCGCCGAAATCCGCGCCGTCCTGAAGGTAGCGCACGGATTCTTCGGTGGTGATGGTGAAGCCGGGAGGGACCGGCAAACCAATGCTGGCCATTTCAGCAAGGTTTGCGCCTTTGCCGCCAGTTACTGTTTTGTCCTTTTGCCGGGGGTCATCGTGCTTGGCGTCTCCGCCGAACGTGTAAACAGTTTTCTTGGACATTTCATTTCCTAAAACAGTGTCAGAAGGTGACAAAGGTGACACCCTGTCACCCACAACTTTCGACCCCATATTATTGTTTTTATTAAGCTTTATAGCCGTTATTCTAAGGTAATGGACAGGAGGCGGCAGCCAAGACTACCCCTCTATCCGGCTGAAATCTGCGACTTGGTGAACCGCATTGCGGAAACGCGCTAGCAACGCAAGGCGGGCTTCGCGTTTGTCCGCCTGTGGGTCATTTACGATCACATCGTCAAAGAAAGCGTCGATGGGTGCTCGCAGTGTCGCAAGGGCTTCCATGGCGGCTTCAAAGTCTTCGGCCTCAACCGCCGCCGCAGCTTTAGGGGCCGAGGCATCAAGCGCGTCGATCAACATCTTTTCAGCAGGCTCAGGCGTGAAGGAAAGGGACTTACCGTCCGGGTGTTCAGGGGCCTGCCATTCCTCTTTCTTGAGGATGTTGGCCGCGCGTTTGTAGCCTGCGAGGAGGTTCGTGCCGTTGTCGGTTTTCAAAAACGCTGTGAGCGCTCGAGCCCGTGCCTCTACGCGATCGATACGTGTATCAACATTCCCCAACCAATCGCGCGATGCCAGGATGTAATCGTGCCGAACACCCTCGTCACGCAGTTGTACCGCCAGACGATCCAGTAAGAAGATGGTCAGTTTCTCGGCCAAGGCGGCGTTCGGCTGACTATCCCACGCATGCACAACCGTATCGATAGCGAGCTTAAGCTTGTTAGCTTGCACAAGCCGAATGTAGCCCAGCGCAGCACGGCGAAGCGCGAATGGATCCTTCGAACCAGTCGGCAAAATATCAATCTTGAAGAAGCTCAATAGGTTGTCGAGCTTATCTGCAAGACTCACCGCTACCGTTGTCGGGGCTGTGGGCACTTCGTCTGACTGCCCCACAGGCTTGTAGTGATCGCGAATTGCCTCGGAGACTTCGGTCGGAAGCTTCTCAGTCGCGGCGTAGTATCCGCCCATTAGGCCTTGCAGCTCAGGGAACTCTCCGACCATTTCCGTGACGAGGTCTGCTTTACTCAGCTCAGCGGCTTGTCTGGTTAGTTGGGGGTCGCCGTTCGGTTCTTTGGCATCGAAAACCAACCAAGCAGCCAGCTTCGCAACTCGCTCAACCTTATCAGCAACCGTGCCCAGCTTCTCATGGAAAGTAATCCGCTCCAGACCCTTGGCGTGTTCAGCGAGGGTTTTCTTCTGATCCAGCTCCCAAAAGAAGCGCGCATCGGCGAGCCTTGCGGCGAGCACTTTGCGGTTGCCATCGACCACCACGGCGGGATCTTCGGCGGCGATGTTGGCGGTGCAGATAAAGGCATTGGCGAGGCGTGTGGTGCCATCGGGGGTGCGCTCTTCGCACACGAAATACTTCTGGTTCACCCGCGCCGTCAGCTGGATCACCTCGGGCGGCACATCTAGAAACGCCTCGTCAAAACGGCCCAGAAGCGGCACCGGCCATTCGGTAAGGCCAGCGTTTTCGATCACCAGCCCCTCATCCTCAACGACGGTCAATCCAGCAGCTTTTGCCGCTTTGCGAGCGCCTTCGCGGATAATTCCTGCGCGTTCTTCATGGTCCACCAGCACGCAGGCCGCGCGCAGTTTCTCCGCATAATCGTCCGCACCTGCAATGGTGATCGGACCGGTCGAGTGGAACCGGTGCCCCATCGTCTCACGACCGCTCGCAAGGCCATCAGTGACGCACGGCACGACTTCGCCATCAAGCAGAGCGACAATTCCAGACAATGGCCGAACCCAGCGCGTGCTTTCATTGCTGATAGAAGCATCGCCCCAGCGCATGCTTTTGGGCCAAGAGAAGTCGCGGATAATCGCAGGGATTGCCGCCGCAAGCAGATCAGCCACTGCCTGACCCGGCTTTTCAATCACCGCAAAGTACGTCGCACGGCCTTTTACCTCGCGCTCCTCAAGCTGGTCGCGGCTCACGCCATTTTTGCGGCAAAAGCCATCGACTGCCTGATCGGGAGCGCCCACGGGAGGCCCTTTGGCTTCATCATGCACAGCCTCAGTCTCAAGCGGCAGATCGCGCGCAATCAAAGCAAGGCGGCGCGGGGTCGACCAGACGGTGAGATCACCAACAGGAACGCCGCTCGCATCAAGCTCACGCCTGAATAGCTTTTCCAGCTCCGCACGCGCGCCCTTTTGCATGCGCGCTGGGATTTCTTCACAGCGAAGTTCGAGGAGGAAATCAGCCATTAGATGAGGCTCCATTCCGGGTAATCTTTCGCCCATTTTTCTTCATGGAGCTTGGCGTATTTCTCGCAAGACCCGCGTGCAAGATCGCGAACTCGGCCCATATAGCTCGCCCGCTCCTGCACGCTGATGACGCCGCGCGCTTGGAGAAGGTTGAAAATGTGGCTCGCTTCAATCGCCTGTTCATAAGCCGCAATCGGCACGTCATTGGCGAGCGCGTTTTGACACTCCGCCTCTGCCTTGGTGAACAGGTCAAACAAAGCATCAGTGTCAGCGACCTCAAAGTTCCACTTCGACATTTGCTTTTCGTTTTCGAGGAAGACCTCACCATACGACGTACCGCGACCGTTAAAGTCGAGGTCGTAAACGCTGTCGACGCTCTGCACATACATGGCGAGCCGTTCGAGGCCGTAAGTAAGCTCGCCCGCCACAGGTTTGCAGTCAAAGCCGCCCATTTGCTGGAAATAGGTGAACTGGGTGACTTCCATCCCATCGCACCATACTTCCCAGCCCAGACCCCAGGCGCCCAGAGTTGGGGATTCCCAGTCATCTTCGACAAACCGGATGTCGTGGCGCAGTGGATCAATGCCTATGGCCTTGAGGCTGCCCAGATAAAGCTCCTGAATGTCAGCTGGTGAAGGCTTCAGGATGACCTGATATTGATAATAATGCTGGAGCCGATTGGGGTTCTCACCATACCGCCCATCGGTCGGCCTGCGACAAGGCTGCACAAATGCCGCATTCCAAGGTTCTGGTCCCAATGCGCGCAAGGTTGTTGCAGTGTGAAACGTACCCGCCCCCATGCGCATGTCATAAGGTTGCAGGATCACACAGCCTTGGGCGGCCCAAAAATCGTGAAGCGTCAGGATCAAATCCTGAAAAGACGCCTTTGGATTGCGCGTCTGAGGCTTGAAATCTGGCTCTAAACTCATGGGCGTGCCCATGGCCCAAGCCCTGAATTGCGTCAATGCCGCAATGCAGCATAGTTGTGTGTGGACAACTGGAAATGGAAGACTTTTGAAATTGACCTCACCGCGACTCTACCTATTGTGACGATCAAGGAGAAAATCATGAAATTGCGCGCTCTACTTCCCACCGCTGCTGCGACATTGGCCTTGTTCTCATCTGGCTGTGCTTATTCGCAAGAAGACACCGCTACAGCGGCGGCGCCGGTCTCCGCTGAGGCCTCAACGGCAGAGCTGGTTGAGGAAAAAGCGAATGTGCCCGCCATGTGGCAAGTCGCCGATGAAGACACCACGATTTATATCTTTGGAACGGTGCATATGCTGCCTGACACGGTCGAATGGTATTCGGGCAATGTCAAAACTGCGTTAGAAAGCTCCGATACTCTGGTGACCGAAATCGACATGACCCCAGAGTCTTTGGTCGAAGTAGGGGCGATTATGGCAAAACTTGGAACACTGCCCGAAGGCCAAACGCTGCGCAGCTTGATGACCGAAGAGCAACGCGCGAAATATGAAGGTGGTCTTGCAAAGCTAAATATTCCGCCCGAAGCCTTCGACACGATGGAACCATGGTTTGCATCGCTGGCAATGACGCAAATTGTTGCTGGCGCATCAGGTTTAACGCCAGAAAAAGGCGTTGAATTCTCTCTTGAAGATAAAATTGGTCCCGATGTTAAGCGTGCAGCATTAGAAACCGTCGAGAAGCAGCTGGCAGCATTTGATGAAATGCCAATTGATGCACAAATGGCATTTTTGATTGAAAGCACGGAAGATCCACTTGAAGGGATAAAAATCCTAAATCAGCTCGTAGATCTATGGGCTACTGGACAAGTCACAGAGCTTGCCGAACTTATGGATGACAGTTTTGAGGCGAATCCTATTCTTGCCGAACGCTTGCTTTATAGTCGCAATTCGGCGTGGGCTGGCTGGATAGAGAATCGCCTCGATACTCCGGGTACGGTGTTCATCGCTGCAGGAGCGCTGCATTTCGCAGGTGAGAAGAGCGTGCAGGATTACCTTGCAGAGCGCGGTATTGAGACAGAGCGTTTACAATAGAGTGTTGTCCGGCATCGATGCGATGTCTTGAGCACTATCTTCGCAGGTTTGCACTCGCCTTTTTTGTGCTGTCGCTAACCGCCTGCGGACTGGCGCAGGACGAAGATACGGAGGAGATTGCACAAAACCCGGCCACCAATCCGCCGGTCTTTCAGATTACGAATGCCGATGGCGACATCGAAGGGTGGATGCTGGGTACAATTCACGCCCTGCCCGATGGCGTTGTGTGGCGAACGGGTGCGACGCAAAGAGCGATTGGTGATGCCGATCTTCTCGTGGTCGAGGTCGCAAATCTATCTGACACTTCGAAGATCGCCGAAACTATGGCAAAACTCTCGACATCTCGCGGCCTGCCTGATTTGCCCGAGCGAGTGAACCCGCAGCTTGCAGACTCTCTTGCCGAATTGGTTGAGAAATCGCGGTTTTCTATGAGCGATTTCAAAACCACTGAAACATGGGCTGTCGCGCTGTTTCTCTCCAATATCGGTTCTACCGGCAAACCTGCGAACGGTGTCGATAAAGCTGTCATCAGAGACTTTGCAGGACGCCAAATCAAGGAGTTGGAGGGCGCAGAAAAACAGCTTGGCATATTCGATAGTCTCGCGATCGCTGATCAGCGCGATTTGTTAGAAGGCGTTCTTATCGAATCGAGCTTGGGCACTGATGCGGCGCAGAAACTTCGTGAAGCGTGGCTCAGAGGCGACCTTTCAGTGCTAGAAGGGGCAACCAGGTCAGGGATTATGGCTGACCCGGAATTGCGGGATGCACTCTTGCTCGACCGTAATGTTGATTGGACCGCCCAACTGCTCCCTATCCTAGAAGATGCTCCGAAACCTCTGATCGCAGTGGGAGCTGCTCATCTGGTTGGACCAGACGGATTGCCTGCCCTGCTCGAGCGCGAGGGTTACACCGTGGAGCTCTATGAATAGCTGCTTTGTTAGATGCCTGTGCAACCAAAGAAATGCTTGCCTTTTTCCAGCGTGCAGCTAATGGCACCGCTCCCGGTGTTCTGGTCATCCCTGGAGGCGGCGCGCTGGAAGACAATACTGTAAAAATGCATTCGAAAGGCACGAATTATGAGCGATGCTCTCACTCTGCCCGCCGAAGCGCGCGAACGGGCTGGCAAGGGAGCCTCCCGTGCACTTCGCCGCGAAGGTCGGGTCCCCGCTGTTATTTATGGCGGCAAAGAAGAACCTGTAACAATCCACGTTGAGGAAAAGGAACTGGTCCGTCAGATGATGACTGGTCACTTCATGAACTCAATCGTGCAAATTCAGCTTGGCAAAGATACAATTCGTGCCATTCCAAAAGATGTGGCGTTGCATCCCGTCAATGACCGACCAACCCATGCCGATTTCTTCCGTCTCGCTAAAGGCGGCAAGATCGAAGTCAGCGTGCCGGTTGTCTTTATCAACGAAGAGGATTCGCCGGGTCTCAAAAAAGGTGGCGTTCTCAATGTTGTCAGGCACGAGCTGGAACTGGTTTGCGAAAACGACAAGATCCCAGGCGAAATTGCTATTGATGTAACGGGTAAGGAAGTGGGCGATTCTATCCACATCTCCGAAGTCACCCTGCCCCAAGGCAGCGAAAGCGCAATCACCGATCGCGATTTCACCATCGCGACCCTGGTTGCACCATCTGCGCTCAAGAAATCTGAAACCAAGGATGAGGATGCTGAGGCACCCGCAGCCGACGAGGTTGAAGCAACCGCTCAGAAAGATGATAGCGAAGAAGGCAGCGAATAATCCTCGCTTTTCTTTCGTGACAAATCACCAAGACACCGGGCTCCGAAAGGGGTCCGGTGTTTTGTTTTGTGGACTGCAGGGTATTTCGTTTCATGAAACGTAGCGCTAGGGGGCGTGCATGCAGTTGTGGGTTGGCCTTGGTAATCCTGGACCGCGCTACGCGCTCCATCGGCACAATATCGGCTTTATGGCTCTGGATGTGCTTGCTGATATGCATGGTTTTGGTGCCGTGCAGAAAAAGTTTCAGGGCTGGGTTCAGGAAGGCCGGATTGGCACTTCGAAAATCTTACTCTTAAAACCAGCGACTTTTATGAATGAAAGCGGCCGAAGCGTTGGCGAAGCGATGCGTTTTTATAAGCTGGAAATGGACGCGCTTACTGTCTTTCACGATGAACTTGATCTGGCACCTTTCAAAATCAAGGTGAAACAAGGTGGCGGTACGGCGGGTCATAATGGCCTTCGATCCATCGACAAGCACCTTGGACCAGACTTTCGCAGAGTCCGCATTGGCATCGGGCATCCAGGCCGCAAGGATCGCGTAACCAGCCACGTCCTTGGTAATTATGCGAAATCCGAACAAGATGATCTTGCCACAATGCTAGGAGCTATTGGAGCCGAGGCAGAATGGCTTGCAAATGCAAACGCGTCCCGTTTCATGAGCGAAATTGCATTGAGACAGCAAGGCTAAGAAGTTATCCTCGCTCTGCAACAAGGTTAATTGGTGGCGGTGAGAATTTCCTCATGGTTAACCTTGAAAACCATTGCACCAAAGCTGATCCAAGCCGGCACAGTCCCGGTTTCCTGCGCGACACAGCAGGCGCCCTGCTCTAGCACCGAAATCCAACGACAAAGCGCAATTAACCAATTGCGATAGGCAATTCGACGCAGGGGTGTCCGTTATCATGAGCCGACAGTTTATTTTGCCCGCAATCTTCACCGTAATGGTCATCGGGATGACAATTTTCCCCGATCGCAATCAGGTGTTCGACACGAATGATGGCAACAAGGGTGAGATCGCAACGCTAGCATCTGTTGCGAGCAACTAATCAACTTTGTTCTCCCGTTCGCTCATCCGCCGGGATTGAGTGAGAGGGGTTTGGGGGTAACATGCGAAAAGACTACTTAATGCCATTGATTTTGACCGTGTTCGCAGCCGGATTGGCTGCCGCGCCAATCAATGCCGACGAAATTGCCCCATCTAAGGAAAACGTGCGCACTGACTAGGCAACTTTTGCGCAATTGTTGCCTATAGGGCGTGCCTCGCTTTAGTGGTCGCGAGGCGCGCCCTTTTCTTGCCCCGCCCTGCACTCCTTCACGGGCGGCAAGCCTTGACCTTTTCCGACCAAATCTGAATGGAGCGGTTTCGATAATGGGTGCGAGCCTCCAAAAGCCTCAATTCCCTTTTTAAAACCGATCATAAAGCAAGGATAAGGGCCATGGGCTTTCGCTGCGGGATTGTAGGTTTGCCCAATGTTGGCAAATCAACGCTGTTTAATGCGCTTACTGAGACTCAGGCAGCCCAAGCAGCAAACTATCCGTTTTGCACGATCGAACCGAATGTGGGGCAGGTGGCCGTTCCAGATGAGAGGCTGGAGAAAATCGCCGCTATTGCACAAAGCGCCAAAGTGATCGCAACGCAATTGGGGTTTGTGGACATTGCAGGCCTTGTTGCAGGGGCTAGCCAAGGTGAGGGATTGGGCAATCAATTCCTCGGCAATATTCGCGAAGTCGATGCGATTGTTCATGTTTTGCGTTGTTTTGAAGATGATGACATTCAGCATGTGGCCAACAAGGTTGACCCTATTGCAGATGCTGAAGTGGTTGAGACAGAGTTGATGCTGGCTGACCTTGATAGTCTGGAAAAACGCGTTCCCAATGCACAAAAGCGTGCAACTAGCGGAGACAAAGAAGCAAAGAGTCTGGCAAGCGTGCTCGGCCAGGCCTTGGATCTCCTAAAGGATGGCAAGCCTGCACGGCTTACAGAGCCAAAAGACGATGAAGAAGCTCGCCTGTTCGAGCAGGCGCAATTACTGACGGCAAAACCGGTTCTGTATGTCTGTAATGTGGCCGAAGATGAAGCGTCCAAAGGCAATGATCTTTCGGCCAAAGTATTCGCCAAAGCTCAAAGTGAGGGCGCGCAGGCTGTTGTTGTTTCTGCCGCGATCGAAGCTGAACTCATCGAAATGCCGCAGGATGACCGTGCTGAATACCTCGCCGAACTTGGCTTGGAGGAAAGCGGTCTGGCGCGCGTAATCCGCGCTGGCTATGAGTTACTTGGTTTGCAAACCTTCTTTACAGCCGGCCCAAAAGAAGCCCGCGCGTGGACATTTCCGAGAGGCGCAAAAGCTCCTCAAGCTGCCGGAGAAATCCACACTGATTTTGAGCGCGGCTTTATTCGTGCAGAAACCATCGCTTACACTGACTATATAGAGCTTGGCGGCGAGGCACCCGCGCGTGAAGCCGGCAAATTGCGTCAAGAAGGCAAGGAATACCTTGTGCAAGATGGCGACATTATGTTGTTCAAATTCAACGTCTGATCTCATTTCATTGTGCGTGGAGCGCGAATAAATAGCGAAAACTGTAGCCTTTTCACCTAGACTAAGATGCAACACGACACTGATTTTACCTTCAGTAATCTCGATTGAATGATTCGATTTTCTAACACTTAAACAGCCATCGAGTTATCACTTAACAATAGCGCCGAAATGTGTCATTCAAGATGCAATGAATTGAATAAATTCTCTGAGAACTGGGCGCCTTTTGTAGAAATACTTATAAAACCCTTATTTTAGAGTGCTTTTGTTAGGGCCGGTATATTGAGCGAGAGCAAGTCAGACGGCGGTTTCACTTACCCGGATTTTGCGGCGATAACTGACACGATGAGCGCCGAAGGAGCTCGCGAGTTTCTAGAACTGATCCTGAAAAACATTCCTGATGTCGTTTTCGTCAAGGATCAACATTCGCGCCATGTCAAAGGCAACCCAGCGTTTTTCGATGTGTTTCCCGAAGAAGTGCGAGGTCAAATTTTGGGCAGCACAGGTGCTGAAAATATCGCGCCAGATGATGTTGAGGTGTTTCTTGCAGCTGACCGAGAGGCCTTGGAGAAAGGGCAATCTGAAGCCCTTGAGCACATTTCAATGGAAGGTCAGAAAACGCGCACCTTTCAATCGAAAAAAATCCGCTTCGAGGATGCCGATGGCACGCCTTACATTCTGGGTATAGCACGAGATGTTACGGTTTCACGCCAATCTGAGCAAAGTCTGAAGTCGGCTTTGCAGTTCCAAAATCTGATGCTCGATCACATTCCTGACGCAATATTTGTGAAGGATGAAGAGTTTCGGATTATCGAAGCCAACGAAAATTTTCTGAAGTTTTACCCCGAAAACGTAAGGGGATCAGTGATCGGTTCAACTACGCTTGAACAATACGATGAAGATGAGCGCGAAGCATTTCTAAAGCAAGACAGGCTGGCATTCGATAACGGCTTTTCAGAAACGGAAGAGAGCATCCAGTTTCCAAACGGAGAGCGCCGCGTACTCTTCACCAAGAAAGCTCGATTTGAAGACAGCGACGGATCAAAATTCGTTTTGGGAATTGGCCGGGATATCTCGGAGCTTGTCCAGGCTCGAAAAGACAATGAGTTGTCCATTGCCTTGCTTAACACAGTTTTCGATACCGTCTCTGGAGCAGTAATCGGACTGGACCTGGAAAAACGCGTCTTGATGATAAACAATTCTGGACGCGCTATGTTGGCTGGCGAAAGCGCAGAGACTCCCTTCGCGTGGCCAGATCAGATAACGTTTCTCGATCCTGCTGATATGCAGCCTCTTGAAATGTCACACGATCCCATTGCCAGAGCGCTGGCCGGTCAAAGGATTGGTGGTGAGGTTCACCTGATGACGACCAAAGACTCTAGCGAAAGCAGATATGTTCGCGTCACATCTTCGGTCGTGCGCAGTGATGTTTCGCCCCTTAGAACTGTGGTTGTGCTTGATGATGTTTCGGAAGCGGAGCGCAACAGACAGCATATCGAGCGGCAATCAAGGCTTGATGCCTTGGGTCAGCTGACAGGTGGTATAGCGCATGATTTCAATAACCTGCTCAACACGATGCAATACGCGTTGGAATTAATTCGCCGCGAGGAATTGAGTGATCGTGGAAGGCGTTCAACGGATGCTGCGCTCAAATCGATAAATCGCGGCTCTGAATTGACCGGCAGGCTCTTGGCATTTGCAAAAAAGCAGCCAGCTCGGGCTGCGGCTCATAAGGTAAGCGATGTGTATGCCGAATTGAAGCTGTTGGTAGAACCCGCGATTGAAGCTTCTCTTACGGTCCTGTTTGCTGATGCCGAACAAGATGAGATGGTGTTTTGTGATGCTGGGCAACTTCAAAACGCCATGCTCAACCTAATCTTGAACAGCCGCGACGCGATCATGCAGCACAATAAGGGCAACCTTATCCGGATCGATTCTCGCACCATAGATGAAATGCCTGCTGATTTGGTCGGCACTCTTGACCAGGTTCCTTTGGCTTGGCTCGGCGAAAACGGAATGGGTGGACGGGCAAATCCGGTCCAGCGCTTTGTTGAGATTGCAGTTTCAGATAATGGTCCCGGCATGACCAAGGATGTTGCGTCACGAGCGTTAGATCCATTTTTCACTACCAAAGGGGTGAATTCTGGCACCGGCCTTGGGCTTTCCATGGTTTACGGCTTTGTTCAGCAAGCTGGCGGGGATTTGCGGATTTACACAGAGCAAGGTGAAGGAACATCAGTCAAATTGTACCTGCCGCGCGGGTCGAAAGAGACCGGCAAGGAAGAGCCCGTCGATCTCGCGCCCCTTGTTGAAGGATTTGGGGAGACAATTCTCGTTGCCGAAGATGAGGAATTTTTACTCGATCAATTAAGCGAAGTTCTTAAAGAGCTGAATTACAAGGTGATTGGGACAAGATCGGGCCAAGAGGCGCTAGATCTTCTGGAGGAAGGCCTGTGCCCAGATCTTATTTTAACCGATATCGTAATGCCCGGAGGAATTGGTGGTTTTGAACTTGCCCGCCGCGCCAAAGTGCTTCTACCGGAAATTCCGTTGATATACATGTCAGGTTATACCGGATTTACCGACGAAGAAATGGGAGATGTTCTTGCGCCCCTTCTTCCAAAACCTTCTGGCCCCAGTGTCACATCGTGGCAGATTAGGAACGTCCTTGATCGCTCGATAGATCGCAAGTGATGCAACCGTTGGGTCATTTCAAGGCCGCCTACAAATCAATATTAAAAGAGAGTCACGCTTACAAAACGCGAACCTACTAAGGGTCTTTTCCGTATTAAGCCGACAGAAAACATGTCGTATTCAAAATTGGAGGAATGCACGCGAGTTGATGCAGGATCCGATTTTGGGATGTAAAAGTGATGCATATTTCGGCTAAATTTGATGGGGGCGCTCTGGCATCTCTGCGCAAGAATGTAAGGTCTATGGCAAACCGGAACACGTATAGAATCCTGATCCTCGAAGATGATGCAGAATTTGGTCCGCTTCTTCAGATGTCGCTTGAGGATGCTGGATATGAGGTATCATTGCATACCAACGCGACAAACGCGCTGTCTTATTTAGAAAGCGAAAATGTCGACCTCATCATAGCCGATTTGATGATAAAACAAGAAGGTGTTTTCATTCAAGATGGCGGGATAAAGCTCATCTCGACTCTCAAACAGATCCGTCACCACCCTGCCCCTATTATCGCGATAAGCGGTTCGTTCGTACAGGATCAATATCAAGCGATATCTACGGCAATGACCGTTGGAGCAGACAAAACGCTGGCAAAACCGATTCACCCCGACGATCTGATCGCGCTGATTGAAACTTACTTGTAATGCCGACGCTGCGTTAGTGTCGGCCAAATAGCTTTTCAACGTCTTCCATATCGAGCTTTACCCAGGTCGGTCTTCCGTGGTTACATTGTCCAGAACGCGGCGTTGCTTCCATTTCTCTGAGTAACGCGTTCATTTCGGTGACTGAGAGAACGCGCCCCGCACGCACTGATCCATGGCAAGCCATGGTAGCCAGGACGCAATCGAGTTTTTCGGCGAGCAGCAGCGCACCTCCATCCGATTGTATCCCGTGTTTGGCAATATCATCCGCCAGATCACGCAGCAGCTTTACCGGGTCTGCCTTTGCAATAGCTGCTGGCACTGCACGGACCAACATAGCTGATGGACCAAAGCGTTCGAGCATCAACCCAAAGCGGGCCAGCCCGTCAGCAGCCTGCTCCAAGCGATCGCAATCAACTTCATCCATTTCGACTACGTCTGGCACGAGTAGCGCTTGGGACCGCTGCGCAACTTCTTCTGCGCCAGCACTCTTTAACCGCTCCAGCACCAACCGCTCATGAGCTGCGTGTTGGTCGACAAGCACCAGGCCATCGGTGCTTTCCGCAACGATGTAAGTATTGGCAACTTGACCCCGCGCAATGCCAAGCGGGTATTGCGAGGTTTCCTCAGGCAGAGGGACTGCAGTTTCAGCGCGACCTTGAGGCAATGCGACATCAGGTTCGCCAGCCCAATCAAGCCTCTGTTCAGCCACTGTTCGAGGTGGTGCCGACCAATCGCGTCCTTCGAAAATTGACCGCCATGCAGGCGCAGCTTGTTGAGTTGCAGGCTCTTGTTGCCAGCGCTCCATTGCTCCCCGGTCCGGCCCTTGAGCCGAGCGTCTGTCGCCTGTATCAAGGGCACGCCTGAGGCCGGAAACAATAAATCCGCGTACACCGCTTGCATCTCGAAATCGCACCTCGGTTTTGGCTGGATGGACATTTACATCGACATCTTGCGGCGGGATCTCGAGAAAAAGCGCAAGCACTGCATGGCGATCGCGCGCCAGCATGTCTGAATATGCACCGCGCACAGCGCCCGTTAGCAGCTTGTCCTTGACTGGGCGGCCATTGACGAAAAGATATTGATGGTCTGCAACACCGCGATTGTATGTCGGAAGCCCAGCAATACCCGTTAGCCGCATCATGCCGCTTGGTGATGGCCTTTCAAGCTCGATTTCGACACAATTGTCTTTCAGCTCACGCGCGACAATTTGCGCAACACGCGAAGGCAGATCTTCATTTCCCTGAGTCACCAGACTCTTGCGAAGCTTTCCATCATTTTCATTGGTAAGTGTGAAGGCGATATCAGGTCGAGCCATCGCAAGACGCCGGACACAATCGAGACTCGCGATGTATTCGCTGCGAGCTGTGCGCAGAAATTTGCGCCGCGCAGGCACTTTGGCGTACAAGTTTTGGACGCGAACTCTGGTACCCGGAGGAACCGCAGCCGGCCCTTCACTTACGGTGTTGCCATGGTCAACCACACGCCGCCATCCAGTATCAGCATCATGCGGACGGCTTTCGATCGACACCTCGGCAACGCTTGCGATTGAGGGCAAGGCTTCCCCCCTAAATCCGAGCGACGTCACCATCTCAATCGCCTCGTCGGGCAATTTCGAAGTGGCATGCCGTTCGAGCGCTAGCTCTATATCAGCCGCGCTCATTCCGCATCCGTCATCGGTAACCTCTAAGGATGTCAGCCCTCCATCTTTTAGGGTGACTGCGATTCGCGATGCGCCGGCATCAATAGCATTCTCAACAAGCTCTTTGAGGGCTGCTGCGGGCCGTTCCACCACTTCGCCAGCCGCAATTCGATTTACAAGACCTGCCGGAAGGCGGCGTATTTTAGGCGCTAGAGCTGTCATTTGCCGCAAACTAGACGCTCGTAGCCGCAATTTCGAGGCCTACGGGGTAAAACTCGCACGGAATTCAACAAAATTTTTGGCCTTTTCGTTAGGGATTCGCTACGCGCAGGACGACATCGATTTTTTGGGCTAAAAAAGTTTGCGGGGGGTCTGCAAACTGCGAGCTCCAGCCTTTTGGAATGCATATAAAATGAGCTTCTTCTCGAACCTGTTCAAATTCGGATCTCAAAACATGGCGATCGATCTGGGAACAGCAAATACGTTGGTCTACGTTCAAGATCAGGGGATAGTTCTAAACGAACCGTCCGTGGTCGCCATTGAGACAATAAACGGTATCAAACGTGTCAAAGCGGTTGGTGACGATGCAAAAATGATGATGGGCAAGACCCCCGATACCATCGAGGCCATCCGCCCCTTGCGTGACGGCGTTATTGCCGACATCGAAATCGCTGAGGAAATGATCAAACACTTCATCCGCAAAGTGCACGGAAAACGCAACCTGTTTCGGTATCCAGAGATCGTAATTTGTGTGCCATCGGGTTCAACCTCTGTTGAGAAACGCGCAATTCGTGATGCAGCATCAAATGCCGGCGCGTCAGAAGTGCATTTGATCCTTGAACCAATGGCCGCCGCGATTGGTGCCGATATGCCCGTAACAGAGCCTGTTGGTTCGATGGTCGTCGATATCGGTGGCGGTACAACGGAAGTTGCTGTGCTTTCACTTCGCGGACTTGCTTACACGACTTCGGTGCGCACTGGCGGCGATAAGATGGACGAGGCGATTGTCTCTTACGTCCGACGCCACCACAACTTGTTGATCGGGGATGCGACCGCGGAGCGGATCAAGAAAGACTATGGTATTGCTGTCATCCCTGAAGATGGAGCAGGCGAAAGCATCACACTAAAAGGTCGCGATCTTGTGAACGGCGTGCCCAAAGAAATCACCATCAATCAAGCGCATGTGGCAGAGGCTCTGTCTGAGCCGATCGGTGCTATTGTCGAAGGTGTACGGATTGCTCTTGAGAATACAGCGCCTGAACTTGCGGCGGACATTGTTGACCAGGGCATCGTGCTGACAGGTGGCGGAGCACTGATCCGCCGCCTTGATGAGCATTTGCGTGAAGAAACCGGACTGCCAGTGTCGATAGCAGAAGATCCGCTGACCTGTGTTGCAATCGGAACTGGCCGGGCGATGGAAGATCCTATCTATCGCGGTGTTTTGATGACGGCATAAGCGTTTTGGGTCGCAACGAAAGGGCCGATGAAGCCATCGGATAGGAAGGATACTAGTAAGCCATGGCGTCGCCATCATCGCGCCGGACGGGCTTTTCCAAGAAGGCGCAGTATTCAGTATTTACAGGCTACGTGTTCGCGGGCCTTGGCGCATTGCTGGGCCTTGTTCTGCTTGTCCTGTCATTGTGGCAGCCCTCTAACATCGCTCCGCTGCGAGGTGCAGCTCAGGATGTAGCAGCGCCTGCTGGTACAGCGACAGCGGTGGTACGCGATCAAAGCACCAGCGTTTGGGAATATTTGTCCGGCTACTTTGAAGCTGCCGATCAAAATGCAGCTCTGCGTAAAGAGGTCGAACTTGCCCGCGTAAAGCTTGCTGAAGCCGAAGCGTTGGATCAGGAAAACAAACGGCTAAAGGAACTTTTGGCGCTTGCAGATAGCGAAATTGACCCTGTCGCAGTTACGCGTCTTATAGGCTCAAGCGCATCAAGCAGTCGCCGGTTTGCGGTCCTGAGCGCTGGCCGAACCGACGGGGTTAAAGTAGGAATGCCGGTACGCAGCTCTCGCGGCGTGGTAGGCCGGGTGCTTGAGGTCGCACGAAATTCTTCTCGTATCCTGTTATTGACCGATAGTGAGAGTGTTGTCCCTGTCCGCCGCACTTCTGACTCTACAGTCGCTTTCGCAGAAGGGCGCGGCGACGGACTGCTACGCATCCGCCTCATTAACTTGGGCGTAAATCCATTTGAGAAAGGTGATGTGTTCGTTACATCAGGTGCTGGCGGGTACTACCGCCCGGGTGTTGCTGTGGCCGTGATGAGCGAAGTGCTTCCAGACGGCGGCCTAGCACAACTTATCGCCAACCCTGCCGAAGCAGACTTTGTATCGGTGGAACCGGTCTACGAACCGGAACTTGTTGCTGCCTCACAAATATCACCTGACTTGCCGCTTACTGATGATGCGCTGAGCAATGAGACACAAGTCGCCCCGCCGCCCGGGACCGTTACTACATCTTCAGAGACAGACTAATGGGGCGGCTAAGTCCCATTTCGCGCGCGGATCGTTATTCGCAGCGTATCAATCGCGAACAATCGCCGTGGCGCACACTTACCGTACCATATGCCTCAATTATGCTTGCGAGTTTCATTCCGGCAATTTTTCTGGCGAGTGTCATGCCAATTTTCCCTCCGCTTGGCTTCGTCATGTTAGTGGCATGGCGGATAATGCGCCCCGGACTTTTGCCGATGTGGGTCGGCGTGCCTCTCGGTGCATTTGATGATCTGTTCAGCGGGCAGCCATTCGGCAGTGCCATATTGCTCTGGTCGTTCACTATGATTGCGTTGGAAATTATCGAAAGCCGATTTCCCTGGCGCGGCTTTTGGCAGGATTGGATTGCTGCCACTTTGGCCATTGTCGGTTATATTTTGTCTGCAATTGTAGTATCCGGCGGGAACGTCACCCCTTTTCTAGTGTTTGCCGCTGTGCCTCAGATTATATTCTCTGTGTTGTTTTATCCGGTTCTTGCCCGCATGATTGCGCGGCTTGATCGGTTCAGACTGGCGCGCACCCGGAGGGTTGGGTGAAGAACTGGCTCACATGGCGCAGCGGACAGCCAAAGCGGAAAACAACGCAAATTATCAATGCATCAACGCTCAAAAATACGTTTGACCGGCGCGCGATTGTTCTAGGGGCGTTTCAGGGAGGCATTGCAATTCTGCTGGCTGGCCGAATGGGCTATCTCGCCATTGCAGAGAATGAGAAATATCGACTTGAATCCGAAAGCAATCGCGTCAATTTGACCCTTATTCCCCCTCGTCGGGGTTGGATACTTGATCGCAACGGTTCCCCACTCGCTTCCAATCGAGCAGACTTCCGTGTCGACATCATTCCCGAACGCCTCAAAAATCCGGAAAAGACTGTCGATGAAATTGGTGGACTGCTTAAATTAGACGCAACGAGGATCGCCGATCTCAAACGGGAGGTCACCGATCAAACCGGCTATCAACCCGTTGAAGTCGCCAGCGGTCTGAATTTCGATGAATTTGCCGCGTTATCCGTGCGTTTGCCCGACCTGCAAGGGGTTATCCCCCAACGCGGCTTTTCGAGGTATTATCCGACATCTTCCAGCGTAGCCCATCTGATCGGATATGTTGGTCCTGCCGATGCGGAACAATACGCAGAGGAAGACCGCAATCCTTTGTTGCTCACTCCCGGATATAAAATCGGCAAAGATGGGCTAGAACGACTGTTCGAAAACGATTTGCGCGGGCAACCGGGTGCTCGCCGAGTTGAAGTAACAGCTTCGGGCCGAGTTGTCCGTGACCTTGAAACGCGCGAGGACACGCCAGGTGATCCTGTAACGCTTACTATTGATGGGCCATTGCAGGATTACGCTGCTCGCCGCATTGGCCTCGAAAGCGGATCGGTTGTCGTGATGGACTGTGCGACCGGAGATCTGCTTTGCATGGCCTCCATGCCGAGCTTTGATCCGAACAGTTTCTCTGATGGTATTGGCAGCATCGAATATGCAATGTTGCGCGAGGACGAACGCGTTCCTCTACGCAACAAAGTCCTACAAGGGTTGTACCCGCCAGGCTCCACGATCAAACCGATGCATTGCATGGCATTCCTTCAAGCTGGAGTGAAACCGACCGACACGATAATTTGTGGCGGTGGTCGGCAGATCGGAAATCGCTTCTTTCGTTGCCACTCCAGCCATGGCGTTGTGGATATGGACAAGGCAATCGCACAGAGCTGCGATAGCTATTTCTATCATTTTGCGCAGCAAATTGGTTTTGAAAAAGTGGCGGAGATGGCAAAGCTTATGGGTATGGGGCAGCAATATCCCCTTCCCGTAGCGACCCAGTTTTACGGCACTGTTCCTGATCCAGCTTGGAAAGTGAACAAATTTGGTCAGCCATGGATGCCCCACGATACGGTGAACGCGTCCATCGGTCAGGGCTATTATCTTTCCAGTCCTCTTCAACTCGCAGTGCTTGCAACCCGGTTAGCAACCGGCAAGGTGGTCAATCCGCGCCTTGTGCTCGATAACAAAGTGCCTGACATCAAAAGCTACAATTTCAACGAAGATGAGATGGGTTATATCCGTCAGGCTATGAGCAATGTCGTCAATGGCGCAGGCACAGCGAGGCGCGCAAGGCTTCCAATTGATGGGATCAAACTGGCTGGCAAAACCGGGACAGCACAAGTTGTGTCTTTGAGCGTTTCAGATGGCCGAAGTGGGCCTTGGAAATATCGCGATCACGGCCTGTTTGTCTTTTTCGCGCCTTTTGAAAATCCCCGCTATGCAGGTGCCGTTGTGATTGAGCATGGCGGCGGATCAGGCTCTGCCTATCCTATTGCGCGAGATGTAATGACGTTCATGTTTGATCCTGAACGCGGACTTGATCAATTGCGCTCACTCGAACGGCAATGGGGCGGCACCGCACAGCAAAGGCTTGAGCGGCGCTATGCCGCTTATGCAGCGGAGCGCGGTGAAAGTGTATCTCGCCCCCCTGCCCGCGATGAAGAGATATTCGACCAAGTAGAGGCAGAAGCTCGGCTTGCCGCATCACAGTCAGAAGAGATCGCAAGTGACGCCATTGTACCGCGCTCTGACCAAGGTGCATCCGGCTCACCTCCGCCCAATACAGGTATCAGCCAAGTCGAAAGCCCCCCCTCTGCCGCTGGACAGAACGTGGCGCCATGAACAGTGTCATTCCAGAACCGATTGCGCGTCAGCCGTGGCGAATGCTCTTCCCACTATTTGCGCTCGTCGGGTTTGGCGCGTTGGTGTTGTATTCTGCGGCAGGTGGATCGATGCAGCCATTTGCTGCTTCCCATCTAACCAGGTTTGGTGTGTTCCTGATCGTAGCAGTAATAATCTGCATTTTCCCGCGCGCTTTGGTGCGTTTCTTGACCTATCCCGCTTATGTGATCGTATTGTTGCTATTGATTGCAGTCGAGATCATGGGACAAGTCGGTGGTGGTAGCCAACGCTGGCTCGATCTGGGATTTATGGTCCTCCAACCCTCTGAGCTTATGAAGCCAGTAATTGTAGTCACGCTGGCACATTTCTATTCATCGTTACCGGTTGGCATGATCACAAGTTGGCGAGCCATTCTGATACCCGCAGCATTGGTTGGAGCGCCTGTTCTGTTCGTCTTACTGCAACCCGACCTTGGTACATCGCTTGCGATTGTGTTTGGCGGAGCTGTTTTAATGCTGCTCGCGGGGTTGCCTCTGAAATGGTTCATAGGAGCAGGTCTTGGCGGAGCAGCCCTTGCCCCGCTCATTTTCTATTTTGGTTTGCAAGACTACCAGCAACGCCGCGTGTTGACTATGTTCGATCCAGAAGCGGATCCGCTGGGTGCTGGATACCATATTACTCAGTCAAAAATTGCCATCGGATCAGGTGGGATTTTTGGCAAGGGATTTAATGAAGGCTCGCAAAGCCATCTTCAGTATTTGCCGGAACCGCATACAGATTTCGTTTTTGCAACCATGGCCGAAGAATGGGGCCTGATTGGCGGTATTTTTGTCATCGGCGTCTTCACAGTCATTTTGCGTTGGGGACTTAAAGTTGCGCGGGAATCACGAGACCGTTTTGCAAGCTTGATGGCCGCAGGCATGAGCGCGACAGTCTTTTTCTACATTGCAGTCAATTTGTTGATGGTAATGGGTTTTGCGCCCGTAGTGGGTATTCCTTTGCCGTTTATGAGCCATGGCGGGTCGTCTATGCTGACCAATATGATTTGCATCGGCGCGCTTATGATGGTCAATCGCTGGAACCAGAATGCACCGCGCGGAGGGTTAAACAGCTAACCTTTTCGCGCGCAGGGTCTTTTAGGCCTTGTCACCCCAGAAATGATCGCTACTTCCCCCGCTCACTTGGGGATGAAGCCTTGAGTGGACGCATAGCTCAGTTGGTAGAGCAGCTGACTCTTAATCAGCGGGTCCTAGGT
>CAYGQX010000021.1:0-27198 GCA_964352245.1 uncultured Porphyrobacter sp.
GTAGCTATGTATGGACGGGATAACCGCTGAAAGCATCTAAGCGGGAAGCCTCCCTAAAGATAAGGTATCATCGAACCGTAGTAGACCACTACGTTGATAGGCCAGGTGTGGAAGCGCAGTAATGCGTGTAGCTAACTGGTCCTAATAGTTCTGTTCGCGCTTGAGAGTTCGCACTGTCAATGACAGTCCTGCCGTATGGTAGGCTGGCGTTGGTAAGAGAATCACCCAGGTCAGAAACGCCCAAGAACACCATAACTTGTTGTTCAAGTAGCACATCGATTTAACCCGTATATCCGACAGGCCCCATTGCTTGGTGGCCATAGCATCTGTGACCCACCCGATCCCATCTCGAACTCGGCCGTGAAACCAGATAGCGCCGATGGTACTGTGTCTTAAGGCACGGAAGAGTAGGTCGTCGCCAGGCATTGTAGCCTGTTGGATAGCGTTCATAGCGCACTCGGGAAAAACCCATTCATGAGTCAAAGGGCTGGCCTATTTAGGTTGGCCCTTTTGGCGTCTCTGGAGGAAGTCTTCCACAGACGCAGCTAGGTAGCGCGGGATGGAGCAGTCCGGTAGCTCGTCAGGCTCATAACCTGAAGGTCGTAGGTTCAAATCCTACTCCCGCAACCAGCATGAAATTGAAAAACTTCGAGAAAGGCCTCTCTGCTTGCAGTGAGGCCTTTTCTGTTTGAGCTGCACACACATAGTAAGGGCCAATGCCATTGTTTCTGGGTGCGATTCAAGTGCCGCGAAATTGCGGTTGGCAGCTTTGTCTGGCAGCAAGACCAAACTCGATTGCTTTCGTAGCCCTAAGGCAGCGCAATTAACTCCCTTGGGAAAGATCTGCCCTCAAATCCAAGAGGTAGATCATATGGTGAGTGCGCCAAAGTGCATGTCGATTTTGATGAAATTCAGCCCAATTCTCGATTGCCAAGCAGTTTCGGATTTGCTGATACTGCTTAGATGTGGTCAAGGTGCCCAAAGGAATTGTGCGGCGTGCTACATCACAAAGGTAAGTTCTAGCTCCGCCAGCTGGCGAACTTTCTGGCCATCACAATAGATACAACTGAAGCGCACTTAGACTTAGTGTCGCACTGTTTCCCGTTAGCGCTAATGCTTCCGACTAGTGATCGAAATTAAGGATGGTTTTGGTTCTCGCCGCAGTCATGAAAGATACAAATAGGCTTAAGTCATCCTAGTTTCCACGAGGGTTTTCATGAAACTGAACTGGGTAGAAATCGAATGCGCAAATGTATTGGTTGGTCAGGAGGAATTGCCCGTTCGATGATGCGTTGAGTTCGATTTGAAGCGTAACAACGCGCTTGCGCTGATCGCGGCGCGTGGAGAGCTATCCGAAGCGCAAGTGTCTGCCGAAGACTTGCTCATTGCAGCTCTTCGTATGCGGCCTGATCGGATTATCATTGGCGAGCTGCGGGGGACTGAGGCATTTACGTTTTTGCGTGCGGTCAATACTGGGCATCCAGGATCTATCACCACGGTCCACGCAGATACGCCTGCACGCGCGATTGAACAGCTGGCCTTGCTTATCCTGCAAGCCGGATCAAAGCTCAGCCGCGAAGATGTGCAGCACTATGTGCGCTCCAGCGTTGATGTGTTTGTCCAACTTGAACGGAGCGCAGGGAAGCGACGGGTGAGCCAGGTTTCGATGGTGGATGGATAGCGGTGGCTTTGGTCTCGCAAAGCAGTTTATTTGAGCCGAGTGGTGGTGCATCGCTTGAAGGGTCTTCTGATTGGGTGAGCGGCGTGCTTTTGGGTGATGTTGCTGTTTGGCCGGCTTGAGGTTCGTGATGGGATGCGAGTGGTGGTTGGGTGTTTTGTGCTTCTTAGCGCGCCCGTGATTGCTGTCGGGATATTGGCGAGCATGAAGATGATGGGCGTGTTGTTCAGGTGGCACAGCCCACAGTTGTTGAGCCTGTTCTGAGAGGTCTTTCAGAAAGCAGGCAGGATCCGTACGCTAGAGCGTCGTTGAGGCAGGATTGAATTCAAGAAACACTCAGCCCCCTCATTGTGACAATCGATCCTTGTTAAGCTAGCACAAAACCGACCATCTGATAAAAGAAACGAGACCGATCAACAACTCAAAACTGATGAAATGTCTTATGCCCAATATCTTGTACCACTCGCTCAGCAGACGCTTTGGAGTCTGCTTGTTTTGATCGCATCTTCGCTCCTTACAGTCACTACGATGAGACCAAAATACTCATCAATCCAATCACTTCAATCTATCTCATAACCGCTGACGAGGAACAATCGATTCAAAGTTTCATATTTCACTAAGATGATTTCTTTGATCTCTATCATTTAGAATGCTCAATAAATGGCGAGCCTCCGTTGCCGTTACTACACGATAAATTGGTACTTTTAGGAGCCTTTCAAATTTTTTCGCTCCTGCTTGGGAGTGTGGGAACGATCGAGCGGCAAGCATTGCCCGTAGGTCCTCCGCCAAGCCTTTGGAATAGCCTTCGCTTTCAAATAACACATAAGCATCTAATGCATTCGAAGAATTAGCATAAGACAATGCGCCATCTTCTCCCCAGTAACAGGAGATGAAGTGCTTGAAATACCTATATTCTTTATCTTGCATTTGGAGGGACTCTTGGAAGTGTGTACCCTGTGACGACACGAATTGTAGTGTTTCCTCCCGGCGGAGTAACAGCCTGTAGCACAAAGCGCACGTGATTCGATTGGCTTACTTTACCAGTCGAATGATTGTACACGCGCCCGACATTCATTGGCATTCGGTACTGAATTTCTCGACGACCGTTACCTTGAGCTGCGAGCTCTCGCAGGATACCTGGGTTTCCACGGACCGCGGCTCGGAATGAAGTATTCGCTTGCTGTAGGTTGTTAAAAGTCGAAACATAATTCTGTTGTAATCTTATAGCTCTTTGCTGCAACTGCAGGTTCGAGCGCCCTACATGGTCACGGATAGTATGGCTGTGAAGCGGACCGCCTTCGTGTTGCCGAAGGTTTAAGCGAATGCGAACTCTTACATTACCATTACTATTGTTTGCGCGCCGGTTGGTGGGACGAGGTCGACTGGAACTCTTGTTTGCCACACCATTAAGTGCCCGCGCAGCTAAAGCAGCATTCTGTTGCTCGTACATCGCCTCAACATTATCGGCAGTAGTCGCCAGTACTGATTGCCCTGCATCGTCACCGCACTTTCCAGCACCTACACATCTAGTTCCGGTCGGATCCACGCCATTAATCGGATCCTGCCCGACGATGGGACTGCCTGCGGGGGGATACTGCTGTGCCTTGGCTACCACCCGATTGCTCGCTCCTTCGAAAAAGCAACACCTCTGTTTCTTCTCGATTTTCTGCCATTCCATGCAGCTACCGCTGCGTACGGTGTGCACGAAGTTGTTCCCCATTTGTGCATGGTCTGATCAACCACCACCCCGACCGTTCAATCACAGCAAAGGCACTGGTTTCAGGTGGATTTCCTAGCCCAAAGCGGGCTTGAGGGAAACCTTCGAATGTTTCACGATGTTCTCAACTGCGCAGAATGTGGTAACACATAGCCATCGGATGGGGCCAAACTGCTCATCATAAAAGCGAGGCGTTCCATTGACCTTCGACGAGAATAACGTGGGTTCGATCACCTTTGCCGATCTTCTTGTGATCGGAGGCTTTCGCCCGCCTGATGTGCGGCTTTTGCGACACCAAACAATCGCACCCAACGGTCGAACCCCGTTTGCACTCTGGCGGGATGATCTTTCCGCATTTGAGGATTATCAAGCAGTTCAGACCATTGCCAACCGGAGTAAGTTGGCAGCGCCATTATGGGCAAGTTTTGTGGCATCTCACGGCGATACATTATTCGTGGGGATGTACTCGGCGAGGCGGTCGGGCTCCGTCGCGCCTGAACGCATCGATCCTCTTTCTGGGCTCAGTGAAGGGGAACTCGGCAACGAAAATCCGGATCGATATGTGACGGAGTTGCTCCCGGATTTGGCGGCATACATAGGCCGCTTGACGATTGATTGGGGGCCGGGACTCCGCAGCTGGGTACAGAGAGGTGATCGGAAACCGAAGCCAATTCTTGAACTGCGCCCCGAGTTCAAAGACCCACCTTATCCCGGCCACTCTCGCCTGATAATTTCACTCTCAGATGTCGCGAATCTCCCCGTTGGTTGGCGGGAAGTTCTGCGAGCATCTCGCGGGGTCTACCTTCTGACCTGCCCAAGGACCAAGGAGCAGTATGTCGGCTCAGCGTGCGGTGAGAACGGCTTTCTTGGCAGGTGGCAAAGCTATTTGAGCAACGCCCACGGCGGCAACATCGAGCTCAAGAGCAGGGAACCAAGCGACTACCAAGTTTGCATTCTTGAGGTCGTGGGAAGCTCCTCGACTGAGTACGATATTCGTGCGCTCGAAGGGCTATGGAAACTGAAATTGCAAAGCCGCGAAATGGGGCTCAACCGGAACTAGCAGGACATACAACCGGAGGATCACAGTGCCAGGATTTTGTGGAACGTTGCCCCATAGAGATCGACAGAATTCTCCGGCATGCATACGTTTGAGTGCCCTGCCTGACAGAAAACTTGAAAGGGAATTTGGTGTCGTCGCCACCTGATAAAGATGATCTGACGACACCACAAAGGGAGGCCCTGCTCCGTTTTAAGCCTGGTGTGAAACGCAGTGCCTTCCCGGACATCAATCCGCGAACCGCCTCGGCCTTGTGGTCGAAGGGCCTGCTAAGAGGCGAGATCGAAAGTGGTACGCGCCAGTTCATTCTGACAGAACTGGGTGAGGCGCTTCGGACGAAGCTCTAACCGTTATATAGAACGGGGAGACGAGCCTTTCGATTGTTCGCGCTTCATACAAATTCATGCCGCTCGGCGATCATGCGCCTCACGTTTTCTGCAAAGCGGTCAATCTCGGCTTGGGGGTCGTCCGCAGCGAGATCAACTCGCAAGTTGGAGAGGCGTTTTCCTGAACTGGTGGTGCCCATCACCCTTGATTCTTCTATGTCTGCGACCGGGCAAACGAAGCCTCCTATCTGTACTCCCAACACATCCATAAACGAAAGGACTTCGTAACGGTCTTGCTCGCTGACGTCGGGCTTATACTTTGCGTCAAGGACTGCCACAGGTGAGCCATTGCGCTCGATAATCATGTCAGGGTGAACACTGTAAGCTCCCCCATCGGCAAAGAACGGATGCGGCCTTTTCCAACCATCGAAGACACGATAGCCATCACTTGCCAATCGCATTGAAAGCTCGCGCCGAAGGTAGGCTTCAAAAATCTCAGAGACGTCAACGATGAGCGAGTCGAGCCTGAGTGACCCTCGCGAGTTCAAGTCGGGAATTGCACCGTCTAGTACGGCGTAGGCTGACCAAAGCGCTTCCGCATAGTCAGGTCGAATATTGGACTGACCGGACAGGAGTATGCCTAGTTTCCGCAAGAGTTCTTCGTGAGAAAAGCGCCATGAGGGAATGTTTTCGAATGCAGCAAGTGCCCTCCGAGTGTGCAGAAGGACGGGTGAACCGCGTTCGTTTCGTTGGTACCAGTTCAGCACCAGCCCCAGTGCCTCTTTGAGGGCAAAGTTATCGATGGTCCGATCCGTTAGGACACTTTGATCAAACTCGTGCCGGTATCGAACGCCCCGCGATGCGTGTCGCCGGACAGTCTCCGCAGCCAAGAAGCGGCCCCGCCAGGGAATCTTCATTTCGGGACGTTCGTATCGTTTGATGAGTCCTCGAACGCATAATGCTGCGCATTGGTCAGCGAGGGTTTGTCCGAAAAGTCGCTCGACATTGTCAGCCCGGACAAACCTGGAGTTATATCCTCGGGCAAACCCTGCGATTGCGGTAGGCGCTTTTTGAGAACGCGCGAGCATGTAGGAAAGATTGCTTATCGGAGCGCGGGGCACCACTCGCACTGAGATTTCAGGTGTGAGTGGAATCAGGCCGACAAACTTAGTGGTGCGTAGCACCACTTGTCCGCGTCTGAAGGCAGTCGAAAGATAACCCTTGGCAGCGATGCGAGGATCAATCTGGATTTCGCCATTTCGCATCAAAGATGAAAGGCGAATGCTGATCTCGCTGAATTCTTGACACTCGACGATTTCAATCGCCATCGGCACCGCCTTCCAAGCGCCTAACGAGCGCTTGAAAACTACGCTCAATGTTCTCGGCTTCGCCTTGATCGCTAAGTGCCAGTGCTACGTCCACCGCTGGCTTGATCCGGTAGCGCCAAACTAGAAGTAGATCGTCGATCGAGGCTACGCGCGCGAAATAGCTGTGCCCTAGTCCGAACGGCAGAAGCCGCTGCATATTATCAAACCAATCTCCAATCATCCCGACTTGCTCGGCGTCAAATCCCTTTGCTTGTTCAAGCAACGACTCCGCTACTTCGCGCGAGGGTTCAATTGGAAGGTGGTCAAACCGACGGACAAACGCAGCATCAGCCTGGGCAATGCTGCGATCATATGGATTCATCGTCCCGAGAAGGATTAGATTCTTAGGAATGTGCTTAGGTTTGCCTGAGAAGGGCAACTGGAAAGACTCGTCACGATAATCCTGCTCGATGTATGTAAGCAGCTCACCGAAGACTCGTGCGGGGTCGCCTCGATTTATCTCATCGACGATCACGACGACGAGACTGCCAGCACCACTTATTGCCTCAGCTCTTGAGCAAGCATCGAGGAACGTCTTGTCCACTACTTCATAGCCGGACCTAGCTGCATCGCTAGGCCGATAGCCTTCGACGAAGTCCTCGTAGCCATAGCTGGGATGGAATTGGACGCGAAATACATCTCGGTTCGGGTCATCGACGAGATGTTTGGCTATTCGCTTCGCGTAATAGGATTTACCGGTTCCCGGTGTTCCAGAAAAAATGATGCCGGACGTTCCGAAGCGAAGTAGCTTTTGCACCTCCGTCAAGATTGGATCGTTCAGATCCATCTCGCCAGGATCTTCTGGCAAAGCGGCGATGCTGTCGGCGCTTCGGACATCGCTGACGAGTGCTTCGGCTATCGCCGTTTCATAATCTTGAGCCTCGGCGGCATCCGTGAAAATTCGTTCGCTATCTTCATCGTGAAATACGAACATCCTTTCGAAATCTGGGTCTCGCTGAGGAAAGGCTGCACGGAACTTGGCCTCCAAGGTCTTGGCGTTAGCCCCATCCTCGAACTCATCAGCTCGAAACAATAGGGCCGCTACATCAACGACCGGCACCCGAGTGACCGCTCCACCTTTGCTAAGAACTTTGTCGCGGAAAATCTCAGCGTAGTTCTCAGCTAGCTCCCACTCTTCGCGGTCGTCAATCTTCGTAAGACTCGCGCCCTTCCATTTTCCCGCGAAGGTGTTTTTTCGTATTGTCGCGGAGTTCGAATGTGGGAACCCTTCCTCAGCGTATCTCAATGTAACTGGGTTGAAATAGGGCTTCGCCGGCTCTGCATTCTGCAACCGGAAATACTTGTCCCAGAAAGTGAATTCGTGGGGCGTCTCATTAAACTGAACTGCCGCGTTGGCTGTGCCTGCACCGCTCTCAAGCAGAGCGAGCAAAGGGAACAGGTGCGTCGAGCCCTGCGCGTGTACGCGGCTCTTCCAGTTGGACAGGTTTGTTAGCGCGAGGGCAACTCGGGCGGCGCGAATCCTTTTCATCACGCAACGTGGTAGTGCTGGTCCCTCTGATCGTCACCCCTAAGAATTTCAAAGAGGTGCTCACCAACAGCTCGGGCAAGCAGCGGCGGCACCGCGTTGCCGATTTGTCTGGGTATCGCTGCACCGACGAATTCGTACCGATCAGGAAATGACATGAAGCGGGCTGCCTCGCGATGCGAGATGGAACGGTCTTCGTGCGGATGCAGAAAAGGGCCCGATGCTACGTTTTTGTAGTTGCAGGTAATCGTATATGCTGGTCGCTCAGTTGAGAGGCGATGGTATAGCGTCGTGCAGTCGCGCCGAAGCTGGCCGTTCGAAATGCGCCGCATCCGTTTGAAGCGATCCGGTAAGTGATCGACCGGAACTGCGCGCAAACCTTCTCCTTGACCAATGAACTTCGCAAGCTTGGAGGCTTGTGGCGACAATGGTCGCCCTACGTGCATCGACATCTTCTGTGGGGCATTCGAACGGCTGTAGACTTGATAGGGACCTCTAGGAGCAGTTCGATATGCGCGATACTCCTGCAAGAAGTCCTGACCAATTGACGGCAAATCGCCAATGGCTTCCTCAACCGTAACGTAAGGGCGTAGCCCCTTCTCCACGTCACCATGTGTCGGATTCGGGAAGGTAAGTGGCAGATGATCCTCGGAAGTCCCGATGAAAAGAATGCGGTGCCTCAATTGTGGTACACCATAGTCCGCTGCGACGACCTGCGCGAAATTTGTGCGGTATCCTATCTCCTCGAATGCCGCTTCAATTTGGCGACGGAATGCCCCCTTGTTGTAGGTCAGCATGCCCCTGACGTTCTCCATCAAGAACATCCGTGGGCGAAGTTCGTCAACTAAGCGAACAAAATGCTCAAATAGAAAATTCCTCGGATCGTCCTGCATTCGCTTGCCATGCGTGCTAAATCCTTGGCAGCTCGGCCCGCCCGCGATCAGATCAATGTGGTCAACACCGGCCAGCTCCAAAATCTCTTTTCCTGTAACCTCAGAGATATCCTTTTCGATGACCGGCACGCCAGGGTGGTTATGCCGATAGGTTGCGGCCGCATGTCTATCGAAGTCCACACCAACCTTCGGACAGAAACCAGCTTGCCGGAGCCCCTCACTCAAGCCTCCTGCTCCACAGAACAAGTCGACCACTGACGGGCCTGAACCATTCGACATGCAAATCCTCCTCAACGCTTCCGTTTCGCACCGCCTATCACTTGGAGTCGCGGAGAACAAGACTGGAACGCCTCGATATTCAGGTTAATTTTCGTTCGGATGGGCGCAACATCGGTTCAAGAACGATCCACACTCGATGTCATGAAACCCCCATCATTTCTTCGATCAGGTCGCCAACCCGCTGCCCAGCCTCAATGACAGGTCCGTCGTCCAAATGGGCGTAGCGGGCGGTAGTGGTCACATGCCTGTGGCCCAGCAATTTGCCGATCATGGGTAGGGTTTCGGAACGGGCCGCGGCGTGGCTGGCGAAACTATGTCGCAGGTCGTGAAGACGCACGCCCGGCAGCTCCGCTTCCGCGCGCACATCCTTCCAGCATTCATCGACGACCAAGGGACGGCGGGTCCTCGGATTCCAGAATACTTCCGGATGGCTCTTGTGGCGCGGCAAGCATTGCAGGATCGTCCAGGCCGCTTCGCCAAGCCAGACCGTGCGCGGTCCAGTCTTGCTGTCGGTTAGTCGCAAACGCCGCGCTTTCACCTCGCTCCACAATAGCCCGGTGATCTCAGATTTGCGGCATCCAGTAAGCATTAACAGATAGAGCGCGGCGCAATGTAGCGGATGCGAATTCCGGCGCTTATTGAGCGCTTCGCCCAGCCTCTGAAACTCCAGATCGGACAGGAACCGCTCACATTTGCGCCGCCGGTTCATGCGGATCGCAGTGCAGGGGTTAGAGCCTTCTGACTTGATACCCCATTCCTCAGCCTTGTTCATCACCGCGCGCAGGATTTCATAGGAGCGGTTGGCAGCGCCTGGGCCTCCAATGTCGGTCACGCGATTAAACCATTCCTGGACGTGGGCCTCATCGACCTCGTCGAGGAACAGCCCTGCGAATGCCGACTGCAGGTAGTTTTGGCGGTAGAGCCCGTGCGTTGTCTGCGTCGAATGCTTCCAGCTCGGTGAGACCTTGTGCCAATAGGTGTCGAGGAAGTCGGAATAAAGCGGCACCTTGCGTTGTTGCTTGCGCTTCTCGGCCGGGTTCCGACCAACCTGCGCGCGCAATAGGACGCGGCGGGCTACATCCGTGGCCCTGGCCTTGCTCAGCACCTTCGCATTGCCAATCGTCACGGTGCGAGTGCGCCCATGCATTGCCGCCTGGACGATGTAGATCGTCCGTCCGCTGGCATAGTGTCGTATGCCAAAGCCCGGCAGCTGCTTAGACCAGGTGGTTCTTCGCAGCTGACTGTCCCCATCGGTCCTGCCAAATGCGACGATCTTCATCGAGCCCATTTCCTCGGCCACGATGGACTTGAGAGTGCACGTGTTCATCGACCCACTCCCACCAAGTGGGCAATCGATCCCGAGACGCGCTCGGCCGCATCGGCAACTATCTCATCCGAGAGATGCGCGTAGCGCGATGTCGTTTCAGCCAGGGCGTGGCCGAGCAGCTTGCCGATCACCATCAGCGAGATGTTGTCGCGAATGGCGGTCGAAGCGAAGCTATGACGCAAGTCATGCAAGCGCACATCGGGCAATGCGGCGCGATTGCGGATTTCCGGCCAGTGCATGCTCAGTTTGGTCGGCTTTTCAGGATCACGCGTCGAGGGGAACAGCAGTCCGCTCATCTTTCGATCAGGGATCGATGCGATCACATTCACGGCTTGCCGATTGAGATAGACGATCTTCGCCCCCGTCTTGCTGTCCGGCAGCATCAGGCGGGGTTCTTGGACCCATTCCCAGCGAAGCTTCTCGATCTCGCCACAGCGTGCGCCGGTGTAGATCAGGAGACGGATCGCCGCGACGACGAGTGGGTTCTGCACCTCAAAGTCAATCAGTGCGGACGCCAGTTGCCGATATTCACGGGCGGAGAGGAAACGCTCCATTCGTTTACGCTTGTAACGCGGCGTGCCTCGGCAGGGGTTCGATCCACGCGGTCGAAGGCCCAGCTTCTCTGCATAGGTCATCATCACTGACAGGATCGGAATGGTTCGATTGAAAGTGCCTGTCCGCTCGGCAAATCCGTCGCGCCAGAATAGGACATCAGCCTTTGTGATCTCATCAACACGCCGATTGCCGAATGCCGGAATGATATGGCGTTTGATACTACCACGATTGCCTCGCCGGGTGCTTGGTTTCCAGTGCCGTGCATAGTCTGCCCAGAACCGTTCCGCGTAGTCGCGCATCAGCGGTGCCTGTTTCGAACCCGACCTGTCAGTCTTGCGTGTCGGCAGACCGTCGAGCGCCACTTCAATGAGTTTATCTCGCGCTAGCATGCGGGCTTCTCGCGCAGTGATCTGGCGCGACGTACCGAGCGAAATGCGCCGCTGCTTGCGGCGCTGGCGGAACATCACGAACCAGGTCCGTCGCCCTGAGGGATGGACCCGCAGGCCAAAGCCGGGCAGGTCTTCATCCCAATACTCGATAATCTCCTTGCCAGGCTTGCGCCGGGCAATATTGCCGTTGAGCCTTACCTTCCGCGCGCTTGTCTCACCCTTCCCCTCGCGCCTGTCAGACGCTTCGAAAATCAAGTGATTCTGGCTTGATTTTTCAAGTAGCACATGGCCATTTGCACCCATTGTTCTGCTCCTCGTTTCCGAGGAACAAATTCAGGCAACCGTTTGGTAAATAATACCTTTCTGCGGCGAAGCTGCGTACGGTGTGCGCCCCAAAGCTTCCCAAATGGCAAGGCTCGATCCGGTGAAGGAGCCGGTACGTTCAATGGCGGAACTTCTTTAGTCGGTAATCTCAAAAGCGATGGTCTCACCATCTTTCAGTCCGATCAATTGTGAAGCAAGTTGGGCACGGATTGTGATGGCTTCCAACTCTGGCTTGGCGACAAGGTTGGTGACATCAAATTCGCCCTGCAACACAAACGGAACCTTGGGGATCAAACGCGAACCATCGGGCAATCGACCGTTAATTTCTTGCCATTGGCGGGCTAGATTATGCCCGGTCAGGTAGTCGCAGTCTGCGAGAACTTCACCAGCCCACGCATCAAGATTATCAGCAATCTTGTGACTCTCACCGGTCTCTGGGTCAAATTGACCGACCCAATCGTCGGCTAGAAAGAACTGCTCCCCGAAGACATTCTCGGCGAAGAAAGTGTAACTCTGAATATTGGTTCCCACATCGGAATAATGACTTTTCCACAGGTCGAACGAGTTCCACGTAACCAAGCCCAAAACACTTGGCGCATCGCGCAATGGTCGAACCAAGAGTGCGCCCTCAAACGCATAGAATCCGTCCTTCTTGGATAGCAGCTTGAGCGCCTGCGAGTTCAGGCTTTGAGGGAGGAACGCCTCTTCAAAACCTGAGCCAATCGGATCGCTTGCTAGATCGACTAAGCTCTGAATATTCTCCATGCTCAAAATCTAATCACAAATCTCGATCCTACAACGACCTCCATCTGGCACATTGCGGATTTGGTTGCCAATTTGCGCGCCCGAGCTGCGGTTGTCTGAACTGGGAATGTTACGAACACTAGCATTTTGACTTTCTCGGAACACTGCAGGCGGAGACTCATCACGGTCCGTTCCCGACCTTGTCTGGGTACCCCTCATGTTATCTCGGCGTCGTTGATCACGACCTGCGCGGTCCACAGTTAAGGTTCTGCCAGTTGCTCCGGATTCTTCGAGGTGACGGGCTGACTCTGGGCTTGCCGAGCGAGATACTTTCACCGTTTTTGTTGAGCTAAAGAGCCCCTTGATTGCCTGCCCGGCTTTGGTGGCGAGTGCACCCACGATAGCTAAATCTTCCGGACCTGGGAGAGCTAGTGTGGCACCTGTCGCAACCCCAATTGCCGCCATCTCGCTGTTTGCATCTTCTACAGCATCGACCCCAGCGCGCTGCTCCTCTGTCATCCGAGAGCGAACATAATTCTCCTCTAACTTCCGATCTTGCAGCCCGTCAGGATCAACCTTGTTCACCGGATCATTTGCGACAACTGATCCGCTTGACGCGGCGCTGCCGTAGCAGCAGGTAATTCTTGAGGCGGTGCAGTCGGCTTTCAAAGAGCGTCTTCAGATACCTACGCGCGCCGGCGCGCGCAGGCAAGCGGCTGAGAGAAGGGATTGCGTATTGGGCGTCATTGACGTATAAACGGCACGTGCAGACCCGCCCGATCACCGTTGCCGAGACGCAGGCCTTCGCCCGCGCGGCAGCGAAGATATGGAGCGAGGATGAACTGGCCGCGCTGGTCGATCATGTCGCCCATAACCCGGAGAGCGGCGATGTCATCCCCGGCACGGGCGGCGTCAGGAAGATGCGCTGGGGCCGATCTGGCAGGGGCAAGCGTGGCGGAGCGCGGGTGATCTATTTCTATTACCGGCCCGACTGCCCGCTCTACCTACTGCTGGCCTACGGTAAGGCACAGGCAACCGACCTGGCGCAGGATGAGAAGAAGGCCGTGGCCGCCTTCGCAGCGACCATCAAGGCCACAGTGGATTGAGCATAAGGAGCACAGGCGATGACGGACTTTGGCAAGGAACTGATCGCGGCGATGGAAGAGGCCGCTGCGCACGCCCAGGGCAAGGGCAAGGTGGCGCGCGTCCACACGATCGAAGTGCCCGATGTAAAGGCGATCCGCGAGGAACTGGGCCTGTCGCAGCAGGCCTTCGCCAGCGCCTATCACATTCCGCTCGCCACACTGAAGGGCTGGGAACAGGGACGCCGTCAGCCCGATGCGACCGCGAGCGCCTACCTTTCGGTTATCTCCCGGCTGCCCGATCAGGCCCGCGACGTGCTGCAAGCGGCCTGATCGCCCAGCCACCTTCAGGCGCATTTTTCCGGACCTGCTGAAGGCTGCGATGCTTCGCATCGAGCCGGTATTTGGGGGACACACCTCACGCACGGGTGCATGACGGTTTTCTGCGGGTTTGACGGGATGCTATCCGCACGCTCTTGCGGTGCGCGGGAGTCGGATTGGCGGTTTTCTGCCGTTTTTCGAGCATGCGGATAGCATGCTCTATTCAGCGTCGTCACCCTCAGCATCGAGCGCGGCCTCCAGCATCGCGCTGTCGCGGGCGAGCTTCGCGCCGGGATGCGTGGCGGCATGGATCTCCGCAAGCTTGAGGGCAGAGACGCGGGTGTAGATCTGCGTGGTTTCGAGGCTCTCATGGCCAAGCAACGCCTGGATGAACCGGATATCCGCGCCGCCTTCGAGCATCAGCGTGGCGGCGGTGTGGCGCAGCAGATGGCAAGAGCCGGGCTTGCCCACGCCTGCGGCCTGGATGTAGCCGCGCACCTTCTCCGAGAGCCGTTTGGGATCGATCGGCACGCCAGAGCGACTGAGGAACAGGTGATGGCTGTCGCGGCCCGCAACAAGGCCGGGACGGACCTGATCGCGGTAGGCGGCAAGCCAGATGCCCGCGCGCTCGCCCAGCGGGACCACGCGGTCCTTATTGCCCTTGCCCTTGCGCACGATCAGCATGGCGCGGGGGTAATCCACGTCATGCACTTTGAGGTTCACCAGCTCGGAGCGGCGGATCGCGGTGGCGTAGAGCACCTCCAGCATCGCCCGGTCGCGCAAGCCCAGTTGGGTGCCGGTATCGGGTGCTGAGAGCACCGCGTCGGCCTCCTCGGCGGTCAGCACGAGGGCGGGCAGGCGCTTTTCCGGGCGGGGCAGTTCGAGGTCGCTGGCAGGGTTGGAGAGGATATGGTTTTCGCGAGTCAGCCATTTGAACCAGGCGCGGATAGGGACCATGCGCTGCGCCTGCGTGCGGAACGACAGCGGCTCACCATTGGGCTTGCGATGATAGTAGAGATGGCGCTGGTAACGCTCCAGGATAGGCCGGGTGATCTGATGCGGCCTCTCCAGTCCCCGCTCATGCGCCCATAGGATGAACGTCGATAGCCCGTGCCGCCGATCGGCGATCGTGGCGGGAGAGTAGTTGCGCACCTCCAGATGGGTCAGGAACCGCTCCATATGGTTCGCCAGACTGTCGGGATCGTGGCGACCGGGCAGCTTGGGCAGCTTGCGCCTAGGCATGAGGCTACGCGTATGACCGACGCGGACCGGGATCGTCCCGCGATGCGCTTCCCGGCGTATCGGGCGCGTGCTGCGTGGGAAGCCGCAGGATTGCGCCGTTTTCGGCAAGATCAGCGCCGCGATCATGCCCCGATTGCCCCCCGACTGCGCCCCGATCACAGGCCGACCGATCGCTCTCCACCCCCGACCGGCCTGCATCGTAGGCTTGCTCTCGCAAGCGCTCGACGTCGATCAGTCCCATCACGAACGGCGCACCACCTTCACCTTCCGCGCCTTCACCGTCCCATAAGAGCTCGTAGACGAACCGCGGACCTTCGCGCCGCACCAGTACATATTCGAGAGCATCCAGGCGGCTAAGGTGGAGCTTGAGCTGGGTATCACCCCAGGCCGTCGCCTCGCGCACCTCGCGCCGGGTGAACCGGATATCGCGCGGGGTGACCGCTTCGGTTTTCGCTCGCGCGATCACATAGTCGCGCAGCAGGCGAAGCAGGCGGCGGGTCTGCGGCGGCAGCTCGTCGAGCGTGGTGCCGAGCACCCTGTGCGCCAGCGCGTTCGCCGCCGCGATGTCATCGAGCGTGGCCTCGATATAATCGAGCGGCTCGGCACCGGATCGCTCCAGCGTGCGGATCGGTCGTTGATGTTGGTGCAGCAGCGTCACCGCGCGGATCAGCGCCAGATATTTGCGATGATCGCGCCGGGTCCGGGTCTTGTCGTCGAGGAAGGTCAGGTGTTCGGCGTAGGGGTTCACGACGCGCACAGGTTTGAGCAGCCGCTGAGCGTTGTGGTGCAGGCTGCGGATGCTCCTCGCCGCCGCGCGTTCCTCCAGCCCGGCCAGCGTCTCCTCATAACGCTGGCGGGCATGGATCGCGCGGGTCTGGTCGCGGCTTTCATCGACGCTCAACACCAGGCAGCGATTAGCCAGCTCCTCATCGAGGTCGATCGCGGTGGTGGTCAGCATCAAGGCCACCGGACCTTCCACGGTGTAATCCTGCGTCACCAGCTTGCCGGTCGCCGGGTCTTTCCCCGTCGATGCGATGGTGAGCGTGCCCTGGCTCTGGAGCAGTTTCAGGGCATAGGACGCATGGCGCGCGCCTTCCTCCTCCGCGATCGCCAGCGCCTTGTGCTTCAAGTCCATCTCGCCGAGGTAGAACAGGCTCTGCCCGGTCATCGCCGAGTAGGTCACGCGCTCTTCTTCGGGCACCAGGTCGAGCACCGCATCCATCAGCGCGCTCTTGCCCGCCGCGCTGGTCGACTGGATCAGCACCGCGAGCGGACGGTCGAGCTTGCGGCTGAGCGCGGCAAGATAGGCGGTCAGCGCATTGGCCGCTTCGCCCACCACGCCGCAGGCGGCGATGTCGGCGGCGATCCGGTCCATCAGGTCGGGCGAACGCAGCCAGGCCAACGCCTCGGCCTCCTCGGCGGCGCTGATGGTGGGACCGGTATCACGCGGCGCGCTGGCCTCGAGCAGCTCCTCCTGCACGCCCTCGAGCGCGAGCAGCACCTGGCCGATATCGCGCTTGATGGCCTCGGCGGGCAGGCCCAGCTCATTGGCCGCTTCGGCGACGAACGCGCCCCGCGCCTTCGCGCTCAGCAGGTCCAGCCCATCGACGTGGAACGCCTCACCGCGCCTGACCATCAGGTTGATCTTCATGGATTCAGGCGAGGGATTGCGCGCGAGGCCGCGTGCGCGCCAGACCCGATCGCCAAGCTGCACCGTCACCTCCTGCCCGCTCACCTGCATAGCGGGCGGTGATGGCGGTGTAGGCGGGATAGGACCGGCCTGCGTGGGTTCGGGGATCGCCTCGGTGGCGGTGGCAGGCGCTGGTTCGTCGGTTTCGGGCGATGGTGCTGGCAGGGAGGTTTCCTCCTTAGCAGCTAAGAGAGGATCGGATTTGGCAGGGTGAGCCGGATCGGTAGGGCGGTCGGATTCGACAGGCGTGGATTCGATCATCACGCGCGGGCGGTCCTCGGCCCCGGCCATCCATTGTGCCGCGCGCAGCAGCGCCCCCAGGCTCTTTGCCGGCGGGCCGACAGAGAGCGCATAGGCATTGGCATCCATCCCCTTGGGGAAGTTCACCCGGTAGACCGCCATCCCCTTGGCAGCGAGTAACTCCGCCGCCGCGCTCGCGCCCTTGTCGCCCGCGCTATCGCGGTCATAGGCGATCAGCACGCGTTTCACGCCGTGCTCGACCAGCGCCGTCACGATCTCCTCGGTCAGCCCGCTCGCGCCCCATGCGCAGGTCACATTGCGATAGCCCGCACACCAGAACGTCAGCGCATCGAGCGGAGCCTCGGCCAGGATCATCTCCTCGCTGGCGGCAAAGGCGGCGAGGTTGAGCACGCCCTTATGCGGTCCCGGCAGATAGAGATGGTCGGGCGTGCCCTTCCGCAGATTGTCCCTGATCTTGCGGCCATACATATCGACCACCGCGCCGCTCGCATCGCGCACCGGCACTACCAGGCTTCCGCGCATATGCTCGTGACCGCTTGTCCGCAGCACGCCCAGGCGCTGCAACTGGCTCCTGATCTCCGCGCCCGCCTTGCGGTTCGCCGCTGGCAAGCGGTAGCCCAGCGTGCGATCGGCAAAGCCCAGGCCGAACGCATCGATCAGCTCAGGATGCGCGAGGCCGCGCTTGGCCAGATAGGCCAGCGCATCGGGATTGGCGCGCAAGCTCCTTGTGTAATAGCCCGTCACCCGGTCCAGCAGTGCCGCATCCTCCGCCGCGTCGAACGTCTCCAGCTTCGGGACCGTCGAGCGCACCGCCACCGCCGCCTGCGCGTCGGGATCATAGTCCGCCCGCAGCAGTTCGACCGCATGGCGGAAGCTCACGCCCTCGCGCTTCATCACCCAGCTGATCGGATCGCCGCCCGCATCGCAGCCAAAGCAGTGCCACAGGTTCTTCGTCACCGTGACGACGAGGCTGGGCGTATCATCCTCATGGAACGGGCAGCAGCCCACCCGATCGCCGCCGCGCTTGGTCAACTCGACGCCGGACGCCTCGACAAGCCGCACCAGGCTGACCTCGGCCTTGATCCGCTCGATCTCGGCATCCGCGATTCGCGCCATGTTTCCCGCCTTCCGCCAAAACCCTGTCAAGTGCTAATGTCACTAACAACTAGACTTTGTTTATGCCATTATGGCATAGAGTCAAGAGCCACAGCAAATACCGGGGTTACACATGATGCATCGATCCACATCACGCAGGCAGCTCGCGCTCGATCTCACCATGTCACCCGATGAACGCACCTTCTTCGAACAGCTCGGCAAGACGCTGGCTCAGGCCCGCCATGCGGTCAGCCTGACCCAGCAACAGGTCGCCGACGCGCTTTGCATCCCGCAGCCGCAATACGCCTCCTACGAGGTCGGACGCCGCCGCGTGCCGGTCTCCCTGCTTCCCGGCCTGGCCCGACTGTTCGAGACTTCGATCGATACGCTGGTGGGAGAAGGCGGCATGCCCGAACCCGGCACGCCAGCACCGCGCCGTGCAAGGCGCGGGCCTCCCTCAAAGCTGGAGCGCCAGCTCAATGCCGTCTCCGAACTTCCCAAGGGCGAGCAGAAGATGGTCAGCGAGCTGATCGATGCCATGCTTACCCGCTATCACGCGCAGATGGGACAGGAGAGCGCCAACGCCGCCTGATCCCCTCTCAGCCGCTTCTGAGCGGCGTTGCAGCATCGGGATAGGTCAGGGGCCGGGACACACCCGCAAGCCCCTCGGCGGAGCCTTTTGGCTGCTCTAAAAAGGATGGGATCAGGACGACGCTTCGCCGTTGCAACCACCCTCACACGCACCGCCGAGTTGCAACATATTGCAACGCCAAGTCACTGACATCGCACAACAACCACGCTGCCCACGCGATCTTGCAACCCGTTGCAACTTTTTTGAACGCACCTTTCAGGCACATAACCCTCTGGATTTGCTCACCTATCTCGTTGCAACTCACAGCGGTTCTACCGCGTAGGGTGTGCTTCTAAAGGGACTGGACTGCTTGGCTTGGTCTAGGGGTGCTTGGGCCGCTGAGAGATGGGGTTGGGGGTTTCACAGCAGAGCGGGCCGACGGAAGGCGACATAGAACGTAATGGACCACGCTAATCGCCTCTCAATCTTTCAATAAGTGCTTCAATCAAGCCTATGAGCTTTGAAGACACAAAAAACGCTCCAGCGATGAAAACGGAAATCAAAAGGACTCTGTCTGCGACGGGCAGGTAACCTTTCAAATTTTCGGATGTGTATCCCGCGAAAATCAATAGCGCGATAAAGAGTATCAAGAATGCCGCTTTTCCTGCTGCTGTCACGGTTCAGTCCTTCACACCATCACACATTCCGAAACACTCTCGCAGACTTTCAAAAAATCCCTTTCTTGAAGGTCGAGGTGCCGTGACAATGATCTCATTTACCTGCTCAGGAGTGACATCCGGGGTTGCATCTTGAGCAATTTTTTGACCGATTGAAACTGCTGTTGCGGCAGCAGCAGCACCAGCGATTTCCTCCCTGCCAGACCGAGAAACCCGATCAAGTTCTCTCGAAGCTCTCCGAAATTGGCGACCAGCCCTCGCTGCTCTCCTCGCCCCGCCTGCTCGCTCAGCGTTCCGCGCAGCATTCTTGGCCTTATTGATTGCTCTAGCCGACGCGAGTCCGAGTTTGGCCCCTTTATCGAGCACATTGGTAATTCCTGCCCCAGTTGCCCCAGCTACACCCGAAATCAGGACATCTCCTACATCAATATCCTCAAGGTCTTTTCCCTCCACGATTGTTTGTGTCAGTACATCAATTCCCGCGCCAATAATAAACCCGCCAATTTGTGCGCCTATCTCCCCAGTCGGGTCTACTGCATTCACCGGATCATTTGCGACAACTGATCCGCTTGACGCGGCGCTGCCGTAGCAGCAGGTAATTCTTGAGGCGGTGCAGTCGGCTTTCAAAGAGCGTCTTCAGATACCTACGCGCGCCGGCGCGCGCAGGCAAGCGGCTGAGAGAAGGGATTGCGTATTGGGCGTCATTGACGTATAAACGGCACGTGCAGACCCGCCCGATCACCGTTGCCGAGACGCAGGCCTTCGCCCGCGCGGCAGCGAAGATATGGAGCGAGGATGAACTGGCCGCGCTGGTCGATCATGTCGCCCATAACCCGGAGAGCGGCGATGTCATCCCCGGCACGGGCGGCGTCAGGAAGATGCGCTGGGGCCGATCTGGCAGGGGCAAGCGTGGCGGAGCGCGGGTGATCTATTTCTATTACCGGCCCGACTGCCCGCTCTACCTACTGCTGGCCTACGGTAAGGCACAGGCAACCGACCTGGCGCAGGATGAGAAGAAGGCCGTGGCCGCCTTCGCAGCGACCATCAAGGCCACAGTGGATTGAGCATAAGGAGCACAGGCGATGACGGACTTTGGCAAGGAACTGATCGCGGCGATGGAAGAGGCCGCTGCGCACGCCCAGGGCAAGGGCAAGGTGGCGCGCGTCCACACGATCGAAGTGCCCGATGTAAAGGCGATCCGCGAGGAACTGGGCCTGTCGCAGCAGGCCTTCGCCAGCGCCTATCACATTCCGCTCGCCACACTGAAGGGCTGGGAACAGGGACGCCGTCAGCCCGATGCGACCGCGAGCGCCTACCTTTCGGTTATCTCCCGGCTGCCCGATCAGGCCCGCGACGTGCTGCAAGCGGCCTGATCGCCCAGCCACCTTCAGGCGCATTTTTCCGGACCTGCTGAAGGCTGCGATGCTTCGCATCGAGCCGGTATTTGGGGGACACACCTCACGCACGGGTGCATGACGGTTTTCTGCGGGTTTGACGGGATGCTATCCGCACGCTCTTGCGGTGCGCGGGAGTCGGATTGGCGGTTTTCTGCCGTTTTTCGAGCATGCGGATAGCATGCTCTATTCAGCGTCGTCACCCTCAGCATCGAGCGCGGCCTCCAGCATCGCGCTGTCGCGGGCGAGCTTCGCGCCGGGATGCGTGGCGGCATGGATCTCCGCAAGCTTGAGGGCAGAGACGCGGGTGTAGATCTGCGTGGTTTCGAGGCTCTCATGGCCAAGCAACGCCTGGATGAACCGGATATCCGCGCCGCCTTCGAGCATCAGCGTGGCGGCGGTGTGGCGCAGCAGATGGCAAGAGCCGGGCTTGCCCACGCCTGCGGCCTGGATGTAGCCGCGCACCTTCTCCGAGAGCCGTTTGGGATCGATCGGCACGCCAGAGCGACTGAGGAACAGGTGATGGCTGTCGCGGCCCGCAACAAGGCCGGGACGGACCTGATCGCGGTAGGCGGCAAGCCAGATGCCCGCGCGCTCGCCCAGCGGGACCACGCGGTCCTTATTGCCCTTGCCCTTGCGCACGATCAGCATGGCGCGGGGGTAATCCACGTCATGCACTTTGAGGTTCACCAGCTCGGAGCGGCGGATCGCGGTGGCGTAGAGCACCTCCAGCATCGCCCGGTCGCGCAAGCCCAGTTGGGTGCCGGTATCGGGTGCTGAGAGCACCGCGTCGGCCTCCTCGGCGGTCAGCACGAGGGCGGGCAGGCGCTTTTCCGGGCGGGGCAGTTCGAGGTCGCTGGCAGGGTTGGAGAGGATATGGTTTTCGCGAGTCAGCCATTTGAACCAGGCGCGGATAGGGACCATGCGCTGCGCCTGCGTGCGGAACGACAGCGGCTCACCATTGGGCTTGCGATGATAGTAGAGATGGCGCTGGTAACGCTCCAGGATAGGCCGGGTGATCTGATGCGGCCTCTCCAGTCCCCGCTCATGCGCCCATAGGATGAACGTCGATAGCCCGTGCCGCCGATCGGCGATCGTGGCGGGAGAGTAGTTGCGCACCTCCAGATGGGTCAGGAACCGCTCCATATGGTTCGCCAGACTGTCGGGATCGTGGCGACCGGGCAGCTTGGGCAGCTTGCGCCTAGGCATGAGGCTACGCGTATGACCGACGCGGACCGGGATCGTCCCGCGATGCGCTTCCCGGCGTATCGGGCGCGTGCTGCGTGGGAAGCCGCAGGATTGCGCCGTTTTCGGCAAGATCAGCGCCGCGATCATGCCCCGATTGCCCCCCGACTGCGCCCCGATCACAGGCCGACCGATCGCTCTCCACCCCCGACCGGCCTGCATCGTAGGCTTGCTCTCGCAAGCGCTCGACGTCGATCAGTCCCATCACGAACGGCGCACCACCTTCACCTTCCGCGCCTTCACCGTCCCATAAGAGCTCGTAGACGAACCGCGGACCTTCGCGCCGCACCAGTACATATTCGAGAGCATCCAGGCGGCTAAGGTGGAGCTTGAGCTGGGTATCACCCCAGGCCGTCGCCTCGCGCACCTCGCGCCGGGTGAACCGGATATCGCGCGGGGTGACCGCTTCGGTTTTCGCTCGCGCGATCACATAGTCGCGCAGCAGGCGAAGCAGGCGGCGGGTCTGCGGCGGCAGCTCGTCGAGCGTGGTGCCGAGCACCCTGTGCGCCAGCGCGTTCGCCGCCGCGATGTCATCGAGCGTGGCCTCGATATAATCGAGCGGCTCGGCACCGGATCGCTCCAGCGTGCGGATCGGTCGTTGATGTTGGTGCAGCAGCGTCACCGCGCGGATCAGCGCCAGATATTTGCGATGATCGCGCCGGGTCCGGGTCTTGTCGTCGAGGAAGGTCAGGTGTTCGGCGTAGGGGTTCACGACGCGCACAGGTTTGAGCAGCCGCTGAGCGTTGTGGTGCAGGCTGCGGATGCTCCTCGCCGCCGCGCGTTCCTCCAGCCCGGCCAGCGTCTCCTCATAACGCTGGCGGGCATGGATCGCGCGGGTCTGGTCGCGGCTTTCATCGACGCTCAACACCAGGCAGCGATTAGCCAGCTCCTCATCGAGGTCGATCGCGGTGGTGGTCAGCATCAAGGCCACCGGACCTTCCACGGTGTAATCCTGCGTCACCAGCTTGCCGGTCGCCGGGTCTTTCCCCGTCGATGCGATGGTGAGCGTGCCCTGGCTCTGGAGCAGTTTCAGGGCATAGGACGCATGGCGCGCGCCTTCCTCCTCCGCGATCGCCAGCGCCTTGTGCTTCAAGTCCATCTCGCCGAGGTAGAACAGGCTCTGCCCGGTCATCGCCGAGTAGGTCACGCGCTCTTCTTCGGGCACCAGGTCGAGCACCGCATCCATCAGCGCGCTCTTGCCCGCCGCGCTGGTCGACTGGATCAGCACCGCGAGCGGACGGTCGAGCTTGCGGCTGAGCGCGGCAAGATAGGCGGTCAGCGCATTGGCCGCTTCGCCCACCACGCCGCAGGCGGCGATGTCGGCGGCGATCCGGTCCATCAGGTCGGGCGAACGCAGCCAGGCCAACGCCTCGGCCTCCTCGGCGGCGCTGATGGTGGGACCGGTATCACGCGGCGCGCTGGCCTCGAGCAGCTCCTCCTGCACGCCCTCGAGCGCGAGCAGCACCTGGCCGATATCGCGCTTGATGGCCTCGGCGGGCAGGCCCAGCTCATTGGCCGCTTCGGCGACGAACGCGCCCCGCGCCTTCGCGCTCAGCAGGTCCAGCCCATCGACGTGGAACGCCTCACCGCGCCTGACCATCAGGTTGATCTTCATGGATTCAGGCGAGGGATTGCGCGCGAGGCCGCGTGCGCGCCAGACCCGATCGCCAAGCTGCACCGTCACCTCCTGCCCGCTCACCTGCATAGCGGGCGGTGATGGCGGTGTAGGCGGGATAGGACCGGCCTGCGTGGGTTCGGGGATCGCCTCGGTGGCGGTGGCAGGCGCTGGTTCGTCGGTTTCGGGCGATGGTGCTGGCAGGGAGGTTTCCTCCTTAGCAGCTAAGAGAGGATCGGATTTGGCAGGGTGAGCCGGATCGGTAGGGCGGTCGGATTCGACAGGCGTGGATTCGATCATCACGCGCGGGCGGTCCTCGGCCCCGGCCATCCATTGTGCCGCGCGCAGCAGCGCCCCCAGGCTCTTTGCCGGCGGGCCGACAGAGAGCGCATAGGCATTGGCATCCATCCCCTTGGGGAAGTTCACCCGGTAGACCGCCATCCCCTTGGCAGCGAGTAACTCCGCCGCCGCGCTCGCGCCCTTGTCGCCCGCGCTATCGCGGTCATAGGCGATCAGCACGCGTTTCACGCCGTGCTCGACCAGCGCCGTCACGATCTCCTCGGTCAGCCCGCTCGCGCCCCATGCGCAGGTCACATTGCGATAGCCCGCACACCAGAACGTCAGCGCATCGAGCGGAGCCTCGGCCAGGATCATCTCCTCGCTGGCGGCAAAGGCGGCGAGGTTGAGCACGCCCTTATGCGGTCCCGGCAGATAGAGATGGTCGGGCGTGCCCTTCCGCAGATTGTCCCTGATCTTGCGGCCATACATATCGACCACCGCGCCGCTCGCATCGCGCACCGGCACTACCAGGCTTCCGCGCATATGCTCGTGACCGCTTGTCCGCAGCACGCCCAGGCGCTGCAACTGGCTCCTGATCTCCGCGCCCGCCTTGCGGTTCGCCGCTGGCAAGCGGTAGCCCAGCGTGCGATCGGCAAAGCCCAGGCCGAACGCATCGATCAGCTCAGGATGCGCGAGGCCGCGCTTGGCCAGATAGGCCAGCGCATCGGGATTGGCGCGCAAGCTCCTTGTGTAATAGCCCGTCACCCGGTCCAGCAGTGCCGCATCCTCCGCCGCGTCGAACGTCTCCAGCTTCGGGACCGTCGAGCGCACCGCCACCGCCGCCTGCGCGTCGGGATCATAGTCCGCCCGCAGCAGTTCGACCGCATGGCGGAAGCTCACGCCCTCGCGCTTCATCACCCAGCTGATCGGATCGCCGCCCGCATCGCAGCCAAAGCAGTGCCACAGGTTCTTCGTCACCGTGACGACGAGGCTGGGCGTATCATCCTCATGGAACGGGCAGCAGCCCACCCGATCGCCGCCGCGCTTGGTCAACTCGACGCCGGACGCCTCGACAAGCCGCACCAGGCTGACCTCGGCCTTGATCCGCTCGATCTCGGCATCCGCGATTCGCGCCATGTTTCCCGCCTTCCGCCAAAACCCTGTCAAGTGCTAATGTCACTAACAACTAGACTTTGTTTATGCCATTATGGCATAGAGTCAAGAGCCACAGCAAATACCGGGGTTACACATGATGCATCGATCCACATCACGCAGGCAGCTCGCGCTCGATCTCACCATGTCACCCGATGAACGCACCTTCTTCGAACAGCTCGGCAAGACGCTGGCTCAGGCCCGCCATGCGGTCAGCCTGACCCAGCAACAGGTCGCCGACGCGCTTTGCATCCCGCAGCCGCAATACGCCTCCTACGAGGTCGGACGCCGCCGCGTGCCGGTCTCCCTGCTTCCCGGCCTGGCCCGACTGTTCGAGACTTCGATCGATACGCTGGTGGGAGAAGGCGGCATGCCCGAACCCGGCACGCCAGCACCGCGCCGTGCAAGGCGCGGGCCTCCCTCAAAGCTGGAGCGCCAGCTCAATGCCGTCTCCGAACTTCCCAAGGGCGAGCAGAAGATGGTCAGCGAGCTGATCGATGCCATGCTTACCCGCTATCACGCGCAGATGGGACAGGAGAGCGCCAACGCCGCCTGATCCCCTCTCAGCCGCTTCTGAGCGGCGTTGCAGCATCGGGATAGGTCAGGGGCCGGGACACACCCGCAAGCCCCTCGGCGGAGCCTTTTGGCTGCTCTAAAAAGGATGGGATCAGGACGACGCTTCGCCGTTGCAACCACCCTCACACGCACCGCCGAGTTGCAACATATTGCAACGCCAAGTCACTGACATCGCACAACAACCACGCTGCCCACGCGATCTTGCAACCCGTTGCAACTTTTTTGAACGCACCTTTCAGGCACATAACCCTCTGGATTTGCTCACCTATCTCGTTGCAACTCACAGCGGTTCTACCGCGTAGGGTGTGCTTCTAAAGGGACTGGACTGCTTGGCTTGGTCTAGGGGTGCTTGGGCCGCTGAGATATGGGGTGGTTTTTCACCTGGAACGAGCCGCCAACAGGCGGAACCTAGCCCCGCTGCACCGCCTCGATCGCCGCTCGCGACCGGCGATCCTCCGGGTCAAAGTGGCACAGTTGAGGCGTGCAAGATTTTCCAATAATCGCAATGGCTTGGAGTACCACTGCCCCATTCTGTGCCGCAGATTCAGCACTGACCCACTACTGGCACAGAAAAGGACATGGCCGTTTTCCGCATACACCTCAACGACTTACTCGCCAGAACCGCTGCGTACGGTGTGCGCCCTGGCTTCCCAAATTGCGATGCTCGATCCAGAAACTGAGCCAGTCCGTTCAATGAGGGCAACGTTGTGTCATCATCAGTCGATGTTCATTGCTGAATGAGAACAAAGCGATCGCAGACATTCGTACAAATTCTGCTCTGACCGCAGTCTGTTCGCTCCAAGCGACCGAAAATCTTCACCCTTTCGCCATGCTCAACATCACCAAATGGCTGAGGTAGGACACATCGTGCATTTTCATCAGATAGATCGCTACGACTAAAATAAAGCCCCGCAGCCCCATGTGTTTGTGAAACGATTCCGTCCAGAACAACCAGCGATCCTAAGTTATTTTCGACCTCCGCGAATGTCGTGATGGTCACGCTTTGCTCATCGTCGCTCGTCGTTGCGCAACCGAACAACAGCGTCGCAACAATGAATAGCACTATTGATGTCTTCATTGCAGGCTCCTCTGCATAGAGCGCAACCGCCGATTGATTTTTCTTCTTTCGGTCCGGTTTACCTTGCCCTCTACAACACGCACTCTTGCCTGCCCACCGGAGACTTCAATGACGATTGTTCGTCCTTGGTGTGTAACATAATTGGGGATCCCTGCCTGTAAGGTGGCGGCACCATCACCTGGCCCTGGATTGGCCCCATCAGTCCCACGGCTTCGCACAATTCCCCTTTGTGGCTGAGAAGCATTCACATCCTCAGGGTGCGAATGGCCAAACGCGTCAGCTCCATCCAGCTCAGATTCTTGGAACGTTACAGTCGAGGTAGTTCCTCGCTCGCCTGGTGTTCCAGCGGAGGAAATTGTTGAGCCGTCAACTCGGAAGCCATTCTCAGCGCCGTCCTCGGCGTAACTTGGACCAGCAGCGGCAACCGCTGCATCCGCTTCAGACGTGGAAACAATATTGACGCTAGCGTCGGCCTTGTTCTCCTTAAAGTTACTGGCATCGAAACAGTCGCCAGACAGTCCTTGCTCACCCATATCCGAGCAACCAGCCAACCCAGTCGGATCGACGTTGTTGATCGGATCCTGCCCAACGTATCCGTAGAGATTGACGTTGTCCTCATATCCAATCGGATCGGTCTGCATAAACCTGCCAAGCTTGGGCGAGTAGATACGAGCCTTGTAGTAGTACATGCCGAGCTCAGGCAGCCAGACCTGGCCAGTGTATTGGAACCGGCCTTGATTGCTCATGCTGGGCTGACCGTATTCGTCATAGGTGTTGA
>CAYGQX010000022.1:0-25805 GCA_964352245.1 uncultured Porphyrobacter sp.
GGAACGCGCCGACTGCGTAAAGCTGGCTGTCATTCTCGCTGACATTATCAGGCTTCGCTCCGATCTGTTGCACCCAGCCCAGCCTGCCATCGGGCTGCACGGCCTCAATCAGCCCGGCCCATGCTTTTTCCGTAACGGGCCGGAAAGTTGCTTCATCCAGCACACCCTGATTGATACCAGAGGCAAAGGCAAAACCCATCAGCGCGGTTCCGCTGGTTTCCTTGAACGGCTTTGTGTCGGGATCGAGCACCGAAGGACGCCACAAGCCATCCGCCTGCTGCTGCGTAGCGAGCCGGGTCATCATCTTACGGAAAATGTCTTCATAATCGCCGCGGCGTGCATGATCGGCAGGAAGCTTTTCAAGGATGCGCGCAAGACCCGCTGCAACCCAGCCGACGCCGCGTGCCCAAATGACTTTCTCGCCATTGGGCTCGCGCCGGTCAAAGAAGCGGGTGTCGCGGAAGAACAGATGATCTTCCTTGTCCCACAGCAAATCGATGGTTTGCCAGAATTCATTGTCGGCAAATTCGAGATAACGATCATCGCCGGTCACTTCGGCCAGGTGGATCCAAACCGGCGGCCCCATGAACAAAGCATCGGCCCAGCACCAGCGGTTCTTGCACGGCACGAGCGGCGCCTCGCGCCCGGCGAAGTAATCCGCCACTGGCCCATCGTGAAACTCGGACGGCTGTTCGACCTTTTCGAACCGCAGATCAATAGTCGAGGGTGTGTGCAGGATCATTTCGAAAATGACCTTGAGCGGGACGAGAGCCTCTTCATTGCCGTCCTGCTCGTAGAGATCGAGGTAAAGCTGCCCGATGGCATAATCATCGGCATTGTAGATACGCGGCGAGAAAAGATATTTTCCCTTAACCGCGACGCCTCTTTGCCAGTCGAGATAGGTCGTATCGCCCTGCTCATTCGCGAGCTTCGCCCAGCGCGCCATGCCGACATGCAGGGCGGCATAGACCCAGCCCTGGGGATGGCTGTCGGAATCCGTCGCAGAGAAAAAGGCGCCGTCCTCATACCCTTCGAAAAGGTTGGTTTCGGGATTGTAGCTTTCGAGCTGCCAATCGGCGACCTTCTGCATCGCGCGATAGATTTCAGCCTGATCTATCTGCGCCGAGAGCGGTGCGTCTGCTACGATAGCGGCCTGCTCCGAGGAAGCCGTTTCTACCCCTCCTGCATTGACGGCCGAACACCCTGACAGGGCCAAAGCGATTGCAAGGGTGGATACAAGTTTAGTCATTTCAGATTCACCGCAGGAGCAGGCACGGAAATAGGCCGCACGGGTTGAACTATCACCCTACAAAAGGGTTGTCACCGCTGCCACGCGAGTCCCCCAACTCAAACGTGACAGCGGTGACGGGAGAGGCTCAGAATTTGAAACGAGCGCCGAAAGTGAACCGGCGATCAGTCAAGCCCTGTTCGCACAACAATGCCTCATCGTTGATGCAGAATTGAGTGCGATCCTCGCGCAGCAGGTTGATACCTTCCGCCGCGATGGTGAAGAACGGAGTGACTTCATAGCTGATATTGGCATTCAGCTGAGCGCGGTCATCCACCACCAGTGGCAAGCCGAAATTGTTCAGATTGTCGAGCACGAAGAAATCCGAACGCCATGAATATCGCGCACGCGCACTCAGACCATACTTCTCGTAGAACAAAGTTAAGTTGTACGAATAATCAGACAGCTGAGCGAGCGGAATACGCTGACGCACAATGTCATCATCCAATGTTGGTGTGGCGCCGGTATCATCCGTTCGGTCCAAGATTACGTTCAGAGCATTTGCGCTCGCGGTCGCTTCAAAGAAGCTGTCTGCAGTCGTTCCACGCTGGTAGGTGAAGTTCGCAAGAACACCAAAGCCGGACGCAAATCCAAGAGAGTCCTCGAACTGCGCCAGATCATATTGAAGCGCCACTTCGACACCCTGCTGGATCTGCGTACCCTGCGTGTTCTGGAAACTTTGCAGGTTGACGCAGATACCTTCGGCGCTGTTGTCGGGTGAGAATATTCCACGCTGCGCCACAGGGTTGAAGATACCTCCAGGGCAAGGCTCGGTAATGCTCCGGAACCCGGTAATCGGGTCTTCAAAAGTCGGATCCAGGCTCGCCACGACGATATTATCGCGGATTTTGTGGAATAGTCCGACAGAGAAGAAGCCCGTGTCGGAAAAATAGTATTCAGCCGCAACGTCGAACGACCAGACGGTCTCAGGTGTAAGAGCAGGATTACCGCGAGAGACCGAACCGGCCGCATTGAGCGGGAAGTTTGCCGACGGGGACAATTCGTCAAAGTTGGGGCGACGAATATCCCGTGCGATCCCGCCACGAAGAAGGAAATTGTTCGCAGGTTCAGCAACAAAGTTCCAGCGCGGCAGGAATTCAGTGTAACTGCCGGGCAGTGAAACATCCGTTACGTTACCAGCCGCAACAGTCACCCCGCTCGCGGTGACCTCGGTGCTGATCCAACGGGCACCAATATTGCCACGGATCGGCACGCCAAACAGATCGGCCGCGTAATTTGCCTGAAAATAGGCAGCCAGCGTTTCCTCAGAAACATCGAATACGGACGTCTGACTCAGCTGGGGATCGCCCGCAATCGGCAGACCAGCACCGTTGAGCGCCGCGACGACTGCATCAGGATCGTCAAAGGCCAGATCCGGATCAACGATCAAATAGTCACGGAAGAATAGCGAGCGACTGTCAGCATCTCCAAAATTGTCAGGTCCAGCAATGATGATGCTCGAAAACTGATCAGCAGTCGGACGCTGCGTAAGGCCCCCGCCATTGTTGGCCAACAAACCGGACGTCGCAATGCTGAAGGCTTCGTTGGAGTTAGAGTTCGAAGAACTGGTATCACTGTACCGCACACCAAAATCGAACGACGTAAAAAACGGCATCAAATCTTCGGTGTCGAAATTCAGGTCAATGCGGAATGCATTTTCCGTATTGCGTGTCTCCCGGAAGGTCTGCTGAGAAAGGCGGAACGCATAGTTCGCAGGATCAAGTAGTTGATCGGTCGTGGGTGTTTCCGCCAGGCCTTCCGCAATCCCGAATTGCAATGTGCGGCCGGTCGCATCAAATTGCACCGGCGTGCCATTGTCGAGCTGCCCCTGAGCATTTGGTTGACGCGAGTTCGGGTTGATAAAATCAAGCGTAACGCGAAACCCAGGGAACGTGCTAGTCGAGATCGAGCGTTGCCCCTCAACCACTGCGGTCAGGCGGTCAAACTCCCACTCGAAACCACCAGCGAGAACAGAGCTTTCCGTGATGCGCGAGCTTGTGCCGACCACCGTGCGCAGATTTGGATCCAACACCCGACCATTGCCGTTTGCAGCCGTGTTGATGATACCTTGCGTACCAGCTGTCACCGAGCCAAGATTGAGCGTGCCATCGGGGCCTCTTACGCTGCCCAGATTTACTGTTTCAAAGTCAAAATATTCCGACCCAGCCACAGCCGGTCCAGAACCAGTTCCCGACGACTGCACTTCGGCGTTACGCTGAGCCTCTTCCTGATCCGTGTAAGTACCTTCGACGAAAAGCTTGAAATTACTGGTCGGCGCATATTCAAGCGAACCGGTAAAGCTCAGCGTTTCGAATGCTTGACGAGCGAGGGTCTGCTGCAGGAACTGCGTACGGAAAAACGGTTCTGTTTGCGGAGTAGATGTCTGGCCCGGCGTCGCAACACGATCGCGGTCAAAACGCGGGTTGAACGACGCAACATCCTGCTCAATGTAGCTACCGCTTAGAACAATGCCGACTTCGCCATCACCCAGTGCAAACTTGTCACCAATCGTTGCCGAAAGGCGCGGATTCCATTCTTCGGTAAGATCCGAATATTCACCGTCGGCGCGACCGGCAATCAGACGCTCCTTAAGGTCAAGTCCGCGATAGGTCTTGAGATTGATGGTTCCGCCGACAGACCCCTCAATCGTTTTCGCGGTTGGAACTTTGGTCACTTCGACCGACGCGATTAGCGCAGCAGGCAAATCCTGGAAGTTAATGCCTGTGCGGTTTGCACCTGCCGGTGTGGTTGAATTACCGTTGATTTCGATCCGGTTGTCGCCCGTACCGCGGATCGACACCTGGGTGCCGACACCCAGACTACGATCCAGTTGGACGCCGGTAATGTTCTCTAGCACTTCAGCAAGGTTCTGATCCGGAAGCTTACCGACATCCTCTGCGTTGATGACTTCGATAATGTTATCAGACAGGCGCTTTTGATTAAGCGCGGTCGCGAGAGATTCACGAATACCCTCAACAACGATTACATTGTCACCATCACCATCAGACTGAACTTCAGCATCAACCGAAGGCTCAGCTTGCGATTGCGCAAAAGCACCAGCCGGAAGTGATATAGCCGCGGCAGCTGTGCCAAGCATAAGAATGCCGCGCAAAGTATTGACTTGATTAAGCACTTATCCCTCTCCCCAATTTCGGGCTACTTTGTCGCCCGGCATCAAAGACCGAGCCACTGCCCTTTCGTCAGGATAATAGCCTAGCGAATCTGTGATGACAACAGGTTGTATGACATCTTATGACCGGATGACATTTCGGCAACATATTGCGCCTTTAAAATCATGACACTGCAACAGGCGCTGTCTTGATTGGTCTTAAAGTCCAAGCATTTGTGGCAATGTCAGGCTCAATTCAGGAACGAATGTCACCAGCAAAAGCACGACAAGCATTGCCGCGAAATAGGGCAAGAGCGGGCGCAGCAATTGCTCAATCGGAACTTTGAAAATCGAGCTTCCGACAAACAGAATGCTGCCCACCGGCGGTGTACAGAGCCCGATTGAGAAGTTCAGAACGAGGATGATTCCCAAATGGACCGGATCGATGCCTAGCTGCGTGGCTATGGGCATCAGGATCGGCGTAAAGATCAGGATACCGGGAGTAATATCAAAAAATGCCCCCACAATCAGAAGCAGCAAATTGATTAGCAACAGCAGCACGATTGGGTTGCTCGACAGGCCAAGCAGCAATTCAGCGGCCGATTGCGGGATATCGGCGAACGCAAGGATCCAGGCCATCGCAGAGGAAAGTGCGATGAGCAGTAAAACGATCCCGCTTGTCTCCGCCGATTTGACCAGGATGCCGCCAATGTCTTTTACGGATATCTCGCGGTAAACCAGCAGAGACAGAAGCAAAGCGTAGGCTGCGGCAACCGCGCCGGATTCTGTCGCGGTGAATATGCCGCTCAGGATACCGCCAATCGCAACCACAATCAGCGATAGCGGCGGCAAGGCGCGGATAAATGCACCGCCCAGCTCGGAAAAGCCAACGCGCTGTTCACGCGGGATATCGAGCTTTCGCGCCTGCCAGACACACACAATCATGAGCGCCAGCGCGAGCAGCAGACCGGGAACATAGCCAGCGGCAAACAAGGCCGCGACAGACACACCGCCGCTGGCGATGGCGTATATGATCAAAACATTGCTCGGCGGGATCAGCAGTCCGGTGGTTGATCCGGTCAAGGTCAACGCCGCCGTCATGGATGGGGCATAACCGCGCTTGGCCATTTCTGGCCCCATGAAACTGCCTACTGCGGAAGTTGAGGCAATGGCAGAGCCTGAAACTGAGCCGAACAAGGTGCACGACAACACATTAGCAAGCCCCAGACCGCCCGGAACCCAGCCCACCAGAGCGCGGGCAGCGTCAATCAGACGCCGCGCAATGCCGCCCCCCGACATCACATATCCGGCAAAGATAAAGAACGGGATCGCAAGCAAGTTGAAACTGTCGAGCGCGGTGACGCTTTGCTGCGCAAGGCCAGTCGCTGCAACATCGAGCGGCATAGTCACCGCCAATGCAGCCAGAGCCGCGAGCGCGATACAAAAGGCAATGCGCACGCCAAGTAGGAGCGCGATGAAGAAAACCGAAATGAGGACAAGGCCGGTCATTTGCGCCCCCCCTGATTTAGGCCAGTATCAGCGCTCTCATCCTCGCGCAGCGGCTCCACTCCGATAGCGAGCAGAAAGATCACGATCAGCACTCCGGAAATCGGCAGCACCCAATACACATGCGCCATTGCCAGCCCCGTCACTGCGGTGCGCTGGTCAAGTTCACCGGCTAGTAGAACCAGCCGCAAGCCGCCATAGATCAGGCCCACAGCAGCAACGGCAACAGATACGACAAGCACGGCCGAACACACCACTTTGTGAAGCGATGGCCGCAGCTTTCGGGTGACAAGATCAAAGCCGATATGCGCCCGGCTCCAAACGCAATACGCGCCCGCCAGCATGCCGAACCACATCAGCAAAATACGCAACAACTCGTCGGTATATGTGTTGGGTTCGCCAACGATGTAGCGCGCGAAAACCTGCCACAAAGTGAGGCACAGCAGCAGCAACAATCCTGCTGCCAAGACATATTCGAGCATTCGGGCCAGAGCAGACGCGACCGTCTTCATGGCTGCCCCCCCACGTCAGGTGCACTCAGTTCGCTGATCCGCCGTGCCAAAGCGGCAACGTCCGCATTGTCCAGATCGCGGTAAAGCGCAGCAACGTCGCTTTCGAACGGTGCTTTTTCAGGACGCGAAATGGCCACGCCCTTGCCTTCAAGTTCTGCCAGAGCTTCGTCTGTGGCCTCGGCCCACAGCGTGCGCTGATATTCGCTGGCTGCGCGCATCGAGGCTTGCAGCCATTCCATTTGCTGCGGACTCAAACGTTCAGCCCGAGCGCTACTAAGCAGAATTACATCCGGGATAGATGAATGCTCATCGAGCGAGAAATAGGGCGCTACCTCGTAATGGCGCGATGAGAGATAGGTTGGCGGGTTATTCTCCGCCGCATCGACCAGTCCCTGTTGCAAGGCGGTGTACACCTCTCCGCCGTCAAGCGGTGTCGCCGCTGCGCCCAGCGCGTCCATTGTCGCAATCGCCATCTGGCTGTTCATCACACGCACCTTTTGCCCCGCAATATCTTCCGGGCGATCGACTGGCGCGCTTTTGGTGTAAAAACTGCGCGACCCGGCATCAAAATAGCCAAGGCCTACCAGGCGCTTAGGCTCGAGCGATTGCAGCAATTCAGCCCCGATATCGCTATTAAGCACTCGCCAGTAGTGGTCGTTATCGCGAAACAGATAGGGAAGTCCAAAAACGCCCATTTGCGGCGCGAAGCCTTCCAGTGGGCTTGCCGACACCTTAGTCATGTCAAGGACACCGACTTGCAGAAGTTCGATCATCTCGCGCTCGCTGCCAAGCTGGCCCGAAGAATATATCTTCAAAGTCATCTCGCCGCCGGAACGATCAGCCAGATCCTTGGCCATGAATTCGAGCGCCTTGTGAACGGGATGATTGATGTCGAGAGTGTGCCCCACGCGCAATGTGTTGCGTTCCTGAGCGGTTTGCGAACAGGCACTCAACGCCAGAACGGCCAAGGCAATAAAGCAAGCAATAAACAGACGAAGAAGCCGTTCACTTGCCCTAGACCAGGATACATTGTTTAACCCGTGTGATGGGGCGGATATTTCCATGTGATCCTCTATTTTGTCAGGGGCAAAGCGAACCGCTATCAGTGCGCGACTGAACGGGCTTTTTCGGCGTGCCTTTTCAAACTGCCCGTCAGATGTGAGCGTGCAGCGGTTCGTGCAGCTTCAACATCATGGGCAGCGATAGCTTCGGCAATTGCACGATGCTCAGAGTTGATTTTCTTGACATATTCGGCGGAGTTATCTTCTTCGGTCACCAACTCGCGTGACGGCACGGTTTTGGTTCCGAGGAAACGAACAAAATCGACGAAATACGAATTGCGCGATGCCTTGGCGATGGCGAGGTGGAACTGGAAATCTGCCTCCACACTGTCTTCACCGCGCTGCAGCAGATCGTCGATGGTTTCCAGCGCGGAAAAAATCGCCGCGACATGCGCTTCACTGGCGCGTTCCGCAGCGAACCCCGCCATGTCTGTTTCCAGTCCGATGCGCAGTTCCAGCAGATCAAGCACATTCTGGATCGAACCTAGCTTCTCGCGGTCCACCCGAAAATGCTCGGTCTCACTCAGTTCCGCGACAAACGCCCCTACCCCTTGCCGTGTCTTGACAAGCCCGTCTGCCTTCAAAGCGGCAACGGCTTCTCGCACCACCGTCCGGCTGACTTCCATCTGGTTGGACAATTCCTGTTCAGTGGGCAATTTGGCGCCGACTTCCAGCTGTCCGCTTTCGATCGCCTCACGCAATCTCTGAGTCACCTCCGCGCTCAGAGTTTTGCGACGGGTAATCTTTGGCATGGCCTGCGTCATGGAAGGCTCCTACTTGTTATCCCTGCTCCTTCGCGCCTCAATGGCGGAAATCATAGCGTCCATCTCCGCTACCTTGTCCGGATTCTGTTCCGCAAGGTTATTCTGCTCACCGATATCGGCAGCCAGGTCAAAAAGCTGCGGCGCGCTCGACAAGCCGCCTTCAATGCCCTTGGGCGGTAGCCAGTCCGGAATGCGCGCATCGGCTGGCATTGGGCGGATATATTTCCACTGCCCGTCCCTGAGCGACACCGTGCCAACCGATTCCTTGAACAGCACGCTGCGCCCCTGCTCGGAATAGCCAAGCCATGCCGCCAGCGTATCCTTACTGTCGATGCCTTCGCTCTCACCCAGCTCTAGCCCAACAAGCGAAGCGAAGCTGGCGAGGAAATCAACCTGCGAGACCAGCGCCGCGCTTTCGCCGGGCTCAACGACACCGGGCCAGACCAGCAAGGTCGGCATCCGTGTACCCGCCTCATAGGCGGAATACTTGCCGCCGCGGAATGGCCCCCATGGTTTGTGATTGCCCAGCTTTTCAACCGCTTCATCGGCATAGCCATCATCAAGCACAGGGCCATTGTCGCTGGTAAAAATGATGATCGTATCATTGGTCAGGCCAAGCTTTTCGATCTCTTCGACCAACGCGCCGACCATCCAGTCCATCTGCGCGATAGCGTCGCCGCGCGGTCCCATTTCAGACACGCCATCAAAGCGCTCATGAACAATGCGCGGCACGTGAATGTCGTGCAGCGAATGGAATAAGAAGAACGGCTTATCCTTGTTCGCGCGCATGAAGGCGATGGATTTCTCGGTAAATATATCGGCGAAATCCTCGTCGACCCATTCCGCGCTTTTACCGCCAGCCATGTGGCCGATACGCGAGACTCCGTTGACGATCGTGTCCGAATGCTGCCGATCCGCTTGTTGCTTGAGCAGGTCGGGACGTTCCACGCCTGTTGGCCGCTCGCCAATCTTCTCGCCTTTATAGCTGACCGTTATCGGATCTTCCGGATCAAGCCCGACAACCCGCCGGTTTTCCAGAAACACTGTCGGCACACGGTCGCCCGTGGCGGGCAGCAGGAAGCTGTAATCAAAGCCAATATCGAGCGGCCCCGGCCCCACATCGCCGTTCCAGTCCACATCGCCAATGCCCAGCCCCAGATGCCACTTGCCAACAACAGCAGTAGCATAGCCAGCATCGCGCAATTTGGCGGGCAGTGTCATCTTCGCCGGATTGATCTGAAGCGGCGCATCACCAGGGATAATCTCGGCCTTGGCACGGAAGCCATATTCGCCCGTCAACAGGCTGTAACGCGATGGAGTGCAGGTTGCCGCGCTGGCATGGGCATCGGTGAATTTGAGGCCGTTATCGGCCATCGCATCGAGCGCGCGCGTTTCCACACCAACAACGCCGTAAGGGCCGATATCGGCATAGCCCACATCATCGGCATAGATGACGATGATATTGGGCGCGCGTTCGGACGCTCGCTCGCGAACCTGTTCGATCGTCTCAGGCCGTGCCGCATCATCGGCAGCGCTACATCCTGCGAGAACCAAGCCCCCAACCACGGCAAGCGCGCGTGCGCCCAGTGCGTTCCAGTTCATACTCAGCCCCTCCCCGGCGGCTTTATCGTTTTGTCTCGCCCTCAGGCGAGATCGCTTACAGCGATGTGATCCATGTCGTCGAAAATCTGGTTTTCGCCGCCCATCGCCCAAATAAATGTGTAGTTCGATGTGCCGACGCCGCTATGCATAGACCAACTCGGCGAAACCACCGCTTGCCCATTGCGAACAACAATATGACGGGTTTCATCAGCTTCGCCCATCATATGGAATACGGCCTGATCTTCATCGAGATCGAAATAGCAATACGCCTCCATCCGGCGCTTGTGGGTGTGAGGCGGGAATGTGTTCCAGTTGCTGCCAGGAGCAAGTTCGGTAAAGCCCATGACCAGCTGACACGTATCGAGACGGCTGGGGACCAGCGACTGATAGATGATCCGCTCGTTGCACGTCTTGCTATCACCCATTTCCAGCTTGTTTGCTTGCGCCTTGGTTATCAGCTTGGTCGGATAACTGGTATGCGCGGGATAGCTGGTCATGAAAAACCATGCAGGATTGGCCGCATCGTCAGAGACGAAAGAAACATCCTTTACACCCTTGCCGACATAAAGGCTGTCACGATTGGCCATGGCATGCGCTTCGCCATCGCAAGTGACCGTGCCGGGGCCGCCCATGTTGATGATACCGATTTCGCGGTTTTCGAGGAAGAAATCCGCGCCCAGTTTGGCCTTGTCTGCTGGTAGTGTAAGCGGCTCTATGCCGGGCAGCGCACCGCCCACAATTGCGCGGTCAATATCGGTGTATGTCAGGCGCAGTTCACCCGCAGCAAACAACCCTTCAAGCAGAAAACGTTCGCGCAGCTCAGACGTTGTCAGATGGCGATACCGCTCGATGTCTGCTGTGTAGAGATAATCCATTCTTCATTCCATTCCTTGTCACGCGCTGGTCGAAGCATTTAACCGAACGCGCGCTATTTAACTCGCCGAAGCAGCAAGCGCGGCCAGTTGGGCGCGCTCCCGCTCCAGAATTTCCCTGAATTGGTTGATGTTAGAGACGCCAGATGGGTCCGCCTGCCACCAGGCCCCCATGAAATAATCGATCTTGCGACGCTCTCCTTCGAAAGCCACAACATAACTATGGGGATCGACACTGCCTGGCGCACCATCTCTGCGGCGATAGAAAACCGCCATACCCAGTGCATCGTCAAACACAGACTGCTGCCCGAAACTGGCCAGATACTGCCATTCCTGATCGTCGCCAGAGATGATTAGCTGAGTGCCCGGATGCTTGACCACGCCAGTAACCCAACCACCCAATGCGCGATTCGCCTGAGCAGTGACACGTGTCAACCGGCTGCCCGCTTCGATAGCGTAATGGGTTTCAACCGTAACCGGGGCACCCTCACCCACCTGCCATCCTGCCGACTGCACTGCCATGCCGGCGAATAGCGGGCCGGTTTCGGTAATCCGCGCAGAGATACTATCGCGCGCATTGATCCGCTGCGCCGTGCCATCAATCAAAAGCCCTGGCGCGCCAATGCCCAAAGAGTCGCCCACTTTGAGAATGTCAGCACCCCAAGGCTTCAGTGCATGATAATCATCGCCATCAAGGCCATGTTTATGCAGCGCCAATTCGGCAGCCTGCTTGCCGAAAATATCGGTCCCGTTGCGGCTGTCGAGATAGAGGCGATAACCAACCTCGCGCGTTTCCCACGCCGGCCCTTCGTAGCGCAACCAGCGCGTGCCTTGTTTATGCCACTTCGGAACATCCATAGAAGTCACATCGGCAAATTTTCCACCTGAAAGCCTGCCGTCTTCCCATGATGCACCAACGCGCTGCGACAAAACAAACTGGACTTCGGGATCAGGCCGAGCAGCTGCTACGGTCGAAAACTGACCCGTTGCAGAACCGCCAGTGTTTAGAAAATACGCCGTATCCATTGCAGTATCGCCATCGCGATCGACCCATTGAACCCACGCCGCAGAGCCATCATCGGAAGTGACAGATTGCCAATTTTCGCTCGCAGCAAATCGCTGCTGGGCCGGTGTCAGTTGTACAGAACATAATCCAGCAACGGAACATTGTGCGGTATATTGTGTAATCCGTGCAGCATCTGCATCAGCAGCGCTGGTTGAAGCACATGCACCTAGCCCGATCACTGCGCCTGCCAACAGACCAACGCGGACCCAACCGCGCCCGATTGGCTTTGGAATCTCGGCAATATTCAGCACCGGCGACCGCCTTTCACCATTCTAACACAAGCCCGATCACCCAACCTTTACCCCTTCCTCACAAGCCCGATCCGGCTTGACGCGCAAAGGCATCCGGCTAAGTTGTATGATGACCGTATAATGAGACATTTGCGACATGACAACCCGTTGCCCACACCATAGACTGCAGGGTGAAAGCGGGTGGAACAAGAATGCAAGATAGGGAATTTTGGGTGAATAAATCCGTTAATACATTTGATCTTACAGGAAAAACGGCTGTGGTCACTGGGGCTAACACGGGACTTGGCCAAGGCATAGCTATTGCCCTCGCCCAAGCTGGTGCGGCCATAATTGCCACTGGCCGGTCGGACCTTTCTGATACGCAAAGCCGGATTGAGAAGGTTGGCGGGACGATGCATGCCATTGCTTGCGACCTTCAGGCGACTGGCGCAGCCGCCAAGCTTTTTGAACAAATTGACGCGCTTGGCCTCACTGCGGATATTCTGGTCAATAATGCCGGGATCATCGCGCGCAACGATGCCCTCGACTTTACAGAGGAAGAGTGGGATTCGGTGATGAATATCAACGCCAAGCAGGTGATGTTTTTAAGCCAGCAATTCGCACGCCGTCTGGTCGCCGCAGAAAAGCCTGGCAAAATAATCAACATCGCCTCCATGCTATCCTATCAGGGCGGGATTCGCGTGGCCTCCTACACCTCTTCCAAAAGTGCGGTGATGGGCCTGACCCGGCTGCTGGCGAATGAATGGGCTGGCAAAGGCATTTGCGTGAATGCGATTGCACCGGGTTATTTTGCAACCAACAATACCGCCGCGCTGCAAGCAGACGAGACGCGCAATCGCCAGATATTGGAGCGCATTCCCGCAGGGCGATGGGGCGATCCATCCGACCTTGGCGGGGCAGCGGTGTTTCTTGCATCCTCTGCTTCGGATTATGTGCATGGTATTACGCTGCCAGTGGATGGTGGATGGCTGGCGCGCTAAGCTGATGGCTATCGCAATGGAAACACATGTCATGCGCACAGGGTCAGGGATTAAACTTCTCCTTAATATAGCGACTATGCTCGCGGCGGGGGCTGCGCTTGCCGGTTGTGACCTCTTGCCTGAACCGTCCCAGGATGACGGCAAGAATGCCAGCGAGATCGCGTTGCAATGCCTTTCCGAAAGCCCAAAAATCGCGATTGCAGGCGGCACTTTCACCATGGGATCGGATCAAGCCTATCCTGAAGAAAAGCCGGTGCGCGAAGCCACCGTTGGCGCGTTCTCGATAAGCGCAACAGAAGTGACCAATGCGCAATTCGCCGAATTCGTTGAGGCAACCGGATATGTCACACAGGCAGAACAGGCACCCAATCCTGCCCTGCACCCTGATATCCCGGCTGAACTGCTCAAAGCCGGGTCCGCCGTGTTTGAGCCCACACCCCAGCCTACCAATATGAACTGGTGGACCTTCGTCGAAGGGGCAAGCTGGAAAGAACCCGATGGCCTCGGCAGCAGTATAGAAGGCCGAGAGCATCATCCGGTGGTGCATGTCACCTATGCCGATGCGCTGGCCTATGCCGAATGGGCTGGCGGGGATTTGCCGACAGAGGAAGAATGGGAGTTTGCCGCCCGGGCGGGCCTAGACCAAGCGACCTACGAATGGGGTGAAGAACATCCCCAACAAGGCACTGCCAAAGCGAACACCTGGCAAGGCGCCTTCCCCATCGCCGATTCCGGCAGCGATGGCTACAAAGGCACCGCACCCGTCGGCTGTTTTCCAGCAAACGCCTATGGCATCTACGACATGACCGGTAATGTCTGGGAATGGACCAAGAGCCCTGGCGATCAAAGCGGCAGCAATTCCAGCCTGGTGAAAGGCGGATCCTATCTTTGCGCGGATAATTATTGCGCGCGCTTCCGGCCTGCTGCCAGACAAGCGCAAGAGCGCGATCTTTCAACCGACCATATCGGCTTTCGCGTGGTCTTTCGATGAAGCCGTTTAACTCTGTCTTCGTCACGGCATTGATCGGTGCGCTGGCGTTTTTGACCAGCGCCTGTGCGCCTGTGAACGCGCCTCTCGCGAAATCGAGCAATGCGGTTGAAACACCGCCCAATGTCATTGTCATCCTCGCTGATGATCTTGGCTACGCGGACGTCGGCTTTAACGGCGGCACGGAAATTCCAACCCCGCATATTGACCGGATTGCCAATGAAGGGGTGACCTTCAGCCGCGGCTATGTCTCGCATCCGACCTGTGGGCCGAGCAGAGCAGGTCTGCTCACAGGCCGTTATCAGGCGCGGTTTGGTTTCTACCAAAACCCCAATAACGATCCTGCCGATCCGGCTGCCGGGATACCGCTGACAGAAAAGCTGATTCCGGAACTGATCGCCCCGGCGGGCTATTACTCGGCTGTAATTGGCAAGTGGCACATGGGATCGCACCCTTCGCTGCGCCCGCAAAAACGCGGGTTTGACGAGTTTTTCGGCTTCCTGACCGGCGCGCACCATTACTTCGCTGACGAGTTCGAACGCGTTGACGTGGATAAAGCGACCAGCAACCGGCAATTGCAGCGCGCTTGGCTTAGGCGCGGCGATACGCCCGTAAAAACGAGCGGCTATATCACCACTCTGTTTTCCAAAGAGGCGAGTGCCTTTATCACCCGCAACAGTGAGCAGCCATTCTTCATTTACCTCGCCTACAACGCGCCCCACACTCCGCTAGAGGCGCCGCAAGACTATCTCGACCGCTTTGCTCATATCGAAGACCCCACACGGCGCACCTTTGCCGCAATGGTCAGCGCGATGGATGACGGGATCGGCATGGTGCTCGACACGCTCGACCGCGAAGGGTTGCGCGACAACACGATCGTCTTTTTCTTGTCTGACAATGGCGGGATCGTGATCGAGGATGGGCATCCCGATTATGCCTTCAAGAACAAGCCGGGTGACTGGAACGGGTCGGACAATGGCGTTTTGCGAGCAGGCAAAGGCACATTGTGGGAAGGCGGCGTGCGCGTGCCCTTTGCGATGCGCTGGCCTGCAAAAATTGACGCGGGAACGAAGCATGCGGAACCAGTTATATCGCTCGATATCGTGAGCACTATGCTGGCGGCTGCTGGCAAGCGGGATAAAGGTGCATTCGGCCTCGATGGGGTCGATCTCCTAGCGCAGTTAAACGGCGCAAGCTCCCAACCGCGCCGTTTCCTGTGGCGTCAGAATTTAACGCCGGGCAAGCGCCGTTATGCCACTGTCACGGGCGATCAGAAGCTGTTCGACGCCGAGGATCAGCCACAGCCCTATCTGTTCGATCTGGCGCGCGATCCTGGAGAGCAAACAGACGTCTCCGAAGGCTTCCGAAATCTGATCAGGCAAGAACAGGCTGCCATTGCCGACTGGACTCGCGACATGCCGGAAACCTACACCGTCACGCCATCGCACATTCGCTGGAAAAACGCGCCGGCACGCAAGCGGCCATAGGAAGCCATACTCATGACCAAATTCGTTTGTTTCGGCGAGATAATGTTGCGCTTGGCATCACCTGCCGGATCACGGCTGCAAATCGGAAAAGCGCTGGAAACAAATCTGGCCGGGGCTGAGGCCAATGTCGCCGTGCTGCTTGCCCGGCTCGGCAACCAGGCCGAGATGCTCTCGGTTCTGCCCGACAACCCTTTGGCCCGTGACGCGCTGAGTGAACTGCAGCGCCACGGTGTCGGTACACAGACGATCGCTTTCGCCGAGGGCAGGCTGGGCCTGTATTTCATCGAACAGGGGGCCATGATGAGGCCGAGCCAGATCGTATATGATCGCGCGCAGTCTGCCTTCGCCTCGTTCGACTACACCTCAATCGATTGGGCCGCGATCCTTGACGGGGCGGATTGGCTGCATGTCAGCGGCATCACGCTTGCCCTAGGAGACGCGCCTGCGGACGCGGCGCTGGCCGCAGCACGCGAAGCCCACCGGCTTGGTGCAAAAGTTTCGCTGGATTGCAATTACCGCGCCCATATTTGGGCCAGGCAGGAACAGGCGATGGCCGAACGCATGCGCGAAATGGTTTCCCTCGCGCATTGCCTTTTTGCGGGGCGGCGCGATGCGCGATATCTGCTTGATGGAGACTTTACACAAAGCGACGCAAGAGATGGCTTCGAAAAGGTTTGCGCCGCGTACCGGTCGAAATGGCCGACGCTTGAAGTGATCGCTAGCACCAACCGCACGGTCATCGACAGCCGACATCACCAGCTTTTAGGCCGTGTGTGCGTTGGCGATGGCGTCGCCTATTCGCGGCAGCATGATCTGGTCGGCATTGTCGACCGTGTCGGGGCGGGTGATGCGTTTGCGGGGGCTGTTCTGGATCAGGTCGCGCGGCGAATTTCAGCACAACAGGCCGTTGATTTCGCCACCGCTTCCGCCGCGATCAAACATTCCATTCCCGGAGATTTCAACCTTACGCAGCGCCGCGAGATCGAAGATGCTATCATGGCTGGCAATGGCGATGTCCAGCGCTGATCCCGCTCGAAATATCGCTGCGCACCAGGCTCAGGCCCCTGACAATCAACGCGAATAGACCTGCCTCGCAGTGGCGAGGTCATCTGCGCCATAGCGCGTCTCGACATCCGATCTGATGGTGCGCCCCATTGCCAATGTTCCAAGCATTGCCTTTGGCGGCAGGCTGGCCAGCTTGGCGGCCATCGCTATCGCTGTTTCTTCTGCAGCGCCTCTGGCGACTTTGCACGACACCAGCCCGAAACTCTCTGCCTCTGCTGCGCTCAGATATCTCAGGCCCAGCAGCATATCGGTGGCGACAAAATGCGGGATCACCGCAGGCAGAAGAAACGTCAGGCGAGTGGGATAGGCCCCAACCTTGACCTCAGGCGCGGAGAAAGTTGCGTCATCCCCGGCAACAATCAAATCGCAGGCCAGCGCCAGTTCCAGCCCCCCGCCCATCGCCGCGCCTTCAATCGCGGCAATCAGGGGTTTGGAAAACTTGCCCTTGATCGGCAACGGAGCATCGCCAGCCTTGAGATACGACAAGACCTTCCGGTCATTATCGTCCTCAACCTGCCTTTGTCCCGAAATGAGCGGGATCATCCGCTTTAAGTCGCCGCCAGCACAGAATATCTCGGGGCTGCTCGACGTTATCACTACCGCCGAGACAGCTGGATCCTGATCCCATGCGCTCAGCGTTTCATGCAGTGTGACGACCAATTCCGGTGACATTGCGTTGCGCTGTGCTGGACGATCAAGCGACAGAACCCCAACGCCCGCTTCAATTCTGCTTATCAAGCAGCCCATCAATGGATACCTTCCCTAATTAAGGACATTACTGTAGCGTATTAGTTCAATATCACAAAGGTGCTTGATGGCCGAATTCGATCAATTGACAGGTCTCGACTGCGCGTTCCTTTTTATGGAGAGCGCCGAAACCCCCATGCATGTTGGCGGGGTCTATCTGTTTGAGCCTGCCACCGATGACGGCGAACCTTTCACGCTCGCCGATCTGAAGGCGTTTCTCGAACCCCGGTTGCACCTCGCAAAGCCATTCCTGAAGAAGGTTGAGCGGCTGCCGTTCGACTTTGACTATCCCTACTGGATCGATGACGAGGCGTTTGATCTGGACAAGCATGTAGTGTCGATCACCAGCGAACCGATCAATGGCTGGCCGCATTTCCGCCAGACGCTGGCCAGCTTCTTTCGCCAGCCTATGTCGCTGGACGGGCCACCATGGCTGTTCGGCCTGATCGAAGATGTCTCTGGCCTCGAAGCCATACCCGATGGCGGATTTGCGCTGCTCACCAAGATCCATCACGCTGCGATTGACGGCGCGTCCGGGGTCGATATCCAGCGCGCTCTGTTCGCTCTGGAACCGGGCGCTAAACCGCCAGCAGCCGAGAAACCCAATCGCGCTGCTCCGCCGCCCAATCTGGTCACAAAACTGGCCAATGCGCAGATAAATGCTCTCAAGGCACCAGGGAAACTGCTCACAAGTCAGGCTTCACTGGCGGCGCGTTTCGTCGAACTGGCGCAATCTGCGGCATCAGGCACGGTGCAATTGCCGCCGACCAATCCGCCGCAAACGCGGTTCAACGCCAATGTCGATACCTCCCGCGTGTTCGGAGCGGCATCGATGGAGATGGAGCAGATCAAGGCGCTGCGCACAGCCTTTCCCGGCATCACCGTCAATGACGTCGTCCTTGCCATCGTTGGCGGCGCGATGCGCATCTATCTCGAAGAACAGGGCGAGGCCGTTGACGCGCCGCTTTATGCGATGGTGCCCATTTCGGTGCGCAAGGAACGCGATGCGCAATCGACCGGCAATGATGTTGCCAATATGAGCGTGTCCATCGGCAGCCACCTGGCCGATCCGCTACAGCGGCTGATGCATGTGCATGAGGCAGCGGACAAGGCGAAGGCGGTGATCGCGAAAGTCGGCGCGGAAAACATTTCCGAGGCCAGCAAGAACACCCCGCCATGGCTCGCCAGCCCGATGCTGCAAGGTTTTTCGCAGGTGGGCGTTGGCCCGGCTGGCACGATCGGATCGAACACCACCGTCACCAATGTGCCCGGTCCGCCCATGCCGGTCTATATGGCGAATGCGCGGCTGAAACGGCAGTACAACCTCGCCCCGCTGATGCACGGCATGGGGCTGGTCCACACGATCTATTCCTATTGCGGCACGCTCACCGCTGCATTCAATGCATGCGAGACGATGCTGCCCGATCCGCAGAACTACGAGCAATGCCTCAGTCGTTCTGCCGCTGATCTGTTCGCGGTTGCGGCCCCGGCCAAGGCTTAAAGCCATGCCCTTTGCCAAAGTGAACAATATCGAAATTGCCTATGAACGGCACGGGAAACAGAGCGATCCTGCGGTCTTCTTTCTGATGGGCCTTGGCGGGCAGCTTGTCATGTGGCCGGATGATCTGGTGCAGGCGGTGGTCGATGCGGGATATCAGGCGATCCTGATCGACAATCGGGACATCGGCCTTTCGACCAAATTTGCCGATAAGACACCGCCCAACCCGCTGCTTCAGATTGCGCTGCGCATGGTGTGGTTGCCCGGCGGCGCGCCCTATTCGCTGAGCGATATGGTGGATGATACAATTGACCTTGCCGATCATCTGGAGCTGGGTCGCTTCCACATCGTCGGCGTATCGATGGGCGGCATGGTCGCGCAGTTGACCGCAGCCCGCCACCCCCAGCGCATCGCAAGCCTCACCGCGATCAGCACAACAACCGGCAATCCGCTGCTGCCGCAAGGCGATGCCAAAGTCATGCGCAAGCTTCAGCAGCGTCGCGAGCCAGCTTCGTCAAAAGAGCAAGCCATCGCGCAAAGCCTTGCCGGGTTTGCGCTGTTCGGCACGCCGGGTGAGGACCATGCGAGCAATGGGACCAAGGAACGGCTGGAACGCGCCTATGACCGTTCGCACGATCCCGATGCGCGGCGCAGGCAATTGGCCGCCATCCTTGAGACCGGCAATTTTTGCTGGGAAAGCCGCAGGATCAAGGCCCCAACTCTGGTGCTGCACGGAAGCGCCGATCCGCTGATCCCGATTGCCGGCGGCCGCGACGTGGCGCGTAAGGTGGACGGTTCAAAGCTGATCGAGCTGAAAGGCATGGGACACGATCTGCCGCCTGGCCACATGGACACGATCACCAGTGCGCTAACGGATCATCTCGCCCTAGCCAACTAGTCAGCAACAGCGGCGCTTTCGCCTAGATGTCTCAGTCATATTCGATTTCAGGGGTGATCTATTTGCAAGAATTCACCGGCTGTGCCTTTTTTATTTAAGTCTGAAGCGGGCCTTCAAAGTAAGCTGACTGGAAACTGCAAATGCACCGCTTGGATTCAGGCGAAAATTGGTGATGGCAGCATCGCAACCATCCGCATCCTGCACCGGACTGTAGCTAAACGTCACCCCATTATCGTTCGAAAAAGCCAGATCATCACTGGAATCAGTCAGGCTGGTATACGTGTAGGTCAACCCACTGCTCGGACTGCCATCAAGGAACTGTACCGGGCCGCTGCCGCCAAGATCGGTGAGGCACAGCTTGGTCTCCGCAGGAATGTTGTCCGTAATGATAACGCTGTCAGCGTCAGTCGAGCCGGTTCCGCTGTTGTTGACGGCGATCGTGTATTCGATCAGCGCGCCGGGGATAGCGAGCGGCTGGTTCGTACCATTGATAGGGTCAGCCAAAATACCGCTGACTTTCGTAAGGCCGATGACAGGGCCACTAACCACGCTGGACGTACAAATTATCAGATCGTGAATTGTCACTGCTTGATTGACGGGATTGCTAGGCGCTCCGGGTCCGCTGCCATAGGTAATCCGGATCCGGTCAATCGGCTGATCGAATGTGACTGTGGCATCGCCTTGATCGGTTTGGTTCGCAGCTGTGGCTGTACCAATCGCAGAATTGCCCGAGATCGCATTAGCTACGCCATCGCTCAAGATCGGGCTGACGACACTTGCTCCGTTGAAACCCAAAACGGTTATCCGGTCTTCCCAACCGCTGGTTGTGCCCTGACGGTCAACATCGAAAATGGTGAATTGTGTCCCGCCAATAACCTGCGGGAACAGGATATTGGTCACCGATTGCGCGGTTTTTGTTGTAAAATCATGCTCGATATACAGCCCGGTTTCCACAGGGGACAATCCGCCCGTGTTCAAAGTGTTTGTCTCTACGAGGGTATTTCCTCCAGCTGGCGGGGTTAACGTCACTGCAACATTACCAAGACTGGGCACGTTGTAGCTGTTGCTGGTTTGGCCATTGGTCCAGGTGTAGTTATCCCAGTCCAGAATGGTTGGTGTGGTCGAGCAGGTCAGTGGCGGAGGCGGAGTAGAATTGCTGGCGACAACAGTGATGTTCTGGCTGACATAGTCATCCTCCGTGGTCACGCCGTTATTGGGGGTGGAATCCGCATCCGGGCTGTCTGAAGCGATAATTTCAGCCGTAGTGGTGAACGTCTGACCGACTGTCGCATTGGTGATCCACGTGATTGTCAGATCACGCGAAGTACCAGCAAATATGGACGGGATGGTCCAGATATTAGTGCTGGAATTATAGCTTCCGACACTGGGGGAAGCACTGCCGAAGCTGAACGCAGGATCAGGCGTGAGCTGCACCTGCACATTGGTCGTGGACGCGCCGTTATTGCTGTTGTTGACCAGAGTGTATGTCTGCTCGATGCTGGTCCCCGCCCCGGCAAAGGTTGACGCGGGCGATTGCAACGTCAGCTCAAGATCCTCGGTAACGGCATTGGAAACCTCGAAGCTGATATCTTCGGTTTCCCCGACCACACTGATCCCGTTGGGCAAGCGCGACTGACCGGCAATCTCTTCATAACGGAACCGGCCATAGGTTCGCCCGATGCTGGCCGTTGCCGGAACATCGAATTCAGCCCGGATGCTGCCGTTGACTACACCGTCAGCATCCCTGTTGCCGCCATCGGTGACATTTGTAACGATGCGTTCGGCAAGCGTATTCGAAAAGACGCCATCGCGGTTCCAATCGATCCACGCATAAAGCGATGCAGTATTGCCGCCGCTTTGGACCGGAATATCAATGCTGATTTGCTGGTTGAGGAACACTATCGGATCGATTGAGACGCCATCATCGGTGTCTCCATCGGCGTTGACCGAGGCAATGGGGCTGACCGCGATTGTGCCATCATTGGATGTGTTGACGTTGTCGGGTGTCACGCCGCTGCCCATGAACACACCGCCTACAAGGTTCACGGCAGCCGTTCCCTGTTCATAGCTTGCGGGCAAATCGCCGTAGTCCTCGTCAATCGACACGGTCATGTTGAACGTATCGGCTGAACCACGCGAAATGCGTCCGGAACCGCCCATGATCAGGTCCATCTGGAACGTGACCGAGCTGACAAGACCATTGATCTTCACACTGCCGCAACCTGCACCTGCGCTACATTGTGTCTGACCATTGATATTGGTCGAGCGGATTTCGGTTCCTGACGCTGTCAGGCTTCCGCTTTGCACGGTGAACGTGGGCTGCGCCTGACCAACGAAACTGGTCATCACCAATGCGGTGTGGAAGAACACGTCGCCGCGGCTGTTACCGCCAAGGCCGGATATGTGCAGAACCGGGTCTTTGACCTGCCGCCGGAAAACGATTTCAACCGTTCCGCGATTGTTGCAACGCACAGCCGGATCACACCCTTCGGCGATCACTTCGAAACCCACGGAGTCGGTTGTGGGGGCAATCGTCGGAGAAATTTGCGCTGCGGTTATCCCGCCGTCGCTGTTCAGCGGTGTTTGAGGCACGGCAATGCTGGATGTGGCTGTGACCGGAGAATTGTAGCGCGTTTCGAACCTGGTTGAGCCGCCTGCATATGTCTTGATGACAAAGGCGGTGGCGTTGAAACTGCCTGTTGGTATCTGGTTGGCCAAAACGGCTGAAATACCGAGAAAGCCGAGCAGGCTAGCCAGTGTGGCCTGGCGGCTCAGGCGCGGGCACAGAGCGCGCAGCTTCTTTGCTGCCCGCGATCCGCTTAATTTGAGCGCCCTAAATACTGATTTCGTACCGTGCCGATCCATTGGCCTCAAATCGCCAAAATAGGTTAACGACCCGTGGAACCTTGCATCCGGTCAACAAGATTTTACACCTATGCCCCTATGTCCCCTATTTACACGGCATGCGCGCCTGTTTTCGCCGCGATCTGCCTTAACTAAATGGTTAACAAATTCGACTACGCGGATTCTATGGCCAAAAGTCTGGGTTTCTCGGAAGCAAATGTGACCATCAAAGCAATGATAGCTTTGGCCGTGTTTATCGTTGCGGTGTTCATGGGTTCACCATCTGCAGCGCAGAGCCCAGACGGAGTAGAGGACACGGATTTTCCGGTGAACTACTGGGCCCTCACCTATTACGAAGGGCGCGATGGCGTCGAAGGATCAAGCTCTTGGGGCAATTCCGCCAATGGTTCGGGTGGCACAGGAACCAGACAATTTCGAGGTGAAGCATTTTTCGGCATTGGCAGCAATGACGTTACAATCGCGTCAAATGGATCGGCCAGTTTCAACCGTTGGAGCAATACCGAAACTCCGACATCGCCGAATTTGCATCATCCCAGTTATGTCGGTTCTGTATGGACCGGATCAAATCCGCATTACCAGATCGATGCAAGACGGCGTGTCGCACAGTCCGGGACGCTGACTTTTGGCTTCGGATCCAATGAAGTTGTCGATGACGTGATTGAGGTCTTCGTCAACGGCACGTGAGTTTATGCCTATTTCCCTTCTGGCGGCGCACCTGATCCCCGGCCAGGTCAAGGCGTTGGCGCAACGATTAATCTGAATGCCGGCGATGAAATCCTCGTTCGTTTTATGAATCTGGGCTTTATTGGCGGATATACATTCCGTTTTCAAAGCCCGCCTATTCCGCCCGCCGCAGCCAACAATGACACCGTTACCGGTATTTCTGGAGTGATAGGTGGCACAAATGTTCTGAATGTTTTGGGCAATGACGAGATCAAAGGCGATCCGGCTACGCCAGCGAATTCGACGCTGAGTTTGGTTAGCTCGATTTCCTCCCGCCTCAGCTTTGACACTTCTACAGGTCAAGTCAGCGTGCTCCCCGGCACAAGGACCGGGACATACAGTTTTACGTATCAGATTTGCGATGCAAACGATTCAGGCGATTGCGACACAGCGATCGCGTCTATCGGTGTGATCGTTCCCGTATCCAACGGCCAAACATGCCCTGTTGGCCAAGGGAATCTCGTCCTCAACCCGAGCTTCAGCTCCGGATTTGCAAATTGGTCGCAAAGCGGCGCCAATGCCAACTTCCTTAATGTGGGGTGTTACACGGGCAACCCAAGCGGCACCTCTTTTACCAGCGTCGTGAATGAAGTCTCTAACAATACTTCAGGTTCTTTGAGCCAATTCGTGCCGCGCTCCATCAGCCGCTCTGGTGATGGTGTTTTAAGGTTCGATTACGGTTGGAACAACGGCTCTCCGGGTGGTGGCTCATCTATTATAGTGTCAGTCGCAGGCACCGACGTTTTGCTGCTCGCTTCCGATAACACCAATGACAACACCACCCCGGGAGACTTCACTTTCCTAAATGGAGCGTCTGGCTCAATCGGTGGGGAGGCTTTCGGAGTAAACGCCACGGGCAAGCTACCGATTGGGCAGTTCCTCGCATGGGATCTGTATGGAGTTTCCGTAAATCTGCCTGCCGCATTGGCTGATAGCGGGGACGTTGAGTTTCGCTATATCAACCAAACCGATGACTGGGCCATCGATAATGTGATCTTGTGCAACATCCTGATCGCAGAAGTGGAGGTGACCAAAATATCGAGCACATTCACGCCAAACGATTTCCTGATACCCTTTAGCGATGTGATCTATACGATTAATTTCCAGAATACCGGTGATCTGAATATTGATGCAGACTCAGTCTTTGTGGTGGATACACTCCCTGATGATCTGACCTTTTTCAATGGTGACTATAACGGCGCCGCTCCCGGCACGAATGTTGCCGGCTTCACCCAAACGGGCAGCAGTCTCACCTTTTCAGAAGCAAGTGACCTCGCGTTTTCGTCGCAAGTTGCCGCACCTACCAGCTTTGCCCAATGCACCTATACGCCCATCAGTGGATATGACGGTAATGTCCGCCATATCTGCATCAACCCAAAAGGCGTTTTCGAAACCGGCCCGGCCCCGCCCGAATTTACCTTGGAATTTCGCACACGCATCAATTGACCAGCTTACGGAAACTGCGGCGCTATGCGAATATTACTGCGCGGCAACCATGACGCCTCGTCCTTAGGCAAGCGGCCCTTGAGCCTTTAAATCACATCCCGCATCTTCGGATCACTCGCAAGATTAGTCCATTCGTTCGAATCGCTGCGATGGTGCTAAAGTTCCTCGCTGCCATCCTCGTCGCGGATATAGCGATAGCGGGCCGTGCGCATGGCGTGATTGCCCAGCCATGGATCCGATCACCGAGGCGCTGAGGGATCATCTTGCCCGCGCCATTTAGTCAGCCGCAGCAACGCCTTCGCGATCATCCAGCGAAACTTCTTCGCCGCCTAGCCGCACATCGTAATCGCCAAAAACGGGCTGAGACATTGCCTCTTCAAAGCGTTTGAAACTCCATGGCCAGACCAGCGGGATACCGCGATCATCGAGATACCAGCTGCTGCAGCCGGTCGCCCAGACGGTTCTTTTCGAACGTTCCACCCGCGCTTCATCGAACCGGATCAGGGCTTCTTCAGTGGCGGATATCTGATCGGCGCGGCCTTCACGGATCAGTTCGATCAGCTTGAGCAGATAGCCGATTTCGAATTCTGCCACCTGGATCAGATTGATATTGCCCACCGGGCCATTGGGGCCGTTGAGCATGAAGAAGTTGGGAAAGCCGGGGACTGACACGGAAAGATAGGCGCCAGGCCGCTTCGCCCAGATATCATCGAGATCCAGCCCGTCGCGCCCTGTCACTTTCATCGGGCGGGTAAAGGCGTCAACCTTGAATCCGGTGGCAAGGATGAGGACATCCAGATCGTGCAGCGTCCCATCCTCGCCTCGCACGCCACCCGGTTCGATCCGGTCGATGCGGTCCGTGACAAGATCGACATTGGGCCGCTGCATCGCTTCATAGAAATCGCTGGAAACGACCAGCCGCTTGCACCCGACCTTGTAATCGGGGCGCAGTTTCTCGCGCAGTTCGGGTGAGCGGACCGTTTGCAAATAATCCTCGCAAGCCTTGGCCAGAAAATCGAGCTGCGCTGCGTCCGCATTGACAACCGCATCGGAAAACAGCTCGATCCCTTTTTGCGA
>CAYGQX010000023.1:0-21557 GCA_964352245.1 uncultured Porphyrobacter sp.
AGTAGGAGCTCGATGTGTAGTAGCTCACCAAAGGATCATCGACGCCTTGAGCAGGACCATGAATATGGCGGCTCGGTGTGGGGCGTCCGGTGGATTTAGATCACAGTGCCAAGCGCGAGATTGTTGAACTTTTGTGGCATGCTCCTGACCGCATCTAATCTCAAACAAGATGGCGCTGCCAATTGTCAACGGGGCGAGTTCGACTCTTGATGGGATTGAAAAACGCCCTGGGCCCATCGTCGACTTAACCGTGCGATCCCCGCTTTTAGCGCTGTCAAATTGCGGTTGGGCTACTAAAGGGGAATTGCTATGATTTCCGCACTTGATTTATTCCGTATCGGGATTGGCCCATCGAGCTCGCATACAGTGGGCCCTATCCGTATCGCCAATTCGTTTTTGGACGATCTGATCCAGCGAGGTGTTATTGAGAACGTCGTGCGGCTAGCGATTGAGCTGCAAGGTTCTTTGGCGCTGACGGGTCCAGGCCATGGGACACCGGATGCATGCCTCATGGGCCTGTGCGGGTTTGAACCCGAAACGCTAGACATAGATAAAGCACGCGTGGCTATCGCGGCTGTGTACGATGAAGAACGGCTTCATCTCAAGGGGCGGCATTGGATTGATTTCAGCCCGCGATCCGACATTGAGCTCGCTTGCCACGTCATCCCAGATTTACATCCCAATGGCATGGTTCTGACAGCTTTTGCAAAGGATGGCGCAATACTTGACCGCGGTGAGTTCTACTCCACCGGTGGTGGGTTCTTCGCAAGTGCTGCTGTGCTAACCGATGCGCCCGACAATGATCTCATCTCAGCAGGGCGGAAAGTGCCTTATCCGTTTGCGTCCGCAGCCCAATTGCTGGAAACTTGCAACGAACAGCAAAAAACGATTGCGCAAATCGTAGCTGCCAATGAGACGGCCTTTCGCGAACCCGAACAGACCAGTGCAGGTTTGGATCTGATCGCTGCGGAGATGATGAATTGCATTCACGCGGGGCTGAAACGTGAAGGGGAACTTCCCGGTCCACTTAAAGTCAAGCGTCGCGCGCGCGGCATTTACGAAAAACTGCGTTCGCGCGAACGCGCGAACGAGGCCGAAACGTTGATGGATTGGCTCAACCTGTTTGCAATGGCGGTCAATGAGGAAAATGCTTCGGGCAACCGTGTGGTCACTGCACCGACCAATGGAGCTGCTGGAATTATTCCGTCCGTTATTCGGTATTATTGCTACAATGACGGTGTTCTTGAAGCGACAAAGGCGCGCGATTTTTTACTGACAGCGGCAGGTATCGGGTTTCTCTATAAGCAGCGCGCATCAATCTCGGGCGCCGAAATGGGTTGTCAGGGCGAAGTGGGTGTGGCGTGCTCTATGGCAGCTGGCGGCTTGGCAGCGATCTGGGGAGGCGAACCTATGCATATCGCGGCTGCGGCTGAGATTGGCATGGAACACAATTTAGGCCTTACATGCGATCCTGTTGGCGGCTTAGTGCAAATCCCTTGCATTGAGCGAAATGCCCTGGCGGCGGTGAAGGCCGTGAACGCGGCGCGTCTGGCGTTGCATGCAGGCTCCGAACCGCGCGTTTCGCTTGATCAGGTTATCGAGACAATGCGTCAAACCGGCATCGATATGTCGAACAAATACAAAGAGACAAGCCTTGGAGGTTTAGCGGTAAATGTGGTCGCTTGTTGAAACTCTTGAGCAAACCATTTCATTAGGGGGTTATCGCTGCTTTGCACCGGTTGGCTTCTTCTTTCCTTTGTATGGCCCTTTGCTTGGACGCTTGGATTGAGAATTCGGCTTGGGCTTTCCGGGCTTGAATTTATCCGCCTTAAGCTTTTCGGCACCAGGCTTACCTGAAAAATCGTTGCCAGAAGAGTCGTTGCCTTTTCCAAAACCATCGCTTGGTTTCGCGTCACGTTTGTGAGCCGGGCGCTTTTTCCCGCTATTCCCTTTTCCTCGATGCTCCTTGCTGAATGGCTTTGCGCGAACTTGAGGCGCGCCGTGCTTGCGATTATTTCTTGCTTCGATCCGCGGCCCCTCGGCCGACTCTTCAATTAATATGGCGTCTTGCTCATCATCGCCATTGCCTGTCCGCTGAAGGGTCGCTGCAAATTGGGGGGCAATCGCTCTTGGGACCTGGAACCAACTCTCATTGGGGCCAACTCTGATCGCGCCTATTTCATTTCGCGTGATGTGTCCGCGCCGACAGATCAGTGGCAATATCCAGCGCGGTTCTGCGCTTTGGCGGCGTCCTATTCCCATTTTAAACCACACAACGTCTTCAAAACCTGGCCTGTGCCGTTCACTTTTGGCCTTTTCGCGGGCCTCAGGTGTATTAGCCAGCAACTCTTCGGGCTGCGGGAATTTGGCTCTGTGCGCTTGCACTAGAGCAGCGGCAATATCGCCTGCTGGCAGGCGTTCCATCAATTCAGCTGCGATCGCTTTGTCATCGTCTGCATATTCCGCAGGAGCTGTAAGTTTCTCCATTAAGCGCGCATGGTCCTTCTGCCTGATCGCCTCTGGCGTAGGCGCGTCAAGCCATTCAGCTTTAATCTTTGCACCGCGGAGCATCCCTTCAACCCGCTTTCGTCGGTTGTAAGGCACGATGATGGCGGCTGTGCCTTTCTTGCCAGCACGCCCGGTTCGACCGGATCGATGCTGAAGGGTCTCCGCATCGCGCGGGGTCTCGACATGAATGACTAGGCTCAGCGTTGGCAGGTCGATCCCACGAGCTGCGACATCGGTGGCAACACAGACGCGCGCGCGCCTATCGCGCATCGCTTGTAGTGCTTGGTTACGCTCCGACTGGGTGTGCTCTCCAGATAAAGCGACGACTCCGAAACCACGGTTTTGTAGCGTCGCATGAAGCCTGCGAACACTTTCGCGCGTCGCGCAGAAACAAATCGCGGATTCCGCTTCATGGAATCTCAAGAGATTGACGACTGCGTTTTCGATTTCAGAGGGACCAACAGTGATGGCTTGGTAAGTGATATCACCGTGGCCGCGGTCCTCGCCGGCGAGCGACAATCGCAACGCATCCTTTTGGTATCTTTCAGCCAGCCGAACGATCGCGCGCGGCATTGTCGCCGAAAAGAGGAGTGTGCGACGTGTGTCGGGCGTTGCATCAAGTATCTCTTCTAGATCTTCCCGAAAGCCCATATCGAGCATTTCATCGGCCTCATCGAGAACCACTCCTACAATATCGGAAAGGTCAAGCGCGCCACGCTCAATATGATCGCGCAAACGCCCAGGCGTGCCGACCACAATCGCCGGGCCAGAACGCAGTGCGCGGCGTTCTTTGCTGGCATCCATTCCGCCGACGCAAGTGGCAATGCGCAGTCCAGCTTTTGCATAAAGCCAACCCAGCTCGCGGCTGACCTGTATAGCCAATTCACGCGTTGGGGCGATCACGAGCACAAGGGGCTTCTCTGTCAGCGGAGTACCACGGATATTGCCCAGCAATTCCGCCGCTAAAGCTATGCCGAACGCTACAGTCTTTCCGGATCCTGTTTGCGCAGAAACAATCAGGTCTCGTCCGGCCGCGTCAGGAGCCATCGCTGCGGCTTGGACGGAAGTAGGCGCGGTGTAACCACGTTCGGAAAGGGCCTCTCCAAGGAGAGGTGGAAGAGTTTCAAAAGACATAGGTATTCGCTTGGATAATCGCGCAAAAAACACGCTTGAGTGATGAGGGCCTGAGAATGAAGCGCGCAATGCACAAAACTCAGGCGCGCTGCGGCCCGTTGCCGGATGCGCCCGTATGCAGCCTATAGCGTCAAATTCGCGCTTTGCCCCATACTATTTTGCAAGTGCGAAATTAGCGGTCCGATGATGACGCAAAGTTGCGCTCTTACCTCCCATTTCCTTAGACAGTTATTTCTAAAGGTGCCGGGTGCATGCGAACATTGATGAACAGACCTGTTCTTAGGGCTTCCTTCCCCTGAATGCGTAATTCAAATTATGAGTAAATAGTGCTCACAAGAGGGCGCAACTAATTGCTTTTTCTGACTAGGTTTCGTGGGCAAAGGGTATCCAGAGTTTGACTGAGGCGAGAGCGACGAAGCCGAGGTGGGATTCTTTGGTTTTGTCGTAGCGGGTCGCGATGCCCCACCAGTTCGGTCAGCATCTCGAGCATGGCATCGAACAACACCGGTCGTGACCCATTCCCCGCCTTCGCGAGGACACGTTTGATAGCGCCGAAAGTCGCTGTTCCAATTGCCATACTCATCGGGCAGGTGCCGCCACTGCGCGCCCGTCCGCTCCATCTACATCATGCCCTCAAAATAGGGGCGATTATCCAGCTCCGGGCAGCTTCCTTCATTTTCACACATACGATCAATGGCAGCCGGCAACCGTTTCATAAAGTCGGGGGCGAAAGGAGCTCCAAGCAATGGCTCCACGCAAGACTATTCCTGGGGCATGCTCCGCTTCCCACAAATTGGAACCAGGATCAGGCGCTTGCCAGCTTCAAAGAAAATGTCGCGCCGCCGCCTTCTGTTGGCGAATAGGAGACAGAACCTCCGTGACGTTTCATGATTTCTTCGACAATCGACAGGCCAAGCCCGAAGCCAACCGATTGGGAATCCTGCTTTTTAAACGAGTTGAACGCGAATGGCTCGAAATCCTTGCTCAAACCCGGGCCATGATCGATCACATCGAGACCATTCTCGTGAACAACAAGGCGGATGCAGTCGCCATCGGGCGCATGTTTCGCGGCATTGTCGATCAGATTGGTGATCGCTGAATATATGGCCATTTTCATGCCTCTCATCGGGAACGCTTCTACCGTGTTCTCCAGCTCGATTGTGATACCGTCATCTTCCAGCATCGGAACCCGGTCGGCAATCGCTTCGCGCGTCAGCGAGACAAGATCGAATGTCTCCAGCGGCGCATTGGCCCTTCCCATCAGCGCCAGATAGAGAATCTGGTCGATGACTTGCTGAAGGCGGACCACCAGCCCGCGCAAATTCTTGCGAGCCTCGCCTTCGGGCACGTCTTTTAAATGCACATCAAACAAAGCCAGCGGCGTGCGCAGTTCATGGGCGGCCGCTGCAGTAAATTTACCGAGCGTATCGTAGCCGCGATCCAGACGTTCCAATGCCTGATTGACTGAGCGTACAAGCGGCAGTGCCTCAAGCGGAACCGATTTTTCATCGAGACGAATATCGATATCTGACGGACGAATTTTCTCCGCCTGCTGTGCGGCTCTGCGCAAGGGGCGGGTGACCAACCAGACCGTCAGAAAAAGAATGATCGGCGATCCGAACAGAAACAGCGGTAAACTTGATGAGGTCATCAAACCCCTGAACAGCTGGATGAACGAAGAATCCGGTATGTCGGCGGTTGGTATCTGGCTTCTAGTAAAGCCGCTGATCAGGATTGTGTCGCATGTGCCCCGTTCCTCGCACGCAGTGTTTTGATGCCCAAGCCGCTGGATACGGAGCGCAATATCCGGTGTGCCGCCTGCGAATGTATCAATATTCCGGCCTTCTTGGAGGGCCCGGTAGTCATTGATTTGATCGGGAACTGGGCCAAAGGAAAACTCGGTGTCGCCATCATAGATATGCACCCAGGCGACATCATAGGCGGCGCGCAAATCGGTGATTTTGGACTCAAGCCTGGGCGACACTGTTTTGCCGTCAAATTCGCCGTCCGTCAGAAGATTGGCCACCTCTTGTTCGAAATCAGGAGGGATGAAGGTTGGAGTCTGCATAACCCAAGCAAACGACAGGGCGATATAAACCACGACCGCGAGATAGAAAGCCAGGATCGCCGCGATCAGCCGCACAGTCATAGAGCGCGTGGCCAGAGTGAGGAATTGCATCATGATTGATACTTCTTTTCGGTAACTGTCCGGATTGCCGGTGATGCTGGCCGCTTTTGCGCGCTAATGCAATCGCACCCTTTGCACCTGCAATCGACCGTAATGTTCGAAACAGGTTGCCTCCATAATTCGCCAGCCATCCGAATGAGAGAGGATTACCTGATGCGAAAACCTTCCCTGCTTGGCACGACGCTTATGGTGTCCACTGCGTTTTTGTGGAGCGCGACCGGGCATGCGCAAAACACCCGCGATGCCGGCGAGAACCCGCCTGAGACGCAATCAACGAAGTCCAACGAAGATCTGCCCCTTGCCAATTATTTTGAGCATGAAATTTTCACTCTCAACAATGGCCTGACCGTCCTTGTCCATGAAGACCCCAGCAAATCCGAAGTTGCCGTTTCGGTGACATTTCATGTCGGGTCGAAAGATGAACCCGAGGGCAAATCCGGCTTTGCCCATGTTTTTGAGCATCTCGCTTTCAACGGAACCAAGCGCAATCCCGGCGAATACTTCACCCTGATGAACCAGATCGGCGGTTCTGCGACGAACGGTTCGACCGGATATGATTACACCAATTACTTTCAGGTCGTACCGCGCAGATCGCTGGAACGGCTGTTGTGGATCGAAGCCGACCGGATGATGAATGTCGGCAACGATGCGACGCAGGAAAGTCTCAACACGCAGATCGACGTTATCATCAACGAAAAGCGGCTGAGCGAGAACCGCCCGTTTGGCGGCAATGGCGATTTCTCTGCGCAAGCGCTCTATCCGGCGAACCATCCCTATTCGCACACTGTCATCGGGTCCGAGGAAGATCTGCGCGGAGCAACGCTGGATGATGTGAAGAAATGGTACGAAAAATACTACGGCGCATCGAACGCACTTCTGACCATGGCCGGGAATATCACGACCCAAGAAGGGCGCGCTCTGGCTGAGAAGTATTTTGGTCACGTTCCGCCTGGCCCCAGCCTTGCGAAGATGGCTGCCTGGCATGTGGATCGCGAAACGATCACCCGGCAGGAGAATTATGACATCTCACCGGTTTCAGAGATCAGGCGCGGTTATTCGCTTCCTGCTATCGATTCTGCGGAAGATACTGTGAATGCGATGGTGTTCATGACCCTGGGGCAGGGTGAAACATCGTTCCTGCGTAAGCGTCTGGTCGAAGAGCTGGGCGTTGCAGTGCAAGTGTCGGGCAGCGTCTATGCGCGTGAGCTTGATGCGGTGGGTTCGATTGCTGCCTACCCAGCAGACGGTGTGTCGCTGGAAACCTTGAGCGGGCATCTGGACCAGGCAATCGCTGACTTCATGCGTGATGGGCCAAGTGCAGAAGATGTTGAAAATATCTACGGCACAATGCGCAGCTCGATCATAGATTCGAGCGATAGCATTACCGCCAAGGCGGTCTACATGGCGGCTGATTATTACGCCTTGGGCGATCCGCTGTTCCGTCTGCGCTATGCGGATTGGGTGCGCCGAACAAAGCCAGAGGATATTCGCCGTGCAGCGCAGAAAATCCTGCCTGTCGGTTATCATGAAGAACGCAATTATGCGCAGCCCGAATTCAAGGCTGCTGCAATCAGCGCTGATATCGATACGGCGCCGGAAATCGGCTCGCCTGCCCCGATTGCAGTCGCTGATCCGACTGTTTTTACGCTCGATAACGGATTAAGAGTTGTGGCGGTGGATCGTCCTGCATCGCCTTTGATCGCGATGGAGTTATCGATCCCGCGTGGTGCCGATAACCTCTCGCCAGTTGATGAGGAAAAGCTGTCTGTGGCGATGGAGTTTGCTGCAGGTGCTGGTGCAGGCGGGCTGTCCAAGCAAGAACAGGCAACGAAGCTTGCCTCCCTGGGGGCGTCCATCGGCACAAGGCTGCGGCATGATCGCACAAGCGTTTCGGTGACTGCCGATTCCTTCAAGCTAAAAGAGGTCACGGAAATCTTCGCAGGGATGCTGGCAGACGCCACATTCGGGCAATCGGATTTTTCTGACTTTATGGACAAGAAAATCGAAAATGCCCGTGTGGCAGCCAAGGACGTACCGACCAAAGGGTCCGAAGTTTTCAATGCCGCATTCTACGGCGCAGACAATGTTGTCTCAAGCGAGGATCAGCTCAGGCTTTACCCCGATTTCGATCGCACCGAGCTACAAGGTATGGTTGCGCAATGGCTCAAACCGCAAGGCGCGACACTTTACGTATCGGGTGATGTCCGCACGGACAAGCTGGCGGATATGCTCAACGCTGCTTTCGCAGGCTGGCAGGGCAGCGCCCCCGGTTCAGCTGAGGTCGCTCGGGAATATCCAGCGGCACCTGCGAAGCCCAAATTCATTCTCATCAACAATGAAGGTGCCAATCAGACCGAGATTGCGGCCCGCCGCCGTCTGCCTTCGCTGCCCGATCAGGACAATTACCTCGAAAAGATCACCAACGAGATTTTCGGTGGTTCGTTCACGTCTCGACTCAACACCAATATCCGTGAGGATAAAGGGTGGACTTACGGAATCCGGCAAGGCTTGAACGAGATCAACCAGATCGATTACCTGTCCATCGGGGGTAGCGTCACCGATGTTCATACGGTGGATGCGATCAAGGAAATCATCCGTGAGATGCGCGAGATGCGTGGGGAACGCCCGGTCACCGCTGCCGAACTATCAGAGGTGGTGAACAAGCGGATCAGCACGTTCAGTGCGGATACCAATTATGCCGTCATCGAAGTGCTGGAAGCGAGCGAACGCTATGCTCAGGACTTCGATTATTTTGAAGGAATGGCTGATCGCTACAACGCCATCACTACGCAGCAAGTGAATGCACGAGCCAAGGAAATGTTCGTCGATAACGAATATGTCTGGGTCCTTATCGGCGATCTCGACACATTCGAAGCCGAATTGCGCGCCGCCAATCTCGGCGATGTCGAAGTGTATGACGCGGCCGGCAAGCGGGTGCGTTAGGCGCGCAGTCTAATTCGTCAAAACCTTTGTGGAGGCACACCGTTTCGGACAACCGATACGGTGTGCCTCTTCCCGCAATGTTCGGGTAATGTGAATTCACAATAACCTGCGGATATCCTCAGGATTGGAGCATGATAATGAAACTGTCTAAATCGCACCTTTGGCTCGCCTCTAGCGCGATGGCCTTGATGCTGGCTTCCGGTTCTGCGGCGCAGGATACTACTGACCAGACGGATAGTGAGCCCCTTACAACGACAAACGCCTATGGTTTTGTCGAAACGGTCGAGGCTGATCTTAATGTGACCACCGCAGCTTCAACGCAAATCACGGTGGGTCAGAAAGTGCGGGAAAGCTTCGGCGCCGCCGGAAACGTCGATGTTTACCGGATCTCTATCAAGGACACGGGGTATTACGTTTTCTCCCTGATTGCCGCGATCCAAGGGGACGGCATTGATCCGCGTCAATTGGACACGAATGTAAAGCTCTACGGCGCTGACGGAGACTTTCTGAAATCGTTCAATTTTCCGCAAGTGCCATTCTTCAATAATGTGTTTCAGGCACGGAAGCTGGAAGCGGGCGAGTATTACGTCACTACGCAAAGCACCGCTTACCCCGGCGCATATGACTTTGCCGTATTGAATGCGGGCTATGGCGATGATGCAGAAGCTGATGATGTCACCACAAATGCGGCCATCAAGCCGGGGCAAAAGATCACGTCAGCCCTGCAAGCCAGAGACGACAAGGACTGGTTCCGTTTCAAAACGGGCAAGGCCGGCGTGTTCGGCTTTGCGCTCAAAAGCGTCCAAGGCGATGTCGAAATCTTCAATCCGATTGCGCGGGTCTATAACGAAGAAGGCAGCCTGATCCGCGAAAATATCGCCTATGCGCCGCCTTCGCTCGATGCGCAGGTGATCGCTGATCTGCCTGCGGGAACCTATTTCATCGAGGCGGCATCGCTGTTTGATTTCGGCTTTGGGCCATACACACTTGAAGCGCTTCGCGTGAATGAGCCGGGCGACGATATCGGTGCCAGCACCCAAACTGCGCGCTTGCTCGAATTTGGGCAGCCCAGCAGCGGGGCGCTCGACTATTCGCTGGATCAGGACTGGTTCCGGATTTCCGTGGGAGCCGATGATGTCTATCCGGCAACCGGCGAAGTGTACTTCAATTTGCAGCTCAAGCCGCAAGGCGATGCCAATATCCAGCTGTTCGATCTCGTCGTTTATGATGCGAAGGGCGCACGAACGGACACGAAATATGCATTGACGGATCGCGGGATCGATCTGGCTCTTGCGGAAGGTGAGTATTTCCTGTCGGTTGAATCCGGCCCCAATATTCTTGCCGGGTATACGCTGCAAGCGAACCCGTTCGAGATTACCAGCCGCAATCCGCTCGACACGCTGATCAGCCGCGAAGATCTGGCGTTTGATCCCGCGGGCGGAGACGGCGTGATCTCATACTACTTTTACAACGAGGGCGAAGAAACCAGCGGCGAGGCCGGGGATACAGTCTACACTGCCGAAGGCTGGACCGAGTATCAGCGCCGCCAAATGCGCGAGGCGATTGCTGAAGTCGCAAGCTATATCGGTGTGCGCTTTGAAGAAGCAGATAGCGCCGATGGGGCGGACGTCCGTTTCATCACCAACAGCACGTTCAATTCAGCCGGCGGTGCATTTGCGTATAATGAAGACACCAGCGAAGCGCTGCGCGGGTTGATCCTGCTCGCACCGGGTCAGGTCAACGGTCTGGTTACAGAGCCAGGCGGCGGCATGGAGCGCGGCGGTCTGGGCTATTACACCATCGTCCACGAGATTGTACACGTTCTGGGACTGGCGCATGCTTTCGACAATTTCGGTAGCTCTGATGTTTTGCCGGGTGTGGTCGACAGCCTCGATCTGGGGGCATTCGGGTTCAACCAGTCGGCTTACACCGTTCTATCCTATGGACCGGCGCAGCAAGATCGGCCAAATCCCGGCAATGCGCAAGGCTATGCAAGTTCACCCATGGCACTGGACCTTGGCGTGTTGCAGGCACGTTATGGCGTCAATCCCAGCACCGGCGCGGGCGACACGGTCTATACGCTGCCTGAAACCAATGCGCTGGGTACGTCTTACAGCGCGATCTGGGATGCGGGCGGCACCGACGAGATCAAACATGATGGATCGGCATCAGCACGGATTGATTTGCGCCCGGCGACGCTGAAATACGAGATTGGCGGCGGCGGGTATCTGTCGCAGGTTGACGAGATTGTCGGCGGTTACACCATCGCCGCGGGTGTGGTCATAGAGAAAGCCACTGGCGGTTCGGGTGACGATGCTTTGATCGGCAACGATGCCGACAATGTCTTGCGCGGCAATTCGGGCAGCGATTCCCTCACAGGCGGGGCGGGCGCTGACATCTTCGAGATTGATGCCACCCAAGCCGGAGTTGACGTGATCGCAGATTTCGAACCGCGTGACCGGATTGCCATCGTCAACTGGACGGGCATGAGCGTCGACGACATTCTTACCAATGCTCAAGACACCGAATCCGGATTGCTGATTAAGATCAACGAACAGACGGCGATTTATCTAGCAGGAGTTTCGAAATCCGATCTTGAGCGCGAAAACATCATCTTCCCGTAATATTATTACAAACTCAGCCACGTTTTTCATCGGCGGCCTTCATTTCTGTCAGACAGGTAATGTTCGCACCATTCTGAGCGTGTCTCAAAGCGCCATTACGAATTGGTTTGGGGAAACATTCAATGTCGAAAACGGTAAATCCGTCGCGCGCCAACAATGGCGCATCTTTCAAAAGCGTCCTGATGCGGTCGACCTTGTTGGCAGCACTGCCCCTGTGTCTGGCTGACGTTGCTCTGGCTCAAGAGGCTGGCGAAGACGATGAAGCAGAGGAGCAGGTTCTTACACCGGAACCGACGCTGGAATCGATCGAGTTCGATGAATATCCCCTCATAACCGTTACAGGTACCAACATCCGTAACGCAACGCCGACCCAGAACAGCACCACGTACACTGCCGAGGACATCACCCGCAGCGGTGCGGTGACTTTGGATGATTTCCTTCGTCAGCTCCCGCAAAACCAGACGCGCCGCGATCCTGGTGTGGCCGATTTTGGCGGCACTGGCGGCGGCGGCACTTTTGGTGACCGTTCCGGCGGCGTCAATCTGCGCGGTCTTGGCGAACAGAATACGCTGATCCTGATTGATGGTCGGCGTATCGCAAGTTCATCCAGCCGCCCCGGTGCTGGCGCTGGCGGTGTCCGCTCTGTCGGCGTGACCGCCGATATCGAAGCGATCCCGCTGCAGGCGATTGACCGGATCGAGATCATTACCGATGGTGCATCGGCGATTTACGGATCGGACGCCATTGGCGGCGTGGTCAACATCATCCTCAAGCGCGATTTTGAAGGCGGCTCGATCACTGGCCGTTATGGCGATTCAACCAGCGGCGGCGATGATCAGTCTGTTCAACTGACCTATGGCATCAATCGCGGTGCCTTCCGTAGCTTGCTGACGGCAGGGTACACGCGGGAACGCGCCGTGCGTGTTCGCGAAGCCAGCTTCGTGCGGCCCACTTCTGATTTTGAAGATGTTGGATTGATCCCGCCCCCTGCGGCTTTCTCAAGCTTCCCGGCGCTTGCGCAGATCGGCACATCGATTTGCGACAACGGAATGGGCGGCGAAGAGGAATGCGATCCGACTGATCCGTTTTCCTTCTTTGACGAAATCCGTTTTGGTTCGTTGAACATTCCAACCGAAGGGTTCCAGACCGTCTTTGCCAGCTTCCCCGGCGGTCTTGGGCGTTTCCCGACAGTTGCGGATGCATCACTCGATATCCCCCGTGACGAGGCTTTCCTGCCGCTGGCACTCGGGCCGGATCTGGAACAATATTCGGTGTCGGGCACATTCAGCTATGAGATTTCCTCGAAGACGGAAATCCGCGCGAGTGCGCTGTATTCGCATCGCGAGTCTCAAGGCGCTTTCACCCCGTTCGAATTCTCGTTCCTTTTGAACCGCGAGCACCCTTTCAACCCTTTCACCATCGCCAATGGTGCGCAGTTTGATGAAGGCATCGATGCGCTGTTCAACACGGCAATTCTGGCCGATCAGGGATTGGTCCCGCGTCAGGAATTCAACGACGATACTGACAATTACACTTTCGGCCTCGGCGTCGATCATGAATTTGGTGTCGGTGACTGGGAATTGCGGCTGGATTATACCTATTCTGGTAGCGAAGGCAGCGGGCAATCGCTAGAACGCGATCTTGCTGCTCAAGTGGCTTTTGGAGCATCGCCTGAATTCCAGACATTGAACGTCTTTGGGCCAGACGGGCCTGATCCGGCGCTGATCAATGCCCTGATCCGTTCTGCCCCGCGCAGCAGCCAAAACGAATTCCACATCGTTAATCTCGCTGCCGACGGCAAGTTGTTCACATTGCCCGGCGGTGATCTACGGATTGCTGTGGGCGGCGAATATCGCAGCGAATCATTCAATTTCGTCAATCAGGCGCGGCAGGATCCGAACACCGGTGAGATCAACACCCCGTTCTGTTTGTCGAGCGCATTTGCCTGTGATTTCGTCGACACCAATTTCGATTTTGGCCGCGATGTCTATGGTGGCTTTATCGAAGCCAATATTCCATTGATTGGCCGGGACATGAATGTTCCGCTGATTGACGAGCTTATTGTATCGGCTTCAACCCGGTATGACCGGTATGAAGATGCCGATGTTCGTGATCGTTTCAGCTCTGCCGTTGGTGCCATCTGGCGGGTGAACAACAATCTGTCTTTCCGTGCAAACTGGAATGAAAGCTTCCGCGCACCGGACATCATTCAGCTTGGCGATCCGATATCGATTGTTCAGAACGATTTTGTCTTCGATGATCCGATTTCGCCGTTCGGCTTCGCCATTATTGAAACTGCGATCAGCGGCGGGAACGCCGCGCTGGAAGATGAAACCGCCGAATCTTTCTCGGCCGGCGGACAGCTGAATTTCGACGTTGGTGCGGCATCGTTCACGTTCAACGTGAACTACTTCAACAACATCATCCGCAATCAATCGAGCGGCCAATTTTCAAACCCCACTCGCTTGTTCATTCTGGGTAACCCTGAACTGTTCCCGGATATCGTGACGCGTGACATCAACAATCCCACCGTTATTGAACGCTTCGTGACAGCGCCGTTCAACGCGGTTTCGACGCAAACCGAAGGCATGGATTTCAGTGCCCGGATTGCCTACGATTTTGAAAATGGCCATCAGATTGCCGCCTTGTTTAACGGTGTGACGCATTTCAAATTCGAAACACAGGATTTGCCGCAGATCGAACCGTTTGATCTGCTCGGGCGTAATGACGGGGTTCAGGATTTCACTGGCAATCTTGAGCTGCGTTATTCCACCAACAATCTGACTGCCGGAGTTACGGCGCGGTACAATTCTTCGTATCTTTATGAAGCCTTCAACCGCAATGAATTCCAGTTCACGGATTTCGAGGCACGAGATTACCTGACCTTCGACCTGCGTGTTTCATATGACTTCAACGAAACCGGTGACCTGTTGAACGGTGTCCGTGTTGCGGTAACCGGGACCAACATCTTCGAAGCGACCCCGCCACTGTTCGGTGCCAGCCCGTTCGGTGTTGGTTATTTCAACGGTGTTGATCCGCGCCAGCGCGTTGTTGCATTTGAAGTGACCAAGGCGTTCTGAACTCGTTCGCTGTTTGCTGACGAGCTATATTCAAAGTTAGACATGATCTTTGGCAGGTTCGGAAAAGACACAAAGCATACCCTTGGAGCGGGGCCGCCGGTTAGCTGGCGGCCCCGCTTTTCGTCCGTGCACGACATGCGTTCGTTTGCGCCGAATTTCCCAATAACCCGCTTTCCCAGAACTGGCTGGTAGCGCCCATGGACTTGACGCGCCGTGATCCTTTGGCTGAAAGACCTCAAGCGATGGACGTTGGCAGACGTCTGGTCGATACGGCGGTCAGCGCAGGGGGGAAATGCAGTTTCCATGGTTCGTTCATGAAAGTCCTGGTTGTCGAAGATGAAAGTGTCTTTGCGGCAGATCTTCAGAAAACACTCAAGAATGGTGGCTTTACGGCTGACTGTGTTGGCTTGATTGACGACGCTAAGATGGCCCTGATCGACACCGAGTACGATCTTATCGTGCTTGACCGGCTGCTGCCTGATGGGGACGGCACAGAGCTGATTGGCTGGCTGGAGCAGAAGAGCATTACCAGGCCGCCGATCCTGCTTCTGACGGCGCTTGGCGGCATACCCAACAGGGTGGAAGGGCTGGATGCCGGGGCGGATGATTATCTCGCCAAACCGATGAATGACGATGAATTTCTCGCCCGCGCCCGCGCTTTGGTGAGGCGTCCGCAATTGAAAGACCGGACTGTCCTGTCGTTTCAGAATGTGGCGTTCAATTGCCATCACCGCGAAGTGCGGGTGGATGACGCAGTTGTCCCGTTAAGCCGGATTGAGCTGGCTATTCTGGAGGCGCTTATGCTGCGTACCGACCGTGTCGTGCTGAGGGAAAGGCTGGAAAGCTCGGTCTACGGCTTCGACGATGAATTCGCCTCTAACACGCTGGATTCCCAGATTTCGCGCCTGCGCAAGAAGCTCGCGGCGGCCAACGCCAATGTGCAGATCAAGGTGACACGCGGCGTTGGCTATCGTATTACTGCGGCATAGGCTTACCGCGATACTTCCTCGACCGTGAAGCCGCGCTCTTCCAATTCGCTGCGATAGGCGCTGGCATTGCCCACGATCAGCCACACAAGCTGATCCGGCGCAAATTGTGCGGCCATGCGCTGCACATCGTCTTTGGCGACAGTAAGCAATCTTTCCCGGCGCAAATCGGCATAATCATCGGGCAAATTGAAAGTGGCTTGCATGCTGGCTGCATTCAATGCCTTCCAGTGCGGGGCAGCCGATTGGTTTGCGACCCTTTCACTGCTGAGAATTCTCGCCGCTGCTGCTGCGATTTCTTCATCGGTCACAGGTTCGGCCTGTTGCACGAGGGAAAACTCCTCCTGCGCGGCCACCAGCGCATCGACGGTGCGCGCAGTGTCTACCGGCACATCGAGCTCCCAGAACATACCCGCAGGCGCGGGACTGAGATTTGAGAGAACGCCATATGTCCAGCCTTCTTCTCCGCGCAGCCGGATGTTGATGCGGGAAGACAACCCCTGGCCGCCAATGATGGGCGCCGCCACTTCCAGCGCAATCGCGTCCTTATTGACAGGCGATTTGAAGTTCTCGCCATCAAAATAGGTGCGGGCGAAAATCACCGAGCTTTTTGCTTCGGGAATATCCAGCAGCAGGACTTTCCCTGCATCCTGCATGGAAGGGCCGTCCTGCCCGGTTTTCGCTGTATCGGCCATCGGCGCATCGGCAACCCAGCCGCCCATCGCTTCGTCCAGCATTGTTTGAACGTGCTGGGCCGGAAGCGAGGACACAACCGTAATCTGCGCCGATTCAGGGCGATAGTGATTGCGGTGGAAGGCGCGTACCCGCTCCAGCGTCACAGCGTCCGTGAGCGATGCCTCTTTCGGCATGAAGCGATCATAGGTCGGGCTGTTGCCGGTTGGATAGAAGCGGGCAAGATAGGTATCTTCCGCATTAAGCTCCGGATCGTTCAGCACTTCCTTCGGCTGCTGCGGCTTTTCGCCGCGACCCAGCTCTTCATTCAGCTGCTGGGCGCTGAACCCTGGGCGCATAATCCGGTCGGCCAGCATCTGCGCGCCTTCTCCGAATTGTCCGTTAGCCGCGCGCAAACGCAGTTCGCTCTGACGGTTGCCGGTGATTGCGAAGACGCGGGGCTTCTCTTCCGCCGTATCCTCGCCATTTACTGGTGCCTGATTGTGTGTCGCCAGCATCCGGCCAACGATCAGCGGCATGCCCGCAAGACTTCCGGCGGCAGAGCTGTAGCCAGCGCCCGCAAACCGCGTGGAAACGAGTGTTTCATCCTGACCTTCAACATAGAGATGCCGGACTTGGATGCCATTGGCCAAAGTCATCTCGGTAATGGCCGGTTTAGGGGAATTGTCAGCATAAATGGTCGAAAGGTCGACTTCGGGCGGGACCGAACGATCAAGCTCACTCTCGCTTTGGTACAGCGCGAGTGGCTCAGAGGTGTAATGATCGAACATGCGGTTAATGAGCCATTGCTGGGTGACCCGCTTCACATCTTCGGCACTCACTTGCCCCAAGACATCGATCCGGTTCTGCGAATAGCGCGCCTGACCCAGAAATAGCTGCTGCGAACCGATAAATCCGGCGAGGCTGGCCGGTTCAAGGCCATAGATTCGTTTGGCCAGATCGCTCGCGCTTTTCTGCACCGCACGCATGGCATCTTCAGATGGGCCGTCTTGCGCCAGTTCTTGCAGCATGGATTGGAGGTTTTTGAACGTTTCTTTGCGCCCGTTGCCTTCGATGGGTTTGATCAGCATCTCGAAAGCTGACTGTTCCTGCCCGGCGTCAAACACGATCTGCGCAGAGGTTGCGCCGCCGGTCGCAACAAGGTTTTCGCGCAACATCGCATTCCCGTTCAGCGTCATTAAATCTGCAAGCATATCGAGCGCGGCAAAGTCGGGATGGCCGACGCCGGGGCCGAACATACGCAAATGCATAAAGGTATCGTCGGCATAGAAGACCTGTGAGGGCAGACTTGGCCCTTGCTTGCTGTAACGCGGCGCAATGTCGGAGAAATAACGATCAGCCAGTGGCCGGGCTGTTTCCATGTCGATATTGCCTGCCAGCACGAGCACGGCGTTGCCCGGATGGTAGAACCTGTCGATCAGCCCCCGAATGCCGTCCATCCCGGCTGCTGCCAGACCGGCCTTTTCCCCGCCAAGCTCCGTTTCATCTCCTTCGTTCAGTTCCTGTAGCTCGCGGTACACCGTATCGGCTTCCGCCTTGAGCATTTCGGGCGTCAGCTGCGATACCGGAAATGCCATCCGGTCCGACTCCATGAACAGCGCCAGCTCAAGCGCAGGCCGCGGAACCAGCATCTGGTACGTGGTGGAGGATGGCCCGGTGCCGGCATTGATGTCTGTCGCGCCAGCAAGCTGCATGGGTATGATGAACCCCTCCTGCGCGTTGCGGCTACCGCGGAACATCAGGTGCTCGATCAGATGCGTGTGCTGCGTCTCTCCCGGCCCCTCGTCATTGGTGCCAACCCGGTAATGGACCTGCACCGCCACATCCTTCGCATCGGCCATTTCCGCGACGACAACGGTCAGACCGTTGTCGAGAGTGAAGGTGTCGATGACAGGCTGATTGACGATTTCTTCTTGCTCAACCGGGGCGGGGGCAGGGGCTTGAGGTGCAGTCGCCGCTGCCGTTGATATGTTTCCGTCCAACTCCTGCGCAGATGCAGCCGATACAGCAATTGGCGTCAGGCAACTGGCAAAAAGAAGAAAACTCATCCGCATGGCACATCCTACTCTCTCGTTTATGAGAGCGTTTTTCGCGTCCAAATCATCATCAACATTACCAAATGCGCATTTTTTCGGCATTGTTCCCGAGCAAGGCGTGCAAAGGGCAGACTCGCCAACGCTCGAAAATGCTGCATTGGCGGTTGGCAAAAGTACTGCCTATTGGGCGATGCGGCGCGCCTCGACGAAGACATCGATGGCGTGGTCCAACTCTTCCTTGGTGAGCGCTGAGGACATCTGCGTTCGGATACGCGCTTGACCATTGGGCACGACCGGAAAGGAAAATGCGGTGACAAAGACGCCATTGGCTCGTGCATGTGCGGCGAAATCGGCGGCGACTTTTGCATCGTAGAGCATGATCGGAATGATCGGATGCTCGCCCGGCAATACGTCGAAGCCGGCCTCTTCCAAGCGCTGGCGGAAATAGCGCGTGTTTTCCCACAGGGTGGCGCGCTGTTCAGGGCGAGCTGCGAGTTCCAATGCCTTGATTGATCCGGCAACTACGGGCGGTGCGACGGAGTTGGAAAACAGATATGGGCGCGAACGTTGGCGCAGGATATTGACGATTTCCTTGCGCGCACTGGTGTAGCCGCCACTCGCCCCGCCCAGCGCCTTGCCCAGCGTGCCGGTGGTAATGTCGACCCTGTCCATACAGCCGCGATATTCATGCGTGCCGCGCCCGTTTTCGCCAAGAAAGCCGGTGGCATGGCAATCATCGAAATGGACAAGCGCGTCATATTTCTCGGCCAGATCACAAATCTCGTCGAGCCGCGCGATAAAGCCATCCATGGAGAACACACCGTCGGTGGTGATGAGTTTGAACCGCGCTCCTGCTGCGTCAGCCTCTTTCAGGCGCGCCTCCAGTTCGGCCATGTCATTATTGGCGTAGCGATAGCGCTTGGCTTTGCACAGGCGCACACCGTCAATAATGCTCGCGTGATTAAGCGCGTCGGAAATGACCGCATCTTCCGGGCCGAGCAGCGTTTCAAACAGGCCGCCATTGGCATCGAAGCAAGAGGGGTAGAGGATTGTATCGTCGAACCCGACAAACTCGGAAATGCTGCGTTCCAGATGTTTGTGCTGATCCTGTGTGCCGCAAATAAAGCGAACCGATGCCATGCCAAACCCGTATTGATCGAGCGCCGCGTGGCTGGCGGCAATGATCTCAGCGTGATCGGCGAGGCCAAGGTAATTGTTCGCGCACAGGTTCACGACTTCGCGCTCGCCGAGCGAGACAGTGCCGCTTTGCGCGGTGGTGATCTGTTGTTCCGACTTGGTCAGGCCCTGATCTTCAATCGTTTGGAGTTCCTGTGCGAGATGTTCGTAAAACCGTGTGCTCATCGCTCGATCCTCATTCTTCCCAATTCAGCACGACCTTGCAGGCCTCGCCCGAAGCCATGGCCGCAAAGCCTTCTTCGAAGCGGTCGACCGGCAGGCGATGGGTGATGATCGGGGAAAGGTCTAGCCCGGACTGGATGAAGACCGACATCTTGTACCAGGTTTCGAAAATCTCGCGGCCATAGACGCCCTTCAATGTGAGCATCGAGAAGATAACCTTATCCATGTCAATCTTGGGAGGATTGGCCGGAAGGCCCAGGATCGCAATCCGTCCCCCATGCGCCATATTGTCAATCAGCGAGGCAAAGCCGGGCTCTGATCCGGACATTTCAAGCCCGACATCGAAGCCTTCGGCCATGCCCAGTTCCTTTTGTCCATCCTCAATCGAGCGCTTGGTTGGGTTGACCGTGGCGGTTGCACCCATTTTCCTGGCCAGAGCAAGCCGGTCCTCGTTCAGGTCGCTCACCACAACATGACGTGCTCCGGCATGACGACAAACGGCGGCTGCCATAATGCCGATGGGTCCTGCGCCAACCACCAGCACGTCCTCACCCAAAACGTCGAATTGCAAGGCAGTGTGAACGGCATTGCCGAACGGATCGAAAATGGATGCGATGTCGAGATCAATATTCTTGTCGTGCACCCAAAGGTTGGCGGCGGGTAAAACCAGATATTCGGCAAAAGCGCCTTCTCGGTTGACCCCAATGCCCTTGGCATCGGCGCACATATGGCGACGTCCAGCCATACAATTGCGGCAGCGCCCGCACACAACATGACCTTCGCCCGAGACAATCTGGCCCCGTTCGAAGCCTGAAACATTCTCGCCGATCTCGACAATTTCACCCACGAATTCATGACCCACCGTCATCGGTACAGGAATGGTGCGCTGGGCCCACTCATCCCAGTTCCAAATGTGCATGTCCGTGCCGCAGATGGCCGTGCGAAGAATCTTCACTTTGACATCATTCTGGCCGGTCTCAGGCTCTTTGATATCCTGTAGCCATAGGCCTTTTTCTGCTTTTGCCTTAACCAACGCCTTCACAATCACACTCCGTCAATATACAAGAACGGCGTCTCTATAATGACCTCAATTCAATATACAAGAGAAAATCCAATATGTCGGAAAATGCGATCAGTAAGGAATTCGGCATCCGAGTTGCGGTGTTGCGGCGCACGCACAAGATTACGCTTGATGAACTTGCGGAGCGCTCGGGTGTCAGCCGCTCCATGCTTTCGCAGATTGAACGCGGCAAAGCCAATCCCACGCTGGCGGTTGCGGCGAGGATCGCAGATGCTTTTGGCCTGTCAATCGTTCACCTGATCGAAGAAGAAGTGCGACCCTCGTTGATTGAGATCGTCGATGCAGAGGATGAACAGGCAATATTTGGCGAAAAGAACGGATGCTTGCTGCGCACGCTCACGCCTTTGCATATGGAAAAGAACATCGAATTCTACGAGCTGACATTTTCTGCCCATGGTGAATTGGATAGCGATGCGCATTTCGCTGGCACGCGGGAGATATTAACTGTGGCCAGCGGCAACATCGAGCTTTGTGTCGGCGCTGAGGCCACACAATCGCTAAAGCCGGGCGACACCGCTCACTATCCTGCCGACAGGAAGCATAAGATTTCCAACCCCCATGAAGAGCGGGCGGTGTGCTACTTGGTGGTCTCTTATCCGTAAATACTGGCTAAGAGCACCTTTGAGCTTGCCGTCATCTTCGACACAATTTCGACACGCTGGACGCGATTGCGCGATAAATCTTTGAAAAGATGGTGGGCGCGGCAAGGATTGAATTTGCGACCCCACCCGTGTGAAGAATGACTTCCGCAAACTTCAATCCCATTGGGACACGTTGAACGCATCTTTCACGGATCGCTTGAACGAAAACGAGACGGCTTGCTGACTTTCTGGCCCAAACGACTTGTCTCCATCACGACTTAAGCAATCCGATGTCCGCTTATGGGGTCTTAAAGAACGAACGTCGACGACCGAAACTGGGGCGC
>CAYGQX010000024.1:0-20525 GCA_964352245.1 uncultured Porphyrobacter sp.
GCCAATCAATTTGGTTTGTCAGTCGATCAATATGCGCCGCAAATTGCCAATCTCGTCGTGCAACAGAAAATCGTTCAGGCTAATGAGCTTGCTGCGTCTCATCGGCATTCTGATCTCGTCGAAGCAATCGCGTTGCTCAAAGCGGTTACGCTTGAGGAACCCGACTACCTTCCGGCGCACGCGGCCTTGATCCAGACCTATTGGGATATGGGAAGTTATGTCACCAGCACCACCGACATGCTGTTCAGGGACTTCTCGGAAACCTACGGGGATATGAAACGGATCGCACCCGATGCGCCCGATACTTTGGCTGCCGAAGCGATGATCCGCTATATGGAACTCTACGGATATCTCGATCCCAGCGGGCGTGAAGTTTCTCCGGAGATGCCAATTGAATTGCTAGATCAGACCCTCGAAAAAGAGCCGAAAAACCGGTTCGCCAGTTACCTTAAAGGCTTTATTGTCTGGGTTCAAAGCCGCGACCCTGCAAAAGCGGAAACGATGCTGGGCAACGCATTGAACCTTGATCCCGTTCATCCCGAACTGTTGGCGGACCTTACTCACGCGACATTCTGCCTTGGTGACGTGGATGGTGCGCTAAAGCTGGCGCAGCGGAATGTGCGCTGGAATCCAGGCCATGTTATTGCGGTCGAAATGTCGTCTTATGTCTATATGAACACAGGGCGTTACAGACAGGCATCAGAGGCTTTGTCGCCGTTTTTTGACGAACAGAAAAAGACTGCGCGACATAGTGTTTACACCGCCAGCCTTTACGCTCGGATCGGTGCGCCGGAATTGGCTGTTGATGTTGTTTCAAGAGACTATGAAAAAGCGTTTCTCTTGGCTCATATGGGCGACACCGAAGCGACGCAGTCTGTTCTTGATAATCTGCAAGGCCATGATTGGACATCGGCAATTGCGGCGTCGATAATAGGGCAAGATGAGGTTCTTTCATCCTATGTCAAAGACACATGGCTTGCGACCGAACTGGCTCCACGAGAAAATTCGACAAAGACGTTGAACTTCTGTGATTCTTATACCGAATTTCTCGCGGCATTAGTCCTGGAGGACGAAAAACCTGAGGTTGCAAAGCTGTTACGCCAGCCCTGGATAGATCATTACAAAAACTACCAGTTGGACGATTTGCGGACATCTTTCGATCATGTGTCAGTTATGGCGATCGAAATGCACAGAGCCAATCCTGAAGCAGCCTTGAAAATCCTCGATCGCGCCAATGAGCGTGGTATTGTGTTCCTGAATGTCCTCAATGGCCCGCTTTTCAGAGGTCTCAGGGAGCATCCTGGATATGCATCACGCGAGAAGAAGATGAGGCAGTCTGGTCAGCGCATTCTGAAGGGCTTTTCGCAGGCAGGTCAGGATTCCGTTTAAGGGAAGAGGTCTGAAACGAGGCGCAAGCGCCCACCTAAACGGAGCCATTCAAAACCTTTTCACCTATAAAGACACCCGTAAATCGATCTTTTCTTAGGCAACCGTTCACTGATGTCTTGCGAAGACGGAGCAGGGGAGAGGCCCACGCCTTTCCCACCATATCCCAGAATACCAAGAACCTATTTGGCTCAGGAGGAGTAATCTGGGCGGTCGGTAAGTGTTTCTCCCGAGTAACAAAAGTTCCGAGCCTCGATACAATCCATTGCTGAAATACGAAAATGCTATCTTTGCGGCATAAAAACGGCATTTATTACAGAGACCTATAGCTCTCTATGTGCTTTGCCACCTGACTTCAGAAATCGCTATTAGCTGTCTTGCGAACTCGCCGTCATAAGGAATGGGCATCCGGTGATGGTTTGGTCACTCCCAACTGCCCCCCCCAAGAGCTGCGGGATACCTCCCTCACTCCCGCAACTCCCGAACTGTCATCGGATGTGCATTTCATGATTGACAATCATGGACCGATCTTGAGCGTTTCAGTCGATCTACGCCAAGAGCTATTTCGACCCGTCCCTCGATTGTTTGGAGCGTCTGATGGAACTTTTAGAAGACAGACCGTGGATCCCTCAGCACATTCTTGCCTCGTATTCTTTACTTGCTTCCCAACCTGAGCAGAGCATGGCGGCGCCATCAAGAGCAGCCGATGAAACATTCAATCTGCTGGAATCAGATTTGGGACGGTGGAAGAAACTGATGCGCGATAGTCAAGGCGGATCGGAGCAGGCCTATCGGATGCTTTTGACTGAGTTTGGGGCTTGGCTTGATTCCATTATTGAGACCCAAGGATTTGAGCCCAATTCTGAACGGCTAACTAGTGATGTTCTCAAAACGGTACACCTCAAACGCCATACATATCGCAAAAATCAGTGCATTGCGTCCTGGTTATTATCAATACTGCAGCATCGTTTAGTTCATCCGTTAGAGCACAGAGTTAAATATTAGGCCCGCGAGGATTTAAAAGTCATCACCAATTCGATCAGGAGCAGGCAGTCTATGGCCAAATATTTTAAAACATTTTCGACTTCCTTTTTATTGGCCTGCTTATTGGCTGGTTGCGATGCCGGAATCGGGTCGACCGGAGGCGTGTCGGAGGGTGAGGTTGCCCAGCAAACTCCTCCAGACGTGCGCTACGCGACCGAGACGGTAAACGGTATCGATGTGTTCTATCGCGAGGCCGGCGACCCTTTAAAGCAAGCTGTAGTGCTCCTGCACGGGTTTCCGTCATCCTCGCACATGTACCGCGAAGTTCTGGATGAGTTGGGCGATGAATTTTACCTTGTTGCGCCCGATTATCCGGGTTTTGGCGACAGCGCTTTTCCGAGCCCGGGCGAATACACTTACACATTCGACAGCTTCGCCGAGACAATAAATGGCTTCCTCGAACAGAAGGGTATCTCGAATTATGTCTTGATGATTCAGGATTATGGAGCGCCGGTTGGTATGCGCATCGCCCTCAAGCACCCTGACCGTGTCGATGGTATTATTTCGATGAATGGCAATGTCTACGAAGAAGGGATCAATGCCGAAGGGTGGGGGCCTGTGATCCCCTATTGGAACGACAAATCGGCCGATCTCGAACAGCAGATTATCGACAACGTGTTCACGCTCGACGCGCTGCGTTGGCAGTACACTCACGGTACGCGCAACCCGGACGGTATTCTCCCTGATAATTGGAAGCTCGATTATCAAAAGCTCAACCGCGAAGGCGCGCACCGCATGGCGCTGAACCTCTTTTACGATTACCGCGAGAACATCAAACGCTACCCCCAATGGCAGGAATATCTGCGCAAAAACCAGCCCCCGATGCTGGTGATCTGGGGCAAGAATGATGCCTTCTTCCCGCCCGCTGGCGCGGAAGCGTTCAAGCAGGATATCGAAAACCTCGATTTCTACCTGCTTGATACCGGTCACTTTGCGCTTGAAGAGGAATCACCATTCATCATCGATCGGATGCGGAGTTATCTGCGTTCGCTGAAGTCTGAGTGAGGCTGAAGTGATCCACAGCCTTTACAGATATCCTGTCAAGGGGCTTACGGGCGAGCAGTGCGAGACACTACGCCTTGTGGCCAATGAAGGGATCGTTGGAGACCGTGCGATTGCCATTGCACGAAATCCCGATGTTTTTGATCCCGAGGCGCCCAAAGCAGCCCCCAAGACAAAGTTCCTGATGCTGGCTCTGGATGAAATGCTGGCCAAGGTGCGGACGAGTTTTGATGGCGAAGCCCAGCAACTTGTCGTATCCAGCAACGGGCAACAGCTTCTGGCGGCTTCAGTCGTCTCCAATGAGGGGCGCGCCCAGATCGCTCGCTTCTTCGGCGAGTGGGTATCCAAGCCTGAGGTCGATCCCAAAGTGGTTAGCGCCCCCGGCCACAAATTCACCGATATCAGCGTCGTATCACCCGAGAAAATGCGGGCGATCTCGCTCATCAATCTCGCCTCGGTTCGGGCCCTTTCAGAAGCGGTCGGCGTCCCTCTCGACCTGCGCCGCTTTCGCGCCAACATATATTTCGACAGCGGCAAAGCATGGGAAGAATTGGACTGGATCGACCGGACTGTCCAAATTGGCGAGGCGAGCGGCAAGTGTGTGATGCTGACCAAGCGCTGTCCGGCGACAGAGGTCAATCCCGATACGGCAGAACGCGATATCCGAGTTCCCAAAGAACTACTCAAGCACTTCGGCCATATCCATATGGGAATCTATATCGAGATACAAAACTCGGGCAATGTCAACGTGTCGGACGAGTTGGGAGTATTGCAATCTTGAAAACGGGAGCATGCAGACTGAATGCGAAGAAATGAGTCAAAAGCGAGGGCTGGTTGATAGCAAAGGTCAATTGAGAGGCCTTTCGGAAAGGACAAATACGATGCTTAGAGAGATCCGTTCTTATGCTACAGGTCATATTGTGCTCGCGGACTGGGATCACATCGGCCGCATACTTTCCGAGCGCGAGCGTGCCCGTCAAACTCCCGCTGCAGGCTGGGGGGCTCAAGAGGATACGAGCGTCCTGAGAACCGAATGCCGCCTTGCTCGAGGCGAGATTCGAATAGAGATGATGCCTGAATAGGCCCCGAGGATCGAGCTTCTCCGATGCATTGTGAAACCCAGCCAGCGGCACGAGAATAGCGTGCGCCATTGACCAAAGCGCAAGTGCGGTGCGCATGCCGAGCCAGTGCAGTGTTTGAAATTTCCATCTTATCCGAACCTTAAAACAAGCGGACATCCAGATCATGAAAACACAAGCAGCTGTGGCCTTCGAAGCGGCCAAACCTCTCGAAATAGTCGAAGTCGATCTTGCGGGCCCCAAAGCTGGCGAGGTGCTGGTCGAAATAAGGGCGACAGGCGTGTGCCATACCGATGCGTTCACGCTGTCTGGCAATGATCCAGAAGGCGCTTTCCCCGCGATCCTTGGCCATGAAGGGGCGGGGGTCGTGCTTGAAGTGGGGCCGGGCGTCACATCGCTTGCGCCCGGCGATCACGTCATTCCGTTGTACACTCCCGAATGCCGTGAGTGCGATTTCTGCCTCAATCCGAAGACAAATCTGTGTCAAAAAATCCGCACGACCCAGGGCCAGGGCCTGATGCCCGATGGAACATCGCGGTTCTCCTATAAAGGACAGCCAGTGCTGCATTATATGGGCACATCCACCTTCACCAATTACACGGTGGTGCCCGAAATTGCGCTCGCCAAGATCCGCAAGGATGTTGCCTTTGACAAGGTCTGCTACATCGGTTGCGGTGTGACGACCGGGCTTGGCGCGGTATTGTTTACCGCCAAGGTGGAGCCCAACACCACAGCTGTCGTTTTCGGGCTGGGCGGTATCGGGCTTAACGTAATCCAGGGTCTCAAACTGGTCGGTGCCTCGCGCATTGTCGGGGTCGATATGAACCCTGCCAAGGAAGCCATGGCCCGCCAGTTTGGCATGACCGATTTCGTCAACCCGTCTGATCACAAGGATCTCACCGGGCATCTGGTGGAATTGACGGGCGGCGGGGCCGATTATTCGTTCGAGTGCATTGGCAATGTTGATGTCATGCGCGTCGCGCTGGAATGCTGCCACAAAGGTTGGGGCGAAAGCATCATCATCGGGGTTGCACCTGGCGGTGCGGAAATCACCACTCGTCCGTTTCAGCTTGTCACAGGCCGCGTCTGGCGCGGATCAGCCTTCGGCGGCGCCCGCGGTCGCACCGATGTTCCCAAGATCGTCGACATGTATGCCGAAGGCCGGATCGATATAGACTCGCTCATCACACACACAATGCCGCTTTCAGAAATCAATACGGCCTTCGATCTGATGCATTCTGGAGAGAGCATTCGAAGCGTCGTCACTTTTTGAAATGACTGGATAATCGCATCGGGCGATCAACACGTCAGCGCTTTCGGCTGGGCGATTTGAGTTCACTGAAATTTGCAAGGCGTTTGCGCGGCTAGCTGCGCACACGACTTTTTATAACTTAGTCTCACGACAGATCAGCGCGGTGTTTTTAGAACGCTGTGCGCTGTTTACGTACGGCCATAATCCAGCCTTCCAGAACGATCATTTTGGTCCGTTTTATCCGGTGGTTTCTTGATACGTAATAGCTCTAATCGGAGGCTGATAAGGGGTATCGGAAAGACGAGATTAGATTGTCGGTAGAGTGAATTTGAAATTTCACAAGCCACATGCATTCCATCTGTTGGGCGAAATCATGTTACATGACGGCTTCCTATAATACAAAAGAAAAACAAAGACCTATAGGCATCTTTGGGTGTTTCTATCTCACTGTAGATAAGGATGCTCGCCCTTTTTTGAACTCGGGTTCATGTTCAAATTTATCCGGTGCACTGCGATGCGACACGGTATCACTCCCGCGTAAAACAGGAGCGTTCGTGTCATGCATCTCCGGGCATCGGATGAAGCAAGTAGTTTGAGGGGACGAGCCTTGCGTCAGATTGGGTGATGCGCGCGAATGTGTCGCTAAGCCTAAACAGTGCAAATCCTGTAATAGGACAAGGAAATCGATATGGACCTAGCAAACACATTTGTAGCCAATCCGGTGCAAAATATGCAGCGCATGACTTTAGCACCGTCCCAGCTTTCGGCACTGCAGCTGGTATCTGGCCGCTTGCGTCGCGGCTCGCATCATTTTTGTTCTATACCTTGCTTGCGCTTTTTTATGTGCCAATCAGGAACGGCTATGGTCCGCAGAACGGATCCCGGGAGCGAGATGATTGGTAATATGGCGCCCGGTTCAATCATGGTGATGTCAGCCGATTCAGTGGCACGCATCGAGCTGTCGGCCCCGGTCGAAGGCCATTGGATCATCATCGACAGCGTCTCTGCGCACAAGGCGCTGAATACAGTTGAACTTGCACCCGCGAGACTGGAAGGTGGCGTTCTGGCATTGATCAAAGACCCGCTGGCAGAACAGATTATCTCGCGGATGATTGACGATCAGAAAAGCCGGCATCGCAGCTGCGCGGTCTTGCAGGAGACAATGATCCCTGCGCTGCTAATGCTGACCGTGCAGGCCTTGGATGGTCTGTCAGGGGGACGTGTAAATACCCACGAGCAGGTCATCGATCAGGTTCTTCCGCATATTGAGAAAAATCTGGATCAGCCGCTCCAGCTCGACGATCTGGCTGCTCTTGCGTCTTGCACAACGTCACATCTGCACCGCGTTTTCAAAGAACATTTGGGCGAAACGCCGTATCAATATGTGCTTAAGCGGCGTTTGGCGAAAGCGAAGTCCATGCTGCAAGATAGCAAGGCTGGTATCGCAGAGATTGCTTATGCGTGCGGGTTCAGTTCGCAAAGTCATTTGACCGATCGCTTTCACCGTTGGCAGGGGGTGCCCCCAGGTCGCTATCGTTCTGTGTTTGCACGGATGGAAGCGGCATAATGGCAAGAATTACGCCGGTTCTACTACTGGCTGAGATAGGCGCCACTGCTTCAGAGCGATTGCGGCCTTTAGATTTCTCAGCCGCTTTTCATCGGGTCTCTATCCTTTGTTGCGTAGTATCCGGCATTGCCATTCATGGACCTGCCGCAGCTCAGGACGACGATACGGAAAGTCAGGAGGCGATTGAGATAGTCCCGATTGTCGACGCTCGGCTTCGGTATGAAACGGCGTCGCAGGACAATGAACTGCGCACTGCTGATGCCTTGACGTTGCGGGTCCGCGGCGGTGCGCAAGTCACGTATCAAGGTTTCTCGTTCCTCGCAGAGGCGGAAGGCACCGTGGCTATCGTTGATGATTTCAACGACACGATTCCGAGCAACGGTATCGAGCCTTTCAGCGTCGTTGCTGATCCTGAAAATCTTGAACTTAACCGTTTGCAGATCGCCTATGCGTCCGGGCAAACGAATGTCACCGTTGGGCGCCAGAGGATTATCCATCCCGGCGCCCGGTTTGTTGGCAACGTGGCCTGGCGCCAGAACGAGCAGACCTTTGACGCTGTGCGCGGCCGCACCCGGATTGGACCGGTTAGTCTGGATGCCAGTTACGCGATCTCTCAACGCACGATCTTTGGCGTCGATAGCCCCAATGAAGCGTTCGATGGTGATCTGGTGTTGCTGCGTGCGGATGCCGATCTGAAACCGGTCAAGCTGACCGGATATTCCTACATCGTCGACTACGATGACCGCATCGCTTTTTCTAGCCAAACCTATGGGGGCGAAGCTGTGGTCGCATTGCCACTAGGCCCGGTTTCAATTTCGGGAAAAGCAGCCTTCGCAACCCAATCGGACATTGGCGCGAACCCCATCAGCTACAGCGCAGACTATTACAACTTCGAGCTGGGCGGGTCGATTGCGGGCTTTGGCCTCAAAGCCGGATATGAAGAGCTCGGCAGTGATGGAGGCATCGCGGCGTTTCAGACACCCTTGGCGACGCTGCATCTGTTTAACGGGTTTGCCGACATTTTTCTTGTCACGCCCGACAATGGCCTTCGCGATAGCTACGTTACGCTGAGCAAGAGCTTCAACGTGAAAGCTCTACCTGGCCTGCGTGCGTCGATGACGTTTCACGAATTTGATAGCGATTTTGGCGGTCAGGATTACGGAACCGAATTTGATGCCGTGCTGTCTTTCCGGGTTAGAGATTTCACAATTCTCGCCAAATACGCAAACTATGATTCCGATGGTTTTGCCGTAGATAGTGAGCGGTTCTGGCTACAAGTCTCGTTCAGTCTGTGATGGAGATTCCACCCAGCAAGGCTCGTCAGTCCAATCACGATTGACTAGCTGCGCTTCCTTTGTGATCGAGTTTTCGCCACGTGTTCCCGAAAGCCGCGATTCGCCTAGCGACCCAACCGAGCCATTGGTTTTTGACCGAAACTGGGGCGGGAGCGGATATTGAATGTGGTCACCAGTAAGTCAATCCGTCGCGCGTTTTCGGCTTGCCTATGGAGCATTTTGGCCAGAATTCGGTCGGCAAGCTTCAATCAAGTTTCAATCGGGTGACCTGATCGCCAGCGAGACTTGGATACAGAAGGCTGTCGAGGGTCTGGACCTGATCTAACTCTTCTTCTTCTGCATCTTGGTGGTAAATATGCAGATTCGGTCCTTGGTATCCGCGTTCCGCGATTGCAATGATCTTATGCTCGCTCAAAGATAGCATCGTGTACGCCGCGTAGCCAAAGGAATCTCCTCTGCTGAAAATCAAAAGATACTGCGAATTTGACATATCTAAAGTACAACCATCAAAGTTGGCTGCACTTATCGTAGGATCCCACCCCGAGCTAATATGAAACAACTCAAGTGGGCTTAGCCCACCACTTTGCTCAGCATAGTATACCGCCCGGCCAAAAGCCGTTAGCTCGCTCAACTCCTCATCGCTCAAAGCCTCCCAGCTTCTGCTTTCAATCGGCCAATGATCTTTTTGGAAGAACTCAAGACTCTCAAATGAGTTCAAAACTACTGGTGTTCTCTCAAGCAAATCTGACTGATGTTTGGATTCCAACGATCTTTGTCGCTCCACGCTGACCAAAACTGAAATAGATTGGCAAAGCGACGAGAATGCGCTTGGGTCTTGGTTAGGCTCATGAAGCACCGCTTCGGTGTTGTCTCCAGAATCGGTTTGCTTTGGCTGCGCGGGTGCTGAACAACCACATAGCGAGATAGAAACTATCGCGAGCCAAGTTAGTGAAGAGCGATTCATCAGGCCATACTAACAACGCTTCCAAAGTCCGCAATTGAGTCGTTTGCAGTCATAACCTTCTGAAGGAGAAAGTGTCTGCTTTCACGGTGTTCATTTCCAAGACCGGACCTTCCCCTCCCCACCCATAGACGGTCATTCCCCAGCTTCGATGAGTCACCCGACACCGGACCTGCGAGTCATATTGGCTAGAACCAGCAATTTAACGAATGGCGTTTAGTAATTGCCTCGAAGATTACCGGTAAGAATATGACAATAGCGCTGATCTGATATCCGCTATTCTGCGCCCAGCCTATCATTTCTCCAACGACAACGCTGACGATGCAAGTCTCTCGTCCAGCGAATAATGGAGAAGGGTATATGGCAAAGCATACGTCGCTTTTTTCCGCCGGAACATTGCGTTTGGCGGTTTTGCAAGTCGCGCCGGTTTTCCTCGATGCGGAAGGAACCTGGGACAAGATCAAAGCTATGGCCAAGCAGGCTGTCGATGATGGCGCGGAAGTCATCGTGTGGGGCGAAAGCCTGATACCGGGATATCCCAACTGGCCCAGCTTCGACATCTCTGACCGGCAGGAAACGCTTTACGCAATGTATTGGGATCAGGCGCTTACGCTCGATGGCGCTCTGGTTGATGACATCAAGTCTTTCGCAAGAAAACACAAAGTCATGATTATCGGCGGCATCGCGGAAAAGGACAGCGGTTCAACCTTTGCCACGGTGATAACGATTGGTCCGGATGGCGAACTGTGGGGGCGGCATCGCAAGCTCAAACCGACGTGGAAAGAACGCCTGATTTGGTCCGATGGTGATGGGATCGGATTGAAGACCCACGACACCAAGATCGGCAAGATCGGTTCGCTCAACTGTTGGGAAAACTGGCTGCCACTGGCACGGGCTGCGCTCCACCAACAAGGCGAATTCATTCATGTCGGCGTGTGGCCGGGCAATGAAAATCTGGTCAAGGATATCGGCCGCTTCATCGCACTCGAAGCAAAGTCGTGGTCTGTCATCGCCTGCGGTCTGCTCCGTTCCTCCGACATGGAAAATCTGAGCGAAGAGGACGTGCCTTTCAAACGGGAAATGCTGGATTTCAAGGAAACCTGGCAAAACGGCGGCTCGCGCATCATCGCGCCCAATGGTGAGACTGTGGCTGGGCCGCTCTTCGATGAAGAAGGCATTATTGCTGCCGATCTCGATGCCAAATCGGTGATCGAGGCGCGTCAGCTGATGGATCATAGCGGACACTACTCGCGGTCCGACATTCTCGCACTCGAAGTGCTTGGCCCCAATGCCCGCGCAATGCGCCAGCTTGATTAAGTTCGCGCTTTTGGGGCTTTGCTGCCCCGAACCCTTTCCCCCGAAGGCCGCCACCTTGGCGGTCACCCCCTAGCCGAAAGGAAAATACCCATGAATTTCTTCACTCGCGTTTTCGGAGAAGATACCGAAGCCCAGATCAAGGCAGACAGCGTTAAGCTGTTCGACCTTGAAGGCTTTCCAAACCCCCGCCGCATCCGCATTGCTCTTGCTGAAAAGAATGCAAGCGATCAGGTTGAAGTGGTCCAGGTCGATGTAATGAACGGTCAGCACCGCACCCCCGAATGGCGCGCGATGAATCCGGATGCCTCGGTACCATTCCTGCAGACCGAGAGCGGAGATTATCTTTCACAATGCACCGCGATTATCGAGTATCTGGACGGCAAGTTTGGCGGTCCTGCTCTGGCCGGTGAGGGCCATGAAGAACGCGCCATCATCCACATGATGAACCGGCGTGCAGAGGCGGGTTTGATGGATGCGTCTGCAACCTATTTTCACCATGCAACTGATGGGCTTGGGCCGGATCTCGAAGTGTACCAGAACAAGGATTGGGGCCTGCATCAACGTGATGTGGCGCAAAACACAATGCGTTATCTGGACACGGTTCTTGCCGCTAATGATTATATCGCCGGCGATCGCTTTACGATGGCCGATATCACGGCGATTGCAGGTCTGGATTTCGCTGAATATGCTGGGATCGAGATCCCGCAGGGGCTTGATAACCTGGCTGCATGGCGTCAGCTCATTCATGATCGGCCCGGTTGCGTAGCATAGTTCCGGATTTTCCCGGAGCTTGGATTCAATAAAGAAGCGGGGCTTTTGAGCTCCGCTTTTTTGCCTCTTAGTCCTCGAAAAAGTGTGCTGCTCGGCGCTTCTTGACGAATTCACTGCCGAATTCTGGACTGTTGGATATTATGTTTGTTTCGCTGAAGCCAGAAGCAGAATAGTCCACGCCCGCAGCACTCAAGCGTGATGCGGGCGTAGACTTTTTAGAGAAGAGCCGCAGTCTTATGCTTCTACCGGCTCCAATGTACCATTCCCATTGGGGGTCTCGATCTCAAGACAAGTTCCGGCATCTACATATGTCCAGGCATTGCCTTGATAATCGACGGTGCTGGTGCCTGCGCAACTTGTGCCTGGCCCTGCGGCGCAATCATTCTTACCTGCAAGAGAAATGCCGTAGCATTTTTCTTTGTCGCCGCTTGAATTCTTTTGTTCTGCAACAAAGTCGACCATCTCCTGCGTGCCAACCTGCGGGGCTCCTGATGATGCTTCTGTGGTATTTCCACCCCCGCCGCACGCGGCCAGCGCCGCTGTCATGCAAGCGGCAATTGCGCCTTTTTCCATTCTGTACTTGTTCATCATTTTTCTCCTTGGCTTGACCTAAATTTTACCAACGCGGGCCTGGTCGGCTTCTTTGAACTATTGGATCGACGCATTCCGGTTTTCTAATCTTATTGAGCCCTATTGGCAGAACCCAGTCCGGGTAAGCATCTGATCTGAAAGACTCGACAAAAGGGCTTCACCATTTTCGAGCGCGTCTCTTGCGCTGAAAGGTGAAGCCCTATGATGTTGCGAATTGGAAAGGCGCCTGTCAACGAACTGCCATCATGGACAATTGTGCGACCGGCCCTTTGCCATCACAATTCGCTTGGTTTTTTGTACTTAATGGTGGGCCAATTGCTAACCGCTGTTGCGGTGTTCGGGATCGGGTCTTCTAAGAATTTAGCTTTGGCACCTTCGTGAACATAAACATATAGTTTGCCGTTGGCGACACGCCATATGTTTGGGTCACCATCGAGTTTTTTTACCAGCAAAACACCTGTCTCACAAAACCCTCCGAATTGCGGAGCGTATGCAGCTGGGTCAGCCATAAATTTGGCGCGATTTTCAGCGCTGGTGAAATGAAACTTCATTCCGTTATATGATGCGCTGAACTGGGCATTACCTTCCTGTGGCGCACCGACTGTGAAGTACGACACCGGGTCATATCCTCGCAAAGCCAGGCCGTTTTCATCCACATTTACCGGCGAGGGTGAATTTACATCATAAGCCAGGGCGAGGCTTGAGGTGATCATCGCGACCGCCAACACCGCCAAGGCAAATAGCTGTTTCAGTTTTCTCATCTTTCATTCTCCTGTCATCGGGCTAAACCTTTGAGGGCAGAGCCGGTGTGAGGATTGATTGCGAAATTTTCGCCGCATTTCTTTCAGCATCTTGTTTGCTTGTCAGATGCTTGCTCTGCAAAGCATCCAGTTCGCTGCAGCGCGTTAAGCCCCCGGGCCACAATCTATGCAGCGTAGCGGCGGGTTCGGGCCAAAGCCCAGCGCGCTGTTGACCAAGCGAAACGCCGTTCGCACGCCTTCTTCGATCACGGGGTGATAGAACGGGCGTTCCAATATCTCGCTGACGGTCAGGTTGCTCTGGATCGACCATGCGAGCAAATGCGCGATATGCTCTGCCGATGGACCGATCATCTCGGCCCCGAGGAACTTGCCGCTATCCTTTGCCGCATAGATCCTCAGCATGCCCTTGTTCACGCCCATGACGCGCGCACGGCCTTGATCTTCGAACGAGACTTCGCCGGTCTCGAACGCGACGCCTCCATCAACCAGGGATTTGTAGCTTGCCCCGGCCATCGCGATTTGCGGATCGGTGAAGACAACCCCCAGAGCGGTGCGGCGCTGGCGGCGATAGGCATGCGGGAAACGCGCCGCGTTCTCACCGGCAATTCGGCCCTCATCGGCAGCTTCGTGCAGCAGCGGCAAATCGACGGTAGCATCGCCTGCGATGAACATGTGACTGTCGCCAATCCGGCCGGAGAGCCGGTCATAATCCGGCACGCCTCGTTCATTGAGCGGTAGCTTGGTGTTCTCAAGACCGATCTTGTCCAGATTTGGTCTGCGCCCGGTCGCTGCAATCAGATAGTCGAAGCGTTCTTCGCGATCTTCGCCATCGTTCCATTTCACAATGACCTCATCGCCTTCGCGCGCAATGCTTGCATCGGCGTGCCACGTCGCTGGAAATTCTGTTTGAAAGGTGTTTGCGGCATATTCGCGGACTTTTGGATCGGTCAAAGGCCCAACCAGATTATCGCGCCCGAACAGATGCACTCGAACTCCAAGTCGGCTCAGCGCCTGCCCTAACTCAAGCCCGATTACACCAGCTCCAAACACGGCAACCGAAGACGGCAGGTCATCCCAATCGAACACGTCATCGTTGACGATAAGTCGGTCGCCCACCGCTTCGAAAGGGGGCGGGATCATCGTGCGCGACCCAGTGGCAATAACGATCCGGGCTGCGGTGAGTTTGCGCCCACCGGAAAGTGCCAGTGTGTGATCGTCCTCAAATTGCGCGAATTCCCTGATGATGTGTTCGGACTTGAAGCCCTCTACCGTTTCTAGAACGAAGCCAACAAACCGGTCCCGTTCGCTGCGCACTCGGTGCATCACGGCTTTGCCGTCGATCCGGGGCGGGGTGCTTTCAACGCCGAATTGAGCAGTGTGGCGCGTGTGATGCGCAGCATCTGCTGCTGCGATGAGCAGTTTCGACGGCATACAACCAACCCTGGCACAGGTTGTACCCAGCGGGCCGCCATCAATCAGCGCTACCCGGTCGGTATATTTAACAGCTTCCCGGTAGGCAGCCATGCCGGCTGTGCCTGCGCCGAGAATTGCGACATCGACATCATAATCAGTCATGATATTTCTCTTCGAAAGTAAGGTCTAGCGCCGAGCCTTAGTCGGCGACGGAGAGACCAAGTCGCGGATCAAGTCCGCCCTTTGCGTCCAGCGCAAACAGATCATCGGATCCCCCGGCGTGAAAGCCATCGATGAAAATCTGCGGAACCGTGACGCGACCGCCAGACAATTGCATCATTTCTTCGCGCTTTTCGGGCACGACTTCGAGATCGTATTCGGTCCATTGCGTCACGCCTTTTTCGCGCAGCAGAGCCTTGGCTCGGGCGCAGTATGGGCAATGTCCCATTGTGTAGAGTGTGATTTCAGGTGTCATATTCAATTCCTTAAGTTCGGTTTGCGCTCGAGTTTGATCCGTGCGCATTTATTATGGGCACAAAGAGCCGCAGTCGCAGGCCATCAAAACCTCGTCGGGTTTCGTCGGGCCTGCTTCGGCAACACGATATGGAATGCCGCCTGAAGGGAAGTCGACCAATGTATCGTTAGCCAGCACCGCGGCCTGGTTAGTGAGAACCGCCAGTAAGGCGATGATTGCGTTTAAGAGTGTCTTTGGCATGATATGTCTCTGGTCCAGCGCGACTTTGGCGATGCACATTCAATAGCCTGCTGTCGATCACCTCAGAATATGGAGAGTTTGAAATTCACTGTTCCAGATTCTGAGGTGAGTGCAGATCAATCAGACTTTATCGCCTGATTAGAGGACTTCTTGCTTACCAGGCTGCGCAAGAACTGACTGCAGCCGGACAAAATTCCATCGTCCGGAATGCCCGGTGGCGACAGGTTGATGACCTGGTGGCAATAAGCGTCGTATCCATCGTTAAACATTGAAAATCCTCCTAGTTTTTCAAAAGTAGACAGGGTCTGCGTTACTTCAGGCCCGTTCGAGCAAGGCGACCGTTCCTTGCCCTCCGTCCGCGCAAATTGAGACAAGCGCTTTTGCTCCTGGCTTCATGTTCGCCAGTTGCTTGGCCGTCTGGCTCAGAATACGGGCGCCAGTTGCCCCGAAGGGGTGGCCCAGCGCCAGACTGCCGCCTGTTAAATTCAAGCGATCCCAAGGGAATGCGCCCAGATCTGCATCTGTTTTCGCATAAAGCGCACGGGCTTCCGGATCAGATGCAACCTGCACATTGGCCAGCACTTGCGCCGCGAACGCTTCGTGGATCTCGAACAGGTCGATATCCTCGAACTTCAGACCGTGCCGCGCCAGCAAGCGAGGGATCGCATAGGCCGGTGCCATCAGCATTCCGTCTTCACGGAAATTGACAGCGCCAATCTCGAAATCGATCAGTTTGGCGGCGGGCAATTCGCCCAGCTCTTCGCGGCCCTTGTCGTTGACCACCCAGACCCCGGCTGCCCCATCGGTCAATGGCGAGGAATTGCCTGCTGTCAGCGAACCCTTTGCAGGATCGAAAACAGGTTTGAGCGTAGACAGTTTCTCCAGCGAGGTATCTGCGCGGATCAATCCGTCCGTAGCAACATCGCCAATCGGTATGATCAGATCGTCGAAGAATCCGTCCTTTTGCGCCTTTGCCGCGTTGATATGACTGGCATAGGCGATCTCGTCCTGCCGTTCGCGTGCAATCGACAGCACTTGGGCAGTCTCTTCCATATGATCGCCCATAGTGCGGCCGGAAATACGGTTGGACCACCCCTTGGTTGGCAGGTTCACATCGTTGAATGATAGCTTCGACAGCGCTTCGGGCAGGCCTGCGGGATTGGTCTGGGCAAGGGCCATCAGGCGCGCCGCCGCATCATCCGTAAAGGCCAGCGGCACGCGGCTCATCTGCTCAACACCGCCGACCATGATCCGGTTAAGACCGCCATTGCCGAGCATGCCGCCTGCCTGGAATGCGCCCATCATGCTGGTCGAACAGGCAAGCTGCGTCGAATATGCCGGAATCGCATCATCCAGCCCCGCATCAAGCGCGGCTTCGCGAGCGCCGTTGGAATAGGCTGTGCTGGGAATGACCTGGCCCCAGACGATTAGATCTGGACGCGCCATGTCGCGCATGGCCTTCATCACTTCGCCGGAAAGCGACAGTGGTGTCTGGCTTGCAAATACGCCTCCGGTTTTCACGAAAGGGGTACGTTTGCCAGGGACGAAATAGATATTCTGTGCCATCTCTATGTTCCATTCTTAGGGCGCTAAGCGGTGCTTGTTGCCCGTTGCTGCACCGGATCGATCATCCGCTACTGATGGAACCAAGATATGGATTTCTGATTTTTGAAGAATATCAGATTTTGGAATGAGTCTATTCCGATTATCGGAATAATAAAGCTGTTCAGACCTCGATTACGACTGCATTATCATCTGAGCCATTGCTGGCAGCGGGTTTGGCACAGCACAGCAGCACTTCATCCTCCGCGGTCTTGAAGTTAGGTTCGCTTTCATAGGCGACCTTGCCTTTGGCTAATTTGACCTTGCACGACCCGCAGCTGCCCATGCGGCAACTGAAGGGCGGTGAGATATCGTTGGCCTCTGCGAGTTCCAGCAGCGATCCGGAATCCGGCGTCCATTCTACTTGCTTGCCCGATTCCGCAAATTCGATCGCCACGGGTTCTTCAGACACAGGCGGCCCGCTCGGTTCTTCGCCCATATCCGGGCGGCGCTTTACCGAGGCGGGGCCAAAAGCTTCGAAGAAGATGCGTTTGTCCGCAACATTCAGATCACGCAATCCGTTATACAGCGCCGCCATGAAACCGGGCGGACCGCACAGATAAAAATCGTAATCGTCAAACGGCAGCACCGCCTTGAGCACATCGACTGAAAGCAGCCCCTTGACGCCCTTCTGCGGATTTTCCGGTTCGTCTGTCTCCGTCAGCGTGCGCACCAGACGAAGCTGACCGCTGGCCTGACGCAGCAGATCCTCGAATTCCTCGTCGAATGCGCGTTCGTCATAGGTGCGTGCGGCCTGAAACAGCCATGCGGGCCGAATGGTCCGGGTGCGCTTTCCTTCTGCGAGCAGATGGCGCAACATGGAGGCAAAAGGTGTAATGCCAACGCCTGCACCCAGCATCACAACCGGGCGCTTCTCGCTCGCATCGATGGTAAAATTGCCTTGCGGTGCGCGCGCTTCAATTGTGTCGCCCACGTCAATATTCTCATGCAGATGTGTCGAGAACAGGCCGTCTTTTTTCACGCTGATGCGATAGGTGTCATCCGATGGGGCGGAGGAGAGGGTATAGGTCCGCATTACAGGCTTATCCTGGCCGGGAATATCCAGTTGCACAGGAAGGTGCTGCCCCGCCTGATGCCGCACGCGACCTTTGCCATCGGCGGCTTCGAGGTAGAACGACTTGATGACGTCGCTTTCCTCGACGATGCGGCTGACCCTGAAAGGCCGCCACTCGCACGCCGCTTTCTGCGCTTCGAGATGCGCGGCGGCTTCGTCCCACGATCCGGTCATCATCACATTGGGCGAATATTCCTGAAACTTCCAGCGCAGCGGCATAGCGGCGGGCCGGCGGATCACTTTGCGCGGGGTGAAGGTCCACAGACGCTCCGCCCCTTCAAATGCTTCGATCTCGGGAGAATCCAGAATGACCTCGGCATCGCCGGTCAGGTGCAACAGATCGCCGGTTTCGAAGTCCGGGAAGACTATTCCCGCCTTGGGGTTGGAGACGAAATTGCCCAGCGTGTTGAAAAACAGATTGCCCGCATAATCGGGGATGGTCAGGACGCCGTCCTCGCCCACGCGGACGAAACCGGGCTTGCCGCCGCGATGGGAGATGTCGACCTGTCGTCCGCCTTCCAGATCAACATAGGAAGTGACGAAGAAAGTGTCAGCCTGCGCAATGCTATCGCGGTCCTGCGCGCCGAGGGAAGGGGCCTCAGATGCTGGTTCGGTCGAGAACTCGCCGATATCGCGCACATATTCAAATTCGCGCAGCTGGATATATTGCGGGCAATTGCCGAAGGAATGTTCGACCGTGACGCTGAATTGTCCGGCTTTCGCGCCAGTCACATGGCCGTTCATCCGGTTGCGGCGGCGAGTATGCAGCTCAATTCCGAGCAGGCCGATGCTGGCCCCGTCCTGAAGTGCAGCGGAAAGCGGGTCTGCCGGGTCCAGCGGTGCTCCGATGTCGAGGCGTGTCTCGCTAGGCGACTGCACGAAACCAGGCTGACCGGGGATCAACGTGGCCCAGGCATTCCCTTCAGAGTCGACCGCTCCAGCCACGACAAAGGGAAGCTGTGTGAAAAATTGCCGGTGCTGATCAGGCATAAATGGCCGGACCGCATATCCGCCCAACTGATCCATGCGCTCTGAGACACCCAGCTTGACCTGAAGCTCTTTCTCACCGGCATGCCATGGGGAGGTGGTGTCTTCATGTGTTGTGGTCATCGGTCGGGCTTTCGCGAGAAAGGTGGAATGGTGTGAGGCGGGGCGCTGAAATACTCGGCCCCGCCTCAAGGTTATGCGACGGTCACGTTACGCCGGGATTGGCGATGTGGCCATACCGACAAAGCGGGGCTGCTCTTCGATCCGTTTCAGCCAGGCGCGGATGTTGGGATATTCTTCGAGCGATACACCGCCCTCTGGGGCATGGGCGATATAGCTGTAGCCTGCGACATCAGCGACGGTGATGGCATCGCCCGCCAGGAATGCGCGGTCAGCCAGGATCGGGTCCATGATCTTGAACAGATTGTGCGCGATGTTCTTCGCATTGTCATGGTCGAGACCTGCGCCAAACACTGTCACCAAACGCGCCGAGCATGGGCCATAGGCGATTTCACCCGCAGCAACCGAAAGCCAGCGCTGCACTTCGGCGGCTTTGACCGGATCGGTCGGCATCCAGTCATAGCCGTCGGCATATTTTGTGATCAGGTAGATCAGAATGCCGTTGCTGTCCGATACGATTGTACCGTTATCGTCGATCACCGGCACCTGTCCGAACGGGTTCATGGCCAGGAAGTCAGCGGCCTTATGCGCGCCATTGCCCATATCGGGTTCAATCGTCTCATACGGCAGATCGAGGAATGCCATCATCAATTCCGCGCGATGTGAATGGCCGGATTTGACATTGCGATAGAGTTTGATCGGGGCGGCGTCAGTTGGGAATTTGCTGTTCATGGGAATGCTCCTGTTAGAATAAATGTAAGAAGGGTAATCAGAGGCCGAGTTCACTCAGGCCTGGATGGTCATCGGGACGGCGACCTTGCGGCCAACGGAACAGGCGTTCGTCTTCGGTGATCGGGACATCATTGATTGCGGCGAAGCGTTCAGCCATCAGACCCTCTTCATTGAAGATCCAGTTTTCGTTGCCATAGGCGCGGAACCACTCACCCGCATCGTTGTGATATTCATAGGCATAGCGCACTGCGATGCGGTTGCCGTCAAAGGCGAACAGTTCCTTGATGAGGCGATATTCATGCTCCTTCGCCCACTTGTCTTTCAGGAAACTGACAATTTCTTCGCGGCCATTGATGAACTGGTTGCGGTTACGCCACGTGCTGTCGGGCGTGTAGGCAAGCGCGACCTTTTCAGCATCGCGGCCATTCCAGCCATCTTCGGCCAAACGGACCTTTTCTGCAGCAGTTTCACGGTCATAGGGGGGCAGTGGGGGACGCATGATTATTCTCCGGTTGCTAGGTGGGCCTTACGCTGCGAGGCGCTCGGTTACGGGGAAGTCGATATCGGTCTGGAGGACGGAATTGATGTAGTTTGTCAGCGTGTTGAGAGCGACATGTGCGACGATCTCGACAATCTCTGCATCGGAATATCCGGCCTCGCGAACCGCGTTGAGGCTGTCTTCCGAAACATGACCGCGCTCTTTCGCGATTTCTGCGGCGAAGCGTACGGCGGCGTTTGCCTTAACATCGCTTGAAATACCGCGCCGGTTGGCGGCGATTTCCGCGCCCGTCAGCTTGGCGATATTGGTGGCGAGATAGGTGTGTGCGGCCAGACAATAGTCACAGCCATTCACTT
>CAYGQX010000025.1:0-19110 GCA_964352245.1 uncultured Porphyrobacter sp.
AGGCATACGAGATTTGAATATTCCTGCATGCGGCGCACATATTCGCCGAACCATCCACCCATGGAGGCGGAAAAACTGGCAGGCGGATGGAACCAGCTTTCGATAAGATGCGTGCCGCGATCAACATAGGAACCCATCTGCACACCGTCCCAGCTGTTCATTTCATGCGGCATCTTGGCAATCACCGGGCAAGCGAGATTGCACGCAATCGTCTCGCCCACATTGGCAACATCTAGCCGCTGTAAGAGATGGGATGATGCCGCGGTGCCGGCTGCGATAATCGTGCCTTTCTTGGGCTTGATCCGATGCGTTTGACCATGTTGTTTCACCTGCACCGACTTCACCGGATTATCGCGCAAATGCGTGCCGATATTTATGCGGTGCACACTTGTATTTGCAGCAATGATAGCGCCCGCATCCTCGGCATCTTTGAGCAAAGTCTCGACGACTGAATTCTTGCGATCATAGGGGCAGCCTGAATTGCAATACCCACAGCCCCAGCATTTGCGATTGGGATCAGCTTTGTCGCCGTAATTCTTCTCAAAAAAGGCAAACGGCGCGTCGCGGTCGCCGGGCTTGGCATTGCCTTGAGCCAGAAAGTTATCCCACGCGGTTTTGAGATAATGCCCATTAGGCCCGGCCTGTTCAGGCGTAATTTCATCCACCTGCATCCGATCCCATAGAAAATCGAACGATCTTGTCAGCTTGGCCCGGTCAATCCGCACGCCAAACTTGTCCTGCCAATGGCTGATGACATCGGGCGCGTTGGGGTGAATTTTATCCGGGCCGCTATCGGGACGAAAGCAGATGCCATTGTTGACCAATGATGATCCGCCCACACATTCGGCCTGCATGATGGCAATTTCAAAATTACTCGACGCCATCAGGCCGCCGCCATTGTAAAGCTCGGCATATTGGCGCGCATCATCGTGGCGGATTTCATCAGTGGACCAATAATCACCCTTTTCAATGATGATGACGCGCTCACCCTTGGCCGTCAGCGCGGCCGCCGCTGCTGCCCCGCCTGCACCCGATCCAACAATCAGCCAATCGCATGGTTCATTACCTGTAAGCACAACCGGTGAAAGGGTTTGCTTTTCCGAATAGCCAGGAAACCCCCTGCGCTGGTCAGGGTGCTTGAAACCAAGGCTCTGCCAACTTGCTGGCAATTGATAATAGGCTGAGTAAAACACCGAACGAAGCCGGCCAAGCGTGCGGACGAGGCCGAAAATCGAATTGATGATCCGCCCCTCGATCCGGTCCTGACGCTCTGGAATAGAAAGATCGGGAAAGCTGCCGCCAAGGATGAATTCCATCACCGTCAGGCCCAATTTCACCTCACGCCGCGTGGATCGGGGCAGCATATCAATCCAGCGCATCGCGGAATCGAGCACTTCAAGCGCGCTTGCACCGGGAGGATTGCCGTCAAACAACGCTTCGATAAAGGCGAGTTCGAAATCGAGCTGGCGGTCAATGATCGTTCGCACCAGCGCATCATCGACCGTGACAGTGTCCCGCGCGCTGCGATCAACAGGCTGATCCTTACGCAAGGCAGCACCATTTGGTGTGATGACATATTCAAGCCGTTTGCCATCCAGCCCCTCGCCTGCGCGCACAACAGGATCGCCATCAGGCGTTCGTCCAAGCGGTTTGACATCAGCAAGGCTGTGTGCGGCAACAGTAGAGAACGACGGGTCTGGCATTCAAACTCCCCCTATTTGTGGGCCGCAAACTAATGTGCGGCGATCAAAGAGGATAGACGATCTGCCCCTTCAAGGTTGTAAGGGGACGACAATCTGCTGGAATTGGACTGAAAAATTAAGCGCAAAGGAAAGCCAGGAGGGCGATTAAGCGATTGAACCCATTCTGCTTTTCGAAACCTTGGAAATAGAAGGTCCCCGATTTTATGCAGGTTTGGTCACGCTTCTGCTGAAAAAGCGCGATTGAAAAGGACGATTGCGCCCGTTGCAGCGCTTCACAGTAAGACCGCTAGCTGTCACTTTCACCAGTCCGGCTTCCAACTCGTGGGTGATTGGAGTGCAGCCTCAAGAAATTACAAGAATAGAAATACGCTGGATCACAAACACCCCATTTGGTATGATATTCTCATTTTAATCCATATATTTATGGAAACTTGATTGGTCTGCGGTTTGGTGCAAACCCGCTCTTTTCTTTGACGGTTGATGCCGCCCAAAGGCATATTGCAACCGAGAACCAGAGGTCTACGTCAGGAATTACCAGAGTACGGTGCGCTCTGGTTTCAATCCCTTATTGCGCTCCAGCTCAACCCAAACTTAGCCAGATTTTTTCGAAGTCGGTCGAACGGATCAATCCGCGCCAGTCGGCCTGTCTCCAAGTCCACAGTGCCGCCATCGATCCGGCCAGTAGAGCAAAGCGTTGCAATGCAAGTGACACTGGTGGCGGCGAGGTCCCGGCCAAGCGGATGGCCGTTTTTCTGGTAGGGGTTGTCGTCTCTCGGAAACCGCCGATGGAGCCCATTTGGCCGAGGTTTGCTGATAGGCCACAATTTTGGGCCCGTTGCAGACACCATGTTTTGGATGGCACAGGGCTTGATGTGCTGACATGTCGTTAGCGTCAGGCAATGTGATCGTGCGACGCCGTCGCTCGTCCCGTGCACCTCAGATCCTATGGCTTTTTTCACAACGATGCTTGGCTTAGCCTTGAATTCACCAGCAAAACACTGACCACCAAGGAGTGCGTTTGGGACATACCGCCGTCATCGCAGACGATCATACGTTCATGCGCAAGGCGATTGCCGACATGCTTGGTGAGATGCGCGGAATTCATGTTCTGGCGACAAGCGCAAAATGGCTTGGAAGCGATTGCAGAATCACGGCGGCACAAGCCTGACTTGCTAATTCTGGATGCAGCGATGCCGTTGGCAAATGGTGTTGAAGTCTTCGCCGATGTGCGCCGATGGTGCCCAGACACCAAAATTGTGACCTGCACCGGGTTCACGTCTCATACCTTGCTCGCAGAATGGATCGATCTGGGTGTGGATGGTTTGTTGCTAAAGACCAGTGAGGCCGACGAATTCAGCCGGTGTATTGATACGGTGCTCGCCGGGTATCGCTTTGTCGCCGACGAGGTGCGCCCCAATCCAAGACGTAGCTATTCGCGGTCTTAGGTCCTGAAAGCGGACATTCTCTACTGCCATTCCGGCCAAGGATAACGTTCACGCCATCCAAGCAATCGCCAGTATGCCCGGTTAGTTCATAAGTTGGTCGAGGTGACTGGCTTGCGACTGGCAGGAGCTTGGCCCTCACTCGTTTCGTCGAACAAAAACCTCCATCACCTAAAGACAATGGGGAATATCAGCGCGATCCAAATTCATCTGAGTCCATCCAAGATTGAGAAGATGGTCCGATATCCTGATGTCGGCAGTGAAGACAGAACTCCAAGACATGCTCCGAATTCATGTCCAATACTCTTTCTCAGCAACGCTCAACCAAACTCGCAATCGGGCCTTGTGCATTCTGTAACGAAACGCGGATTTTTCCGGTTCCACTGTCTGAGCCCATTTGCCAATAGGCCCATTCGCCCTTGGTCATGTCGGACAAGAACGGATCGCTCGGCGGAAGGCGCAGGGCAAAGGCAGACCCCTCGCCGTACTCTCTCCCCTTCACCGAATACGAGCGCACAGGGAAGCCTCCTACTTCGACCTTAAATTGCTCGTTCATGCCCATTTCGGGATCACGGTCATAGAGCAGGATAAACGCTAGCACCTCTCCCTTGTCGCAAGATGCAGTGAACACAGCATCATCGGTCTCGGGCACGCCTAACGCTGCGTAGGCATTTCCGTCATCCTGCGTACCGCCCATCCATTCATAGCGCGCGGGCAGTTCTTCAAACCCGTTTGCGCTCCATTCGTGCGACAATGGCAGGCCCGCTTCATCGCTGCTAAATCCGGCATCGCCTTCGGGGTTGTCGACGTCTTCCTTAGTCAAAAGCGCGTCGGTGATTTCGCCCACGCGAACATCAAAGACTGTATCGCCGTGGCAATGATTGGCGACCAATTGGCCTTTCTCACCGCTCTCAAACGTCACGATAAACGTGTTTTGGCAAGATATCCCTGTCTCATCAGACGGTATCAGCACCCTTGCCGATTTTGCGATGTTGTCGATCAAGGCAGTTGCTGGCTCTCCGTTTAGCAGGATGCTGGTCGCAGGACCGTCCAGAGTCAGTTCGACGATAACATCGGTTTCGCTGCGCTTCTTGCCATCCCAATCCGCTGATGAGGGCGCAGCAGAAGGTTCTGTTTGCAGCTCAGCATCATCTGATGGCGCAGACTCGCCGCATCCAGCCAAAGCTGCGTTCAATATGACCGCCACAGAACTTGTAAGAGCGATGCCCTTTGGTGACTTTCGCAGCATATCGATTGCCTCTCATTTTGGGCTGCCGTGCAGGCTTTATGGCCGGCTGTGGGAAACCCGTTGGAGTCTCGTACTCAATCCTTAAAAATACATAGTATCACTGGCCTGCGCATAAGCGTTCTGCACAACGGGTCCGCGATTGTAGATATTGTTGTTCGCTCCGGCCCTGAATTGGCCATTGGCTGCCATCGCTTCGCGTTGCGCCTGCTGTTGATTGAATTGCCGCACGAGCGACTGCGACGCAGTTTGTGCAAATGCGCCAGCACCTTGCACGGATACCGCGTTGTTGCTCACTCGTGATACCGGACCGGGGCCATAGATCTGCTGGGGTGCGGGCGCTCTATCATAGGCTGAGATTGGGCGCTCAACTGGGGCACCGCGATTGGCAAAGCGAGGCTGACCGGTGCGTGGTGGACGCGGTCCCAGACCTTGTCCTTGGCGTACCACATTCATCGCCTGCTTTTGGAATCCTTCCAATTGCTCCACGCGCGCCCGCTGAGCGAACAGGGCATCACGCGAGGCAAGATGCTGCTGGCGTATGGGCCGATAGGCGCTGTCCGCTGTGTTAAACGCTTGAGCGTTGGCTGGTGAGGGATTGGACTCATAGGCCAGTTTGGCCTGATCCCAGCGCCCCTTCGCTTCAAGCCGCAGCGCTCGATTTCGCGCCTCGGAGCGAGTAACTGCTTTTAAGTCGCGGCGCGCCGTCTTCAGCGTCGATTTGCCGCGCTTTAGAGCGGCTTTGGCGCTAGCTACCATTTGCTTTCGTGACGTATGCGTTTTATCTTTCCTTGAAGCCTCTCGCACATTGCTCGGCTTGGAAATCTCAATCGGCTTTTTCGGATTTGGTCGACGCTTTTGCGCATCCGCTGGTTGCGGCATAACGAGCGCTGCACCGACAAGCGCAGCGGTGAAAAATTGTGCAATGATCTTCATTGTCTGTCCTTTCAAATGCCCGTGCTTGGTTCAGGGACGGGCAGCGGTATCAAAATCGCTGTCGTCAAATTCTGGGATTTCGGCGGTCGTGTTGATGTCATCGTCATCACCCACGAATATGAAGCCTGAGCTTTCGGTGTTGCCGAAAGTTGACGCTCCGACCAGCGCTTCAATATCAGGGTGCGCGTTTGGCCCCTGCGTTTCAATCGGGCGCCAACTGAAGTAATTGAGTACATCCTGGTCGAGCGGCTCGTCCCAGATGCGCACTTGGCCAATCTGACCGATAAATGGCGAGGAATTGCCGATTGAGCCGACGCTAAACGTGCTCGCCGGAACATCGGCAAAACCATATCCCAACGTCGCGCGGTGCTGGCCGTCGATATAGACGTCGATGCTGTCACCCACCGTTGTGATGGCCACGTAATGCGCCTGACCATCGCTGAAATCGAACGGGACGCCATCGAAATATTGGCCCGCATACACGCCCAAACCCTGACGATTGCCCGCGATATGGATGGCAAAGCGCGCGCCTTTCGGCCCCGAATACGCGATTACCGCAGGATCATAGTCGAGTTCGCCATTCCACTGCGCCACGACCCAGAACTCAATCGTGCCAGAGCCATTGATCGAAAGTGCCGTTGCAGGCGGCAAAACCAGCGATCCCTCGCCGCCGAACGTTGCCATAACCGGCGCAAATGGTTCTTCGGCGGGTTGCGCAAGAGTTGGGTTGGCAAGCATCAATGCTGCACTGACGGAAAGTTTGAATAGGTGTTGCATCGTCTCGTATCCCCTATTGGAGCCGTTCAATTGTGTAATCGACAACCAGCGTCGGGCTGGAGCCTCCGCCGATCCGCCAACTGCCATCTTGTCGCTCACCTTTCTGGATAGTGGGAGCGGTGCGGAATGTATTGTCCCATGGCTTGATTTCAGTCGAGGCTTTTAGCTGGATCCGCTTCCGGTCCCGCTCAATGATTTCAGAGCCTTTGCGGTTCGGTTTGAAGATGCCAACCACGCCTTCGGCAAAATCATTCCCGGCCGATTGGCGAAGGCGATCCTCGCTATCGAAAGTCGGTGTTTTGTAATCGTAGAGCCCTACTGGGGCCACTCCGAAGCTGATATTTACTGGGTTTTGCAATGACTTCACCACCACCATCTGTTTGTTGCTGAGCGCAAATGGATATGCGTTTTGGCCGCAACTTACTGTTTCGGTGGGTGCTGAGTTTTCCGTTACCGGTTTGGAAATCAGATCGATTTCCCGATTGCTTCCCAAGGAATCGTTGAACTTAGCAACAATTTCGCCATTCAACTTGATAGAAGATCGAGGATTGCTGCCAGATGATGTGCAGCGCATCCGATTGAATGTGATCCGGTACGCCTCCGGGCTCTTTGGCCGAATTGTCGACAAACGCGGTTTGTTGCGCTGGCGTATGGCGATCTGGTTTTGAATCGCCTGGCGCACCTGCAACAACTTGCGGATAGTGTTGCCGTCGCCTTTCGTGTCGAACAGAGCCGGATTAACAAGCTCGGAAATCGGACGCAGATCATAAAGGATCGGCGCGACCGAATCTTCATTCACTGTGTAACCCGCTTCGCTCATCGTTCCGCTGCCGCCAACTGCACGAAAAACCTTTTGACCCGTACTGAAACCGCTGCCTGATGAATTGCCTTGACTGTTGGACGTGTTAGCGTTGCTATTGCCCAATTGCTGACCAGTTTTGCTGGTCGCAGTGACGTCAAAACCGCCGCCATGCTTGCGCATGAGGCTTTCCGCTGTTTCAAGCGAAGACGTCACCTCTTCCGCAAAGCCCAGCCCACCATAAGTCACCGCTGCGGCGTAATGCGTGCCGTATTTATTGAAAAAGCCTTGGTAGTTTCCGCCGCCATTCATCAGGTTCTCAACGTCGACTTTGAAGAAGTAGCTGAGGTCCATATTCGGCAAATCCATCACTAAGGTATAGCGCGGGATGCGTGCCAAAGTGATGTCGATGGACGTGCCAGAACGCTGGCTTACAGACTGCGCTTTTTCTTTAGAGACGTTGTAGCCAATGCCCGCAACGCTTTGCCCCATAGATCGCGCCATCTGCTCTTGCGTCTCAGCCTCGCTGGTGACGGAGATGCGGTTATTTTCAGCCAGTGAAGTGTTAGTCATCACTGCACGCAGACCATACAACACATTCTTCGAGATTTGTGGATCGAAGGTATAGTATTGCATTTCGTGCTGCTCAAAGATCTGCGCCATTTGTCCGCTATTGGGATTGAGCAGGTTCATGAGATAAGGATCATATCCAACCAGACTTGGCTGAAACACGCGTGTCAGGTTGGCGAATTGATCTGAAATTGGCGGGCGATTTTGCAGTGCCTCGGGCGATTTGCGATCACGGCTAAGCAACAAACCATCGGTTGTCGTCGCCCGGCGATATTGTCCTGACATATGCCGGAAAGAACCTGGGAAGTTTGCATTCATCAAATCCTGCCGAGCGATTGGGCCGGGCCTGACCGAGAAGTTCGCACCCGAGCCGGAGTATTGGTTCTCTCTTTCTTTGCGCATTGCAAATTGCCCGTTGCCCATAACGGGCCCGCGGTCTGACGCGCGTTGGGTGATATTGATGTTCTCAAGAACCAATGACGTCGCTGATGTTCCCGTCACTCTAATCATTCGCGGAGGCACAAAACGGCTTTCCCACGCGGCACGCTTGGGGGAATTCATTGGTGGTTCGGGCTGCGCACGGCGATAGTCTTCGCCCACTGCCACCCAAATGCCATCGAACTTTGTTGTCGGATCGTTCAGCGTTTCGTCTTGACCACCATCGCCAAATTGCGGCCCGAACCCAGGATTGCCTTGTGCTTGTTGACCGGGGCGGCGGGCAGAAGGCCCATTACTGCCAGATTGTGAGAATGGGTCTGATGCCTGACCACTACCTTGCGCCCAATCGGGCGGGCCTGATGGCGTTCCGGGGGGCGGAGCAAAGGGATTGTTCTGCTGTTGCGACGGCGCAGAATTGCCCGAAGCAGGCGGATTGAAAGGGTTGGTTTGCTGTGTTGGCGCAGTTGCTTGCGCCTGACGCTGTCCGCCGCCTTGTGCTGCAAGCCACGGAGCATCTGGGTCATAGCCAGCCTGACCTTGGCCTTGTGCTTGACCCTGTCCGGCAGCAGGTCCCCCCGGATATGAAGCGGCACCGCCTTGTTGGTTGGAGAAAGGATCAAAGCCGCCGCCGCTGCCTCCAGCATTGGTCTGACCGCCGGCATTGTTGCCTGTTTGTCCGCCCGTCGAGTGAGATGGACCTACGGCGAATTTTGGCCGTTTTTGCTTAGCGCTGTCGCCGGAATTGGTGCCCACCGTGGCACCCGGACGAAAGCCTTGATTGGCATCAAAGCGTTTCGCCCACTGATCCTTCATCCATTGCGGTTGATCGGCAGTGACGCGCGGCAAAGCTATTTTGGGCATGTCCCCGCGCGGTGCGATTGAGCTGATCTTGGCAAATTCTGTGAGAACGCCTGTTTGCGGATCGGTTTCAGATACCGCATTACGAAGCGTATCGATGATGGCATAGATATCGTTCTCGCTATCACGGAACTCCGCTGCCCATTCATCGCGCCTTACCTCAACATAAGTCCGCACGAGATTTCCATCAGTATCATAACGCGCCCATTCGCGCTCTCCGATCATCTGGTAATAACCGCCGGGAAAATCCGCACGAGCGATATTCTTACCGTACACGCCGGTATCGTTCACAACTTCGCCTTGAGCAAAAGCAGGTGCTTGCGGCGCCGCCGCGATGACCGCAACGCCCCCCAAAGCCAACGCAACTTTGAACGCCGAAAGCGGTGTAGCAACTAATTTCATGTTTACTCCCCTGCTGCCTCACCGGCACCATTGTTCATTTAAAATGGATTTTAGATGAACAGCCCAAGCTCAATCTGCGAAGCACGGCTTTTGTGACTTAACCGTATTGTTGTTTGCGCAATAGATCGACCAATGCGCGGACAGATCGTCAGAATAGACCGCGCTCGCTGTCAAAACCTCGCCCTTCACGTGCAAAGGCGCATCATTGAGGCGACTGATAAGCCTAACGTTATTGTCAGCAACGGGCTGGATGCTCCAAACTCCGGCAGCCGAAAACTTGCTGACAGTATCCAGCCTCGGCCCACCCTTGCCATCGTAAACGAGGTAATCGCCCGTCTCCGCATTTCTCAGCCGAAAATAATTTTGAGGGTTTTTGCCAATTTTGACTCGCTCAAATTCCCAGACATTCCCATGCTGCGCGGCTGCGCCAAGACGCGGCTGCATCGCTACGTTCCGCAATTCGCCTCGCCCCAGGAAAGTGGAAGGTTGGGTTTGGGTAGAACCCTGAGAGGGCGATACAGTTTGGCCAGAAACTGTGTTGGAGGATCCGGCACCCTGCGATGTCGAAGACACGGTTTGGTCGCCATAGCTTGTCGGCAGTCCTTGATCTCCAAAGCTGGTGGGCAAATCATTTGCGCTGTTTGATCCTGACGCAACACCGCCGCTGCGGACTGGCCGCGAGGGCCGCGGATCTTGTCGTGGCTTTGGCCTAGACGGCGGACGCGCTTGTACGGCACTGGCGCTTCGTGTGTTGGAAACAACAGGATTGTTTGCCCAAGCCGGGTGGCTAGCCGGGTCGCTAGGATCGATTGCAATGATCCCGAGCGCGAAAATCTGCTCGCCATCCGTTCGCGCGACCAGCCCGCCAAAAGTCAGCCCCGGGTCAACATTGATAAATTGCTTGCGATCAAACTTGCGTGAGAAGACGCCATTGCTGGAATTGGGACCGCGAAATTGTATACCAGCCAGCGGTCCATCGCGCCGTGTCCACAGGGTCACTCTGCTGACGCGGCTTTCGGTGCCGAAATTCACTGACGAATTAAACCGCTTTCCCTTTTTACTCCCGATAAGAGGCGTCCAAACTGGCCGCGTTCCCGGCCTCTTCTGATACATAATCTCAATACCGTAAATGACGCGGTCGTTTGAAGCATGATCAGCGTAAATCACGACCTGGCGGACAAAGGCGCGAGCCGGTATAGTGACTGTGCGGTACTCACCTCGATCCGCGCCCACAGGTTTGGCAAGGTTAATCGTCGCTGGGGACAAAGATTGCGCTGAAACAGGCGGTCCGATGGCTGCAAGGCAGGCAATCCATGCGACGAGCAAAAACCAAAGAAACCCTCGCTGAAATTCTGTTCGGCTACGATCTGTTCCCACACCCATCAGCAACAATTTCCCCTCTCTCGCGAAAGAAGAAGGTTTTTTAGCTGATTGCAAGCAGAAACTGTCATCTTCGGAGCAAACAAATGATGGTCGAACATGGTAATGAGGTCGATAAAAACATTTATAATTCAGCCTGAAAGTTGACTTTGGGCTTCTATCGATTTTCAAGTTTCATTGTATAAGCTGGCGGGCCTCTTAGTGAATGAAAAGCTGGACGGCAGGCTTTCACCTTTTTAGCATTCCAAGTGGACAGTCTTCAATCGGCCCAATCGCCGCCTAGTCGATATCGCAGCCAAAACGACAAATCCGGTCAGGCGCGGCCGAGCATCGAACCTCGACGTGAAAAGCCTATTTACAAATGATACCTCACTCCCATAGAGGCATGATACGTTGTAACATATTTTCAAATTGCAGATTTGAGTGTCCGAAGTACTTCAATCCTCAGCAGCGCTTTCCGCATCCTCTGACGTCCTTCGCGAGGTGCTCAGTCCTGGTTGCAACCTAGCGATCTGGGAGCGAACGTCGCAGTGTGCCTTTGAAAATCTTCTGTCGTACGATGTTCGCGATGTGCGATTTCAGTCCACTCCCACATCCTTGCGCGAACGCCTGCAAGACAAGCTCAATGACGCAGAATATGTGGATGCAGCCGAGCGAGGTGAACTGATCGCTGACATTGCGGTGCTGGCAGATCTCTATTACGACATTTTTGGCCTCGCCGAGCTTGAAGTCAGGCTTGAGGTCGTAACAACCAACTCCTGCCGAAAATGGCACGCAGACTATGTGAAGGCCCGCTTGATCTCCACTTACGTCGGGTGCGGCACGCAATGGCTGACTCAAGAGGATGCTGACCGGGTGAAGCAGGGCGACGAGCCACTGCACATCAGCTCGATGTCTCCGAGCGACGTGGGCATCTTCAAGGGCAAGCTCGCGACGAACACTCCAGCGATACACCGCTCGCCACCTATCGATGCGACCTGCGAAAAGCGCTTGCTTCTAGTCCTAAACCCTCCCGAGGAAGGTTGACGTGCCTGGCACAGCGAGGATCGATCAGGCCGCAATCGGCTTTAGCCTGATCTGTGTGGTGCATTGCGCCGTCTTACCACTCGCCGCGATCAGCATGCCGTTTTTCGGACTGCTGGCGGATGCGGAGTGGGTTCACTGGCTCTTCACTTCGCTCGCTATCGCTGCCGCGCTCTTGACGTTTTCCGTTGCGCATAGGGCGCGCCAGCCCTCCTTCGTGCTTCCAGTGTCTACCGGGGTTGTCCTGCTTTTGCTCGCGCTGGTCGCCGAGCCGCTCGGTTTCGACGAAACGCTTCCGACGGTTGCAGGAGCGATGCTGCTGGCCGGAGCACACTTTTTACGACTTTTCCGAAATCACTGATTCTAAATGGATATTCTCATGCGCATCAATCGACTTCTCGCATCATCTTCGATCCTCATTCTGGGCATGGCCAATGCTCCGGCCATGGCTCAGGATTTCGAGACCGCCGAAGAGGCAGAGACGTCGGGCAGCGTGATTATTGTGACCGATCGCCGTGCCTACCGTGGTGACTTCGAGCCGCTCGAAACACCGAACGCTGACCAGATTATCAATGAAGACCTGATCAGGGACGCCAACGCGCTCGATCTGAGTCAGGCTCTCGATTTGTCGGCATCGGTCGCACGACAGAACAATTTTGGCGGGCTTTGGAATTCGTTTTCCGTTCGCGGCTTCCAAGGCGACATCAACTTGCCGAGCGGATTTCTCGTTAATGGCTTTAACGCCGGCCGCGGGTTTGGCGGACCACGTGATCTGTCGGGCATTGAAGCAGTCGAAGTCCTCAAGGGCCCGCGCTCTGCGCTTTACGGGCGAGGTGAGCCTGGCGGCACGGTCAACCTGATAACTAAACGTCCACAGTTCGAGACCTCTGGTTACGTTCAGTTACAGGCCGGCTCGTTCGATTTCTACCGTGGCGACATCGACCTGCAGACCACGCTGGGTGACAGCGTCGGCGTGCGCGTTGCCGGGTTCTACGAAGATGCAGGGAGCTTCCGCGAGACAGTCGAGACGGAACGATTTGGTATCTATCCGTCGATAACCGCACGGCTCGGCCAAGACACGGCGGTGACCTACGAGCTTGAATACACTGAGCAGGACATTCCATTTGATCGCGGCGTGGTTTTCGCAGAGGATTTCGGCTTCAGCCCTCGCCGTACCTTTACGGGCGAGTCGGGAGATGGGCCGATCGAGACCGAAGTCCTCGGGCATCAGCTCGAATTGCAGCATGATTTCTCGGACAATTGGAGCCTGCTGGCGGGCCTTGGCTATCGCGATACTTCGCTGACCGGTAACGCATCTGAAAACAACTTCGGTGGTCGCCAAACCTATTTCATCGACGGACAGACGATTTCGCGCTTTTTCCGGTTCCGCGATTTCGATTCTGAATACTTCGTCGCGCGGGCGGAGTTGGCCGGTCAATTCGACACCGGCTCGCTCCGCCATAACCTGATTATCGGTGCCGATTACGACCGGTTTGAAAACAGCCTGTTCATTCTGCGCTTTCGGTCGGGCGGGATCGGCGGGAGGCCAATCAGCGACCTTGATCCGGCAGAATTCCTGCTGCTCGATGCATTCAACCCGGTCTACGGCCAGTTCCCGACGCCAGTTCCCGGACCGAACACAGATCGTGAGGAAGTGCTCACAGGCTTTGGTATTTATGTTCAGGACCAGATCGAGTTAACCGACCGCTTTCAAATCCGCATCGGAGGCCGGTACGATGACTTCGAGCAGGACCTCACCAATTTGCGGGCGACGCCTGTGACTACAACAACGACAAATGATGATCGCTTTTCCCCGCAGATCGGCGCTGTCTACCAAGTCGATAATGGCTTCAGCATCTACGCCTCTTACGGCGAGGGCTTTCGCCAGCAGACCGGATCGGACTTCGAAGGCAATCAGTTCGCCCCAAATATCACCGAGTCATTCGAATTTGGCGTGAAGGCCGATCTCGGGGCCTATATCGACAATGTTCAGGGCATCGTTACGCTGACGGCTTTCCAGGTCGATCAGAGCAACATCCTCGTGAACGATGACAGCCCGGCGGCCACGGCGGCAGGTTTCTTCTCAATTGACGCTGGCGAAGCGCGCAGCCGCGGGATCGAATTCGACGCCAACCTCGCCTTCGAGAGCGGTTTCAATTTCTTCCTGTCCTATGCCTACACTGACGCCGATTTCCAGACATCGCAGCCCGATGCGGATTTCGGGGCGCTGATCGAGGCTGGCGACCCGTTGATCAACTCGCCCGATCATCAGCTGAGCATTTTGGTCAGTCAGGATTTCGATGTTTCAAACGTGCCTGTGACGATTGGCGGCCGCATGCTCCATGTTGGCAAGCGCCTCGGCTTTACAGGTTTCGACTTCTTCCTACCGGATTACACCATCTTCGGGCTTTTTGGAGAAGTTGAGGTCGCCGACGGCTTCACCGTTCGCGGCGACATCGACAACCTGTTCGACGAGACATACTACACCAACTCGTTCGCCGACGTGTGGGTTCAGCCCGGCGCGCCGACGACGGCACGTGTCTCGGCACGGTTCTCATTCTGACATTTGGTAGATTATGGCCATGACATCACCACTCGAAGCCCGCTCACTTTCGTTGATCCGAGAGGGAAATACCGTGCTTGACGGTGTTTCGTTCACTGTCGCCAAGGGCGAAATCTTCGCACTGCTTGGTGGGAACGGTGCGGGCAAGTCCAGCACACTTCTGACCTTCCTCGGTTTTCTCGACCCTTCCGGCGGCGAAGTGCTCGTCAATGGCCGAAGCGTAGGAAGCGATGTCGCTGACGCGCGCAGCGCGATTGCATACCTGCCCGAGGCCGCGTCGCTCTACGGGCACATGACCGCCTACGAAAACCTGAATTACTTCCTCGATCTTGCCGGAAAGTCGGCGAGCAAGGATGAGATTGACGTCGCTCTGGAACGGGTGGCGCTGCCGCATGAGGCACGCACCCGCCGACTGCAATCCTACTCAAAGGGCATGCGGCAGAAGACTGCCATTGCCCTCGCTTTGCTTCGCCAGACGCCGATCCTTCTGCTCGATGAACCCACCTCCGGCCTTGATCCGGTCGCGATCGATGAGTTCCACGATCTTGTAAAAACATTGGCCGAAGGCGGTCAGACCGTCCTTATGGTGACCCATGATGTCTACGGCGCTTGTCAGGTGGCTGACCGGGTTGGCCTCCTTCGTCACGGCAAGCTTGTTGGCAGCTTTGCTGCCGAGAACGGCCAGCGGATCGACACTGAAACAGTTCACGCCGCATTCGCCGGTCGCGAGGTAGCATGAGCGCGATTACTCGTATTGCCCGCGAAGAATGGCGGCTCTGGTTGCGCTCCAAAGTCTTGGTCGCAGCGGCATTGATTGTCGCAGTGCTTTTGGCGGCGACAAGTGTGCTGACCGTCAATCGCATCGCGGCAGAGCAATCTCAGCGTATTGAGCAACAAGTCGCAGCCGAAGAAACATTCTTCTCTCAGCCCGACCGCCATCCGCACCGGATGGTCCACTACGGCCACTACGCATTTCGTCCGCCTCCTCCGCTTGCAGTGTTCGAGCCGGGAGTCGATGCGGTAACAGGTCAATCGATCTTTCTGGAAGGGCACCGCCAGAACACGGCCATGTTTGCCGATACCAAGGCTGCAGCTGATCTTGGCGGATTTGCATCGCTTACGCCTGCGAGCCTGTATCAGCTGCTCCTGCCGCTCCTTCTCATTGTGCTTGGCCACGCGATGTTCTTGCGCGAACGCGAAAGCGGTACGCTGGCAGTGATGCTTGCACAGGGGCAGTCGGGCACAAAGCTCGCACTGGGCAAGGCGACCGCGCTTCTTGCTGTGATCGCCATTTTCATGATCCCCCTGATCAGCGTCGCTGCCTATTCGATCAGCTTGGGCGAAAGCGCACTCGCAGCGACCTCACTCGTCGCGGGTTACTTCATCTACCTTTGCATCTGGGGCGCGATTGTCCTTGCCGCTTCGATCCTGCTCAAACAACGCACGGTTTCACTCGCAGCGCTGATTTTCGTCTGGCTCTTTGCCGCGCTCATTGTCCCACGCTTCGCGATCAATGCGAGCAGCGCTGCGATCGATGCCCCTGGTAAGATCGAGAGCGACCTCGTGATGCTGGCCGAGCAACGCAAGCTAGGTGACGGGCACAACGCAGCCGACCCTGCCTTCATGCAGCTTCAGGCCCAGGTGTTGGAGGAATACGGCGTCGAGACCATCGAAGAACTGCCGATCAATTGGCGGGGTGTCGTGGCGTCCTATTCGGAGGCCGAGCTGACTGACCTCCTGAACTCTTACGCTGAAAAGCGCATGAAGCTTGAGGCAAATCAATCTCGCCTGTTCGGACTATTTGGCATTGCCTCGCCGACTATTGCGATCGGCTCAGCGTCGCGCACGTTAGCCGGTACTGATCTCGCCACCCATCACCGTTTCCTGCGCGAGAGCGAGGAGTTGCGGTTTGGTTTTGTCCAAGCACTCAACGATAAGCACGTCACAGATTTGGACTATCAGGTCGATCTCAAACGCAACAATGGCGAAGAAGCATCGCAGGCTGCACGCATCAATGCAGGCGCGTGGCAGGTGCTCGACGAATTTCGCTTCGTTCCTGATAGTGCGGGCCAGCGAATGGATCGTGCGATGTTGTCTCTCGCGATCCTTCTCGCATGGCTGATTGCAGCGAGCGGCGTCGTCTATACCGCTTCTCGCAAGGTGAAGCTCTGATGCTCGGTCATCTGACGCGAGAAACCCGCTTCCTGACCAAGGATCGCGGTGCGCTCTTCTGGCTATTACTGGCGTTCATACTTTCGGTTGTCGCGGTATCCTTCGGCATTGCTGAAGTTCGTGAGCAACGTGAGACCATCGCCGCGTTGATCGAAGAGGATGCGGCAGACCGTGCTAAAGCTCTCGAAGGGCAACAGGATTGGGGGAGTGCGGCATACTACGCGTTCCACCTCACCTACGCGCCGCCTTCCGACTTTGCGTTCGCCGCGATGGGGCAACGCGACAGCAGCCCTTGGAAACACCGCGTTCGGATGCTCGCGCTTGAAGGACAGATTCACGAAGCTGATACGCGCAACGCGGACTTCGGCCTTGTTGGACGGTTCGACTTCGCATTCTTGGCGGCCTCGGTCGCCCCCTTGCTGCTGATCCTTCTGCTCTACGATCTCCGAGCCTCCGAGCGGAATATGCGCCGTCACGATCTGCTGGTGGCTACAGCTGGGTCATCGCGATCCCTGTGGCTGCCCCGAGCGCTTGTTCGCGTCACCGCACTCGCTTTGCTCCTCCTGCTACCCCTCTGGATCGGGGCCTTGATCGAAGGGACGCCTGCGAGCCTCGGATTGCAAGCGAGCTGTATCGTGGTCGGTTCGCTGCTTGTCTGGTGGCTGATCGTCGAAATCGTCAGTCGAATTGATGCATCTCCGTCCACCCTGCTGACCTCGCTAATCGGACTATGGCTTGCTTTGGCGATAGTCGTTCCAGCCATCTCCAAGGCGACCATTGAGGCATCCAACCCCGTCCCCGACGGTGGCCAGATTCTCTTGCTTCAGCGCGAAACAGTAAACGACGCCTGGGACTTGCCCAAAGAAGCAACGATGGAGCCGTTTGTGGAACGCCATCCCGAATATGCAGACCACTCTGAGATTGGCGAACAGGGCTTCGAGTGGAAGTGGTACTACGCATTCCAGCAAGTCGGCGATCAGGTAGTCGAACCTCTGGCGACACAATACCGAGAAGCACGTCTTGCACGCGACAAACAGGCTGGATTGGCCTCCTGGCTATCGCCTGCATCACTGGTCGAACGCGCATTTGAGAATCTGGCGGGAACGGACGCCCGATCAATGATCGCTTATGAGGACCAAGTGCGCGACTATCACGGCGATTTGCGCGCCTTTTACTATCCTTTGATGTTCCCGGAAGAGCCTTACGACGAGGAACTCTTGAACGGACTGCCCGCTTTTACTCCACCATCCTAGGAACTCGCTCAAGTATGCTGAAAAGCCTCTCAAGCCTTGTCTTCGCTTGCCTTGCTTTGATTTTAGCACCCGCCGCCTTCGCCCAAGCGCCTGGTGCTTTTACCATCGCCGATCAAAGCATCGCTCCGGGCACGCGAGCGGACTTTCGGATCACCGTCCCTGCACGCGGTGACGAACCGGAAAGCTTCATTCCCGTATCGGTTCTGCACGGCGATGAGGAAGGCCCAGTTTTGGCCGCCGTAGCGGGCGTTCATGGTTTTGAGTTCTCTTCCATCCTTGCAGTCGACCGACTGCCAGATCGAATTGATCCGACGGATTTGTCTGGCACAATCATCTTTGTACGGATCGCCAATATTCCTTCGTTCGAATATCGCACGCCGCACTTCAATCCGGTTGATCGTAAGAACCTCAACCGCAGTTTTCCCGGAAGCCCGGACGGCACGTCAACAGAGCGCATCGCTGATCTGATCTCACGCGAAGTTGTTGCGCGTGCAGACTTCCTGATGGACCTTCACTCGGGCGATGCCGGTGAATTTCTGGAGCCATTTGTGGGCGTCTATGGTGGGCCGCTCGCTACCGACTTCAATCTCGCTCTTGAAGTTGCGCGCGGCTTTGGTTTCCCCAATCTGGTGCGATACAAAATGAACACTCAATACCAAGTGGACACGCGCCGCTCGCTTAACCGACAAGGCGTCGCGGCAGGAATTCCTACGATCCTTGTTGAGCTTGGCGAGAATGGTAGCCGCTCAGAGGAACACGCAGAAAGGGTCGCGACGGGCGTTCAAAACGCGCTTGGCATTCTTGGCATTTGGGATAAGCCTCGCACCCACGTTCCGCCCGCTGTGCGATATTTTGAGAGCTCGACTGCCGTGCGAGCAGAGCATTCGGGGATTTACTACCCGGTCGATCTCGACCGACGATATGTGTTCGAGGGAGATCTCATCGGGACGATCCGCGACTACACTGGCAAAGAGGTCCAGCGGCTGTACTCACCGATCGACGGCTATGCGCTGTACGGCAAGCGCGGCCCCTCCATGCGTGAAGGCGATCCGGTGATGACGATCGGAATCCCAACAGATGAAATTTGAATCGATCGACCATTCGCGCCACCTAAGCACGCGCCAATACGCCCGCTTGGTCGACGAGTGGGTTGGCGCAATTGGCCTCCGACCGCGCGACTACGGCACTCACTCCCTAAGGCGAACCAAACCAGCTCTGATATACAAACGGACCGGTAACTTGCGTGCAATTCAGATCCTGCTCGGTCACACACAGATCGAAACCACTGTTCGTTATCTCGGCTTGGATATTGAAGACGCGCTCGAGCTGGCAGAAGCCACCGAAGTCTAAAGTGGGTTCGCGCCGCGTCCGCTTTCGCGGCGCGCCCGCCCAAAACCGGACAGTCTCCTTCCGGCCCAGTTTCTGCCTGGCTGCAAAGCGCTCCAGAACCGGCGCATCTACGAGTCACTTACCGCTATTACGACTCTCCGGAGTCATAGACTAATTCGCCCTCTGGCAGGTCGACCGTCATCACAATCGCCGCAGCGA
>CAYGQX010000026.1:0-11828 GCA_964352245.1 uncultured Porphyrobacter sp.
GTTTTCAGCCCTCTATTTCAGGGGGTTATATGACAGAGCCGGATCTTGTTCTTGAGTTCAAGCTAGAAGAGGGCCGAAACCCCGACATTGAGAAAGTTGCTCGCGCCTTGTTGGCGTGGAGTGAGGCCGTTCAGTCTGCTGTCCGGGCAATCGACCCAAGAATAGAGGTCGTTGTCGAGCTGACTGGTGTGGAGCATGGTAGCCAACGATTTAAACAGGCGTTGCGCTTTCTCGAAGGTATTGCCGAACAGGTTGAGGAAGGGGGGCAAGAATATCCTCTCATCTTCAGACACGTAAAGGCGCTCGCCAAGCTAATCGCTGGCGGCATTCTCATGGCGGTCGTCCTTGGCGAGGTCATCCCCGACGATCAGCTTGAGGTGCTTGAAGAAATCAAACAGCTACTCGAAGAGGACGCGGAGCTTCAGAGGCATAGCGAAGAGTTCTACGAGACGCTTCAGGAAGAGCCATCTATTGCCAAGGTGCAAATCTACGAAGGCAGTTCCAGTTCGCCCACATACTCAGTGCCAAGGGCTGAGTTCGCCCATAAGAGCGGCTTTTTCAAGTTGCGCGGGAATGAGCAAACCGAGTTGGAGGAAGAAGACCGCATTGCTACCTGGGACGTGGTGCTGATTAGGCCTGTGTTGGTTGGCAAACCTAGGCGATGGACCTTTGCCAGAGACGGTGTTGAGTTCAGCGCCACTATGAACGATCAGACGGTGCTTGAGGCAATCAGGGATAGATCCGCGTCGATCCCGTTTGCTGAGGGCGTGATGATGCGGATTGAATTGGTCTACAAAGAAGAGTTCGACGGATCAGTTTGGAGAGCCATCCCCAAGACGAGATCAGTTCGTAGAGTTCTTTCCCCGCGCATCACTCTCCCGCCGGGCGCGCTCTTTGCGAAATCCGACCGACCATAGAAACAGGATCAAGAACGCCAAAACGAGCGAAGAGACAATCAAGGTCCATTTGAGTGACGCAAAGGCAAAGCCGACGAAAGCGACAATCGTCGCAACGGTGACGATCAGCCCCGCAACCCAATCTCTTTTCGACTCAGACACCGCGTCAGTAAGTGGCATATCGACGACCTGTATGCTATACATAATGGCTGACACTCTAGCACAGTATGCTCGAAAATCCTAATAACGAGTCAATTCAAGCACTTGATTCAGCTAAATAAATTGGATGTTATGGCGGAACCGAAACTAACACTAACCGAAGCTCGAAAGGCTGGCAAACTCGACCAATTCATTGCCGAGCATGAAGGTCAGATTGGCGATCTAGGCGCGTTCAATCTCACCGTTGAGGCAATGGCCGGAAAGTCGAAAGAAGCTCCGGAAGCATCTGATCCGGACGCTGGCGACGATTGAAGCGGTACTCCGCTTCTTTGGCGTATTTCCATAGGTGTTTACCGCTCACATGAATGTGAGTGCCGTTGATTGAGCGCTTTAGCTGAGACCAGAAGCCCTCAATTGTCTGCACGTGAGAGCCGCGCTCATTTACATACTGATCGGCGTTGTGATTGACCTTATCGTGGCTGTAGCCATGCTCTGGAAGTGTCCGGTAGCTGTGCAAGTGATCGGTATGGACAAGGGTGCCCTCTAGTACGCTCTCTTTAATTGCAGGCATAAGGCTAGTGCGCTTCACATCTGGCACAACTTGCGTGACCAGATCACCGCCACGCTCCACCATGCCAAGCAAAACGGTTTTGTTCTTGCGGTAGTTACCGCGTCCCGCGCCTTTGGTCTCACCGCCGATCATGGTTTCATCAATCTCGACTTCCTTGCCTTTGCCACCAATGGGGATGTTGCCGTCCACGTCCGCCATGTGTTCGCGGATTTTATCAGCCATGCGCCAAGCGGTCTTGTAAGTAACACCGAGCTGGCGTTGCAATTCCTTGGCCGCAACGCCGTTGCGTGTCGTGGTGAAGAGAAAGATTGCATAGAACCACAGTTGAAGCGGTGTGCGGGTCTTTTCAAAGGGCGTACCCACAGTCGGGTGCAGGTGGTGCCCGCACCACTGGCACGAGTAAGCACGCTCAGCCTTGATGCGATACCAATTGCTTTCACGCCCGCACGATGGGCATTTGTGACCTTGCCCAAAACGCACCTCAAAAAGGTGATTGAGGCAGGTTTCATCATCAGGGAAACGGGCGAAAAATTGGGCAATGGTTTGGGGCTTCGTCATGCCCTATTATGTAGCAGATTGCCTTACGTATGGCAAGGGGATAAACTCCAAAGCTTTAGACTTATTACGCGAAATGTCCAAACATTTTTACATAACTCTCTGGCACGGGCGCACTTCGTGTAAAAAAGCCTCGCGAGCTTAGCTCACGAGGCCTTTGAAAGTTGGTCTTCAACTTTGATTCAGAACGGAATGTCATCGTCAAGGTCGTCATAGCCGCCGCCGCTACCGCCGCCGCCGCCCCCTGAACTATCAGACCCTTGGTTCCAGCCGCCACCGCCGGAACCGCTTTGACCGTCGCCATAGCCGCCTCCGCCAGAGCTTTGGCCGCCACTATAACCGCCGCTGCTGCCTCCGCCTCCCCCGCCATCACCGCGGCCATCAAGCATCGTAAGAGTACCGCCTAGGCCCTGGATCACGACCTCGGTGGAGTAACGATCATTGCCGCTTTGGTCTTGCCATTTGCGCGTTTGCAGCTTTCCTTCAACAAAGACTTTGGAGCCCTTTTTGAGATAACGTTCAACAACATTAACGAGGCCTTCGGAAAAAATCGCAACGGTGTGCCATTCGGTCTTTTCACGGCGTTCGCCGGTGTTTTTGTCTTTCCAGTTTTCGGATGTCGCAATGCGCAGGTTCGCTACCCTTCCGCCGTTCTGAAAGCTGCGGATTTCCGGATCCGCGCCCAGATTGCCGATGAGCATCACCTTGTTGAGCGAGCCTGCCATGTTCGAAATTTCCTTAACCTGTGTCCGATTCTCAGAGGTAACCATAGGACAGCGGCACGAGTGACGCTATTCGCGCCAGCCGTTTTCCACGCCATTACTGGATATTCATGGAAAAGCGTTTTTCCTGGTGCGCCTGTGACATGCGCCAATGCCTTTGGCCAAACCGCACGAACGTACCCAAGGGTATGATCAGAGTGGCAAGATAGAGCCTTGAAAAGGTTGGAAGGAACAGATGATTTGGCGTGAGGCTGTCCGCGCGCATCTACCTGCTGGGATACCGCAAACGTCCCAAGAACCGCGTCAGGCTCGGCAATTCGACATCGCGACTGGTCAGTTGATGCTTGAATTTTTCAAATTTCATCACGCCATCAATACGCCGGTCAAGGAATTCGTATGTCTTTGCTTTGCCTTTGCTATCATCATTGATGAAGACAGCCAAAGTTGCAGAGTAAATCCCACCCAAAATCACACGCTTCGTGTAGTGATTGTAATCGGTCGCCGTGTCACCAGCGAGCCGCCACATGATATCTGCGGTTTCCCAGCCAAGTTGCAATGCGCGCGGTGCATTCTGCGGCATTGCCATGATAGACAGAGCTCTGCGGACAGCCTCGTCGATATCGGCAACTGCCTCAAGGCGGAATGCCACCAATTTACGAATACGTTCGCGGATTTTCAGCTCGGCGAGCTTTTCTTGAGGCCATTCGGCTTCCATCGCCTGATCCACCGACGCAATCCACGCCTCAATCATTTGCATTGGCCCGCCTTTAAAAGCGAGCTTTGCAACATCCACGTCAGCGCCAGCCATCTCAGCCGCAGCCTCAAGCGCCGTTTCATTCCAGCCATCGAAGATCGCTGAAGCGGCAATATCGGGAGCAAGCGCAATGCGCAGCTCTTCCAAGGTCATGTCGGGAAAGTCAGGGGCGTTGGTCATGCTAGAAAGAAGGCCCGTATTGCTGAGTGGTTCCCGTTTTTGCGCGATCAGCGTCTGCCGCTTCAAATTCCTGCTTCATCAGAAAGTTGCTTTGCATCAATTCCATGTAATCGCGCGCGCTCCGGCCTGAATTGTCATTGCGATCAGGATCAGCGCCCTCTTTCAAAAACCGCGCAACCAATTGCGCATTGCGCTGGTGAACGGCGGCGATCAGCGGGGTTTCACCCTGAGTATCCGCCACATTGATCTGCGCACCGCCTTTGATAAGCTCTTCAACGCCATCGACAAAATTCAACGTCGTTGCGATCTGAATCGGGGTACGCCCTTTATTGTCACGCAAGTTTGCATCGGCCCCGCGCTGGATCAGGAAACGCACCCACAATGTATCGCGTCTTTGCGTCACAATATGCAGACCAGATTCGCCCGTTGTGATATCGCGTGTGTTGATAATCGTGGTGCCGGGCTCATTGAGCATTTGGGTTGCGGTGTCGCCATCACGATCCCGCACCGCTTTCAGAAATTCATAGCCCGGCGAATACAGCTGCGCTGCAACAGGCAAGGCGGAAACCGCTGCCAGTGTCGTGGCTGTGGCAATTGCCAAAGCCAGCCCCATATTTCGAATACAATTACGAACAACCGAGACAGCCAAGCCTTGATCCCTTTCGATTATCTGTCAAATCAACCCTGTTTCAAAAGCAGCACCGGCTTTTGCCTTTGCTCCAATGCAGAAAAGCCAGTTAGCAGAGCATGAACACTCAAGCAAAGCCTTCCAATGTATCGATGCATAGCAATTTCTTGACGCGTGCATGGCGAAAATCGGCAACTGCATCCGTCACAATACTCGCACTTTTGACGGCCGCGTGTTCCGGCGGAGCTCCACCACCTGAAGAACCGCCGCTTGCTGGCGCGAGCATTGGGGGCGAGTTTGAATTGGAAGGGCCGGATGGCGAAACTGTGCGTTGGGCCGATTTCCAAGGGCAATACCGGATCGTATATTTCGGCTATGCCTTTTGTCCCGACGTCTGCCCCACCGATGTGCAACGCATGATCCGAGGCCTCAAAATAGCAAGCGAGAACACTCCCGCAATCGAGGCTTCGCTGATACCGATCTTTATCTCGATCGACCCTGAGCGCGACACCCGCAAAGTCATCGACGAATTCACCAGTGCTTTTTCCGACAAGCTAGTCGGACTAACTGGTACCCCTGAGCAAGTGCGAGCAGCCGCCGACACCTTCAAAGTCTATTATGAGCGCGGCGAAGAAACGGCGGATGACAGTTACCTTATGAACCACTCCAATGTCGTTTATCTCTTCGATAAAGAGGGCAAACCGCTTGCCACCCTGCCCGTCGATCTCGGCCCTGAGGCCGTTGCAAATGAAATTGAAAAATGGGTGAGTTGAGAGACAAATTCTGGGAACTCCCACTAGCGGATCTGAACCGGGCAGAGTGGGAGGCTCTGTGCGATGGGTGCGGTCAATGCTGTACGCACAAGATTGAGGATGCGGACACTGGCGTGATCGAACACACCAATGTCGCTTGCAAACTGCTCGATACACATACGGCGAAATGCTGTGACTACCGCAACCGCAAGGCCTTTGTTCCCGACTGTCTGCGTCTTACGCTTGCCATAGTAGAAGACGTAGCGTGGCTGCCATCGACCTGCGCTTATCGCATCCGAGCCGCTGGTCGCCCTTTGCCGAACTGGCACTATCTCATCAGTGATGATCGCGAAGCCGTGGTGCGTGCAGGCGTGTCAGTGGCAGGACGCGTAGTCAGCGAAACCGATGCAGGCCCGCTTGAACATCATATCGTGGAATGGGGATCACCCCAGGTAGACGGAACCGAAGATGATGGGGTATCTTCCAGGCGATAGCCGTTATGGGATTTGCGGATGATTGATTGGCTAAAGCGCACTGTCATCGATCAAGAGATGACACTTGATGGGGATACCATCCCGATTGTGCTGCGCCGTCACAAAACCGCGCGTCGGCTAACTCTGCGGCTTGCCCCTGATGGGAGCGAGGTTCGCATCACTCTGCCGCAATGGGCGCATTCAAGCGAGGCGATTGCCTTTGCCCATTCGCGGGCCGATTGGTTGGCGACACAGCGCGCCAAGATACCGACACGACAAAAGCCGGGACCAGGTGGATCCCTTGATTATCGTGGGCACAGCCTCGCGATTGATTGGGACAAATCCAATGCACGGCGTCCATTACTTGACCAAGGCTGCGTTCGGATCGGCGGGCCAATAGACGGATTGGAAGCGCGCCTAAAACGCTGGTTGGAGCGCGAGGCCTTGAACGCGTTCGAGATTGATTTGGCATTTTATTGTGAGCGGGCCGAACTGGAAACGGTCCCCGTTGGCCTAACGCGCGCACAAAAACGCTGGGGAAGCTGCTCTGATAGTGGCAATGGCACCCGCCGCATCCGTATCAATTGGCGATTAATCCAGGCGCCTGATTTCGTCCGCCGCTCTGTCGTCGCGCACGAAGTTGCCCACCTCGTGCACTTCGATCACAGTCCAGCATTTCACAGACTGCTGGGCGATATCTTTGAAGAAGATATCAGCGTGGCGGACCGCTGGTTGAAGGAGAAGGGCCGCTCGCTTTATGCGTCATTTGGCTAAATGCCTTCGTAAACTCGGGCCGATCTTGCTTTCGCCATCCGCCCTCGTCTTCAAAACTCCTCACTAGCCAGCCAGACACTGCGCTACTATATTCCATGCAATGGCCTTCGTATCGCGCTTCAATCCCAAGACCGGCATCGCGGATTTCTGGTCTGAGTTTCGTAAACCCAACCCGTATCGCTGGCCGATGCTGGTCATTTCGATATTTCCGATTGCGGTGATCATTCTTTGGGCGTCCAGCGAAAGCGTTTATAAGACGCCCGAAAGGCCCCAGATCACATATATTTCGACCTTGAATTCTGATCGAACCGATGCAGAAATAGAAGCGTCAAACCTAGCCAATCAGCGAATGAAAGAGCTGCGCGCAGCGGAGGCCGAAAGGCTCGCTGCTCAAAAGCGGGAAATGTACAAAACCCTTGGTGCGGCCACAGGCATTGACGTTGATAAGATGGAAGCAGAGGCCGAGGCCGAACGCGCAGCCGAAGAAGCCGCAGACCAGGAACGGTTAGAACAAGCCTTTGGCAATTCAAGCAATCCCGGCGAAGCTGCTAGTGAACAGGGCCCCGCGCAATAACCGCCTTTGCTCTCACGGATCTCGATTGGATGGCCGCTGCTGCTCGGCTGGCATCCCGGGCTCGCCCGCTCGCTCGGCCTAATCCGGGGGTTGCATCGTTGATTGTCCGCAATAATCGCCTGATCGCGCGCGGGTGGACACAAGCATCCGGCCGGCCCCATGCAGAAAAGCACGCGCTCCGCGCGCTGTCCGAAGGGGAGGCTGAAGGTGCAACCATCTATGTGACCCTAGAGCCGTGCGCGCACGCATCGGCGCGTGGCCCCGCCTGCTGCGATGTGGTGGCATCTGCAGCGCCCGCGCGCGTGGTAATCGGACAGATTGACCCCGATAAGCGCACCTGCGGCAAGGGCATTGCGGCGCTGAAAAAGGCGGGAATTGCGACAGAAGTGCTGAACGACACTGCCTCCGCTCGCAGTCTTGCCGGTTTTCTGACACGACAGTCCCTTGGTCGCCCCTACGTGACACTGAAAATCGCTATGTCGTTGGATGGCTGCATCGCGCTTGCTGATGGAACAAGCCAATGGATCACAGGCGAGCACGCGCGCGCGCATGTCCATTCCATACGAGCAAAACACGATGCCATTTTGGTGGGCGGAGGCACTTGGCGCACAGACGAGCCAAAGCTCAATGTGCGATTGCCAGGCCTTGAGGGGCGCAGCTGTGACCGGGTCGTCTTGACAAGCAAAGCCACTCCAGACGACGTGACGGCCCTGCCCTCACCCGAAACGATCAGCACGCTTACCAACACGCACTATCTCTACGTTGAAGGCGGCGCTCAAACTGCCGCGAGCTTTCTAAAGGCCGATCTCGTGGACGAACTCCACATCTACCGCGCGCCAATCATAATCGGCGACGGCCTGAGCGCGCTAGGCCCGCTTGGCCTTACTGATCTCACCAGCGCGCATGGGAGATGGAAACTGGATACGCGCCGCACGCTTGGCAGCGACACCTTCGAGGCCTATCTGCGGCTGCGAGATTAAGAGGAAACAAAACCCCCAATGTTCACCGGCATCGTCACCGCCATCGGCACCATTCAATCCACCGATCAACGCGGCGACCTGCGTGTGCGCGTGGCCGCACCGCTCGATCCGGCACAAATTGACATTGGAGCATCCATTGCATGTTCGGGGGCGTGCATGACAGTGGTGGATCGCGGTGGGAGCAAGGGCGATGCATGGTTCGACATCGATGTCTCCGTTGAAAGTGTAAGCCGCACGCGCAAGGGCATGTGGGGAGCAGGAAGCCGCCTAAACATCGAACCCTCCCTCCGGCTGGGCGATGAACTGGGCGGCCATATCGTCACCGGCCATGTCGACGATATCGGCACTGTCGTTTTGACCGAACAAAAAGGCGACAGTTGGAAAGTCGTAATCAAAGCCCGTGCAGAAATGGCACCGTTCATCGCCGAGAAGGGGTCCATCACGGTCGATGGCGTATCGCTTACCGTCAACGATGTACGCGACAAGCCCGACAAGACATGTGATTTCGCCCTAAATATTATTCCGCACACAGGCGAGGTCACAACCTTGGGCGCGCTGAAAATCGGCGATGAGGTTAATCTGGAGATCGATGTGCTCGCGAGGTATCTCAAACGGATGCAGGGGCTGGCTGCTCAATCCTGATCGGATAGTGGCCCTTCTCTGAAAGCGTCTTGTGTGATTTCGTAGACGATATGCACCACACGTCTGCCTTGATAGCGGTCAAGTTCGGTTCGGCGGGTTCGCACTGCGCCGATGTTTTCGAGCGCGATGCGTGATCTATAATTCGTCTCACCCACTCTGAAATCGACCCTGTCGACGGTTTTAAAGGCATGGGCAAGCATCAGGCGTTTGACCGACGGGTTGATCCCCTTGCCCCAGCATTTGCGCGCAAAGAAGGTCCAGCCAATTTCGACAGAACCGCCGTCTTCTTCGTCATAGGATTGGAAGCGCGATGAGCCGATGATCTCGTCATTGCGTTTGTCGATGATTGCAAGAGCACCGCCTTTCCCGAGCGCGTCCTCAAAAAAATCACAAAACACGTCCTTGTGCCAACGATCATGCATTGGATGCTGTTCCCAGATCGCCGGATCGCTCGCTATCGCGAACAAAGCGTCCCAGTCCTCATGCGCAAGCGGCCTTATAAGCACCCGCTCATCTTCTAGAGTGGGCTGGCGATTCATGCCTCACCTGGTCACTGCGGCGACAGCAGACACGAATTTGTCGATATTGCCCATGGTAAGGCCAGCAATGTTCACGCGGCCTGATCCGGCCATGTAAATGCCGTGCTCTTCGCGCAGTTGGACAACCTGTTCCTTCGTTACAGGCAGTACCGAAAAGAGCCCGTTCTGTGTGCCCAGCGGGGTGAGATCGACGCTGCCTGCCGTGCCTGCATCGGCAAGCGCGCTGCGCACCTGACGCATGCGATCGCGCATCTGGTCGAGTTCGTCGGTCCATTGCGCGGTCATATCGGGATCGCGCAGGATCAGGCGCACAGCCGCCGCGCCGTGATCGGGCGGCATGGACCAGCTGGCGCGCGCCAGAGCGTTGGCGTTGGAGAACGCTTTGTCGAGCACCTCAGTGTCATCAGCCAGCACGTAAAACGCACCAACACGGTCGCGGTACATACCAAAATTCTTGTCGCAGCTATAAGCTATGAATGCTTCTGGCACTTTTCCAAGGACACTGCGCAGGCCTGCGACATCTTCCTCAAGGCCGTGGCCAAGCCCGTGATAGGCCGTGTCGATAATCGGGAAGATGCCGGTTTGGGCAATCGCATCGCCGATCGCTTCCCAATCATCAGCAGAATAATCTATACCGGTAGGGTTGTGGCAACAGCCATGCAACAGCACCGCCTCCCCTTTGCCTGCGCCGCGAATCGCGCCGAGCACAGCATCGAGATTCGCGGTGCCATCGGAATTAGCATGGTCGAAAGAAGCCAATTCAAGTTCCAGATCGCCAATGATCTGCGCGTGATTGGGCCAGCTGGGCGTGCCCATATGCAGCCGATTGATTCCCGCCTTTTGCGCCAGCGCCAATGCAAGGCGGACAGCACCTGTCCCGCCCGGTGTCTGCATCCCGTTAATTCGCCCGCCCATGGTCGGGTCTGAGCCGAAAATGTACGGCATCAGCGCAGTGACAAAGCCCATATCGCCTTCGGGGCCGAGATAGCTTTTGGAATTCTGCTCTTCGAGCAGTTTGCGCTCTGCCGCTTTGATCGCGCCAAAGACAGGCGTGTCGCCTTGTCCCGTCCGGTAGACACCGACGCCAAGGTCAATCTTGTCGGTCCGCTCATCAGCGGCGTGGAGCTTGATCAGCGCGAGCAGCGCATCGGGCGATTGGGGATAAAGATTGTCGAGCATATCAATCGCGCAATGCCGCGAGAGGAGGCCGCCTGCAACCGCCTTTTGTTCGATAATGCTATCTAACGCGCCATTTTTTGGCGCTGTGCGACTTAGAAGGGCAACCAGCGTTGCTTTTCAGAAAACTTGAGATAGCCGGCATTGATGCCAAGGCGCGCGCCCACACCCATACGGATTGGGATCAGCACTACATCACCGCGCCGCACGTAGCTCGCATGAAGGCCGCCTACCAGATAGGCCTGCCCCTCACCCGCTGCATAGCGTTTGAAAAGGTCTTGAGAATCGTAGAGGTTATAGACCAACACAAACGTGTTTGCTGCATTGGCGCCGGCATCAAAGCCCACCGACGGTCCCGTCCAGTAAACTTTGCGAGTGCCCTCGATCTTGTGATGGAGCGTGCCTGAACCATACCGCGCGCCAAATACAAATGCGCCGCCAGCTTCGCGTCCGACGATGTAGCCATTGGGCTGCCCCTGATCCTTGAGCAATTTCTGGATCATTTTCGCAAGGCCTTCTGCGCCTTTGCCAAATACTCCTTCAGCAGCACCAATAAGATCATCTTCGCCGTAGGTGCCAGTATCATTGACTGCTGCTGGCATGATATCGGTCGGCAGTTCGCCCGGGGCAGCTTGGCTTGCTGGAGGATCAGATGAGCCATATGCTGAATAAGGGTCAAATTCCTGCTCAAAACCGGATGGAGAATTGGTTTCCACCTCAGCACGGCCATTGGCACCTGCGGGCACTGGCTGCGGGACGGTGTAGGTTGGCTGCGATATCGAGGGTGCCGGGGTAGATGGCTGTGCGGTATTGGGATCGACTAGGTCGGCATCAATTCCGCCGCCCGATCCCACACCAGCTGTAACATCGGGATTATCCGCACTGGGTCCAGCGACTGCGAAAATTTCATCCGGGTCAAACGTCTCAACGCCTTGCGCATTCGCTGCGGCGCCGGTGCTAAGCAATGCAAGTACCGCAAGCAGTTGAACCGAAAGGTTCGAAAATGATGAGCGGACCGAAATGAAACGGGCCAAAGCAGTGCGGAGTAGCATGAGACAACCTCTTAGCGACAAAATGCGGCATTCGTGCACGCGCAAGCTGAATCGAATGCGCGGTATCAAGCAATCGAAAAGGCGGCGAACCGAATCGAAAACAAGGTGAGGTGAATCAGACTAAGGGAAACCGCCTGAACCTCGCACGAATTGGTGAACCGGTGCCGGCCCAAGGGATGCAGAGCCGCTTGGGAAGAGGCTCATTCAAAGATCCGGCGCAATTTTGTATAAAGCCACCTTGCCGCCATACCCAAGCCCGACTATAGCGCGTCCTTCGCCGCCCGGGCTCAGGCTTGGCTGCGCTATTGGAGACGTGGGTGAGTGGCTGAAACCAGTTCCCTGCTAAGGAACCATACGCATACCGCGTATCGAGGGTTCGAATCCCTCCGTCTCCGCCACCT
>CAYGQX010000027.1:0-10591 GCA_964352245.1 uncultured Porphyrobacter sp.
GATCAGTGTAGATCTTGGCCGTTATTGGGTGATAATTGCCGGTGCCAAAGTGGCAATATGTGCGAAATCCATCGCCTTCGCGCCTGACCACCATGGCGACCTTTGAATGCGTTTTCCAATCGGTGAAGCCGTAAATCACCTGAACGCCGGCCCGTTCAAGTTTGGTTGCCCATTTGAGGTTTTGCTCCTCATCAAAGCGTGCCTTTAATTCGACTACAGCCGTGACCGAAATGCCATTTTCGGCAGCTTCGATCAGGGCGTTAATGACCGCTGATTGTGAGCCTGCACGATAAAGAGTTTGTTTGATGGCGACGACATCGGGATCATTGGCAGCTTGCCGGATGAAATCCACCACCACTTCGAAACTTTCATAGGGGTGGTGAATGATGATGTCTTTTTCGCCGATGGCTGAAAACAGATCGCCATCATGTTCGCGAACGCGTTCGGGATAGCGCGGGGAATAGCTGTCGAATTTGAGATCCGGACGGTCTTCGCACACAATTTCGGCAAGCCCATCAATGCCGATCATACCATCGGTTTTGATGACGGCAGCTTCATGAACGCCCAATTGTTCAAGCAGGACGCTTTCGGCGACCGGATCGAAATCCTCTTCCAACTCAAGCTGGATCACCTGGCCCCGGCGGCGACGCTGGATCGCGCTGCGGAAAGTGCGCACAAGATCTTCGGCCTCTTCCTCGATTTCAATATCGCTATCGCGCAGCACCCGGAACAGGCCATCACCATTGATCGTGAAACCGGGGAACATTTTGTGCGCATAACGCTGGATGAGGCTTGCTATCGAGATGTAGATTGCTTCGCTCGCATCGCCAATTGACGATGGCACCCGAACGAACCGGGGAAGCGCGCTCGGGATCAAGATCATTTCGATGATCTCTTGCGCATCTGCATCGCGCGTCAACGAAAAGAGCAAGCCCATCCCTTCATTTTGAACGAAAGGAAAAGGATGCGCCGGATCCAGTGCCTGCGGCGTTATGACTGGCAGAATTTCTTCAAGGAAATAAGCCTCCAGCCATTCATGCGCGACCGGTTCCACGCGGTGTTCATCAGCCACGTGAATATCGGCTTCGGCCAGCCTGTCATGCAGATCGCACCAAATATCTTGCTGCGCGTCAGAAAGCTCGCTCAGCTTCTCTCGGATGGCAGTCAATTGTTGTGTTGGTGTGCGTCCATCAATCGCGACTTTGTCAATTCCGCGCTGCGCCTGTCCGACCAGACCGGCGACGCGGATCATCATAAACTCATCCAGGTTGCTGCCCGATATCGACAGAAACCGCAGCCGTTCGAGCAGTGGATATTGTTCGTTGCGCGCTTCGGCTAGAACACGCTCGTTGAAAGACAACCAGGACAGCTCGCGATTGAAATAGGTCGCCTCTTTGTTGGGCGCCCCCTTTGAAATCGCATCGGTATTGCTGGGGCTGATCAGGGCTTGGTTCATAACACCCACTATAGCCGCTCAAACCAGAGATCGGCTATCCGAAATTTGAGCAATGCCGCGTTTACCGTTGGCATCGCGGCCCAGCTGAACGAGTACGTCAATAACGCTTGCGGCATAAGCGATCGTATCGGTGCGGCTAAGACCAATCCCGGTTTGCATCACCATCAGCGACAATTGCTCCAGAGCACCTCGCAGCGAATTGGCGTGAATGGTTGAAAAACTTCCCGGATGTCCGGTGTTGATCGCACGAAGGAAAGAGACGCTTTCTGCCCCGCGCAATTCGCCCAGAACAATGCGATCTGGCCGCAAGCGCAAAGCAGCCTGTAACAGTTCGTTCGCAGTGACTTTTGCCTCGCCCAGTTCGCCTTTGACAGCGACAAGACCGACCGAATTTTCGCCAGGAAATTTAAGCTCAGGCGTGTCCTCGACCATCACCACACGTTCCTGTCGCGGAATTTCGCCAAGCATCGCGTTGAGAAACGTGGTTTTTCCCGTGCTGGTGCCACCCGAAATCAGGATAGTGCGGCGATTGCGGATCGCTTCGCGCAGGTAAGCAATCGGCTGTTCTTGTGCATTGGGCATGGCCACCTCAGCCTCACCTTTCAGCGGTCCGGTGTCATAAGCATCAAGCGGCAGATCAAGCCTGCGGTGACGGCGAATGGCCATGACCCAATGTTTGCGGCTCGCGGGCGGTCCGCAAAATTGAATGCGAGCGCCATCGGGCAAAGTTGCACCGAGCAAAGGATGCTCGCGATTGATCCCTTGATGGCTTACTCTTGCGACCTGTTCGGCAAGACGCTGCACCAATCGGTCATCAATCTCCGGCGTCTCAACCCGTTTCATACCGGGATCAGAGGCATCTTCGATCCAGAGCTCGCCCGGCTGATTGACCATGATTTCTGTTACCGTGTCGCAATCAAGCCAGCGTTGGAAGGGCGCGAGATACGCTTCGAGATAGACACTGCGCTCACCCGCAATCGCTGCGCTATCGACAGCGTCTTGCGGCGTTGCAGCAGCGGTAAGAGGATGAATGTCAGCGGCCATAATGCCCATCAAGTTCAGTTTGAAACCGTTGAAAAATCGAGATTGCGTGCAGCGAAAACGCGCACAGGTTCACCCATTTCAACTTTGATAGTTGGCGGGATATTGCCATCTTGTTGCAGCGCAGTGCTCGCAGCATTTTGACCGCCTGCAACCACAATCCCCGCTCCGCCCGAAGCAATTTGCCCTGCAGCGCCAATCAAAGACAGCAACAAGCCAGAGCCAAAGCGCTGGAAGAAATGCGTGTCCACATCGCCTGCAAGACCAGTGGTTCCATCATAAGCGACGGCTGGCGAGGATATCTGAATGGTTGCACCGTCCGGGCGGATCAGATCAGTCCAGATGACATAGGCGCGCTTTTGCCCATTCTGCACGCCGGATTGATACTGCCCGATCAGGCGAGAAGAGCGAGGGATCAGCACTTTGGTCCCGTCAAAGCTACGCACATCCTGGCTTACGACCGCCCGCGCAAAGCCGGGAACATCGGTGTTGATTGAGGTTTCAAGAATGGCGGGGATCAACGTGCCCTTGGTCACTGTGGTTGTCGGATTGAGCAATTGCGTGGCTTGAGCAGGCCCTCCGCCCACGCCGCCAATGCGACTGGCAAATTCGCCCGCAGATCCTCCAGCAGCGCTGGGCGCAGCTGTTGTGGACGTGGGAGCAGGTGCGCCGGGCCCCTCGACAAGACGCGCAGTGGTTGCCGAACTCGATTGATCAAAGACCATTGAAGGGCTGGCGTAAGGATTGGTGACAGGATCTGCAGCGGCTCCTGGAGCACGCGAATAGACAGGCGCCGGAACCGGGGCTGGACGCTGGGGCGCTTCGACAGGTTCAGGTTTCACCACAACTGGTGCAACTGCTGGTTTTGGATCGGCCTGAACGGGCACAGCAGCGGTGTTTGCGGTTGTATCACCGGCACCTTGCTGCGCGGCATTCATCGCCCAAAAAGTCGTTGCTCCAAGCAGACCAACAATCGCGACACCCAAAGCCGGACCCCATTTGTCGCCGCCTGCTTTTCGTTCGGTAACAGCGGGAAACGCGCTGCGGCTTGCAAGATCAATGACCTCTGCTGATTCCTGATCGCGCGGATCACCGCCTGCACCATTGGCAGAATTTGCACCCTTCTTGGGCGGAAGTCGCATAGCCAGACGCATTATCGTGTCTCCGATTGGCGATTAGCGAGGGAAGCTCTGGAAGCTCTGGAAGCTTTCGAAGCTTTGATGGCAATCATGATCCGCGACCGCCTTTCCCATCGTCTCCATCGCGCGATGATACGCGGACGGGTCCGTTATTGGTTAGCGTTGCACTATCGCGGCCATTTCTAAGGATGATTTGCTGAGGCACTTGATCAACCACAACCGTATCGCCGCGCACGGTGTAATTGACAGGTCCCACATCACCATCCTCATTGGTGACAAGAATGGCCGGAACAGATGTGCCTTCAGGCCACATCAAAAACACCGCTTCGCCGTTATCGTAGGCCTGCTGAGGCAAAAGCTTGCGTTTGCCCTCGCCTTCCCATTCAAAGTTCAAACGCGCCGGATCAAGCACCGCATAAGGATCGCTCGCGGCGCGCAATTCATCGGCATTGGCCTGCTGCTGAGCCTCAGCTTCGAGCGCGGCAAGGCGGGCTTCTTCCTTTGCTTTTTCAAGCTCGGGATAATGGAACTGCATGACATAAAGCGGGCGATTGCGCGATGATGCGATAAGATCGAACAGATATGTCCGCTTGTTTGTCACCACCGTCATATTGGTTTTGGCAGATGGGGAAAGCGGCTTTACAAACAGAGTGGAGCGCGCTTTGTTCGGCTGAATTTGCCATGCAGCGCTATCGCCAATCGCGACATTTTCAATCACTTCATCTTCGGCAAACTTGATCGTGGTGAGCACTTTAACCCGGCCATTGATTGTGACCACCGCACCTTCATCATAAACAAGTGTGCGGAGGCGCGGATCATCCGCCGATGCCGGAACGGCGCAAAGTACGGCAATCGGAGCAAGCGCGCCGATCAGCAGTCGAGAAGAAAGTGGCCGCATCATTGCGGGGCCTCCGTTTTGGGCGCGGCTCCACCTTTTGCGCCGATATTGGAAATGGGGCGAAAACGATTGCCAATCCCACGCGTGCGAGAGGGGCCGGATGACATGGGCCGAACCTGTCCATCGCCGCCAGATGTAGCATAAACCCTGGTCTCGCGCGATGAACTGGGGCCGGTTTGGCCTGCATCATTGGCAGCGATCCCGGTGGCGGGAGCAGACACATCAATGCGCCGCTGTCCAGATGCGGCCGCCATGGCAGGGGCTGCGCGCGCGGCGCGATCTGGAGCCAGCATTTGGGCCTGCGAAGGCGCCACCCGCGATGTGTCATACACGGCCTTTTCCTGTGCTGACGGAACAAGGCCAAAGACCTGCCATCCGCTCACCATTTTGGATGCGACAACCAGTGACATCAGCATGAGTGCGCAATGGACAAAGCCAACTACGAAAAAGCCCATGGCCGCTTGTTGGTCGATATCGCCGGGCACCGTTACGAGTTCGGCGAGGATCGGCACTGCCATCTCCAGCATGATCGAGCCGCCGACGACGGCGAAAATTGGGACAAGAGCGAGCATCACCATGCCCTTGAGCCAGCCCGTAAAGAGGCCGCGCGTGCCATTAAACAGGGCCAGAACAACAAAAATCGGACCCACTGCAAGAAGCAGCGCAAGGCCGATGCGAGCGGTAACAAGCAAGCCAACTGTGCCCAATAAAAGCATAGTCGCGCCCATCCACATCATGCCGGGAGGGGTAAAGATGTCGATATCGGTCTGTCCGTTGGACGCTTCTTGAATGGCGAGAAAAACCACATCAAGCTTCATCGCAAAGGTTGCGGTTGCTGACCCTTCGCTGCCCGTAATCACGCCAGCGATTTCGTCTGGTCCCAGCAGGAACAAATTGTAGAAGATGCTCGAAAATGCGACAAAGCTTGTCGCGAAAGTCAGCACGAGGCCCAGTGTCAGTATCTTGGGCACCAGCGCCCGAATTGACAGGTTCGATCGGCCCAACATGAGGCTGATGCCAAAGAACGCCACGTAAAAAACGAGCAACAGTGTAAGCGCCAATGCCATCTGGCCATCAGTGCCGAACAGACGCCCAAAAGCCTGCTCACTCACCTGACTGGCAATGCAATCCACTGCCGTCAGAGCAGCGGCCACGCCTGTGCCCATTTCTTGAGCAACGAGATCGCAGCTTGTCGCCATTATTCGGCAGCCTGCGGGATGGGGTGTCCATGCTGATCCAGACCCGCAGAGCCATCAGGCCATGCAGCGTTCGTGAGCGCTGGATACCATTGCGATGGGTCATCGCCCACCGCTTCGCGCAGCAGGTCAAGGCGGCGCACGGAAGCTTCGCGGCCCGAAAGGACAGTCAGCACTTCGGGCGCACCCGACAAATCAAGGCGTACAACAACGCTCGCATCAGGCTGGCGGACAAGGAAACAGCGCGAATGGGCGGGCAATGTGCGGATCAGTGCAAGCTCATGATCGGTCAAACCAAAGCCATCGCAATAATCTTCGGGCCTTGCACGGCTATTGGGCATGAAGATCATCGTCGCGGTCTGTTCGACCAGAGCTGTCGAAATCCGGCTCTCCAAGGCATCACGCGCGGATTGTGTGGCAAATCCAACCAACGCATTGCGTTTGCGCAAAGTTTTAAGCCAATCGCGAATGCGCGCGGCAAAGACCTCATCATCAAGCGCTTTCCACCCCTCATCAATCAGGATCATGGTCGGCTGACCATCGAGCCGTTCATCAATGCGGTGGAACAAGTACATCATGACAGGCGTGCGAAGACGCGGATTTTCGAGCAGCGCCGTCATGTCAAAACCAAGGACACGCTGGTCAAGATCAAGCAGATCGGCCTCGTTATCGAACAGCCATGAATGTTCGCCATCATCACCTGTGGTACTGCCAATCCAGGCACTTAAACGGTCCGCCAGATCACCCGGCTGCGGACGGCGCGCGCCGGCCAGCAATTCCTTGAAATGCCGCAGTCGGCGAAGGCGCGCATCGTTCGAATAAGCAGCATCGACAGCGGCGGAAATAAGGCCAAATTCCTCTGGCCCATCCGCGTTCAGCAAAACACCCAGCCAATCGCGCAGGAACGCTTTATTGGCAGGCGTATCGGACAGCGCCAGCGGATTAAAACCCGTGGGCGCTCCGGCTGCGATCTTGTCATAGCGGCCGCCAATGCCGCGGATAAACAATTCTGCCCCGCGATCCTTGTCGAAAAGAATGGTGCGCGGTTTGAATTTCTGCGCTTGGGCCGCGAGGAAATTCATCACCACGGTTTTACCCGAACCTGACGGGCCGATAACCGAGAAATTACCCAGATCACCATGGTGAAAATTGAAGAAAAACGGAGTTGCTGAAGTGGTCTCCAGCAAAGTCACTGCATCGCCCCAATGATTGCCGCTTGCTTGTCCCAGCGCAAAGCCGTGAAAGCTTCCAAATCCGGCCATATTGGCAGAGGAAATAAGCGCGCGGCGTACGATGTATTCCTCATTGCCAGGGAATTGCGCCCAGAAAGAAGGCTCCAGATTGATATCCTCGCGCACTGCAATCGCGCCGGTATCCGCCAAAGCAGCTGAGCATGCGGCGCAGGCATCATCGAGCCGGTCAAGCGCCTGCTCCCTTACCAACACCGTTAAGTGATGATCGCCAAAGCCAACCGCGCCATTACCCAGCGCATCGCGCGCATTCAGCATATCTGCGCGTTCTGCCGCAGCCTCTTCATCAACCGCGCGAAGGCGGCGCAATGCCAGATCAATCCGCTCACGCGAAGTGGTCCGTTCATTGGGAGCATAACTTTCGGTGACGACCATCTCATAGGGAAGCCGCAAAAGCGGATCGAGAAGGCCAGGGGAAGTCGCTTCGGGATAGTCCTTAAGACCAAGGATAGCAGAGAAATCCGGGTCAGCGCTCCCGCGAAGCTCCATTGCATCAAGACCAAAGCTTGCTCTGCGATATGGCAGCATCTCGCCAATATCAGTATCCGGATGCGGGCGGCGCACAGGGCGCATTTCGCCATTGTAAAGCGCGGAAAGCAGCTCCAGCATCTCGGAATTTGTGCCATCGTCATGCGATGCGTAATCACCAAGAACGCATGCGCCGTAAGCAGAAAGCGAAGCGGTCAACCCGGTGATTGCGGCCTTTAAGCTGCGAATATCCTTGGGATCGGCTTCCAGCACCTGCTTGCCCTGACGCGAGAAAAACTTGCTCACCCTTTCTGGAAGGCCCGTTTTACCGCGTGCAGGGCGGCGGATAAGCGTCACGAACTGGTCATTGATAAACAGCGAACCGCCAGCCAGCCTTTCTTTCCAGCGTGCATCAATATGGCGCGACAAAGGATCGCTGAATTCGCCATCCAATTCCACTTCAACACGGCGGCGGATGACATGATGATACAGGACAAAGCGCGCGTCCAATGTAGAGCGCAACATAACCTCGCGCGTCGCAGCATGGGCGTTTAGCGCGTCGGAATCTTCTGTCTCAAACAGCAGTCCAGGGACCTGGATCGCGCTCATCACAGAGCCATCGCGAAGCAGTACCGTGCTTTCATCGATCAGCCGCTCATAAGGCAGACGTTCACCTACGCGCGCTTCTTTCGCGCTCCAGGAAGCAGGTCCGATCCATTTTGCCATATTGGGCCCTCCTTATGAGGCCAAGATGTCAGGACAAAGGCGCATCTTATGGAGCATATGAATTGCAGCCCCAGCGCTTGTAATTAGACACGCGCGGACACTTGGAAACCTTCGTGATCCAAAGGTCGAAGATACGCGGTTCGCGAAGCGATGCGAAATAGCCGATGGCGTGCGTTGCGATCGGCACCAACAAAAATACGATGAACATCACGCCGTTTTGAATGAGGAGGTTCTTGAGGATCAAAAACGCAATCGTTGTGACCATCAGATTGATGACAAAGAAGTTCATGGTCACGCCTGCAAACATCTGCGGGCGTGTAAGGGCGCGGTGAACAGGCTGGCGTGTGAGCTGTGTCATGAGAGCGTTAGTACCATATCAAGGTTAACCAACACCTGACTGAATGCCAGCCACAATCGTGGTTGCGCCAAACAGGATGAAAACACCGACAATGACTGTCGCACCAAAACGCCAGTTAATTCGGCCGGTAAGCATCATAAAGCCAATCGCAGCAACCGCCATGACCGCAACTGTGGTCGCAACCGTCCCAAGCAAAGTACCCTGCAGCCACAAAAGCGCAGAATTGATCGGGCCGGATCCTGCCGGATCAGCGCCTTGAGCAGTGCTTTGCGCGTACACTGTGCCGTGAGCCGCAAGGATAGCGGCAAAGGCAGCAATGCGGGCTGTAAAGCGGGAAACGATGGTCATTGTGTGGTCCATTATCTTCAAGAGTGTGGTCTATGCGTTAATTTGCACCGGTCAGCGCGGACGCGAATGGCTGGCCAATCGCCCCATGATCGCGGCGACATAATGGCGTGTTTCGCGAATATTGGGAATACCGCCTGCGCGGATAACGCGGCCCGGCCCTGCGTTATAAGCGGCAAGCGCTTTTTCCAGATCGCCATCGAAACGGTTTAATTGTTCGCGAAGATACCGCGCGCCGCCTTCAAGGTTTTGCATCGGGTCATCGGGATTGACGCCGAGATATTTGGCTGTGCCGGGCATCAATTGCGCAAGTCCGCGCGCACCAGCGTGAGACACAGCGTTCTCGCGCCAGCGGCTTTCCTGCCAAACAAGCGCTTCAATCAGCCTGGGGCTCAGATCATAGCGCTGCGACAATTCATTGACCTTGGCGGCGTAGCGCGGCGGCACGCCCGGTAGAGTAGCAGAGGCGCTGGAAACAGCGTCCAAAGGCACAATCACGCCGGCACCATCTGCGCCTGCCGCGTCAGTGGTAACAATGCCAGCAATGCGGCCAGTCGTGTTCATGTTGGGCGACGAGGTAACGGAATTGCCGCCCGCGACCCAGCGCGCACCATCGACATCGAGCTCCATCACATCTGCCCGCGCAAGAGTGCCGGACATCGCGATGGCCGCTGCAACCGCAACAAAGCTCATCCGCACTACATTCCCGGCCAGAATCATCATGGGCCCTCCAGACTTATTGCCTTGTCGTGTCTTGATGACAGACAAGTGACATAGCCTAGTTCTTAATGGTAAATTCTTTCAAGGGAATTGACTTGAGCAGGCGAAATCGATCGCCCCACCCTAGGAGAGAGGCGGTTTGTCGGATGATGCTGCGAAAGTGATACAGAAAGGGCGGATTAACGCTCCGCGATTGCACTCGTCATGCGCAATTCGCCGCGGTCCAGCATAGACAATGCCTTGCGCGCAAGCTTGCGCGAACTCACCGCATCGCCATCAGCGGTTTCAAGATCGATTTGCGTGGGGCTTTTCATTGCCGCCTTAAAAAGGTTGCGCGCTTTCACATCATCGCCGCGATGCGCATACGCTACGCCAAGATTGATAAGTACAGCAGGATCATTGGCATGCTTGGCTCGCGCGCGTTCGAGCGACGGAATCACTTCGTCCCCGCGGCCAGCTGTGATCGCTTCAGACGCAATGTCAGGGGACTGGTCTGCCTGCACGGCAACATTGCTCTGACCCGAGTCGGCAGCCGTCTGTGTGGCCAGCAAAACAGCAAGCAATGATGTCAACATGATCCAATCTCCTTTACCCAGCTATTATTCCAGATTTTCGTCAGATTGCAACAAAAATGTCATATATACGTAGTTTTGTCATTTTTCAACCTAAGATCCTGATTAACATTGACAAAAATATACCCATTTGTGACACAAAGTGTCATAATCAGTGGTCTCTATGACGCGAGAATGACTTATTTGGCGGATGTGACAAATCAGTCTTAAAACTCAGCATCCAGCAAAAATTCTGTCATCTATCCGCTCTAGCGGAGCCCCAGCGCAAACGTTTGCGCAAGTCGATTCTTCGGCCTTTAAGGGGACCGCACACCGTGAAAAATCTTCAACGTACTCTCGCTCTGGGTTGCAGCCTTGTCATTCTTGCAGCCTGTGGTGCAGATGAAATTGTTTCGCCTGGAACAGATGGCGATATCATCATC
>CAYGQX010000028.1:0-10270 GCA_964352245.1 uncultured Porphyrobacter sp.
GTTAGGCATGCCGCCAGCGTTCGTTCTGAGCCAGGATCAAACTCTCAAGTTTGTGTCACATACTAAACAGACACGGGGAAAACCCCGCTAACCTGCTTGGCATGAGCTTCAAGGAGCCGATACCTGCACTGTCAAACGTAATGGATACGAATGAACATGCATCATCACATACCACCTGTGGAGGCGATAAGGATGTGGCAATCGGCTTCAAATTAACCGGTTACCGAGGCCTTGAGGTCCTCGGACCGGGCGCCGTCGCCCACATGTCCCTTCATCAAAAACTAACAATGTCAAAGAGCTCACCAAGCAGCAGAAGCGGACAGCAATGGTATCCCCGATTTAACACCGGGGGACCGGCTATCCGTTTGATGTTGGCGACCAACTTGGCGGGGCAGTAAAACCGTCATCGCCGCGTCGGTGAGAGGGCATATATGGGTGACCTCAGATTCGGTCAACGCCTTTTTGCAATTTTATTTCAAAAAACTTTGCCAGCGTTCCAAACCCTTAGATTTCCGCGCTTTTGAAGCGCTCCAAATGTGGATCGCAGGTCTACCTTCAATCTTTGCCCTGAAACATTGAGCTGAAAATCTGACCGGCGCGGCGTTAATTCGTGCGAACTGTGCTTCTGTATATTCATAAATTCGCGCTATGGGCGAGCAGATGAGCTCTGAAAGCAGCCCTTCTGTCGTAAACCAGGCTGATGATTCGACCAGTTCGCCCGTAACCGAGGCTGAGTCTGGGTTTGCATCTCGTGTCCGCAACGCGGTGGCCTGGAGATATGGCGGGCAGGTGGCTGCTCAGATCATAACCTGGAGCTCTACTATCCTAGTCGTGCGGCTCCTCGATCCCTCCGATTATGGCCTGTTCGCAATGAGCCAGGTCCTAATCACTGCACTCGCCTTCATGAACGGGCAAAGTTTTGCTTCGTCGTTGGTGCGCGCGGCTAAAGTAGGCGAACGCGAAGTTGCGCAAGTCTTTGGCCTCCTGCTTTTGCTAAATATCGCTTTGGCCGCATTGGTGTTCTTCCTTGCGCCGTATTCTGCTGTTTATTTCGGTGAGCCCCAGGTAGCAGCGCTTTTGCGAATCCAGATGGTGCTGTTTCTTATAGTGCCTTTCATGGCTCTGCCCGAGGCGATGCTGGCGCGAAAACTACAATTTCGCCCTCAAGCAATAGCCAGCATGAGCGGCGCGGTCAGCGGCGCGACCATTGCACTTTTGCTTGCTTATTCAGGTTATGGGGTTTGGGCCTTGGTTTATGCGCCGATCGCACAATTCCTTGTCCGTGCGGTTGTTGTTTCATTTGCGGCAAAGATAATTGCCATTCCGCAGTTCGACTTTCGCGGCGCGCGCGCGATCATCACCTTTGGCGGCGCACTTACTCTATGCCAGCTGTTCTGGATCATTCAGAGCCAATCCGACATTTTCATCGCGGGCAGGCAATTCGAAACCTATGAACTTGGCCTTTATTCAGAAGCCTTGTTTGTTGCACTGATTGTCACCGGGCGATTTCTGCCACCCATCAATGAGGTGTCCTTTCCCGCCTATTCAGAACTTCACAACAAAGGCCTCCCACTCGCCCCCTATTTCGCCCGAGTGCAACAGACGGTCGCTCTCGTTGTTGCACCTATCTATGTAGGCCTTTCGCTTACCGCCGATGAAGCAGTCGCCACATTGTTTGGACCCAAGTGGACTGAGATGGCACCTCTGCTCGCCAACCTTGCTTTGGTCATGCCCATTTTTGCAGTCCAAATTGTCTGCGCCCCGTCGACAAATGCGATGGGTAAGCCTTGGGTGTATCTCACAACGTCCATTTGCGGAGCTATTGCCTTTGCTACGTGCTTTGCATTTGGCGTTACTCATGGTCCAGTAGGGCTTACTCATGCATGGTGGTTGGCAGCACCCATATTGCTTACAATCACAATGGCACTCACATTGCCCAATCTACAGCTCACGGTCGTCGACCTTGCCAAAGCATGGCTTCCCGCAATTGCCTCGACCGGGCTTATGGGAACGGCTGTCTATTTCGTGCTCGCCGCCATGCCCGATTGGGCTCCTTGGTGGCGCCTTTTAGCGATCACTCCGGTAGGCATGCTCGTCTATTCTTCTGCGCTGTGGTTCATCTGGCCGCAAACGGTGCGAGACAGCTGGGCCATGCTGCGAGAGAAAAAGGCCGAAGCCCCGCCCTCCACGACATCCGATCTCCAAACCTCGCAAATATAAATTCGCGGTTTGGGCAATCGGGTTTTGTCTGATATTCTTTGTTTGACCATCGCCAATATAAGTTGGCGGGGGAGTTTGGGACGGGAACATTATGAAAAAACATTCCATCGCATTTGCAACGAGTGCAGCGCTCGTCGCAGCCAGTGCATCTGCCGAAAGCTCTGCACCCTTTATGCAACCAGCGCCCAAAACCAAGCACCCTGTGGCAGCGCTCGATACCCAGCCAATAACACCCAACTTCGCCGACCCCACGACCGAAATCCTCGATCTTGAAGAAGAACGCAATCAGCGCCTGACCGTGCCGGTCATGATTGAAGGCATGGGGCCATACGACTTCATGATCGACACCGGCAGCCAAGCGACCGCAGTCACGCATCAAATCAACGAAGGTCTCTCTCTCACCCCTCTTGGTACAGCCATTCTGGTAGGGATGGCCAGCCGCCGCCCGGTCAACGTCGTAGAAGTCGATAGTTTGACAGTTGGCAGCTACACGATTGAAGACCTCGAAGCCCCGGTTCTTGATCGCCAGCATGTTGGTGCGGATGGGATAATCGGGCTTGATAGCCTCCAAGATTTCCGGGTGTTGATGGACTTTCGCGAAGAGACCATCGCTCTCGAGGATGTGACAGGCGCCAAGAATTCGCACCGCGGGTTTGAGATTGTGGTTCGCGCACGCTCAAAACTCGGGCAATTGCTAATTACCGATGCTCTTGTCGAAGGAGTCCGCGCGACTGTTATCATTGATACAGGAGCGCAGATGAGCCTCGCCAACAATGCATTGCGCGACCGGATCAGAAGAAAGCGCGCAACCGAAGTTGAAACGACCGATGTGAACGGTGTCAGCATGATGGGTCAAATGGCGCTGGTCCGTTCACTCAAGATTGAAGGCCTGTCGCTAACCAATGTCCCGCTGACATTTGCAGATGCCCCAGCGTTTGAAGCGTTAGGGTTGAAGGACAAACCTGTTCTTTCGCTCGGAATGCAACATCTCAAGATGTTTGACCGGGTTGCAATCGACTTTTCACGTCAGCGAATTTTGTTCGACATACCGCGCGACATCGCAAGACAGATGCGTCGATCCCGGCGTAACTCTTATAGCTTCTAGCTTGCAATCAAAACAGCCAGTCTCTTGTTCTGAGACCTGCGCGCGCCCACATGGCACAAAGCCATGCCACCTGACGCGCCCTCCTCCGACAGCACGACCGCTCCGCTGGACACAGAAGGCTGGCACACTCTCAAGCGCTTTCTACCCTACCTTTGGCCAAGCGATAATTCCGGTCTTCGCTGGCGGATCGCGATTGCTTTGTTGCTGGTTTTGGCAGCCAAGGCCGTCACGCTTGCTTTGCCTTTTGCTTATAAAGGCGCGGTCAATGCGATGGAAGGAAACCCCGCTATCGAAGCCATCGACACTGGCGCAACGGTCGCTTTGGCACTTGTTTGTGCGTATGTCCTTGGCAGGTTCACATCGCTCCTGTTCGATAATCTGCGCAACATTGCCTTTGAACGCGTCGGACAGATGGCAACGCTCGCTCTTGCGGAAGATGTATTTCACCGCCTCCACCGCCTTTCACTCCGGTTCCACCTGACCCGGCGCACCGGAGAAGTTACAAAAATCATTGAGCGTGGAACCAAGAGCATCGACATGATGCTGTACTTCTTATTGTTCAACATCGCGCCAACCGTGATTGAGCTGATCGCAGTGGGCGTGATCTTCTACATCAATTTCGGATGGGAACTGGTGGCGGCAACTGCATTCACAGTTGTAACCTATATCGCGATCACACGCTGGATAACTGAATGGCGCACCAAGCTGCGGCGCGAAATGAATGATCTTGATGGACAGGCTCTGCACCGCGCGGTGGATTCGCTTCTGAACTTTGAGACGGTCAAGTATTTCGGAGCTGAGGCTCGCGAGGAAGAGCGGTATGGCAGCGCCGCGCGCGCATATGCTGCGGCCGCGATGAAATCAGAAAACTCGCTTGCACTGCTCAACATCGCGCAATCACTCATCACCAATGGCTTGATGGCAGGCGCGATGGCTTACACTGTCTGGGGCTGGAGCAAGGGTGAGCTCACGGTCGGCGATCTGGTCTTCGTGAATACTTACCTGATGCAGCTCTTCAGGCCGCTTGATTTATTGGGCTGGGTCTACCGAACGATCCGGCAAGGTCTGGTCGATATGGGCGAAATGTTCCGCCTGATCGATACTGAGGTTGAAGTGCATGATGCACCCGGCGCGCCCGCATTGGTCGTGGGCAAGCCCGCTTTGGCTTTCGACAATGTGACTTTCGGATACGAAAAAGAACGCACAATCCTCAAAGGCTTGAGCTTTGAAGTGCCCGCAGGATCAACGCTGGCGATCGTGGGGCCTTCGGGCGCAGGCAAAAGTACGATTGGGCGATTGCTATTCCGGTTCTATGATCCGACCTCGGGCCGCATTCTGATTGATGGACAGGATATTGCGCAAGTCCAGCAGGCCAGTGTGCGCGCGGCCATCGGCATTGTCCCGCAGGACAGCGTTCTGTTCAATGACACTCTGCAATACAACATCGCGTATGGCTCGGATGAGGCAAGCGAAGCTGACGTTGAGCAGGCCGCGCGCGATGCATCGCTAATCCCGCTCATTGAACGGCTGCCTGATGGATTTCACACGATGGTGGGCGAGCGTGGCCTTAAGCTATCGGGCGGCGAAAAACAGCGCGTAGCGATTGCCCGGACATTGGTGAAGAACCCGCCGATCCTGCTGCTTGACGAAGCGACCAGCGCACTTGACACGCGGACCGAACAAGAAATTCTCAGCACTTTGAAACGCATTGCTCAAGGGCGAACAACCTTGGCGATTGCGCATCGGCTTTCGACGATTGCGGATTCGGACCGCATCCTTGTTCTGGACCAAGGCGAACTGACAGAAAGCGGAACGCACGAACAGCTTTTGGTAAAGCGCGGCCTCTATGCAGAAATGTGGGCGCAGCAAGCGAGCGAAGCACGCGAGGTTGAAGCAGCCGAATAAAACCCGATCAATCGCGTTTGTTTTGACTAATATCTTCCAGGACCCTCATCGCATCATCGCGCCGGCTCCATGGCACCAATAAATAATCGTGGTGCAGACCAGCAATTATGTTGCAGGCAATCTCTTCATCCGCGAGACCCGTCGCGACCGCCGCTGTAAGCCCCACCCCCTCAAGATGAGAATGAACCTGCAAGGTGATCTTGGCGAAGAGCGGTCCTTTATCGCTCATAGTCGTAGGCACAATTTGGCAGATACCTTCTTTCTCCCACACAACTGCGAACTGACGTCCAAAGAGCCAGAAGCTCCCGATCGCAAATACCCAGAGCCAAGAAAGCTTAGCGTATTTATGTGGGCGCAGATCCAGCTCCGGCTCCAACCCCGCCAGCATATCGGCCAGGTTACTGACAGGAGCGTTGGCGAGTTTTGGGCTCAAAGGATGTACTTAGACAGATCAGTGTTACCGGCCACGCCCTCCAGCCTGTCCCGCACATAGGCGGCGTCGACTGTGACGGTTTCGCCTTCGTGCTCTTCAGCTTCAAAGCTGATGTCTTCCAACAGCTTTTCCATCACCGTCTGCAAACGGCGCGCCCCGATGTTCTCAACGCTTTCATTAACGGCAGCGGCAATCTTGGCGACTTCGCGCACGGCATCATCTTTGAAGTCGAGCTCGACGTTCTCGGTCGCGATCAAAGCTCGATATTGTTCAACGAGATTAGCGCGCGTGTCAGATAGAATCGCGACGAAATCCTCCTCCGTTAACGCGCGTAACTCCACCCTGATCGGCAAGCGCCCCTGCAATTCGGGCAGCATGTCTGAAGGCTTCGCCACATGGAACGCTCCGCTCGCAATAAACAACACGTGATCCGTTTTCATTGGCCCATATTTGGTTGCAACCGTTGTACCCTCAATCAGAGGAAGCAAATCGCGTTGCACGCCCTCGCGGCTGACACTGCCGCCGCGAACATCAGACACGGCAATCTTGTCGATTTCATCGAGAAAGACGATCCCGTTGGTTTCTGCGTTGCGCAGGGCGGCCTGGTTCACATCGTCATCATCAAGCCGCTTGTCCGCTTCTTCGTCCACCAGCTTGTCCCAGGCGTCTGGAACGCGCAGCTTTCGTTTTTTCGTGGGCGTTTTACCGAAGGCTTTGCCCATCATATCGGACAAATCGATCATCTGCATATTGCCGCCCATATTGCCCATATCGAATGGCGCTGAGCTGGCCTCGGTTACTTCGACTTCAACCTCAACATCATTCATGGCATTTTGAACAATACGCTGGCGGAAACTCTCTCGAGTGGCCTCGGACGCGTTGTCGCCCACCAATGCGACCAACAACCGCTCCATCGCCGCTTCGGATGCAGCCTCACGAACAGCTTCGCGGCGGCTTTCCTTTTCCAGCCGGATCGATTCTTCGACCAAGTCGCGAGCAATCTGTTCTACATCGCGACCAACATAGCCAACCTCGGTAAACTTGGTCGCTTCAACCTTCACAAACGGAGCTTGTGCAAGCTTCGCCAATCGCCGGCTTATCTCGGTCTTGCCGCAACCCGTGGGGCCAATCATAAGAATATTCTTAGGTGTCACTTCGTCGCGCAAATCCGCGCCAAGACGTTGGCGTCTCCAGCGATTGCGCAGCGCCACCGCCACCGCGCGCTTGGCATCTTTTTGTCCGATAATATGATCATCGAGCGCAGCCACAGTCTGTTTTGGCGTCAGCGCATCGGGAGTGATTGTTTCTGTCATTTTTGCTTTCGAAAAAAGGAGTTAGACGGTTTCAATCGTCAGATTGCCATTGGTAAAGACACAGATATCAGCCGCGACAGCCATGGATTTGCGCGCGATCTGCTCTGCGTCATCTTCATACTCTGCAAGCGCTTTTGCTGCAGCGAGCGCGTAATTCCCGCCCGACCCTATCGCTGCGATCCCTCCTTCAGGTTCAAGCACATCGCCATTGCCTGTAAGCACCAGCAGCGTGTCAGCATCAGCAACGATCATCAAAGCTTCAAGATTGCGCAGATATTTATCGGTGCGCCAATCCTTGGCAAGTTCCACTGCGGCGCGCAGCAATTGCCCCGAATATTGCTCAAGCTTGGTTTCCAAACGCTCAAACAAAGTGAAGGCATCGGCGGTTGCGCCGGCAAATCCGGCGATCACTTTACCGCCTTCCCCGATACGACGGACTTTGCGCGCATTGGGTTTCATCACGGTGTTGCCCATCGAAACCTGGCCATCGCCTGCGATCACGGTTTTGGTCCCGCGCTTGATCCCAACAATGGTAGTGCCGTGCCACCGGACAAGGCCGTGGCTATCATTTGATGTACTCATGGTTCGCGATATGGGCGCTATCCCTGCACGGTCAAGCTCATGCCCTGCGCCTGTTGCCCGCGATTATGGACCACCAGGCCCAGCCGCCCCGCCAAGTCCGCCAACCTGACCGATATTGCCGAACAGATCCTCGAGGAATGTCCGCTCACGTCCAAGGGTTGGCGTCTTATCTCCATCCGGCCTCAGATAAACAACTTTGTCCACGCCGCTGCGATCAACGGAGGCGACATTGCCAGCTGCATCAAACTTTACCGCGAGCACGCCATGCGTATTGATTTTTGGGCGAACGAACGGCTTGCGGCCCGTCACGCTTGAAACATAGTACCAAGTTGGCTCGCCATACTGGCTTGTAAAGGAAGGACGACCAAGCGTTCCCTCTACAGACCGCTGGTTGTCGATGCCAGGCTGGACGGTTGCGAGTAGCACATTGTCGGTGATGTAACCGCGGGTCTCCCGAATGGATGAACACCCAGATAAAGCCACCGCACTACCTAGCACCAAAAACGAAAGGGCTGCTTTGCTTATTATCACTCGACGACATTCCTTCTTGCACCGTTTGTTTGCCATTTACCCAATGGCACTAGGTGCATCCTGATTAGCTCTTCACTCTGCCCATAAAGCGCAGTGCTGCTTGTTGCAATCACAGCGCGCACCTAGGCTGGGCAAGGATCGGGGCTGGGTACAAATTGGATATGGGCACCGATTGGCGCGCCGCGATTGAATTACGGGTGAACGAAGCGATGAGCAGGCCCTGCTGACTTGCGGAACGGATTGGCGAGGTTATGGGTTTTGTCAGCAGTATGCGTCCCCATTCGGAATTCGGGCGTAATTGAAGACAGACATCTTTTGCTGAAAGTTACCTTTTTTCATGTCGTTTCTATCCCGCCTGCTTGGCACTGCTCCTGATCCGCGCGAAGCCATCCGCCCCCTTTGGCACCGCGTGGTGGAATTGGCGCGCGAGCCATCATTCTATTCGACTTGCGGAGTGGCTGATACAGTAGGGGGCCGGTTTGATTTGATCACAGCCGTATTGTGCACAGTGATGGTGCGCGTTGAAGCTTCTGAAATGCGTGCAGAAAGCGCTCTGCTCGCTGAACTCTTCGTTGAGGATATGGATGGTCAATTGCGCGAATTTGGCGTCAATGACGTGGTCGTAGGCAAGCGCATCGGCAAGCTGATGAGCGTTCTGGGTGGACGTCTTGGCGCGTATCGCAGCGCACTAGTAAGCAAAGATACCAAAAGGCTGACCGACGCCATCAAACGAAATGTGACCTTTACTGAAGATGCCAACGAAGATGATGCAGCGGCGTGCGTCTCGGCAAAATTGCTCCAATTGTCTGAGCGTCTCAAAGGACGCAGCGATGAACAGATATTGAAAGCGAGCGGCATCTGGTGAACGAAGTGGCATCATCGCACGAAACATCACCGCCAGAATTGTCGCGCGTCATCAAAACACGCGCCCTTCCCGCTGATCCGATTGCGGTCATCGCCAATCAAGACGAATGCACAGCCTTGGCAGCAAGGTTTGGCATTGTCAGGATTGAACTGATGGAAGCGCAGGTATCGCTAGAAAAAGCGCGTGGCGGAATTGCCGCCTGCGGACCGCTCAAAGCGCAGATTATCCAAGCCTGCGCTGCATCAGGCGAGGATTTTTCCGTTACCATCGCGGAAGAGCTTAATCTGTTATTTGTGGACGAAGCCATCCTTGCCGCACGCGACGCAGGCGAGGTGAACGAAGAAGGTGCGATAGAAGTCGACCTGTTTGCAGCAGAGGCCGAGGAAATCGGATATTCGGGCGACACGTTCAATTTGGGCGAGGCGGTGGCGCAGTCACTGGGGCTTGCGATAGACCCTTACGCCGAAGGGCCTAACGCGGATGCCGCACGCCAAGACGCCGGAATAGCCGACGAAGACGCCCCAAGCGGGCCTTTGGCAAGTGCGCTAAGTGAAGCGTTGAAGAAGGGTTAGCCCTCGTCACCCTTCCACGGGTTCAAGAAAAGCTCTTCCACTGAAATGTCGAAAAACGCTGCCAGCCGGTACGCCATCGGCAAAGACGGGTCATATTTGTCCGCTTCGATGCCTATGATGGATTGGCGCGATATCTCAAGCGCTTCGGCCAAATCGGCTTGATTTAGCCCGCGCGCCTTTCGCAATTCGCGCAGACGGTTCTTCATTCGGCTTGACCACGGCCGCGCAACTTCCAGCCAATCCAAACCACCAACATTCCCGCAAATTGTGCGCCAAAGGCATATCCTGCCCCCATCGACAAATCGCTATGTCGACCGGTCAAAACCACCAAAGTCATTAGCGCTGCGATAGCTCCAAAAGTGCCTCCCCACCACCAGCTGATCATTTGTCCTTGCTTTTGGATATCATCGGTGTTCTGCCACCACAAATTGCAGACGAACGCCAGACCCGTGATTGCGACAAAAACGATTGGCAAAGCAATCACAGGATTATGCACTCCTCCGCTTGACGGTACCGTAAGGCCCACAACCGCACCAAGCATCGAAGCGAGACCAAACACCAAGGCTGCGAGTGCCCAGAATTTCATCCGATAAGTCATGAAAAGCTCCATCCTCAGACATAAGAATGTCAAAAGCTTTGGAGCTTATCCCCTTCGCATACGTGATTGACTCTCTGTAAGTAGCCGCATAGTTTTCAGCCCTCTATTTCAGGGGGTTATATGACAGAGCCGGATCTTGTTCTTGA
>CAYGQX010000029.1:0-5401 GCA_964352245.1 uncultured Porphyrobacter sp.
TCGCCGGACCCAGCGCCCCCAAGTCCAAGGAACCCAAGCCCGTTTGGCAACAGGAACATCCCAACCGCCACCAGCAAAGCCAGTGCGCCCGCGGCTAAGCCAATTTTCTGGTTGCGGCCAGTTTTAGCCGGTCCTGAATGCGCCTGATCCGGTGCCTGTGGCTCGGTAAAGAAAGGTGCTTCGCGAGATTCTGGATTGGGTGACCCTGCCTCAGTACATTCAGAAACAACCTGAACCTCACCGATAAACTTGTATCCTCGGTTCGGATAGGTTTTGATCAGTAGCTGCTCTTTGCCGTTATCACCGATTACCGAACGCACAGCCTTGATGCGATTATCAATCGTGCTGCTGGATATCGCACGTCCGTCCCAAACTGCATCAATGATATCATCTCTGGAAACGATTTCTGAGGCGCGCAAAATCAACAGCTCGAGAAGGCAATAGACCTGCGGCTCAAGCGCAATCGTCTCTGCATCTTTTCTTAAGACACAGCTTTGTGTATCCAGCTCGTAACCGTCAAAGGTATAGGTCGTCATGCGCAGGATCCCGGAGACGGGATATCCTTCAGCATAGACGAATTTACAGCGAGCATCAGTTCATCTCCAAGAATCGAAGATATGACGAATGAAGCGATGTTACAAGTGAAACAATGTGTCGCAGAATCTGATATGATTGATATTTTATAATCAATCAATTCTGTGCAGAAAATCGCGCTAATTTGGGATTATCTTTGAAAGTCATCAATCATCCCAAAGGCGTGAAGACGGCCTCACTGAGAGTGTCATTCCGCAGGCACCGCGCTCCTGCTGAAGACAAATTCGGCCGATTGTCCAAAGAGTAAACGATTGAGCACCAATGCGGTCGCAATGGACAGCAGCAGCGTGAAAAACATCCCATGGATATAGTGGAGCGGCTCCCAAACCATGCTGAAGTAGCCGTAGAAGATCACGCCAACAACCACGCCGATCATCGCGGCCCCGGCTTTCACATTCTTGAACAGCAGGCACACGATGAACGCAGAAAGAATTGGCATCGACAGCAGACCATAGAGCTCCTGCACGGTGTTGATGAGGCTTTCCTGACTGGCAAAGAAAGGCACAAGTCCGATGGCAGTCACTGACATCAGAACCGAAACGATGGTACCAAGCGTGCGCACGGTGAGGCGTTCGCCCAAATATGGCCGGTGCAGGTCGCAAACATAGAGCGCAGCAGACGCGTTGAGAATCGAGTTAAACGTAGTCAGGATGGCGGCAAACAAGGCTGCAGCGAAGGCGCCCGACAGCCATGTCGGCAATACCTCGCCTACAATCATCCCATAGGCAGCATCGCCAACATCTCCGAAGAGCTGGAAGGAAACGATACCGGGGACGACCACAATTATGGGCACGATCAACAGACGGATTGCCGCAGCTGCAAGCACACCCTTTTGGGCTTCTTTGATCGAGGGTGCCGCCATCGCGCGCTGTGTGATCGTCTGGTTGGTGGACCAGTAGAATGTCTGAATGAAGATCATCCCCGTCAGCAGAGTATGCCACGGGATCGGGCTTTCGTTATCACCGATCATCGTCAGCCGCTCGACCGGCACCTTTGAGAAATCGAAATCAATCGCCGCGACAGAAAGCGCCACGACGAGCAATGCCAATCCCAGCACCAGAACGCCGGAATAGGTATCGGATACGGCAACCGCTCTCAATCCGCCGAAGATCGCATAAGCCGCACCGACAACCGCCAGAACAGAAGAAACCGCCAAGATTGAGCTGAGCGGCGCATCCATGCCTGTTACCGACAGGAGAAATAGCGAACCGCCATACAAGACGGCAGGTAGGATGATGAAGATATTGCCGAACAGGAACAACACACTAATCAGTGCGCGGATGTGCTTGTCGCCATACTTTTTCTGCAACAATTCAGTCGTGGTCGTACAGTTGTTTCGATAATAGACCGGCAGAAATACGAAGGCCAGAATAAGCAAACCCACGACCGCAGCCAATTCCCACCAGGCAAGCAGGGCCATCTGATTACCATTCATTCCCACCAGTTGTTCAGTGGAAAGATTGGTCAGCGTTATGGATCCTGCGACAAAGTACCAGGCAAGCCCCCCATTCGCGAGAAAATAGTCGCGCTCATCGCCTGAATTTTCCGATCTCTTCCCCCTGCAATGCAGATATGTCGCAAGTGCTATAAGCCCAGTTATGGTCAGAAACACAACCACTTGAACGATATCCGTCATAATCCCTCACCCATGACCTTATTAATCTTGTCAGGTCATCATACATTGTAAATTCGAGGGAGCAATGCAATGCTTGCGTCGCGGGTCTGTGCTGACGAAAAGCAACAGTCGTTAGTCAGGCGCGCGAACCCCCGGTGTATTCGTTTTCGCCGACAAGAAACTAAGCTCAATCGACGATCGAGTGCGGTCTTCATCGACTACAGACATAAGGCGGTTTGAGCAGAAGACCTGTCTGCAATGCATCTTCAAACCAAGATGATCGATATGATCCAGCCAAAGCGCCTAGTTTTTGTAAGTTTCGTTAAAAAAGGGGTTTAGCCGGATCTGGCTCTTGGGCGACCATGACGCCTCCTCAGCAGGCAAGCGCGCCTTGAGGCCTTCAATCACCTCCCGCATCTTCGGATCGCTCGCAAGGTTGCTCCATTCATTCGGATCGCTGCGATGGTCGTACAGTTCCTCGCTGCCATCTTCGTAGCGGATATAGCGATAGCGGGACGTGCGAATGGCGTGATTGCCCGGACCATATGTGGTCAGCACAGCCGCATCCGGATTGGCAGAGGCGCCGCGCAAAGCGTCCGAAAGATCGATACCTGTCGCCTGATCTCCTGCCTGTCCGCCAGCAATGGATGTGAGCGTGGGATAGATATCAATCAGCCCCACCGGCTCGCTGCGATCCTGACCGGCGGTCACTCCGGGTCCGGCAAAGATCAACGGCACCCGCGTTGAGCGGTCCCACAAGGTGAATTTCTGGAACAGGCCCTTCTCGCCCAAATGATAGCCATGATCGGACCACAGCACGACCACGGTGCTCTCCGCATGCGGACCGTTCTCCAGCGCATTCAGCACCAGACCGATGCAGTGATCGACAAAACTGACCGAGGCGAGGTAGGCCTGAACAATAGCAGGCCATTGATCGTTTGCCAGCACCCAATCCATCGGCGGCATAGGCGGAATTTCGCTTATGCTGCGCGCCATTTGCGGCACATCCTGCCAGTCTTCCGCAAGATAGGGCGGCAGGACGATGTCATCGAGCGGATGCAGATCGAACCATTTTTGCGGCACATACCAGGGCACGTGAGGGCGCAGAAAACCCACAGCCAGGAAGAACAGATCGTCATAGGCGCGCCCAAGACGCTCAGCCGCCCAGCGGGCAGAGCGGGTATCGGGCATCTCTTCATCCGCAGCCGGATACGCGCCCCAATCTGTCGAAGTGCCCTTGCGATCCCATTGAAAGCGCTCTGCCGGGCGAGGGCCAAAGCCGGGATGCCGCCCGCCAAATTCGTCGAACACACCGTCCGGTGCGCCGATATGAAACAGCTTGCCAATCCCCATGGTGCGATATCCGGCCTGCCGCATGCGCTCTGGCAGGAAGGTGACATTGGCGGTTGCTGGCCCGGCGATGCGAATATCTTCATCGTCGATGTGGCCATAAATGCCGGTCGCGCTCGGCTGCATCCCGGTCATCAGACTGGCGCGCGAGGGACCGCATAAGGGAGCCTGCGCATGCGCGTTGGAAAACAGCGTGCCGCGTGCTGCAAGCCGGTCAATATGTGGTGTCTTCGCGCCGGGATTGCCACCCATGGCGCCGATCCAGTCATTGAGATCATCGACGCTGATCATCACGATATTGGGCCCCTGTGCCCCGCCAATCCCGCGCAGTGCAGCAGGCGCGCAGGCAGCAGCCCCCAGCGCACCCAGCCCGGCCAGAACAGCGCGCCGCGTGGTCATCGCTCACCCTTATCGATGCCAAACTCGAACGCAGTCGAGTAGCGATAGGTCTCGCCAGGGTTAAGCCGTGCGGAAGGGAAATCCGGCCGGTTGGGACTGTCCGGGAACAATTGCGTTTCGAGGCAGAGCCCTTCACGCCGTTCATAGGTAACGCCGCCCTTGCCCCGCTGACCTTTCAGGAAATTGGCGGAATAGAACTGCACGCCCGGCTTGTCTGTCAGAACCCGCATTGTCCGCCCGGACAATGGCGCACGGACAAGAGCGGCTTCGACCATCGAACCGGGCACAGGATCGCCATTCAGCACCCAATTATGATCGAACCCGCTGCCGCGAACGATCTGTTCGAAGTCGCTTTCAATATCGCGTCCAACTGGCTTTGCGGAGCGGAAATCGAGCGGCGTCCCCGCCACAGGCTTAATCGCGCCGGTCGGCACACCGGTATCGTCAATCGGGGTAAAGCGATCCGCGTTGATCCGAAGTTCATGGCCCAGAACATCACCCGATGCGTGCCCTTCAAGGTTGAAATAGCTGTGCTGGGACAGGTTCACGACAGTCGGCGCATCGGTTGTCGCGATATAGGTGACCATCAGCCGGTTCTCGTCATCCAGACGGTATTCGACCCTCCCCGTGAGTTTTCCCGGATACCCCTGATCGCCATCTTCGCTCACCAGCGTCAGATCGACACCGCTCCAGCCTTCGCCCGCAATCGGCTCTGCATTCCAGATACGTTTATCAAAGCCCACAAGCCCGCCATGCAAATGGTTCGGCCCATTATTGACCGGCAACTCATACACCGTGCCATCCAGTTCAAAACGCCCTCCCGCGATGCGGTTGGCATAGCGGCCGAGGACAACACCGATATAGCCGGGTTCGGAAAGGTAGCTTTGCGGATTGTCGAAACCGAGCACCACGTCATCCGGCACGCCCTCGCGGTCCGGCACTTGTATTGATGTGATCGCCGCGCCCAAAGTCATGATGCCCACGCTCATCCCGCTGGCATTGCTGAGCGTATACAGTTCGACCGCGCGGCCATCATCCAATGTACCGAAAAGCATTTTGGGCACGCGCAGTTCGGGGTTCGGATCCAAGTTCGGGGTCGCTCCTTTGCAGCCCGGTATAGCGGCAAGAGCGCCCAGCGCCATTGCTGCGCGCAATGTATCGCGGCGGCTTGCGGTCATCGTGCCGGGTCTGGCGACCATGGCTGGCGTGCACCATCCTGTTCGAGCGGCCGCAGAAAACGCGCGCCGGTCTCGCGATACCACTGGCCCAGCATCTCTGTCATCGCAGACGCACGCGCCGGGTCCGTGCTGGCAAGATTGCGACGCTCGCCCGGATCGTTCTCAAGATCAAACAATTCAACACTGCCATCCTCGAAACTCTGGATCAGTTTATATTCCCCCAGGCGGACCGCAGCGCCGGGTTGTCCGCCCTGATTGGAATAAT
>CAYGQX010000030.1:0-4225 GCA_964352245.1 uncultured Porphyrobacter sp.
ACCCACCGACAACAACCACGGACTTTGGGTCTGGCCAATGCGGCAATGCGATTATTGTCAACCTGACGGCCAACGATAGTGACCCTGAAGGCAATTACCCGCTGGTCCTGCTTTCGATCACGCGCAACAGTGGATCAGCGGTTGCTAATGTCATTTCGTCGTCCTCCGTCGATGTCGTTCTGGGTCCGAGTGGAGACTTCTCGCAATTTACCTACACAGTCCGAGACTCGCTCGGCGCATCATCCACCGGCGGCTTGAACATATCGACCACGAGCTGCGGTGGTGGAGGGCCTCTCGAATGAGCAAGCAATCAACATTCCGCACACAAATATGCTCAAGCGCTCAGGTAGTGGGGCGAACGACCCTTACCCTAGGCCTGGCCGTATCTGCCCTAACCATCGGCCACGGGGAAATCAGTGAGTTGCGAGCCCAAGCAGCGGCCAAAGGCAAACCAACAAAACCAGTCTGCATGGTCTCAGATCGGAACAGTGAAGACCCGCTTTTCATTGTTCTGCCGCAAGGTAACCGTTCGGCATTACAAGCGAAGCGCTTCAAAGTGATCAAGTGCTCGGATGCATTTGCCAATGAAGCAAAGTTTGCGGCGTGGCGGGACTCAATCTGTGATCTCGCTTCGCTCCCACTTGAGAATATCCAAGAGAAGTTTGCGGCCACTTACGGCGTTCGCGCGCAGGTTCTGTGCGGTTTGGCTGAAGGCGTATCGGGACAATGGGTTCGGCGCAAAGGACCCAAATCATGAGCGGCGTGTGCTGGCAGCTTTTGCTGAGGAAACCGGGCTCGAACTCAATTCTATCTGATTGCCCAGGACATAGGATGCCTAAAAACTTAAAGAGCATTTTCGGGTTTTTGTTTGCGATCCTTGCGCTCGGACTGGTCTCACTTGCCAGTGTTCCTGCATCCGCTCAGCAAATCCAGCCTCTCGAAATCGAGCCTGATCCAAACGGGGTCGATTTGATCACAGGTCAGTTGGCAAGCCGTGTACCAGCACTCTCAGTTCCGGGCGCTGGCAGACTACAAATCAATAAAGTGAACGATTTTCTGCCCTACCTTAGCGGTAAGATTTCTTCTGGTCAGACATCAAGTTACAGCATCAACGGTGGCGGGCTAACGTCTGCTTCCCTCACTTGTTTTGAAAATGAGTGCACTTCTACCAAACGCGATGGATCAACGCTGGTTGCGGGCCTTGGGTCGAGGACTTTCAACTTTATCGAAGGTGGGTCCGGCAAACAGGTTTTCTTTGATCAACAAATGACCTGGTTTGACAACCCGGGGACGCTGTCTGTTTCATTCTTCGCTTCTTACGTTCAATACGCGGACGGCGAACGCCACACTTTCACATACGATACCTACACTGCCAATTTAGGTGGCGGTTTTGTCATTAAATATCATCGACCTGCTAAGGTCGTCAGCAATCGCGGTTACGAACTGCGCTTCACCTATCAGTCCAATACCGGGAACACGACGACGTGGAGAACACTCGCAAGTGCCGCGATCTACAAGGTAGGCACACCGAATACCGCTTTGGCGCAGTACACCTACAGCGGGAACACCGTCACAGATATCGATGGGCGAACTTGGAACTGCGGAACATGCAGCTTCTCAATGGACGCACTGCCGCTGACTGGGTCGACATCGCTTACGTTACCAAGCGAGACGACGACTGCTTACAACGCAACCGCGACCACAGCGGGTTCGCAATCAATCAAGCCCGTTGGGCAAATCACCAATGATGGTGTTGTTTGGAACTACACCTATCAAGGTCTGACTTCCAATCCGAACAACCTGAGCGCTCCAAAGTTCGATAAGATCACCGCAACGGGTCCGCAGGGCGTGACTATGACTGCCGATGTATCGCATCCTGGGCCAAGCGGCACACGTGCGCCCTACATCACCAAGACCACGAACAGCTTGGGGCAGGCCACCAATTACGTGCATGATACCTTCGGACGGTTGCTTAAGATCACCTATCCTGAGGGCAACTCGGTAGAGGTCACATATGATGCTATCGGCAATATTACCGAGAAACGAGCGAAATCCAAACCCACTTCAAACCTTCCGGATATCGTGGAAACCGCCTACTATCCTGGCGGGGTGGGCGTTCAGCCCTGCTTTGGCGCAAATTGCTTCCGTCCTGACTGGACCAGAGATGCCAAGGGCAACCAGACCGACTACACTTGGCACAGCACATATGAGGGCTTGCTAACTTCTAAGCTTGAACCGGTTGATGCTAATGGCCAGCGCCGCAAGACCAAATATGCCTATGACGCCTTTCGTAGGCTGGTATCGGAAGAGGTCTGCGTGGCGAACAGCGCAGGTGTTGAGCTAACTTGCGGCACGGCAGGAAACTCTTTTGTCACCAAGCGGACCTATTGGGGATCGACCACCTTACCTGCGACCGAGAGTGTTACTGATGGCGCGAACAACTCTCCACTCACTACGACATACTCATACGACAGTGCGGGCCGGACTATAGCGGTAGATGGCCCATTGCCTGGTTCCGATGATGCGACATACTATCGCTATGACAACCTTGGCCGCAAAACGATGGAGATCGGGGGCAAGGACGAAAACGGTCGCCGGCCCGCAACACAGACATTCTATCGTCAGGCCGATGACCAGGTGGTTGAAGTGCGTTCCGGCGTGGTTGCCGGAAATACGACTGCGACTTCTCCAGTGCTGCCTACCCTAAGTGTTCAGAGCAAAGCCCAAACCCAATACAATTCGCGTAGGCTCGCAACCCGTTCGACGGTGCTGACGGCGTCGAATGCACCGCAGTCTGTCACGCAGATGACCTATGATGGTCTCAATCGCCAGCTCTGCATGGCTGCTCGCATGAATATGAGCAGCCTGCCGGCTGATGCTTGCGCACTTGGGACACAAAGCGCTGACGGTCCCGACCGCATCACACGCAATCACTACGACACCTTGGGACGCGTTGTTCGGATTGAGCAAGGTGTGGGCACCAGCCTTGTGCGCGACTACGCGACCTACACATTTACGCCCAACGGTCAGCTCGACACGATGACCGACGCGCGCGGCTATTTAGCAAAGATGGATTATGACGGCTTTGATCGGCAGAGCCATTGGTATTTCCCAAGCAAGACAGCGACCGGTCAGCACAATACCGGCGATTATGAGAAATACACCTATGACGTGAATGGCAATCGCACCTCGCTGCGCAAGCGCGATGGGTCAGTCATCAGCTATCAGTACGACAATCTCAACCAGATGACCCGCAAGATAGTGCCAGCACGCGCAGGCCTTGCATCAGTGCATACGCGCGATGTGTTTTACAGGTACGACATACGAGGACTGCAACTGCACGCGCGTTTCGACAGCCATAGTGGCCTCGGCGTATACAACTATTATGACCGCTATGGGCGCGTCACGAGCGCATTCTCGGCTATGGAACCGGGCGTTACTCGTCAGATCAATTACTGGCTGGATGAAGTGGGCAATCGGGAGCGTATCAGCTTCCCTGTCGGTCATCCCCAAGACGCATTGTTCAGGTACGATTTCACCACTGGCGGGCAATTTAACACCATACGTGACCCATCAAACGTCGCCATAATCAATTATAACTATAGCAATTTCGGGCAGCTATCGAACGCAATTCGTTTGTCGAATGCACCTGATCAGTCTTGGACCTATGATGGCATTGGGCGCATGGCGTCGACCACAATCAATGGACCTGGATCGACGTACGATGTCACATGGTCGTTCACGCGGAACGCTGCCTCACAGATCAAGTCTGAGGCACAAACCAATGACAGCTTTAGCTGGGATGGGTTCCAGAACCTCAACAGATCCTACATTACCAATGGCTTAAACCAGTACACCAACGTATCGGGCCAAGCCTATTGCTATGATGCCAATGGCAACCTCACGATGGATAGCGATTATGTCTATCTCTACGATGTGGAGAACCGGTTGGTCGAAATGCGGGCTAAGACAAACTCAAACTGCGCGTCATTGTCTTATGCAGGTCAGAGGAAAGCTTATCTCTTGTACGACCCCCTCGGTCGCTTGGCTGAGGTTACGAATTACATCAATGGCGTCAGCCAAGGGCCGCAACGCTTCTTGCATGATGGCGATGCGCTTGTGGCGGTCTTCAATGCGAGCGGCTCAATAATTGAGCGCCATATTCATGGCCCTGCTCAAGGCGTCGATGATCCTTTGGTGAGCTACTACACATCGAGCTCCTACT
>CAYGQX010000031.1:0-3046 GCA_964352245.1 uncultured Porphyrobacter sp.
TTATATTCCCCCAGGCGGACCGCAGCGCCGGGTTGTCCGCCCTGATTGGAATAATGCGGGTAGTGAAAGAAAAGGGGCGCTTGCGGCAGGTTCTTTCCCAAAAGCGACGGGACAAACGATCGCCCGTCAATATCCGCTGGCACGGCGCGAGCGGCCCCCGCCAATTCAAACAGGCTCGGCATCAGGTCCATCGAAATGACCGGATCGGAAATCGCCCGTCCGTTTGCAATGGCTGGATCATAGACGATCAGCGGCACCCTCACCCCACCTTCATACAGCCAGCCTTTCCCCCCGCGTAGCGGCAGGTTCGAGGTTGGACTGCCCTCCGCGGTGGACAATCCGCCATTGTCGGAGGTGAAGACAATGATCGTATTATCAGCAAGGTCTGCCCGCTCCAGCCGCGACACGAGCCGCCCGACATTGCGGTCCAGTTCTTCGATCATCGCGGCGTAGATGGCGTGGTTCTGCTCAACCCGCACCATGCGAGGTTCGTCGGTGGCAAGGTGCTGCACCTCTGGCGCGAAATCATTATCGCCGCGTGTTCCAGCGCCCTTGGCTTCGTATTTGGCCACCGTCGCCTCCGGAGCCTCCAGCGGGGTGTGGACGGTGTAATAGGACATGTAGAGCAGGAAGGGATCATCGCCAGCGGCAAAGCTGTCGAGCAGATTGATCGCCTCGCTGGTAAGACGCTCGGTCAGATATTCACCCTCCGGCCCGTCTTCGAGCCGCGGGTTTTCGTAAGGGCTGAAAAACCCGCCGGGCGGCTTGCCCCAATTGTTGCCGCCCACATTGATCTCGAACCCCTGATTTTCAGGCCAATAGACCTCCTCATTGCCCATATGCCATTTGCCGAGGAAGGCCGTGCGATAGCCCGCACCGCGCAAAGCCTCCGCCATGGTTGTTTCATCGAGCTTCAGGAAATTATCGATTTCGGCCGGGCGAAACCGTTCCGCGCGAAAGGCAGAGCCGGGGCGGTGAAACCAGTCTGTCGTCGCAAGCCGCGTGGGATGCTTGCCCGTCATCAGCGCCACACGCGTAGGGCTGCACACCGGGCTTGCCGCATAGGCATCGGTGAACAAGGCGCCCTTTGCCGCGAGCCGGTCTATATTGGGCGTTTCGTAGAACGTGTCCCGGTTGAGCGCGCCGATATCCGCCCAGCCCAGATCATCGACGAGGATGAAGACGATGTTTTTGCGCTTTTCGGCTGCCGTCTCGCCTGGCTGTGGTGGAATGCTGGCACAACCAATCAGCAGGAGCGTTGAGACAAGCGCGATCACCTTACTCAGCATCTGTGTTATACTCCCGCTCGACCATCGCGTCCCATTCGCTTTGGCTGGACGCAATCCATGGTGGCAATGCTCCAAGCCGCCGCTCAAGCTGCACTTCGTAGAGCGAGCGCGGCATGGCCACTTCACCCGGTTTTTCGAGACGCATGCTGGCCTCATTGAAGCGCATCACCGGACCGCGATAGCCAACAAGCACCGGATTGACCGCCGTAAAGAAGCCATAGGGTTTGTCGTCAGAATCCGGTAGCTTCCAGAAATCGAGCGTGCCATCGAAATGGTTGCCCACATGGCTGCCGGTCTGGGTGAAGTTCCAGATCACCAACCCGCCCAGATGGTTGGGCAGATTGCGGGTATTGCCGCCCCACCCGCCAAAGCCATCCATGGTTGCATTGTCGATCAGCGTGTGACGCGGGAACAGCCCATGCGCGTCGATCCCGCGCGAAGTCGGGCTGTGATAGTGCCAGATTGCCGTACCGACCGACATATGGGACGCGCCTGGCCCATGCCATTGCCCGCCGCGTGCGGCATCGACGCTCATCCCCACCAGCGTGCGGGTGGCGAATTCGACCTGAAAGCTGAAATGCCCGCCATTGCCGTCAATGGAATTCAGCAGCAGTGAATTGGCCATCCCCCCGCGCACGGAAACCGCCGTGGAGACAGAGCGGAAATGTGTGTTCGCAACCCAGCTATCGACAGTGTTTGCCAGTTCGATTGCGCGATATCCGGAATCGTGGCGCGCATCCTTGTGGTGCACAAACGGGCCATCCCACGCTGCCGAGAACGTCAGATCCTGCACGCCCACCTGTTCGAGCAGCTCGACCTTTTCCGCTCGCCACGGGAGCGCGGGATCAAGCGGGGTCAAAAGCGGACGTTCCAGCACAAGAGTGTTGCCGCGCACTTCGGCAATACGCTGTGTTTCACGCGCTGCCACACCCTTTTCATTGACAGTGCGCCACAGATCGCGGGTCGGCTTGCCTTGCAGGAAAGCGGGGTTTGCCGCAGTGCTTTGCATTGTGAAGAGCGCGTAATCGCCCGCTCGAAAGGCGCTCGCGTCAGCCAACGGCACCTCGCGCTCCCCGATGGCAATAACGTCGCCGGTGACAAGTGTCGCAGCGTCACCACTAGCGCTATCACCCGAGGTTGGCGCTTTGCTGGCAGAGGGCTTGAACTGGATCATCGCTGGCCCGGTCCACTTCTTGCCCGGCTGCGCCGGAGGCATATCGCGCACCATATGCAGTTCGGTCGCGAATTGCCCTGCCCCGCGTAGCACAATGCGGGATGCGGTGATCTGGAGCGCGCCAAACGACGGATCGGAATTTAACAGATAGCGACCACTGCTCAACTGCACCACGCCGCCACCCGCTGCCTCAGCGGCGTCGATAGCGCGTTGGATTGCTCTCGTGTCATCAGCATTGTCGTCCGAGAGGGCGCCGAAATCTGCAACTTTGAAAACGCGCAAGTCAGCAAGGTTAGGTAAAGCGCGCTCCCCATAAAATGCACCCGCGTGCGAAAAATCGACAAACGAACGCTGGGCAGAGCTACCCTCGGTGAATTCTTGCCAAATATTGGATCGATCAGGCAGTGCATCAGGTGTCGCACAACCTGTCAGCGCAAGGCAGCCCCCAATCGCCGTTAGCAAAAGGCGCACCGGCAGCTTACTTTTCGTCATTCCCAGCCATGATGTGCATCTCTGTGCCCATCGCAAGGAACGCGCCGACTGCGTAAAGCTGGCTGTCATTCTCGCTGACATTATCAGGCTT
>CAYGQX010000032.1:0-2501 GCA_964352245.1 uncultured Porphyrobacter sp.
TCATAGACTAATTCGCCCTCTGGCAGGTCGACCGTCATCACAATCGCCGCAGCGATAGGCGCAGTTCGACGATAAAGCAGACTTGCTAGCGTTTCGTCCTGCGTATCCTCGAACAACCGGCCCTCCCGACACCGCATCACCTCGTCCGCAATGAAGGTTTCAAGCCGCCAGCCGTGGACCGCGTGCGGATCAAAGGACGTTCTTCGATCCGGGTTTTGCATATCGCCGAATGAGGGGGTGGTCCCGACCGGAAGTTCATTCAGGATATCGTTGACCTCCTCCCTCTTCAGCACGCGGCAACCTACTTCGTTGTCCTCCAGTGATGTGATGCCGCTAAATGCGGGATGCAGACCAGAGCTGGGCACGCTGGATGGGTTGTAGAGCGCGTAGTAGACCGGAATGCCCCGCTGATCGACGTAGTCGTCAATGCGCTGTACCTGCTCGCTTCCCGACGACATTGCGCCGTAAACGCATTTTTCAGTGAACGTGAACTTTCGCTGTTTGAATAGCGGCATGATCTTGTCAGTGCGATCTACTAAACGACCGATGCCAATCTCATAATCGCTCCGATCAGTGCTCTCGACTGGTATTTCTTTCGAGTATAGTCGCTTAGTCTGGAGCAATGCCACTTTACGCGCAATCAATCCGCCATGAACCCGTACGGCAATCACGACAGCTATGTCAGAAATCTCCCAACGCCCCCAATGGCGTCGACCACCTAGCCAATGTGTCTCGATCACGAGCGCAGTTCCTGACGGAAGAATTTGTGCGCCCTGCTCATCCAGCTTTGAGACCAAATGAAAGTCCAAGCCTTCTTCATGCATGGCTGGTTGCCGCATGAGCAGATGAGACACACGATCGTTGGCATCTCCAAACGCAGCACGGGCTGCTTCGATGACGTCTTCTGGAAGTGCTGGAAACATACGTGCTTGACCCTTCGCTAACGCAACCAAGTTGGCCCAGACGCAAATACAACGCAATCAATCAATGAGATAGATGGCAGCTTTCCGCGGTTCGCAATCGGTAATCTACCAGTCAGCAACCGGCCCAGAAACAGCCTCAAACGCCAGCCTGGCTCAAAATCCATCGGCACGAAATGGGTTTGTCCCATCAGCATCTTCTCTCGCTTCCTCTGGATCGTTCACCTTAGCTGGAAACAGGAGCACACCCTACCCCGCGAATTCGGGACGTAAGGCTATGTTTTTTCATTACAATATGGCTTTGGGCGGAATCGACCCGTCTACGAGTAGAGCGGGTTTGCACTGAGCCGCAGACAACTCACTTCGCGATAACCAACAGTAATTACGAGCTATTTTTTCGCGTTCTTGCGGATCGTAGAAGAGTTGCGATTTTTGGTGATCGCCATCAGCGTTTCGCTGCCTTGATAGGCACCACTTGCGCGCCCTCACGGAGTTGATCGAGGTAGTCGCTCCACCACTTCATCATCTTTACTCGTTCCTTCCAGTGCGCGCCGCGGTGGTAGGCTGCGCGGACTTTGTCGCTGTCGCCGTGCGCGAGTGCGCGTTCGATGGCATCGGGGTTCCACTTGCCACTTTCGTTCAACAGCGTGGAGGCCATCGCTCGGAAGCCGTGAGCGGTCATCTCGTCGGTGGTATAGCCCAAGCGGCGCAGGCCTGCGTTGATGCTGTTGTCGCTCATTGGACGCCTACGGGTTCGGACGGAGGGGAACACATAGCCAGCCGGACCGGTCAGTCGCTTAGCTTCTTCCAAGATCGTCAGAGCTTGGCGTGAGAGCGGGACGAGGTGATCCTTGCGCATCTTCGTCTTGCTCGCCGGGATCGTCCACAGAGCCTCATCGAAGTCAATTTCGCTCCATTCGGCGTGGCGGAGTTCACCGGGCCTCACGAACACATGCGGAGCCAGTTGCATCGCCAGCTTGGTGATAGGTTGGCCTTCGTAGCCATCTATAGCCCTGAGCAACTCACCAGCCCCTGCTGGATCGAGCACCGCTCCATATTGCGTCACGGTGGGGTTCATAAGCGCGCCCCTCAGGTCGCGCGTCGGATCGGACTTGAGTCGCGCCGTGGCCACCGCATAACGGAACACCGAACCTGCTAGTTGCAAGGTTCGCTTCGCGCTTTCTAGCTTGCCCTTACTCTCGATCCGGCGAACGGCTGTCAGGATGTCGGTAGGCTCGATATCGGCAATCGGCAGTTTGCCAATTGAGCTGTTCAGGACCGACAGCAGATATTCTCAGCACCGAGCTTCGCACGCGCCTTCTCTCGCTGTTTTTCGCCCTTGCCTGCGCCAGCTGCTCTCGCGCCGCGTCGCGCCTTCTGCGGGCCTCTGCGAGCCCGATTTCTGGGTAGCGTCCTATCGCCAGCTTCTTCTCCCGGCCATCGACGCGATACTTCATCCGCCATAGTTTTCCGCCGGTTGGCTCCACCAGAAGGAATAGCCCGGACAAGTCGCTCATTTTGTAGGCTTTCGGACCAGCCTTAGCCTTGCGAATTCCAACGTCTGTTAGCGCCATGATTTCA
>CAYGQX010000033.1:0-2312 GCA_964352245.1 uncultured Porphyrobacter sp.
GCCAATCAATTTGGTTTGTCAGTCGATCAATATGCGCCGCAAATTGCCAATCTCGCCGTGCAACAGAAAATCGTTCAGGCGCGTCAACTTGCTGCTTCCCACAGGCACTCTGACCTCGTCGAGGCGATTGCGTTGCTCAAAGCGGTTACGCTTGAGGAACCCGATTACCTTCCGGCGCACGCGGCCTTGGTCCAAGCCTATTGGGACATAGCAAGTTACGCCACCAGCACTACCGACGTATTGTTCAAGGACTTCTCGGAAACCTACGGGGATATGAAACGGATCGCACCCGATGCGCCCGATACTTTGGCAGCCGAAGCCATAATCCGTTACATGGAACTCTACGGATTTCTTGACTCTGGCGGGCGTCAGGTTTCACCGGAGCAGCCCATTGAATTGCTAGATCAGGTTCTCGAAAAAGAGCCGAAAAACCGGTTCGCCAGCTATCTTAAGGCCTCTCTTGTCTGGCTTCAAAGTCGCGACCCTGCACAAGCGGAAACTTTGCTGGGCAATGCGTTGGACCTTGACCCTGCACAACCCGAGCTGCTGGGGAATTTGATGCACGCGAAATTCTGCCTTGGTGACGTGGATGGCGCACTCAACCTGGCAGAGCGGAATGTTCGCTGGAATCCAGGCCATGCCACTGCGGTCGAAATGTCGTCCTATATCTACATGAACACAGGGCGCTACAAACAGGCTGCGGACGCTCTCTCGACTTTTTATGATGAAGAGAAAAGAACTGCTCGACATAGTGTTTGGATCGCCAGCCTTTACACCCGGATCGGCGCGCCCGAACTCGCGTTAGGCTATGTTTCAAGAGATCACGAAAAGGCTTTTCTGCTGGCCCATATGGGCCAGAAAGAAGCGGCGCAGTCTGTTCTTGATAATTTGCCAGGTCACGATTGGTCATCGGCAATTGCGTCTTCGATCGTAGGACGGGATGACGTTCTTTTTTCCTTTGTCGATGGTCAATGGCTTGCGACCAAAATGGCTCCGCGAAAAAACTCGACAAAGACATTGAATTTCTGCGAATCTTACACCGATCTTGTTGCGGCACTGGCCCTGGAGGACGAAAAGCCTGAGGTTGCAAAGCAATTACGCCAGCCTTGGATAGATCACTATAAAGATTACCAGCTGGACGATTTGAGGACTGCTTTTGATCTTGTGTCTGTGATGGCGATCGAAATGGACAGAGACAATCCTGATGCAGCCTTGAAAGTCCTCGATCGGGCGAATGAGCGTGGTATTGTATTCCTGAACGCTCTCAATGGCCCGCTTTTGAGAGGTCTCAAGGAGCATCCTGGATATGCATCACGAGAGAAGAAGATGAGGCAGTCTGGTCAGCGTATTCTGCAGGGTTTCTCGCAGGCGGGTCAGGATTCCGTTTAAAGGAAGAGGTCTGAAACGAGGCGAAAGAACCCGCCGAACGAGCCATCCATGACCTTGGCACTCCTCACGCGGAAGCAGTTATGGATGAGCAAGCTTCGGCAACCGGCACTGCTCAGCAGTCGACGGAATGACCGGACTCAGCTAGGCTGCGAATGGCTTTGTTGGGACATTCATACCGGGCAATTTCCATCCGAGTTTCCCTGTGCGTGCGCGACCAATGTGTAATAAACCGTCGAGTATAAGCTGTTCTGCGACACATTGTTTCACTTGTAACATCGCTTCATTCGTCATATCTTCGATTCTTGGAGATGAACTGATGCTCGCTGTAAATTCGTCTATGCTGAAGGATATCCCGTCTCCGGGATCCTGCGCATGACGACCTATACCTTTGACGGTTACGAGCTGGATACACAAAGCTGTGTCTTAAGAAAAGATGCAGAGACGATTGCGCTTGAGCCGCAGGTCTATTGCCTTCTCGAGCTGTTGATTTTGCGCGCCTCAGAAATCGTTTCCAGAGATGATATCATTGATGCAGTTTGGGACGGACGTGCGATATCCAGCAGCACGATTGATAATCGCATCAAGGCTGTGCGTTCGGTAATTGGCGACAACGGCAAAGAGCAGCGTCTGATCAAAACCTATCCGAACCGAGGATATAAATTTATTGGAGAGGTTCAGGCCGGGCCTGAATGTGCCCAAGCAGCTCTGGCCGAAGCAGAAGTCAGCGCCGAGCTTAGCGGTTCTGAGCCTAGTGGCGCCGAGCCACAGACACCGAATCAGGTGCAACCTGCACCGGTTAAAACTGGTCGCAATCGAAAAATCGGCATAGCAGCAGGCGCATTGGCGTTGGTTGCAGCGGTCGGCATGCTCCTGTTGCCAAACGGGCTTGGGTTCCTTGGACTTGGGGGCGCTGGGTCCGGCGA
>CAYGQX010000034.1:0-1449 GCA_964352245.1 uncultured Porphyrobacter sp.
CTGAAAATCCGCGAGGATTTTCAGAAGTAGGCGAGAACAAGCAATTACTTATAGCATCGATGAAAAAGCAGTAAGTCGAGTATCTTTAAAGTTCACTAAAACAATTAAGATATGATTACTCAACAAACTGCTCAACCAAAGCTATTCATTGGAATCGACATTCACAAACGAAGTTGGAAAATTCATTGTGCTACAGACTTATTTTCTGGCAAGTCGTTTAGTATGGCTCCCGACCCCGAACAATTGCGAGTTTATGTTTCCAAACATTTTCCTGACTACGAAGTTTCGACGGCTTATGAAGCTGGTTGTTGTGGGTATTATGCTCACCGTACTTTTGAGTCTTACGGTTGGAGGTCTTTAGTAGTAAACCCTGCAGACATTCATAGAAAAGGTAAGGAGAAGCATACTAAGACCGATAAGATAGACGCCCAATTAATCGCAAGGGAACTGAAGGATGGTCGTCTAGAAGGCATTCATATCCCAGATGTGGATAGAGAACAGCTACGGAGTCTCTTTAGAAGGCGTAACGATTTGGTCAAGGATTTTAGGAGGATAAAGAGCTATATAAAGATGCAATTGTTGTATTTCGGGATTAAAGAACCTGAGGAGTTCGACAATGATCATTGGAGTCATAAATACAGAAATTGGTTAGATGATATGGTCTTTAAACATCCAACAGCTAAAGCTACTCTGGATAGTCGAATGCGTTTCTTTCGTTTTGTCGACCAAGAACTGCGTGATGTATCGACACAGCTCAGAAGGTACTGTAAGATGCATTATAAGAAAGATTATATGTTGCTCAGAAGCATTCCAGGGATCGGTGGCATCGTTGCCTGTGGTATCCTTTGCGAACTAGGAGATCTCAGGCGCTTTAACAGTGTCAAACACTTGGCGGGTTATGTGGGGCTGGCCCCAGGAGTCCATCAAAGCGGAAGTAATTATAAGACCCTTGGCATAACACCTCGCGCACATCGATTGATACGTAGTTATTTTGTAGAGGCTTCTTGGCAGGCCATACGGGCAGATCCTGTGATGCAAGCATACTATCGAAAACATCAAGGTAAAAATGTGAAGAGCATTATTATTAAAGTAGCGCGAAAATTACTTAATAGAACGTTAGCTGTGATTAAAACCGAAACTCCTTATGCGATTGGGGTAATTGAGTAGTCATAAATTGAAACAAAGAATCATAACAAAGCTCACAAAACAGTAGTGAAACCCATACCACAAAACAACGTGGGTGATCTAAGGAATTAGAATCACATTTTTATAGCAAGTGGCTGGGTTTATTATAACTTAATAATCATACAGATGCCGGTGAACCCTCGTAAAAAGGTGTATCACACATAGGATGCCGAGCAAGTTATATTAAAAGAAAAAAAAGGTGGTTTAAGACAAATAAAAAATATTAATTAACTTTAGAGAACTGGACTAGGGCTTTTCATAGGA
>CAYGQX010000035.1:0-1268 GCA_964352245.1 uncultured Porphyrobacter sp.
AACAAAGAACTGAGGTAAAAAACAAATAGATTCTTCTTTAATTTGAGACATTAATATTCTAGGCTCATAGATTCAAAAATCGGATTCTTTGAGCTTTTTTAATGGATTTTTCTTCTGTTTATCTAGGCAATATTGAAACGTAAGTTTCGTCATATGGCCTTCTCGATTTTGCGATAGCAAAGCACTGTTTAATTAGTTTGTTCGCTACTGCTATCAAAGCTAATTTCTTACTCTTGCCTTTGTTCACTATTCGCTCATATACCTCCTTACATGCCCTGTTGTGTTTACATGCATTAAAAGAACATAGAAATAGTAAATTACGAAGCTTTCTGTTGCCGACCTTACTTATACGTGCACGACCTCTAACACTACTCCCTGACTCACGTATAGTTGGTGTAATACCAACATAACTACAAAGCTGTGATGCCGTTTCGAACTTAGAAAAACCATCAGTGACCACTATTAAGAACAAGGCAGTCTTTTGCCCTATTCCTGGTATGGAGGTCAATAAGGTCAATTGTTCTTGTTGGTCCTCTTTTACCAATGATAGAATCTTTGATTCGATAGCGAGCACCTCCTTATTTAGCTGCTTCTTATTACGCATCAAGGAACGATAAACAAACTTTGATGGAATACCCAAAACTGCTTCTGCATGTATCTTGTTCTTAGTTGCAGTACGTTGTTTTAAATACGTATCCAATAACCGAAATAACTGTAAACATTCACTCTGGGTATCTGTCAAAGCATTATAAAGAGGAACTTCATTGATGAGTCCATATTCACATATGGCCTTTGCATCGCTCTTGTCCGTTTTCACCTTTGCAAGCTTCATTTGAAGGAAACGTTTAATACACAATGGGTTTACAACAGATACAAGTACTCCATTCTTATAAAGAAACTGTGCAAGTCTATAATGATAATAACCTGTAGCTTCCATAACCACCAATGAACCTTCAGGTATTTCTTTAAGGTATTTCTTGAATCCGGTTATATCGTTCTTACTGGTTGTAACCTTTGTTACTACCATGTACATCAAAGACATCTTTACTAATGTCAACTCCATAAGTTTCTTTATATTTATTCATACAAAATAGTTTATGAAAGAACTAGCTACTGGTATCACAACAACTTGAAATCGAGATCTAAAGTCTCACAGAACTGAACGTGATTTAAGTAGTAAAAGAGAGAGGATTATCAATGTTGTCGAAGTCATAAGCTTCACCGTGTATACTAACCTTAATTCTCTCTTTTGTTCTTTCTGATTATTA
>CAYGQX010000036.1:0-1025 GCA_964352245.1 uncultured Porphyrobacter sp.
AAGTTCGCGGCGCATGCTGGGGCGAGATAGACGTCAAGAAGAAGCTTTGGACGATTCCCGCTGAACGCATGAAAGCAGGAACCGTCCATGTTGTCCCGCTGTCGGAAGCGGCGTTGGATGTTCTCAAGCGAGCGAAAGCGTTCCGTTCGCCCGTCAGCGATCTTGTCTTCCCAGGACAGAACCCGCGTCGCCAATTGTCAGATATGACCCTGCTCAAGGTCCTGCGCGACAAGGGAGACGATTACACCGTTCACGGCTTCCGCTCGTCGTTTCGGGACTGGGTAGCGGAAAAGACTAGCTATCCGGGCGAGGTGGCAGAAGCCGCGTTGGCTCATACGATCGCGAACAAGGTCGAAGCAGCCTATCGGCGCACCGACTACCTCGACAAACGCAAACCGCTGATGACTGACTGGGCTAATTTCGTAGCTCGTTGAACGCGCAATGCCCGATGGCGGCTTTGTGTCCCGATTTCAGCTATTATCTCCATTCAGTTTTTTAATCCATAAACGTGTCCATCCTCCACTTCTAAAAGTTTAACAACAGCAACCGTAGGCACTCGGCTCTGCTGCAATTTAACGAGTCAAATGTCGGAATCTTTTGTTCACGGGTCAGATTTGTACGAGCTCACAGACGACTGGCGCTTATAGGGGGACGCGGTTATTCCGGTCGAATGACACCGACAACTAACGAAGAAGCGATTGCGCTGGCCCTCGATGGTATACTGAATAATAGACTTGTTCTAATCGCTGGCGCAGGTCTCTCAATGGCTGCGCCGAGCAATCTGCCCAGTGCTGCCGCGATCGCCTCCGCTGCCAAGGTCGAGTACGACGCGCGCTACGGCGGCCTGAGACCGCCGCTTCCTGCTGGAATTGAGGATCAAGCGGAGATGTTCTTCCAGAGGGGCGAACTTGGTGTTTATCTGAGTGAGTTCGTAGATCCAGACGTGTTTGCTGCGCGCCCTAACCCCGGCCATGTCGCGGTAGCCGACCTTCTCTTGTCGCGTGGTTTGCAAGCCGCCGTTACGA